>JBGAJU010000032.1:0-42994 GCA_044224775.1 Flavipsychrobacter sp.
GGAAATGGGTCAGCAACACATACATCTTAAACAACAGGTCATCAAAATCCATCGCCCCGTTCTTAAAGCATCGTTTTGCATAGGCATCGTAAATATCACCTATCAATGGGCGTGTTGTCCGGGCGTCCTCCTGTTGTATCAGGGTGTCATTCTTGTACATAGCAGGGTCTATCAGGCTGTTCTTCGCAGCCGATATCCTGTTGTACACATATGCAGGCTTATAATGCTTCTCGTCCAGGTTCATGTCCTTCACTATATCCTTGATCACACTTTTCGCATCATCAGTATCATAAATGGTGAAGTTATTCGGATAACCAAGTTTATTGGCCTCTGCCCGCAATACTCTTGCAAAAACCGAGTGGAATGTACCTATATACAGGTTGCGTGCATCAGTATTGCCGAGCGTCTTTTCTATACGCTCCTTCATTTCCGCAGCTGCCTTATTGGTAAAAGTAAGCGCAAGTATATTGAAGGGGTCCACACCCTTGTGCATCAGGTGCGCAATGCGTGTGGTAAGTACCTTAGTTTTACCACTGCCGGCACCTGCCACTATCATCAGCGGACCATCAGTATGTTCCACCGCAATACGCTGCTGTTCATTCAACCCCACCAAATAATTCTGCATACAGCAAATTTAGGTGTGGAATTCGGAATTGGGAGTTGGGAATCCGGATTGTGGATAAAAATTACAGTTTGAAAAAATCTGTAACGGATGACTATACGGTATCTATGAATTTTTTCTCAACCCTGTTGAATATAATGATACCTGCCAATAACAATACTAAAGTAAACGCCACGCTATATATCAGCCAACTCCAGTCAAGCGTACCGCTGCCGAAAAAACCATATTTGAACGCTTCAAATAAAGAGGTCAGCAGAGGTCAGCGGGTTTATCAAAAAGAATATTCTTTTCTGTCCCTGCACTTCCGACAACGGTATAATTACAGGCGTGATGAACATAGCCAGCTGAATGCCAAAACTGATGAGGAACGTAAGGTCGCGGTACTTGGTAGTAAGCGAAGTGATAATAATACCAAAACCAAGGCTCATCAGCACAATTACCATTAACCAAACGGGCGCTAGCAGCATATACCAGTTAGGTGTTACTGATTTTTCAATGAATACGTAATATAACAGGAACACAGCAAACAGGCCAAACTGTATCAGGAATTTTACTAGTCCTGAAACCGTTTTAGACAACGGCAGTACAAGTCGTGGAAAATATACTTTGCCAAAAACAGAAGCATTATCAGTGAACGTTCTGGATGTAGTGCTCAGCGTTTCCGAAAAATAACTCCACAACACATTGCCCAGCAGGTAAAAAAGTATTGCTGGCACGGCACCTGTAGATATTTTAGCAATACCGTTAAATACAAGCAAGAACATCAATGACGTAAGTATCGGCTGCACAACAAACCAGATCGGGCCCAGTATAGTTTGCTTGTAAACCGTGATGATGTCTTTTTTAACGAACATCAACAGCAGGTCGCGGTAGCGCCACAGCTCTTTTATATTAAAGTCCAGGTATCCGCGGCCGGGTGCTATAACTATATCCCATTGCTTATGATCCTGCGAATCAGCCATTATCTTTTACTTTGAATACCTTTTAGTCTTCTTTGTTCCTGCTCAGCCACTTTTTCAGCCCCTTCTTCTTGCTCTCCCCATAATAACCCGATCCGTATGACCCATATCCGTAGCCATAACCATAGCCATAACCGTAGCCGTAGCCGTAACCATAGCCATAACCTTCTTCATAGCCATAACCATATGCAAAACCACGGTTGGCAACAACGTCATTTACTATAAAGCTCAGGCGTGGTATTTTACCGCTATGGTACAACTCATTCGGAATATTAATCTGCTGCTTGTAGGTATGCCCCTGCCTGATGATATATAATGCCGTATCAGCATAGCGGTTGATGAGCTGCGCATCCGTTACCAGCCCCACAGGCGACGTATCTATGATCACATAATCAAAACGCTCTTTCAGCAATTGGAACAATTCTTCCGACCGCGGTAACAGTATCAACTCTGCCGGGTTCGGTGGTATTGGCCCTGATGGGATAAGGAACAGGTTCGGATCAACACCCGAGGGCACAATAATATCCTTCAGCTCAGCCTTCCCTATCGCATAGGTCGAGAACCCTGTGGTATTTTCGTGCCCCAGCATCTTCGATATCTTCGGCTTTCTCAAGTCCATTTCCATCAGCACCACCCTCTTGCCCGACATCGCCAACGCAATAGACAGGTTCACTGCAATAAACGATTTACCCTCACCACTCATGCTCGATGTGATCATCAGCACCTTATCATTCTTATTGGTCAGCAAGTACTGAAGATTGGTACGCAACGCCCTGAATTGCTCCGAAATGATCGTTCTGCTGTTCTTTTTTACGGCAATGCTTTCTCCATCCTGGTTATTGCCTATCTCGCCAATAACGGGTATCGTTGATATTTTCAGAATATCTCCTTTACTGATGATCTTTATATTCAAGGCTTTGCGCAGTATGATTATACCAAAAGGTATGACAGTACCTAGCAAAATCGCCATCATCAATATACGCGAGTGGTTAGGATATACCGGGCCGTAATAAGATGCGTAGTTGATGATATCTGCGTCTGCTACCGTAGAGGCCTTGGTTATTTCGGTCTCTTCCCTCCTTTTCAGTAGGAAAATATACAGGTCTTGTTTGATCTGCTGAACGCGTGCAAAGTCCAGGTATTTTCTTTCCACTTCGGGTATCTTCTGTATATGCACGTTAATATTCTCCAGCTCTTCTTTTATCTTATCTCGCTTAAGTTCTACTTCCTTAGCAGAAGACACCAGCGAGGCGATTATGTTCCGCTTCACTTCATTCTTCTGGTTAATAAGCGTCTTTGTTATCGGGTTATTTTTTGTGTTCGATATTTCGCTGTTCTCTATTTGCACCTGCAATGAGTTGAACTTATCCATCAGCGCAGCCAACCCCGCATTACTCATTAATGATGCGGGTAGTATTATTGATTTGTCATCCGGCGCATACTGCAGGTTCTTACTTATCGCCTGCATTTCATATAACTCCACTTCAGCATTCGCAAGTTTTTCCACCGTACCTGCACTTGCATTTACCAGTTGCACTGCCTGCGCCGACATGTCCGCGATTTTGTTGCGTTTCTTATAGCCTTCAATATCTCCCTCAACGCTACTTAGCTCTGCAAATACATTTTCAATACGGCGGTTGATAAAGCTGATGGTACTATCCGATATCCTGTTCCTCGTCTCTACATTGCTCTCCATGTAGGCCCTCATCAGCTCATTAATTATGTCCACCGATCGCTCGGGCAATGCATCCTGCATAGAGATGGTTACATAGCTGGCAGATTTTGTGTTTGCAGAGACATCAACAGAATACATGCCTGCCGTGTACATCACAGGCCAGACATTCACTGAATACTGAAGCTCAGTCGGTCCGAAAACAGGTGTTTTGTTCACCACAAACTTTCTGCCGTTTGATGTTGTAATCGTATCCCCCCAATGGGCAGTAATTACATGTCCGTTATTCTCTGATAGTTTGTACGTACCTGCGGCAATATGGTCCACCTTGCAAACAAAAAAATCATCGGTAGTATCGGCCGCAACCATTTCAAATGGTTTAAGGCTATATACTCTCGTCACTTTAAATCTTCCCGCAACAGAATAGTTTACATTCAGATTCAGTTTCTTCACCACTTTTGCCATCAGGCCCTTGCTCTTCAGCACCTGCATCTCATTCTCCAGGTTAATATTCTTGCTGTTGAGATTGAGCATCTTCATGATGTCGTCCCCTGATGTGGTACTTCCTTTTTTCGAATCTATGATCAGCAATTCCGCAAAAGACTTATAAAGGGGAGTGGTGTAACGCAGGTATAAGTGGGCAATGATAAGCGCAACACTTATGCTCGCCAGCAGCCATGGCCATATGGCCAATACGGTAGATACAAGCCATTTCAGGTTAAATGTCGCAGTATCTTCAACTTTATGTTTCTCTTCAACCACTACGGGTGGTTTCTTTTCTTCCATCCTATCAATTATTTTACATTCCTGAATAACAGTACCAACGATAGTGTTGAGATCAGCGCAGATACTATACCAAGGTTTCTAAGAAAGGTTTGGTCGCTGCTCTGCACCTTAAATTTGTTCGGCTCCACAATTATCTGGTCGCGTTGCTTCAGCCACAGGTAAGGCGAATGGTACACATTGCTCGAACGCAGGTCAAAACGCACAAACTTTTTTTCATCTCCTTCATTCCTCACTAACAATACATTACCTCGCTTTGCTGTAATATTCATATCTCCTGCTAATGCGATAGCATCCATCACGGTTGCCTTTTCACTCGGCACATTCACCATTCCCGGACGAGCTACATCGCCTAGCACAGCTATATCAAAATTTGCAATGCGCACGTTTACCACCGGCTCTTTGTAAAACTCTTTTGCCTTTTGTTTTATTAGCTCCCTGGCCTCTGTCGTGGTCAATCCCGCCACTTTCACAAAACCTATCAGCGACAGTTCCACATAGCCATTCTTGTCCACCAGGAACCCGTTCAATAAATTAAATGTACCAGTAGATGTAGATGTAATAGGTGAGTTGCCCGGATTTTGCACCACGGTCTGAACCGTGATCGCAAGGATATCGTTACATTCTATTTTGGGTTCAGTGAAAGGGGTAACACTGGTCATCGTCACCGGAGCCGACAATGTATCCGGTATGTCCTGAAAATATAAAAGGTTCTTTGTATTTACACACGACGTGGTCATGGCATATACAAAAAACAACAAAAGAAGGCTTAACCGGTATGGACCTTGGTTGGTCGGTTTGAACATGCCCATAATTTTTTTCAAAAATAGTTTAAAAAAGGATAAGGATTAAAGATTATGTATTTGATGCTGTATTATAATCTCGCATCCACTTTGCTCTTCTCAAGGCAACCTTTTACATCATAGATGATCCCACCCTTTTTCACGATTTTATTCCAGTCTGTCTCCAGGAAATCCTTATGCGCTACTGCCAGCACCAGCGAATCAAACAGCTTTCCCTCGGGCAGTTTGTTAATGATGTCAATTTCATACTCATGCGCCACATCTTCAGGATTTGCCCATGGATCATATATGGTCAGGTTTACATGGTAAGACCTGAGTTCCCTTATAATATCTACCACACGCGTATTTCTTACATCAGGGCAATTCTCTTTAAAGGTAATGCCCAGCAAAAGCACATCAGCTCCTTTCACAGCCACATCATTCTTTATCATCAGCTTCACCACCTCATTCGCTACATAAGAGCCCATGCCGTCATTCAGCCTTCGCCCTGCCAGTATTATTTCAGGGTGATAGCCCACTTCCTGTGCTTTCTGTGCAAGATAGTACGGGTCAACGCTAATGCAGTGCCCACCCACAAGCCCCGGCTTGAAGGGAAGAAAGTTCCACTTGGTACCCGATGCTTCCAGCACATCATTGGTATCAATGCCCAGCAGGTTAAATATTTTGGCAAGTTCATTCACAAAAGCAATGTTTATGTCCCGTTGCGAGTTCTCTATTACTTTCGCTGCCTCTGCTACTTTTATACTTGGTGCCTTATGCGTACCGGCTGTAACTATGGTCCTGTAAAGGCTATCAACTTTATCGGCTATCTCAGGTGTGGAGCCCGATGTGATCTTCTTTATCTTTGAGATCGTATGCACCTTATCACCCGGGTTGATACGCTCCGGTGAGTAACCACAATAAAAATCTTTGTTGAATGTAAGTCCCGAGAATTTTTCCAGCACAGGCACACACTCATCTTCCGTCACACCGGGATATACTGTCGATTCATACACAACTATATCCCCTTTCTTCAGCACCTTGCCCACAGTTTCGCTCGCGCGGTATAATGGATTAAGATCAGGGCGATTATTTCTATCTACAGGTGTCGGCACCGTGACAAAGTACACGTTGCACCCGGCTATATCTTCAATTGTGTTAGAGCAATAAAGGCCTTTTTCGTCATTCAGCCATTTTGCATCATCATC
The DNA here is from genome assembly GCA_044224775.1 of Flavipsychrobacter sp. Lineage (GTDB taxonomy): Bacteria > Bacteroidota > Bacteroidia > Chitinophagales > Chitinophagaceae > Nemorincola. The sequence goes on from JBGAJU010000032.1 coordinate 6,027, forward strand.
TCCTTCCCCTCCCTGCAACACAGGTTTGGGTTGTTTCATTACCTGCTTCAGCAGTTCCTTCTCAACCTCAAGGGTCACGTCGTTGCATTGCTGCAACTCCCCTATACGTTGTTTATTAATATCGAAGCCAACAACCGGGTAATATTTGCTGAACTCCACAGCTAATGGCAAGCCAACATACCCTAACCCGATAACGCCAATACAATAAGGTGAATTTCCCATCAAATAATTAAAATAACTTTTTTGAGCGATGATCGTAAGGATACTTGCACAAATTAAAAAATAACTGCAAATACCTTCTGCTTACCCCTCACTTACATTACACAATCTTGAATTTAAAAACGGATAGTTAACAAAGGTAAGATAATCTTTTGTTTTTGTTATGGCTTTTAAAATGCCAACATGCCGCTCATGGTGCATGTCGCTGCCGCAATAGTCGTAAAGGCCTTTGGCCATCAGTTGCTCCGCTATTTGTTTTATGCCTTTGCCATAGTGGCCGGTTACAGAGAGCATATTCATTTGTAGCAGGCAGCCCCGGTCTTTGAATTGCCGGTAGCGCTGAAATTCTTTATGGAAGAACAAATATCGCTCAGGATGTGCTATAATTGGTTGATAACCATTGCTTTGCAATTTATAAATGGCATCATTGAGCATGGGAGGCTCATACATCATCGAGAACTCTACCAATACCTCTTTATTCCTTACGGTAAGTAGCGGCTCCTGGTCTATTAGTTGCATAAAATATTCATCTATGTAATATTCTGCTGCCGCTCTTAGTTTTATATCAATGTTATTTTCTTTTAGTGCGTCCTGCACCTGCTTCAAACCTGTTTCGATGGTTTGGCGGGTGTTGGGGTAAAAATCACTCATCACGTGTGGTGTAGTGATAACGGTGTTGTACCCCAGATCCTTCAACGCACGCAGCATGGCCAGGCTCTCGGCCATATCTTTTGCACCATCATCTATACCGGGAATAAAATGCGAATGCATATCCGCGCCTAAAAAAGACCAATTTGCATTCTCAGGTATTTGCTGTTGCAACTTTTCAGGTGCACCATCATTTTTCTTTTTGCCAAATAGCCGGGAAAACATAAGGCAAGGTAAGAAAAAAATGAACCTGTAGCATTGCGCATATTACTACACGGTTATTTTTCAAAAAGACTGCGTTTTGTAAATTGAAATAAACTGTATTTTTACTATCCCTGTAGATGTAACCCCTACAGGATTACCACCTTATGATAGCAATATTATTATCCAACCCCGCAATAGTAATTTCCGTTGTTCTCTTACTCTTCATTCTTTTCAAGTCGATCGTAAATGCAAAGGGAGATGAAGTAGTTGTTTTGGAACGCCGCTGGTTCGGTGCATCCATGCCCGAAACACGAACAGTAGCAAAGAAAAATGAGGTCGGTGTGCAGGCGCGTATACTGGGTCCCGGCTTACGCCTGCTTATTCCGTTCATCTATAAACGCCGCAAATACAAATTCATAACTATTAAAAAAGGTGAAGTTGGATTGGTAACAGCGATCACCGGCGAGCCCCTAGAATCGGGACAATTATTTGCGCGCCCGGTTGAATGCAACCTTTACCAGGACGGTGAAGCCTTTCTTGTGAATGGCGGCCAGAAAGGGCCACAGGTAGCCATTTTGCCGGACGGCGAGCATCGTATTAATCCATACCTGTTCCAGGTAGAGATCGTGAATGTGGTGGTTATCGGCGAAGATGAAGTGGGCATTGTAGAATCAATAGCCGGTGAGCCATGCGATAAAGGACGCATTTTCGGAAAACCTGTTGATTGTGAGGATTACCAGAATGCCGAGAAATTCCTCGCCAACAAAGGACAGAAAGGTCCACAGATCCGGATTTTGGGCCCGGGCAACTACCGCATCAACACAATGTTGTTCAAAGTATCTGTTGAACGAATAATCAATGTGTCCGGCGGCTATATCGGCCTGGTAACAGCAATGGATGGTGCGGCAATACCCGAGGGCAGGCTGCTCGGCCACAAGGTAGAAGGCCACCTTAATTTCGTTGATGGCGAAGCTTTTCTCAACAACGGCGGTGAAAAAGGCAGGCAATTGGATGTGCTGATGCCCGGCCAGTACCGCATCAATACTTCACTCTTCAGGATAGATACGTCGCAGTCGTGGACCAACATCAACGCCGATGAAATTGGCATAGTAACGGTGAATGAGGGTTTGCCTATCCTTGATGTAACAAAAATTGCGGCTGACGAGGTGCCGCTAAACAAGCACAATAATTTTCAGGACCCTGCTGCTTTCCTCGCTGCGAACGGACAAAAGGGCTTACAGATACCTGTACTCCGCTCCGGTAACTATGCCATCAATCCTTGGTTTGCAATCATTGAAAAAGTGAAAATGACGCAGGTGGATATCGGTAAATGTGGAGTGGTGACAAGCTTCGTAGGCGAAAAAGGTGAAGACACCACCGACTCTAAAGTAAATGCCAAAATAGTTGAGAACGGATTCAAAGGCATCTGGCAGGAACCGCTGGGGCCCGGCAAGCACCCCATCAATACCAAGACGTATAAAGTGGACATGGTACCCACCAACCAGATAACATTGAGTTGGGCTGATAGCAGGACAAATGCTCACGACCTCGATTCAAACCTGAAAACAATAACGCTCCGCACTGCAGATGCATTTAGTGTGAACATGGATGTGAACGTGATCATTCACATACCCATGCAAAATGCCCCAAAGGTCATTGCCAACCAGGGGTCGATACAAAGCCTTATCTCGCAGGTATTGGAACCCGCTATATCATCACATTTCCGCAATGCGGCTCAGTATATAAAAGCACTCGACTTATATACACAGCGTAAGGAACTGCAGGCAACAGCTAAAGCACATATTATCGAAGTGCTGAAAGAACATTTCATTGATTCGAAAGACACGCTTATTGCAGATGTTGTGCTTCCGGTGGCTCTCACCAAAATAGTTTCCGACAAGCAAATAGCTGAGCAGGAAAAAATAACGTACAAAACACAGACCGAGGCAGAAGAACAAAGAAAGCTGTTGGCCAACATGAAGGCACAGGCCGATATGCAGCCTAAGGTAGTTGACTCTGAACGCGGCGTGGAGATATCTAAGAACATTGCCAACAGCGAAGTGGAAAAAGCAATAGGTGCAGCAAAAGCTGTGGAGTTGACAGCAGAAGGTGCAGCAAAGGCAACCAAGTTGCGGGCAACAGCAGAATCTGAAGCAACAAGGGTTACTGCTATTGCCCAGGCGGAAGCTACATCAAAGGTCGGCCTGGCAGAAGCAGAGGTAATACTCGCTAAAGGTAAATCTACCGCAGAGTCCTATAAGTTGCAGACTGAAGCAATGGGCAAAGACGTTTTCGGCCAGATACAGGTAGTGGAAAAAATTGCAGCCAGCAACCTGAAGCTGATACCCGATATGCTGATAACCGGTGGCGGCGGCGGACAAGGCAGCAGCAACCTGGAAAATATGATGGGTATTATGCTGATGGAAAAAATGAGTGGTAAGAAATTTGACATAGACAACAGCAAGAAAGATACTGAGGCTTAGCGAACGTTACGAGCAATATCAGCTTATTGCTTCTACAAAGTACATGTTCATCTGTCCTTTGTTCTTCACGTTCAGTACACCCCTGTCGGTGCAGTGGAACTTGTCTTTTACCAGTGCGTATGTCTTCTCCGATATATTCACTTTGCCCTCCTGGCTATACTGCTCCATTCTTGCGGCCACATTCACTGTATCGCCCCAAATGTCGTAGGCAAATTTGCGTACACCCACAATGCCCGCTACCACCGGACCTGAGTTGATACCCAGCCGTATCTCAAAAGTATCCTCAGGGATTTGCCTTCTCCGTTCCACCATAAAATCCCTTATCTCCAAAGCAGCTTTTACTATGTCTTCAGCATGATTATCATTGGCTTGTGGCAAACCCGACACTGCCAGGTAGGCGTCCCCCACCGTTTTTATTTTCTCTATTTTATACTTACCGATGATCACATCAAACGCTTTGAAACAGGCATGCAGCTCTGCCACTAACTGCTGTGGCGTAAGGCGGTCTCCGGCAACAGTAAAACCCACAAAATCAGTAAATAACACTGTTACATTGTCAAACACCTTGGGTTGCACATCACCATGTTGTTTTAATTCATTGGCCACATCAACCGGCAAAATGTTCAGCAGTAAGGCTTCAGCTTTCTCTTTCTCCTCATCAACCGCATCCTTAGCTTTGCTGATGAGCACATTTGCTTTCCTCTGATGGCTGTAGTTGCGGTATATGAAGAACGCGAGCAACAATGCTACTACCAGCCCGGCAAAACCACTGTAAGTAAATACTTGTTGTTTTTGTATCCGAAGCCTATAATTGGCAGCTTGGGTCACACTGTCTGCATAATGTTTATTATTGTAATCCCTTTTTAACTCAAGGCGGTTTATCTCATTCGTTTTTGAGATCGTGAACAAACTATCCTGTATGGCCCGGGACTGCCGGTAAGCATCTAAAGCTAACGACGGTTGTTTTGAATGTTCATAGGCAAGGCTAAGAGCATCGTACGCATTATGCAACTGTACTAATGCACCGGTCTCCTGGGCAATGGTAACTGCGCTTTTAAGGTAGTCGATAGCCTTGCTGTACTTGTTGTTCCAGGTATAAATTTTACCCAGGGTAATATAGCTTAGTGGGAGGATATCCAGGTAGTTGCCGGCTTCTGCAATTTGTGTGGACTGCTCAGCATATGCAATTGCCGTGTTCATTTCCCCCTTTTCCAGGTAAATAGCAGCCAATTGATTGGCTATTGCTGCCTCATTGTGTTTCCTCGTATATAAGTCTTTTACGTCTGGGCAAGCTTGCAACGCCTTAAGGTAATACTCATTTGCCTTATTAATGTCATGCTGGTTTTTGTGTGCTGTGGCAATGCCAATAAGGCCATGTACCATAACATATTTGTCCTGCACATGCTCAACTAATCTCAAAGCAGACTCATAATATGCCAACGCAGTTTTTGAACTTCCGATATTGCAGTGCACATCGCCTATTGTAATTATTAGTAATGCCTTTTGCAACGTATCCGGCAAGCCTACATCCTTCGAGGTACGCATGATGGTCTCCAGTTTTGTGAGAGAGCTGTCATAACAGGTTAGCGCGCGGGGATAGTCACCTATTTCGGAATAAATAGTACCCATATTCCCCAAAATACTGAGCTCGAAATTGGGATCGTCATTTAACGATAGTGCTTGCTGGTAGTATTCTATTGCTTTCGAATATTGGGACATTTCCCGATACATCAGACCAATATTATTTAGCGCACTCACTTCATTAGGTTTGTCCCGATTCTCTTTGGCAAGTGCAGCCGCTTTAAGCGAATAAGCGATCGCACTTTCATAATCATTGCTGCACATTTTACATGTATAGCTTAGTACATGGTTTGCGGCAATTATTCCTTTATCCCATTTTATTTTCTCGGCAAGTTGCAGTGCTTTAATGGCATATCCTTTTTTAGTATCGGAATCAGAATATTGAGCCCTGGCTGATAACGCTAAGTAAATGTTTACTTTTTCAGTATCGCTTTTTACTTTGGTCAATGCTTTATTAAGAGAATCAGTTGTGCCCTGCCCACGGGATATTGAAAATATAACAATGTTAAATAATATAAATGATACCGTATATAAAACTTTAAATTTTAAACAGTTATTCATTGTTTATTATTATGATAATTAATGGAATATTTGTTCCTTTACAAATCATTCAAAAATAACAATTAAAGGCAATAATGTATCGAATATAATTTAACCACCTTAAAAACATTTCATGAAAAAGGAATTAATATTAGGAACCACACTTTTATTACTCATTATTGCATCGCTAAACATAGGCTGTGGTGATGGCACCAGTAACAGTAACGACAGCACCTCCGAACAAGGTATATGGCAAAAGCCACCCGGAACAACCGTTGTCGCACCTGCTGCGTTCGGTAACCCCTCCGCAACCGGCTGCAACGGCAGGGGGGTATGCTCAGGTGGCCCCGGCTCGGGCGCAACATTGGCTGTTTCATTTAATGCCAACGCTACAAAAGACACCATCACAGTATGGTTCCTCCTCGCTGATGACACTGCTAACGGAAGTTCACAGAAAAAATATTTTTCAACCAATGCAGACACTACTTATGCTTTCGAAATGCCCTGCGATGTTTCTAACCAAAGCCCGCTATTCGCTAATACCCCTGAGTGGACACTTGGCTCGGGCTATATAATACCACCGGGCGTTACCTTCAACACCCAGTATAATGCACCATCAGGTGACGAAATATTCACGATACCCATAGTTAATGTAACGCCCCAGGTACTGCATGTAGTATTCGGCGGAACTACTGCCAACGGGCAATACAACCCTACAGCACGGGGCATATATAAAGTATCTAAGGACCCGATACAAGCCGGAGGTGGTGCACCTCCATCAATACCTGTAACCTTTGCATTAGCCCCCGTACTTCCGGGTTCACAGCAATTACTTTCACCCAATCTTATCATGTATTTTGAGTCTGCCAAATTAGGCGCAATTCAGCCACAACAGCAGGCCAATTTCAATTGTGGAACTGCCAGCATTATGTTCAGTAAAAGTTATCCGCTTTCAAACTCTATGTTTTCATTCCTTTACCTGCCACATAATGCCCAAATTATGGCAGGGCCAAATAAAAATACCTTGGCCTGTGGCAATGGCTGGGATACAGTACGCTGCACTTATGGCTTTGCTTGCACACCAGATACGCTCGTCACCGAGGGTACAAATGGTTGCCTGGTAACAAGCACCACAAGTGAAATTAATGTGGACCTTACCCATGCACACCGATGTCTGTATTATGTGGCGGAATACCGGGTGAGCGGGACAACAACATGGCTCTCCTCAAATGATCCTCGTCACTGGCCGGCAAATTCTATAGTCATTAAAGCCTGTGCCGCTGCCACCAATTATGATATACGCCTTAAAGAATTCCAGGCCGATAATTCAACTTCTTGCGAATCCAACCTGGTACAAATAGCAACAAAATAGTGGAGTGAACCTGGTTAAAAAGGAATTGCTCGTATCATACGAGCAATTCCTTTTTAAATATTAAACTGTATAAAATGGCACCGTATTAAAACTATAAATAATGAACAGTTATTCATCGTTACTATGATAATTAATGAAATATTTGTTCCTTTACAAATCATTCAAAACAATAATTATAGGCATTTATATGTCGAATATTATTTAACCATATTAAAAAACATTTTATGAAAAAGGAATTAATATTAAGCACCACACTGTTATTACTCATTATTACATTGGTGAACATAGGCTGTGGTGATGGCGCCAGTAACAGTCACGGCAGCATCTCCGAACAACATATATGGCAAAAGCCCCCCGGATCCACCGTTGTCTCACCTGCTGCGTTCGGTAACCCCTCCGCTACCGGTTGCAATGGCAGGGGGGTATGTTCAGGCGGCCCCGGCTCTGGTGTTACATTGTCTGATACATTTAATGTAAACGCTACAAAAGACACCATCACAGTATGGTTCCTCCTCGCTGGTGACACTGCTAACGGTAGCATGCAACGACAATTTTTTTATAATAACGCCGATACCACCTATGCTTTCGATATGCCCTGCGATGTTTCTAACCAAAACCCGCTATTCGCAAACGCTCCTGAATGGCCACTCGGTTCGGGCTATATAGTGCCACCGGGCGTTACCTTCAACACCCAGTATGATGCACCAACAGGTGTGGAAATATTCAGGATACCCATAGTTAAAGTAACGCCCCAGGTATTGTATGTAGTATTCGGCGGAACTACAGCCAATGGTCAATACAACGCTACAGCACCTGGCATATATAAAGTGTCTCAGTCGCCGATACAGGCCGGAGGTGGTGCACCCGCGTCAATACCTGTAACCTTTGCATTAGCCCCTGCACTTCCGGGTTCAGAGCGGTTACTTACACCCAATCTTATCATGTATTTTGATTCCGCTAAATTAGGCGCAATTCAGCCAAAACAGCGATCTAATTTCAATTGCGGTGCAGGCAGCATTATGTTCAGTAAAAATTATCCGCTTTCAAACCCTATGTTCTCATTCCTGTCCCTGCCGCTTAATGCGCAGATCCTGGCAGGACCAAACAATAACATTTTGTCCTGTGGTAATGGCTGGGATACTGTGCGCTGCACCTACGGCTTTACCTGCGTACCAGACACACTCGCCATCACTGTTACAGAGGGTAATTGTTTAGTAACTACTACCTCAACATCAATAACCGTTAACCTCACAAACTCACACAAGCCTCTTATGTACTGCCTGAGAGATACCGCAGGCATGTACTTTCAGAATTATGCATACTACCCCAGTACTACTATTAGTGCAACCGGTCTTAACCCAGGCCAGACATACTGTTTTAATCTTACCGATTACCAGCGCGATATGACTACACAATGCATATCCAGAAACATTACCGTCACATTGCCTGCCAGCGGTGGCAATACACCCCAGCGTTAGTGGCTTCTACCATTATTAAAGCACAAAGGCATGCGTTTTGCATGCCTTTGTGCTTTAATAAAATACTACCTAAGCGCCCTGATGCTCCACAAAATACATGCTCATCTGTCCTTTGTTCTTTACGTTCAGTACGCCCCTGTCTGCACAGTCGAACTTATCCTTCACCAATACGTATGTCTTTTCCGATATATTCACCTTCCCTTCCTGGCTATACTGTTCCATTCGTGCGGCCACATTCACTGTGTCGCCCCAGATATCATAGGCAAATTTGCGCACACCCACTATACCTGCCACCACCGGGCCTGAGTTGACACCCAACCGCACCTCAAAAGTATTTTCAGGTAATTGCTTTTTGCGTGCCAGCATAAAATCCCGTATCTCCAGCGCTGCTTTAATAATATCTTCTGCATGGTTCGCATTCGGCTGCGGTAATCCCGATACCGCTATATAGGCGTCACCCACTGTCTTTATCTTCTCTATTTTATACTTCCCGATGATCGCGTCAAACATTTTGAAGCAGGCATGCAGCTCTGCTACCAGCTGCTGTGGTGTAAGGCGGTCGCCGGCAACCGTAAAATCCACAAAATCAGTGAACAGTACCGTCACATTGTCGAACAGCTTAGGCTGCACATCGCCATGTTGTTTTAATTCATTGGCTACATCTCCGGGCAAAATATTCAGCAACAGCGCATCCGACTTGCCTTTCTCTTCATCCACAGCATCTTTAGCTTTGCTGATGATCACATTGGCTTTCCTCTGGTGGCTGTAGTTACGATAAATGAAGAACGCAAGCACAAGAGCTACCAGCAGCCCTGCAAAACCACTGTAAGTAAAAGCCTTCTGCCGCTGTATGCGCAGCCGATAGTTGCTCGTCTGCCTCACACTGTCGGCAACTTGCTTCCTGTCATATTCATTTTTCAAGTCTATTCTCGCCAGTTCGTTATACTTCCCTATACTGAACAAGCTATCGCTTATAGCTTTATACTGCTCATAGGCATCCAGCGCTTTCGCATACTGCCCAGCTTGCTTATATGCAGAGCTAAGCGCCTTGAGCGCATCTTGTTCCCTACTCAGCGCTCCCGATTCCTTACAATATTCAACTGCTTTACTGAGATAATCTATCGCCTTTTTAGTATCTCCTGTTTGTGTTAATATTTTACCCAGGTTGACATATATCTCCGGCAGCAGTTCCTGGAAATGATTATTTGTTGCCTGGTGCAAAGCCTTTTGTGCATAGTTCATCGCCAACGCAATGTCTCCTTTTTCAAAATATGCACTGCTTAATTGACAATTAATGTGCGATTCTTCTTTTATTTTCAGGCTTGGGTCTTTTATCTCCTCACTGGCCGAAAGCGCAGTGTTGTAATACTCAATTGCCTTTTCATTATTACGCGCTGAGACATAAGTAGAGGCAATTCCTTTTAGCGCGTTTACTTCCAGGTATTTGTCTTTAGTTTGTTTAGCTGTCAGCTTTCCAAGCTCAAGAGCTTTGCTATAATGCGCCATAGATTTATCAAAATCGCCGGTATACTTGTATATATCGCCCTTAGTCAGGTATATAACTCCCATTTGCAAAGTATCATTCAAGTTGCTGTAACCTGAGGCCTGTATTAATGCATCCAGTTGCTTTAAAGAACTGTCATAGCAGGCAAGTGCCCTTGGGTAATCTGCCAGGTTTGTATAGGCAACACCCATATTAGTCATTACCCCTAATTCCAGGTTGGCATCAGTTTTTAATGCCAGCACTTCTTTATAATACTCCAATGCAAGTTTATATTGGCTAAGTTTCAGATAGTTATTCCCGATCTGGTTCAAAATTTTAGCCTCACTAACTCTGTTCCCATTGCGTTTTGCAACCGCTAATGCTTGTTTGGCATATTCAATAGATTTGTCACTCCTGTTACAGTTTTCACATATTCCGCTTAATATGCTATTAGCTAATATGATTCCCTTATCCCATTTTATTTGCTCGGCTAAGCGAAGAGCGTCTAACGCATAACTCATTCTACGGGCCGTGTCTGTTCGCATAAAGGCTTCAGAAAGCGCTATTAGTATTTTTACCTTCCCGGTATCCGTCTGCTGTATTTGTAAAACTTTTTGTAGAGAATCAATTTTGCGGCTATTATCATTATCCTGTGCATCACAGGTGAGGGGAATTAAGTAAATAATTAAGTATACAAATGAATTAAATATCTTAAATATTACACTGTTATTCATTTGTTATCACTGTAAAAATTATAAGAATATTTGTTCCTTTACATTGTTACTTCAATCAAAAATAGTAATAAAACAGTCAATATTAAATGAATTTCGAGTATTGTTTAATTTAAATTAAATATCATGGACCATATCTTAAAGAAAAAAAAACGCATCAGGCGCATATTTATATATACCCTGTGCATAATGATAATACTGCCTGTCATTGTATTTATTGTCATTCACCATTGGGGCGGAACAGGCGGAACAACAACAACAACAACTGTTATGGCAGGCTGCCCCACATCTACGGGGTGCATGGGCCGAGGCATATGCTCGGGCCTGGCAACGGGTGGCATTAGTGACACATTTGAAGTAAACGCTTCAAAGGATACAGTGATACTAAGCTTCAACCTCAACCAAGATACAACAGTAGCCCCGTTCCAGGGCCAGTTTTTCCGCACAAGCCCTACTACTTATACTTTTGATGTGCCGTTTGATTGTTCATCATTCAATCCCATATTTCACAACGGACAAGACTTTTGGCCGCTGATAGGCAGATACATTATACCATGTGGCGTTCCTTTTGAAGCTGTGTATAACCCCGAAACGGGAACTGAGACAATAACCATACCAATAAAACAGTCAGCTCCGACAAACATGAATATTGTCTTCGGCGGTGGGGCCGGTGGCACTTATAACCCTGCTTCGCAAGGCGTTTTTAGCTGCACACATAATCCTACCCTGCAGCAGGGCAATGTTCCGCGTTCTATCCCTATTACATTTGCGCTGCAGCAGGGCTGTGCAGATACGCTATTAATGTATTTCAGGCTCTCCGACTTCAATGGCGCCTACCCTAACCCAAATCCCCAAAGGCCTTTCTGGCTATCTCCGGTTCCGGGTAATTACGGCATTACCGGTTTGCCACTTTTAGGCCCCGATTTCGCATTTTTATTCTTACCGGAAAATGCAATGATCAATGGCATGGGCCGCATCTCTAGAAGTACGACTCATGATACCTTACACATACCCTATACCTATAGCTGCTTCCCTGCCGTACTCACACTTGATCCCGGCGCGCCTAACGCTTGCGTGGTGCGCTTTACCGACAATTCAGTTTCCGTGGACCTTACAAATGCCGGAAAGTGCCTGTTCTATCAACTCACAGCTACTATGGCGAATGGCACGAGGTTCCAGGCAATAAGCTACTCTGCTTCAACAGCCATCGCCATAAACGGGTTGGAACCAGGGGCTTATACGATAGAGCTTAAAAAGGTGCAGGCAAATAATACTACCAGCTGCCAGAGCAATGCCATAAACGTTGTTATAGACTAAGCCAGCAATAACCATCAATATTTTGCATAAAGAGAAACCCGGCTTGAAGGCCGGGTTTCTCTTTATAAATTAGATCATATTTACACTGCAAAACTTTCCCCGCATCCGCAACTGCGGCTTGCATTGGGATTGCTGAAGTGAAACCCTTTGCCATTCAACCCGTCAGAAAAATCAAGCGTTGTATCGCACAGGTATAAAAAGCTTTTCAGGTCGGTAACCACTTTCACGCCCTGGTCTTCAAATACCTGGTCACGCGGCTGGGGCTCATTATCAAAATCAAGCTTATATGATAAACCGGAACAACCGCCGCCCACCACGCTCACACGAAGAAAGTAATCATCCCCCAGGCCCGAGTCCTGTTTGAGCTTCATTACCTTCTCCTTCGCTTTATCACTTACGTAGATCATTAATGTGCTTTTTTCTCTGCCACTAATTCTGGTAATCCATTCTTTACACGATAATCATTTATAGCCGCTTTAATAGCGTCTTCTGCCAGTACCGAGCAATGTATCTTCACCGGTGGCAGGTTCAGCTCCTCTACAATATCCATATTGTCTATAGATAATGCCTGGTCAACTGTTTTGCCTTTCAGCCACTCTGTAGCCAGCGATGATGATGCGATAGCAGAGCCGCAACCAAAGGTCTTGAACTTAGCATCTTGTATCACTCCGCTTTCCTGGTCCACTTCTATCTGCAGGCGCATAACGTCACCACATTCCGGCGCACCAACAAGGCCGGTGCCCACATTGTTCTTCGATTTATCAAGCGTGCCCACATTCTTCGGATTAGAGTAGTGGTCGATCACTTTTTCTGAGTATGCCATTTTGTTATCCTCCTTTTCCCCGCAGGGAGTGTTTTATTTTGAATAGTTAGTGTTTCTTTGCCCTTCCTTTGGGAGATTTTTAATGGTGCGCCCATTCTATCGAGTTCAGGTCGATCCCTTCCTTGAACATCTCCCACAACGGACTCATCTCGCGCAACTTCAATACGGTCGTTTTCACTGCATTAATGGTATAATCTATCTGCTCATCAGTTGTAAACCTGCCAAGCCCGAAACGCAGAGAGCTGTGTGCCAGGTCATCACCCAATCCCAATGCCTTCAAAACATAAGAAGGCTCCAGCGATGCAGATGTACACGCCGAACCGCTCGACAATGCAATGTTCTTATTAAAGCCCATCATCAATCCTTCACCTTCCACATATTTGAAAGAGATATTCGCAACGTGCGGCAAACGATGCTCACGGTTGCCATTCACATATGCCTCCTCCAATTCCAGCAAAGCACTTTCCAGCCTGTCGCGCATAACACTGAGGCGTTTTGCCTCGCTCTCCATTTCATTCATGCACAATTCGCAGGCCTTGCCAAAACCTACTATCGCAGGCACATTCAGTGTACCACTGCGCATACCACGCTCATGGCCGCCACCGTCCATCTGTGCCGTAACCTTTACACGTGGATTTTTGCGGCGAACATATAATGCACCAACGCCCTTCGGGCCATACATTTTGTGCCCGCTGAAAGCCATCAGGTCTATACCATCAGCATTCACATCAACCGGTATCTTTCCTACAGCCTGCGTACCATCCGTAAAAAACAGTACTCCATGCTTACGTGCTATTTTACTTATTTCACGGATAGGCTGCACAACGCCGGTCTCATTATTGCCATACATAATAGCAATAAGTATTGTTTTATCTGTTATCGCAGCTTCCAGCTCTTTCAGGTCTATAAGGCCATCAGCCTGCACAGGCAGGTAGGTAACCTGCCCTCCTTCCTTTTCAATGTGCTTGCAGGTATCCAGTACAGCTTTATGCTCCGTTGTGCAGGTAATAATGTGGTTGCCTTTCGAAGCATACATCTCATACACACCCTTTATCGCCAGGTTATCACCCTCAGTCGCCCCGGAAGTGAATATGATCTCCTTTGGGTCTGCGCCAATCAGTTTCGCCACCTGTTCACGGGCATAATCCACAGCTTCTTCTGCAACCCAGCCAAAAGCGTGGTTGCGGCTCGCGGCATTACCGAATTTTTCAGTAAAATACGGTAACATTGCGTCCAGCACCCGCGGATCCATCGGGGTGGTGGCGTTGTTATCTAGATATATTGGCAATTTTAATTCCATAACTTTGTAAATAGCGTAGTAGCCTGCAAAATTACGTCAAAAACAGGCTACTTTAGGCAAAAAGCCTATTATAGCTTTAAATGTTCCCATTTATAAAAACTATTAAGAATGATACGCATAGAGCACCTTGGCATAGCTGTAAAAGAATTAACAACTGCGATACCCCTGTTCGAGCAATTGTTAAATACGCCTTGCTATAAAACAGAGGTAGTTGAAACAGAGGGCGTAAGCACCGCTTTTTTTAAAACCGGCGAGTCTAAAATAGAGCTGTTGGAAGCTACTAACGAGAACAGTCCCATAGCCAAATACATAGGTAAAAAAGGAGAAGGTATACACCACATCGCATTTGAAGTGGAGAATATTGAAGCAGAAATGAAACGCCTGGCCGCTCTTGGTTTTGAATTATTGAACACTACCCCTAAAAATGGGGCTGATAATAAACTGGTTTGCTTTCTGCATCCTAAAACTACTAATGGGGTTTTGATAGAGCTTTGCCAGGAGAAAAGATAGCCTACATGAAATATCTATCGCTGAGTTTAGGGATAATGTTATTGCTTGCTTGCAATAACAATAGTTCAAAAGCACCTGTCTATTCTTCTAACAATGATAGCATTTCTGACACCTCAATAGATATAATATGGTATGGTATGGAATTTGACACCACTCTAGGTGATTCAACTAGTAAATTCAATGTCAATGAACAATACTGCGAAACTGCACCACCATCAGTTAAAGCGGCATTAGGTTTTGTGAGCACTATTATGGGCACGGATTGTCAATGGGATGGTGAAGCGAACGATTCTTTGACCAATTTAAAATGTAAACTCACTTCCGCTTTAGGTTTGGGATATCAATGCTCAGATACGCACCTTAATTTTTTGCGTCAATGGTTTCGAAATGATAAAATTCATTTAAATAAATTGAACAGTTGTTATAGTGTCCCATATACTGCATCCAGTCAAAATATTATTTCTGCAATGAAGCTAGAAATTAAAAATGACAGTATTATAATTAGCTTTTCTGCAAGCGGTATCAATATGCGAACAGAAAAAAGTTGGACATATAACGGCTCGTATACTTTTCAGGTCAGAAAAGACGAATTGCGCTTAATCTATGAGCATGAAAGTGACCTTGAATATAAAAGTTTTGGAGAAGATGATTAAATATTATTAACTATTTTGCAGCACAATAATTACCTGATATGAAGAAATTATTTCTGTTATTGGCAGTATCTGTAATAACCCTGTCTGCTTACGCTCAAAAGAACAAAGTAAAGATCGAAACAGAATACGGCAATATCATCATCATGCTGTATGACAATACGCCACTCAATACCGATAACATGGTTAAGAACGCAAAAGAACATATGTACGACAGCACTTTGTTCCATCGTTGCATACCCCAATTCATGATACAAGGCGGCGACCCGGATTCAAAGCATGCAACTCCCGGACAGGCATTAGGTATGGGTGGATTGAAATATACCATCCCCGCCGAAATAAATGATGTGAACTACCACAAGCGCGGCGCACTCGGTGTTGCCCGTGATGGTAACCCGGCGAAGGCAGGATCAGCAACCCAATTCTACATTGTTACAGGCAAAACTTTTACAGATGCAGACCTAGACATGCTCACGCAACGCACCAACCGCACACTGACACCGGAGCAACGTGAAATGTACAAGACCAAGGGCGGTGCACCACATCTTGATGGCAGCTATACCGTTTTTGGCGAAGTTGTGGAAGGCATGGAGGTTGTAGATAAAATATCAGCGGAACCACGCGACAGGGCAGACCGTCCCAATAAAGACATACGCATGAAAGTGACCGTGATGAAAAATAAGAAGAAAAAGAAATTTTTATTCTTTTAAAGCAGGGTTATTTTTTGAGGTGCAGCATATAATGCAAGGCCACATAAAAATTAGGCACGATCGCACCGCCTGATAAGCTGGCAAAATGTCTCGTCACGCCAACCCCAGGTTCATTGGTGTAGAAGTAATAATTATTGCGGTTGCTCAGCAGCATTATGTACTGGAAGTTAAGCCCTAGGGTAAGATACAGGTCCTTACCGGCTGATTCCCCGTAGTTATATTCAAACCCGACATTTACCGCAGGGAAGAATTTAGAAATATCCTTGGTCGAATCGATGCCGTATTTTATGGTCTCACCTGTTGGCCCTGCAAGTTTCATTCCTTTTGCCGAAAGATAAGAGAACCCGATACCCCCATATACAAACAACTCGCTTTGACGAAACCGCAGAACAATATTCTCGTTCAGCATTTCGTTCAGGTAATTAAAATTCAGTGCGGCAACATTTTTCCCTACTTCCATTAGCGGCAGCCGCGTCCTGCCAAATGATGTTTTCAGGATAGGAAAGAACTGCGTTTCCTCCGGTTTATACGCCACACCCAGGCACATACCAAAACCAAGCTGCCCATAATTCAATCTTGAATTATAGCTGTTCATCAATACAGGATAGGTAATGTCTATGCCTGCAGAAACTTCCACCTGCGCATTGGTGTACACCGGTGAGAAACAGAAAATAAACAATATGAATTGTTTCCAGCTGATCATTGATACAAAGCTAACGCTTTAAATAGCACAATAGTATCTACTCCTTATACATAAACCATTTGGCAAGCTCCTTGTAGCTCGCCTTCTTGCCATACATCAGGATACCCACCCGGTATATGCGCGCCGCTACCCACACCGTCAAAAGGAATCCAAGTATCATCAGCAACATAGATAATGCCAGTTGCCAGCCGGGCACACCAAAGGGTATGCGTATCATCATAGCTATCGGCGATGTGAATGGTATCATCGATAACCATACAGATAATGCGCTATCCGGGTTATGAATAACAAAATTCATGGATAGAATAAAAGTGAACACCAGCGGCATTGTTACCGGGAACATGAATTGCTGGGTTTCTGTTTCATTATCCACTGCAGATCCTATCATCGCGAATATTGAACTATATAGCAGGTACCCCAGCAGGAAGTAAAAAAGAAAACATCCCAATGTATAACCTATAGGAATGCTGTTTATTGAATGTAATACCATACCCAGGCCTTCGCTCTGGGCATTCTGCGCAACAGCCGCTTCCGTAGTGCCCTGTATTTGTGCAACCTGCTCCGTCTTTATGCCGGCTGTTTTCATAAAAGCAGCACCGGCAAACGTTGATAATACCACAGAAAGAATGATCCACAACAAAAACTGGGTAAGCCCTACCATACCTATCCCGATTATCTTGCCCATCATCAACTGGATGGGTTTTACAGACGAGATGATCACTTCAATGATACGGCTCACTTTTTCTTCAATTACCCCGCGCATCACCTGTACTCCGTAAAGGAAAATAGAAAGGTAAATAAGAAACGCACTGGCAAACCCCACAATATAAGCCGCCGCAGTTTGTGCATCGGTCTCACCTTCTTCTGATATTTGCTTCGCATCTACCGAAATAGACTTCTGTGCTTTTGCAAGCAGCGCTGTATCGATCCCGGAGGCGATCATCCGCTGTGTCTGAGCTATTTTACTCAACTTATGCTCTATTGCCTGTATTGTCAGCGCACTTGCTTTCTTTTCACTGAATAAAAGTACTCCGTTCAACGATTGCGGTATATAAAGCAGGTAATCATACCCCGACTTCAAAAATCCGGCTTTGGCTTTTGCATAGTCATCCGTAGCAAAGCTGTAATGAATTGTGGTGCTGTTAGTTAGTGTATTCACAAATAGCTTACTCTCATCAACAACCTCAACCTTTTTCACATCGCCCAATTCGTTCTGCTTGGCTATGATCACACCTGCCAGTACCGACATACCAACAATAAGTAGCGGCGCCAGAAATGTCATCAATAAAAACGATTTCTTCTTTACTCTCGATAAATATTCCCTTTGTACTATGAGCCAGATCTTATGCATAGCTTAATTCGATTTACTTACTGTTTGAATAAAAATTTCATTCATGGTAGGCACCTTTTCTTCCAGCCTGTTGATCGTCACATGCGGTAGCATATACTGCAGCACATCATTTATCCTGCTGCCGCTGTTCAGCTTCAATAGTAACTGTGTGCCTCCGTCCAGGTCCGTCTCCGATAATGTGCTGAACGGTGCATTGCCATTAACGTTGAACTTTGCACCTTCATATTCCAGTACATACGTCCCGTTTCGGTGGCTGTTTCTGATGGTCTTCACTTTACCCTCAAGTATTTTGTGAGACAAGTTCAGCAACGCGATCGAATCACACAGCTCCTCCACCGATTCCATCCTGTGGGTAGAGAAAATGACAGTTGCTCCTTTCCTGTTCAATTCTAGGATTTCGTTCTTTATCAACTCAGCATTCACCGGGTCGAATCCCGTAAATGGCTCGTCAAGTATCAACAGTTCGGGCTCATGCAAAACAGTGGCAATAAACTGTACTTTCTGCTGCATCCCTTTCGACAGGTCTTCTATCTTTTTGTTCAGCCAACCCGATATTTCCATCTTCCCGAACCAGTACCTTATCCTTTGGGTCGCCTCACTTCTGCTCAACCCTTTTAGTTGGGCAAGGTAAAGAACCTGCTCGCCAATCTCCATCTTTTTATACAGGCCGCGCTCCTCAGGCAGGTAACCGATCTTTGCTATATGCGATTGGCTTAACTTTTGCCCGTCGAACAACACTTCCCCTGAGTCAGGTGCGGTTATCTGGTTGATGATACGTATAAGCGAGGTTTTGCCTGCTCCGTTGGGTCCCAACAAACCAAAAACCTTTCCTTTCTCTATCTCCATGCTCACATCATCCAGGGCACGGTGACTGGCATACTGCTTTACAATATTCCGGATACTGATCATTTGCTGCTAATTATGACGGAAAATTAGAAAAAGTTCGCCACTATTCGCGGAAATACAGAACTTTGTCCAAAGGGTCTATTTATGCCATCCGCGGATAATTTTGAAAAGCTGAAAGCTTTTTTCACGCAGTTGTTCCCTGTTACAGAACAAAGTTGGGAAATAACCCGGCGCGTATTAACTGTGAGTTCATATCGCAAAGGAGATTTCTTAGTGCGCGAGGGCGACGTATGTAACTGTGTATCTTTTATCAACAGCGGACTTATCCGAGTATACTACCTGGTCGACGGAAAAGAAAAAATAATACGCTTCTGCAACGAGATCAACTATGTATCCGATTATGAAAGCTTTCTCACCCGTCAGCCGGCCCTCACGTTCGTG
Organism: Flavipsychrobacter sp.; assembly: GCA_044224775.1. GTDB lineage: Bacteria > Bacteroidota > Bacteroidia > Chitinophagales > Chitinophagaceae > Nemorincola. The sequence goes on from JBGAJU010000032.1 coordinate 25,417, forward strand.
CAGGCAATGGAAGACACCGAGGTGGTTGATATTTCCTGGCCCGACCTCCAGATGCTCTACCAAAAAATTCCGGAGGCCAATATTTTAGGAAGAATGATCGCTGAACAGTTGTTCATATTCCAGTGCAATGCCAATCGTGCAGGCATTAAAGATTCGGTATCAGAGCGCTATACCGGCCTCATTAACGAACAACCCTGGCTATTGCAACGCGTACCGCAATACATGATCGCCTCCTATCTTGGTGTCACGCCCGAGGCCTTGAGCAGGGTAAGGTCGCGCTTGCAGAAAAAGGAACTGCTTTTGGCAAATTGATCCGGATCAATAAATTAAAAATCTTAACCCGGATCAATACCAATTAGCTTTCCGCATGTGAAATTTGCCACAAAATCACACTCATGAAGCGCATTCTATTACTTCTGCTGTTCACACTGGGCTTTATCTGCAGCTACGCTCAAACACAATCTGTCACCGGCAATGTTTACGACGAAGCCTCTAAAGCTCCACTCCCCGGCGTCACGGTAGTAGTTGTAAACAGCTCACCTTCCCGTGGCACGGTTACAGACGACAATGGCCACTTCCGCATAGACAGCGTAAAGCTGGGCCGTGTCTCGCTCAAATTCTCTTACCTCTCCTACGAAGACCAGGTGGTACACGATGTTGTAGTAACAGCCGGAAAAGAAGTGAACCTGAACATCAATATGCAGGAAGCTGTCCACACACTGAAAGAGTTTACCGTCAGCTACGACCGCGGCAAAGACAAGAACCATACAATTAATGACATGGCTCTGATAAGTGCCCGCTCCTTTAACGTGGATGAGACCAAGCGCTACGCCGGTTCTCTAGGCGATCCCTCCCGCATGGCAGCAAACTTTGCAGGCATTGTTGCCGGAAACGATAGCCGTAACGATATCGTCGTTCGTGGCAATTCACCCCTCGGCATGTTGTGGCGTATAGAAGGCATGAACGTCCCTAACCCCAACCACTTCGGCACACTCAACAGCACAGGTGGCCCTGTAAGCATGCTCAACAACAACAACATCGATAAGTCCGACTTCTTCACAGGTGCATTCCCGGCACAATACGGCAACGCCATGGCCGGCGTGTTCGACATGAAGCTCCGTAACGGCAACATGAACAAAGGCGAGTACGTCGCCCAGGTCGGCTTCAACGGCTTCGAAGGCGGCGCCGAAGGCCCCATTGGCAAGAAAAAACAGACCTCATACCTCATCAATTACCGCTACAGCACCCTCGGTGTATTCAAAGCGCTCGGCCTTAACCTGGGCACAGGCACAGCAGTACCTGTTTACCAGGATGCCAACTACAAGCTGGTTTCCAACCTCAGCAAAAAAAGCAAGCTGTCTTTCTTCGGCATTCTCGGCGATAGCAAAGCTGACTTCCTCGGCAAAGACATAGACACCACCAAACCCGACCTCTACGGCGGCAATCCCTACCAGAACCAGCGCAGCCAGTTCCGCAGCACTATCAATGGCCTCGTCTTCGATCACCAGTTGTCCGAAAGGTCCTCTGTTAAATTCATTGCAGGCTACACCACCACCTACCAGCATTTCACCAACGATTCCATCAGCGATGTAGATGCTTCCACACACCCCTATCAATACGTTGACTTTGAAACAGGCAAAATGTCCCTGCAGGGCACATATGCACATAAGTTCAGCGCTAAAGACAATATACAGGCGGGCTTCTTTTACGAGAACACCTCGTTCAAGACCATCTATAAAGAAATGCACCCCGGCCAACCCGATAGGATCTACGAAGATCAGGCCGGCTCTATGGGCCTCGAACAGGCTTTCGTGCAATGGAAACACCGCTTCAGTCAGGGGCTATCCGTTGTTACAGGTCTGCACGCCCAATTCCTCGATCTTAATAACAGCTTCGCGCTCGAACCCCGCGCAGCTCTTCGCTACAGCTTCAATAGCCGCAACGCATTTAATATTGGTTACGGCATGCACAGCCAGGCACAGAACGTGTACAATTATTTTGTGCGTACGCAAACACCTGCAGGTATCCTGCACACAAATAAAAATCTCGACTTCACCCGCAGCCAGCATTTTATCGCTGGCTACGATTATAATATCTCCCCATCTATGCGCGTAAAGCTGGAAGCGTATTACCAGGTGCTCGATAAAGTTCCTGTTACCAACTATGCATCTTCCTACTCAGCCCTCAACTCCGGCTCCGACTTCGGCCTCGATAACGATGACAGCCTCACCAACACAGGCACGGGTACCAATACGGGTGCAGAGCTCACCGTAGAACACTTTCTTAAGAATGGCGTCTACTTCCTCGCAACAGCCTCGCTCATCAATTCAAAATACAAGGGCAGCGATGGTATTGAGCGCAATACTGCGTTCAATACGGGCCATGTAGTAAATCTGCTTGCAGGTAAAGAGTTCAAACTCGGCAAAAAAGGCTCTGTATTAGCATTGAACATCAAATTGTGCAACATCGATGGGCGCTACCTCACGCCCATAGATACAGCCGCCTCGCACTTAAAAGGCGCCGCTGTTTATCAATGGGATAAAGCTTTCTCCGACAAACAAACCGACTACTTCCGCACCGATCTCAAAATTGCTTACCGCAAAGAATACAAGCGAAGCACATTGGAAATATCCATCGACCTGCAAAACATCACCAACAACAAGAACATCTTCAATCAAACCTACGATAAGCGCACCAATCGCATTGTCAACAACTACCAGCAGGGCTTCTTCCCTGTGCCATTGGTACGATATACATTCTGATATTAAACTAATAGCCCCGGCCTTAGGTCGGGGCTATTCATATAAAATAGAATTGGCTGTAGCCAAAGTATGTACTAACTGGTGGTAAGTATCTCTCCTGTCATCTCTGCTGGCACAGTAATACCCATATAGTTAAGTATAGTAGGCGCCAGGTCACCCAGTTTCCCTGGCCTTAATCCTCCTGTATAGTCATTAGATATCAAAAACAGTGGTACAGGGTTCAGCGTATGTGCCGTATTAGGCGATCCGTCTTCGTTTATCAGGTAATCAGCATTACCATGGTCCGCCGTAAGGAACACAGCATAGCCGTTTGCAAGGGCCGCCGGCACTATCCTGCTCACACAATTGTCAACTGTTTCAACAGCTTTCACAACGGCATTCCACACACCGGTATGCCCAACCATATCAGGGTTGGCAAAGTTCAGGCAAATAAAATCCGCACTTTGTGCAATTATCTCCGGCAATATCGCATCGGTCAACTCAAACGCGCTCATCTCCGGCTTCTGGTCATAAGTGGTCACCGTGCGCGGCGATGGTATCATGATGCGCTTCTCATCCTTAAAAGGCTGTTCCCTTCCCCCCGAAAAGAAAAACGTAACGTGCGGGTATTTTTCCGTTTCTGCAATGCGTATCTGGCTCTTGCCGTTGTCCTCCAATACCTCACCAAGCGTTTTGGAAAGGTCCTTATTCTCAAATATCACACCCACATCCTTGTAGCTCTTGTCATACTCTGTCATGGTCACGTAGCGCAGGTTCAGGGTATGCATCTGCTGCTCCTCAAAATTCTGTTGCGTCAGTGCCACAGTTATCTCCCTACACCTGTCCGTACGGAAGTTGAAACACACAACCACGTCACCATCTTTAATAGTGGCCAATGGTGTGCCACCTGCATCACAAACTATTATCGGCTTTATGAATTCATCCGTCACGTTCTCAAGGTAAGATGCCTCAACCGCTGCAATAGCATCCTGCGTATGCACGCCAATGCCCCTGGTCAGCCCGTCATATGCCACCTTCACACGCTCCCAGCGCTTATCGCGGTCCATAGCATAGAACCTGCCTGTCACAGATGCCAGCTTCGCTCCCGTATGCTGCACATGCTCACTCAGTTCCTTTATAAAACCCAACCCGCTCTTTGGGTCGCAGTCACGTCCGTCGGTAAAAGCATGCACTGCCACATTAGGCACATGGTTCTTATGTGCCAGTGTACACAGCTCTTTCAGATGGTTGATGTGCGAATGCACACCACCATCACTCACCAGCCCTATGAAATGCAATGTCTTTCCTTCGCCTTTTGCAGCGTTGAAAGCAGCATTCAATACAGGGCTGCGCTCCAGTTCTCCATCTCTTACCGCCACATTTATGCGCTGCAGCTCTTGATACACTATCCTGCCGGCACCTATATTCAAATGCCCCACTTCCGAATTACCCATTTGCCCGTCCGGCAAACCCACCGCTTCTCCGCAGGTTATGAGCTCCGTATTGGGGTATTTACTGTATAACGACTTTACAAAAGGAACATGGGCATTGGCTATGGCATCTGCAGCGGGTACTTTTCCATGTCCCCAGCCGTCCATAATAATGAGCATCGCTTTCTTTGACATGGGCGCAAAGGTACGAAAAAGGTAAACGCCTGATTTTGAGCTATGTTAAAGAGATTTAACAAAATAAAATACATATTGATGCAACCTTTGCAGGCAACACCGCATATATTAATGTACAAAAGCACACTATTTACAAGGCATGACCGATCAAAAGGCCATAGAAGGATGTAAACGGCAGGACCGGATATCGCAGAAATACCTGTTCGATACCTATTCTGATGGAATGCTGATGGTGTGCCTGCGCTATGTAAAGAACCTGCCCGATGCCGAAGAATTGATGCTGAATGGTTTTTATAGCTTCTATAAGTCTATCGACAGGTTTGTATATAGCGATAAAGGCAGCATAGGCGCATGGCTCAAAAAGATAATGGTGAATGAGTGCCTCATGTTCCTGCGCAAAAAGAATGAATTGAAGTTGGTAGACGAGGGCCATGCAGAAGAAATAGGTGTAGACGGCGATCTCAGTAAAATAAATGCCCGGGAGATATTTCAATTGATAATGACACTACCCGCTGGTTATCGCACGGTCTTCAACCTCTTCTGCATAGAGGAGTACAGCCATAAAGAAATAGCCAAAATGTTGGGCATTACTGAAGGGACTTCAAAGTCGCAATTGAATAAAGCAAGATTGATGTTACAAAAGTTGTTGAAGGAAAAACAAATGGTGTTATGAAAAACGATAACGTGCTGAAGGAAAAACTAAACTCGCTCGATACGCTGTCCTCAGGCATTGTGTTCGGCAAAGAAGAAGCGTGGGATAAGCTCCAGGCCCGCATGGATAAACCTGCAAAGGTCATCTCATTTAAATACTGGATGGCAGCCGCAGCTATATTACTGCTGTTGGTAACCATATTCTTTGCTTTTAACAATAATACTCCCACAAATGAAGTAGTAAAGAACAATACACCTCAACATACAGTACCAGCAAACAATACTGCAACACCGCATGCAGAGCAACCCGCAATAACACTAGAAAAAAACATCCATGCTATAACCCACAGGACAATAAAACACACTGCCATAAAAGTGGAAAAACAAACCACTCAGCCCAATACAGAAGAAATACAAATTGTACAAGCCCCTGTTGTTGAAACACCTGTAATAGAAAACATCACTCCGGTAGCCAATACAACTGTTGTAGCAGTTTCAAAGATACCAACCAAAGTAGTACACCTCAACGACCTGGTTAACGAGCCTGCAAAATCAGAACCAGCACTAACTGCAAACAAGCCATTCAAAATTATCAACGGCCAGGTGATCCATCTAAATGACCTTACCGATCACCAGGCGCGGCTCAGTAACTACCTAAAGCAACAAAAGGACTTTATAGTGAGTATCCCTTTGCTCCATCCATCGTTACAACAAGGTATTACTTCATCTAACAGCAACGAAGATCATACTACGCTCAACATTCTAAAATTCAAGATCAACTAAAATCTCATAAAAATGAAAAGACAGATTTTATCTGCAGCGCTTATGCTCATAAGCCTGACCGGGAAAACTTTTGCCCAGGAAAACAAGAGCACAACGCTCTCCAGAACAGAAAGCAACTTCAACATGCTCCCAAGCCAGATAAACAACCGGCACTGGGTTTATCTTCCCAAGGATGGGAAAATGATCATAGAACTGCATAATACACATAATTATTCTATGCTCAGCAGCCTTGAGTCAATCCTCAATGAGATGATGAAGAATATTTCTTTTTACAAGGATTCGCTCGACGCCGCAGGCAATGTACGGATAGACTATGCCTATGCCACTTATCAACCCCTGAACAAGATACGGTTCAAAAGATACACTCCGGATGGTGACCTGTTCGTAGTACATCGGAGTGACTTGGCAAAGCTGAAAATTGAACAGGATACAATACGTATCGTTTTCGAAAACTCTGACGCTCAACCGACAAGCTGGGACTCAAAAGCAGGCACGCGGATTGTTCATAAAGATATACCCGCCCAGATCACTTTCTGCCTCAACAATTATGAAGACCTGAACGAGCTACTATCAAATAAAGGTACACTCAACCACATCATCGATACCCTGATCATCGCATCTAACCCAAAGAACAAAAAAGCCTTCCCGTTTTTTAACACCACATCCATTGCATATCGCCCTTTCGATACGGGCAATCACTCCGAAAGGTATCGTTTCAAAAAATTAAACAACCTCTGGGATAATGAGACCGATATGAATACAACACATGGCATGCTCACTATCGATGGTTCACTAGGTTTGGGAGTTATCCGTAGCATGTTTGCCCCTATGGCAGAGTTGGGAATTGAAATTAACGACCGGTGGAATATTGTTCCAGATAAACGTAGTTTTATAAGGGCATCCGCAACACCCTATTTCTTCTTTGAAAAAGGATTAGGCAACAACATAATCGTCAACGACAATTGGTTTGCCACATTGGAATTCGGAACCCAGAAAGCCGACAAGCGCAGCTCCGTGGGTATCGGTTACTTATTCGCTGAAAAAGGAAAATATTTCCAGAATGCAACAGGTAAAGTATTCGCCATTTACTCCTTAAGCAAGCGCATTTCGCTGTGCCCCGAGATAATCTTCACCAATAACTTCAAACAAGTCTACCCCGGTGTAACGCTGAGATTCTAACGCGTTTCAAAATAATGAAAAGCCCCGCATTAGAGCAGGGCTTTTCATTATTCAATATCTCTGCTATTAATTCTTTGCTACTTTTTCCTTTGGCTTCACATAGCCCGGCTTCTTTTCCAGCAATATAGATGTCTTGCTGAAATCATACGATGCATTGATCACCTCCCTGAAGCGTTCAAAATCCACCACGCTAAAGTGCGTAACCGGGTAAGACTCTTTAATGGTCACTACCAGCTTATCGCCGTTCTTCTTATCAGTGGTCAGCACATAATCCGAGCTGAAGCTACACAGTGTTTTCAGGTCACGGTTCACAAATTCAGCATTCTTCTTTAGCACTTCCGGGTTCACAACTTTATAGCCCTTCGGTATATTCAACGTTATGGTACGGTTAAATGCTTCCGGGTAGGCCATGTCCACCGGCAGCTTGCGCTCCGCCTTATCATACAACGATGGCCTGCTGCCTGTCAGCTCCCCAATACTGAACACATACTTCTGCCCCGCTTTTCCTGTCAGCATAGCTGCATTTACACTGGCAGTTATCACCAGTGGCTTGTTCTCATTATAGCTCTCCGGTTGCTCGTTCGATATATAGTACTTCTGTATATCCTCGCGCGTTTCAGCAAATTGCACAACTTCTTTCACTACGTCCTTCTCATTCTCTTTTGTCTCCTCCAGAAGAGAATTCCTTATATCAGCTGCGGCATAACCCGTAAACGAGTAAGCCACATCCACCGTCGCCTCCATATCATCATTAAAGCTCACGCCTGCTGCAATATTGCTCTGTGTCTCACTCGCTGATAACGGTGTTATCTTCCTCACTTCAGCAAGCATGCCCGTAACTATGCCCTTTGGCGGTATCAGGCAGAAAACACCTTTGCCACCTGCAATTTCATCCGGCACAACCGGGTAGCGGTAACTCTCGCCAAGCGGGTACAGAAATTTCTGCTGCTTCGGAAAGTAGAATAATGTGTAATCAAGGCTATACCAGTTCTCCACATCATTGCGCACCTGCCTTTCACTCTTGTCGCAGCTCTTGCCCAGTTCATGGCTCACCAGTGCCTGCGTAAAACAAGCTGCAAACAACTTTATATAGCCGTCATGCGTAGCCTGCTTCTTAGCTATTATGCTGTCCAGCGATTCCGTACTATCGCCCTGCACAAACGCATACAATACAATATTGTTCTTAATGCCGTTCTCTATCTTCCTGATGTTGTCTTCTTCCCTGCCACCTGCCTTCACACCCAGCTCTGTAAGATACCGGTTCACCGCAGCCCGCTCCTTCTGGCTGATCTTGTAGTATTCATTGAACAGCACCCTGCCCAGCTTATCCCACGTATTCACCTCCGACCTGTCATTATAGTTTACTAGGTCATAGTGGTGCAGCTTGTACTCGGCCCTCATCCGGTGCAGGTCCCAAAAACTGTACGGCTCCGATTTCAGCGCCGGTATATTGTTCACCTCCACGCGCATATGGCGCCTGTTGCCCATCAGCTCTTCTTTCATATCCGGCAGGCCGTTATAACCTTTTGCCTCAAACGCATACTCCCTCGGGTAAGACACATCCCAGCGGGCACTCTGCACCGGCACACCATACTGGAAGTAGCGCCAGCCAAATGTCCAGCCCGGCACTATTTCTTTAAGCAGCAACTCCACTTCCGAATTTTTTACCAGCCCCTCCGGTGCTATGGCTATCTTGCGGCCACCACCGTCAGCTGTCACCTTTATCATGCTCTGGGGCACTTCCTGCACCCTCCCATCAGGACTTATCGTCCTCGCCCTTATATACTGGAACCTCGTCTTCCCGTCCACCCTTATGCTTATCGACTTATTATTCTCGATCCCTCTTTCATCAAGCACCTTCCATATCGTATGTATCACGTGGTATGCGTTCAGGTCCCTACCCTCTTCCTTATAATCCAGCTGCACATCATTCTGGATGATGTATGCCGACTCATTGGCATACTCAGGCGGCACAGAGTGCAGCCCCGGCTTGGGGTTGTCTGCAAACTCAATGAACTTTGGCTTCGTGCTCAGTTTCTTTTGTGAATATTGTGCATTGGCTCCTGCAGCAACACACAACATGAATATTATCGCGCTAAATCTTTTCATAAAATACTAGTTGGTGGTCAGCACTACCGATTCCCTGTATACCTTTTTTAAAGTTCCTGCCAATTTGTTATTGTCCTCAAATTTGTCTGTGGCTATCGCCAGCGTATTCAGCTCATATTCCTTGGTAAGTATAATGTTGCTCTTATCAGCCTTGTACGATACCGAATAATTCCACTGGTCCCCCAGCGATCCCTTAGCCGCCTGCGGCAGGTATTTCACCTTGTAGCCCTTTGGTATTGCCATCACCACAACTTCTTTGTACTTCCCTTTATGGTCAAAGTAGCTGGCTACATTCCTGTCCTTGGTGTCTATCCTGTCCATACCTGTACGCAGCAGGTTCATGTTCACTATACACTCCTTACCCGCATACTGCACATAATCATCCACCATAAAATCCGCACTCAACGATACGTCCTTGTTACCCTTATCGTCTGCATTAATGGTGTACTTCTTCATTTCATATTTGTCTGTGCCCCTGGTGGTCAGCCTGCTCACCATCTTGCGCCTTTCTTCCTTATCACGGTTGCCGGCAAGCCAGTAGCCCAGCTCCCATGCATGGTAGCCCTTGTGCACCTGGTTCAGCGATCCCGCTATCCTCCTGCCGTCAAGCGTCAGGTAAGTGCTGTCCACCGTCATGTTCTTATCAGCCGGCTCTGTCGGTATGGTCACCAGCTCATAGTGGTGCTCGTCAATTGCTATCAGCGCTTCCTTGCCCTGCAGGTCCGCCCTGTTGCTGCCAAACGGCAGGTACGGGTGCGTACCGTCCATAAACACCCATTCATCGCCTAGCTTCACCGCGCATATCATGTGGTCGGCAATGCTGTATAGCGGTGTTTCCTTAGCAAAATAAGGCAGGTCGTTCGATCCTATCCACACAAAGTATGCCTTCAGCCCCACCTTGTTGCACATAGCCATTATAATGCTGCTCATGTCCTTGCAATCGCCATACTTGCGTTTGTATACAGTATCTGCCGGGCGGGGAATATAACCCTCCAAGCCATTCTCTATGGCCACATAGTGCACGTTCTCCTGCACCCATTTGTAAATGCGCGCAGCCTTTTCGCGGTCAGTAGCGTCATCCGCAGTTATGCGTTTCGCAGTATTGTTCAAAAAAGTATCCTGCTTTATGTTTCTGCCCCGCACATATTTGTATAGGTACCTGTACAGGTCATCCGTACCGTTGGCAAGCACAGAGTCCTTTTTTGCTCCGGGTATCCTGTACGATGTCACGTAAGGCACCACGTGCGGCACATAATACCGCCACGATGGCACATGTTCAAAACCCTTCAGCGCAGGCATATTCGTCGCCGTAAAGCGGTAATACACCTTGCCGTTTTTTTCTTCCTTTGTCTGTTTTATGGCCGATGTATTGGCTCCTTTCAGCACAAAGTTCATCTGCACATAATTCGGTGCCACCACTTCAAACGTTGCCTCTGCCACCGGCAGCCCCTTGTGCAGGTCCTGGAACTCGAACGTAGGCAGCATCTGTACATCCGTATGCCATATCGAATACCGCGTTTCCGTCACCGCATTCTTGCACAGGCCCGAGTAGTAGGCACCCGCCAGCCGGTTATCGTCATAGAACACATAGCTGTATGGCGCACCGCTCACAAACGTCTCACACTCTACCTTCTTATATTTTTTGTTTGATGTCGGCAAATAAGAATAACCCGAATAAGCCATCGGCCTGTGGAAGTAACCATACCAGAAAAGGTCCATATTGTTGGCGCTCGCCGATCGGTCCGTCAGCAACAGTTTCTCCAGCACCACATTGCTCTGCGCCGTCAGCGTGCCGCCATCGTCCTCTATCACCAGTTGCTCCTTCATCTGCGTATACACCGCATGCTCCCCCTTGTATCTGGCAGCTATCTCGTCAAACTTTTCGCGGTCCTGTCCCATCGCGCTGCCCGTTAGCAGCAACCCCAAAAGGGCGGCAGGTATCAATAACCGCCTCTTACACCTCAATGATGTGCTCATTCTATGTATTATTAATAAATAAATTATAAAAGCAAGTATAAATATATAGCAAAATGCCCGAAGCTAAAAAGGTTTTTGCCAATTATCTCCCACCCTCACTGTCCCACCGCCTTCTTGTGAAGGATGCAATGGTACAATGATTCCGTAATTCTACCTAAAACCCACACCCCACAATACAGGCCTGAAAGGCCGTAATACAATAGCCCGGCGTGTAGCCCCGGGTAGTCTCAACGGTCTACCTAAAACCCACACCCCACAATACAGGCCTGAAAGGCCGTAATACAATAGCCCGGGGTGCAGCCCCGGGAGAGGGTTAAATATCCACAGCCCCGAAGGGGCGAAATATATCTTCCACTCCCACTTCCCAATACACCCCTGATACTTGCATTTAGCAAAAAGTGTGATATATTTGAGCAATACAATCTTCATAAAAACCTGGTTATGACATCTGCCAAAAACCTCAGCATTTTCGTTTTCCTCATCGCATGCATCGTTTTCGTGTCTTGCAAGAAGAAAAAATACAACTACCAATGCTGGACAGCTGTCTCCCACGTAAACGCCGTCGACGACTATAGCTATATCCGCACAGATACCACTTATCTCGAGGATGCCACCACGAAAGAGGCAAACACCTACGAGCGCGAGAACTCCATCCGCGGCCTCAACGCCGGCGAAGAAGCAAAATCCACGGTCTGCCACATAATGCTCCCGTAATCATCACCGTTCTCTTTGTCATCCTGAGGCACGAAGGATCTCCACTCGCGACGGTCATTGCTAGGCACGAAGCAACCTCACACAACACAGTTCATTGCGAGCCGCAAAAAGTAATACAACTCAGTAAAGCACCCCACCCAATGCGGCGAAGCAACCTCGCGAAACACAAAAAATTCCCATATTGAGAGGGTTAGGGATGTGTTTACTCACGAATAATTATTGCCCCAGCCCCATTACTACTATTAGGCACCCACGGCGTTGGCACCGTTCAGGTTCCATATCACTAATTAGCCCAATAGCGATCGTCATTCTGAGGAGCGCGCAAAGCAATGTGCCCTGCCGCGCGACGTGAGAATCTCCCAAGAATCAGCAGTCCGCCCATCAGCGAACCGAACCGATTCCCCCTTTGAAGGGGGCGCCTTTAGGCAGGGGGATGTCAGCTGAGCCTTGCAACCCAGTCCACGATACCATTCACAGCTATTCAACTTTCTTAACTGATTCATTATAATTAACATATCAGCAACCAAATACCGTTTTTAAACGGTGGTTTCTTTTAATCAATATACTAATTTTGATATTTAGCAAATAATAATACTGTACAATTCAATCCACATACTATGAAAATAAGTGAAATATTTAGGTTGAATAAAACACAACCTCAACTAGACTTTATCGATATTGACCCAACAAGAGGTACTCCTCTTTTTCTTGATCCTTTTTTTCTTTCCTTAAGAACAGATAGATGGTCGATCGAAGCAACACGAACCATAAGAAGCTTCTTTCAAATGGTAATAGATCTTATTAGAGCAAATGACATTGATGCCGCAAAGCAATTATTTACTCATCTACACGAGCCAAACTCCACATGTCTGGGTGTTTCAAGAGGTGTTCCCCAAGGTAGAGGAGTTGGGAGAATGGATACCGAGGATATCTTTAATAATATCCTCGAAAGCAACGCTATACAAACAGGATTAATTGAAAATCTTGAAGATAATATATTGTTTGTAGCTGGTTTTGGAAAAGACAAGTTGTCTGATATGACAACCAACATTATTAAGCTGCATTTAATAGAATATACACAACAGCAATGTAAACTACATGGTATCCAATTAATGCAAAACCTACCATCAACTTTTTATTGGAATAGAAATAATCGCAGATGGGAGCAGCATTATACAGAAATGCTTGTAATAGATGATAGGTCTTTATTGCTTATCCCCAAAGGAATTTGTTCTTATTCTAAGGGATATACACCCGAACGGTATTACAATCACTTTGTATTGAACTTTATGCAAAATGAACACCTGCAATTAAATAGTGCATTAGTACAAACAAGGAAAAGCGGAGAAAGATTTGTAACGAAAAAAGACTTGAAAGAACTGCATGAGTTTAGTAAGGAATTTCTAGTAAATTTTACCCAACGCCACCCAGACGTGCTTAGGGCATTTAGAAGAACTACTCGGAGTAGTTCTTTAACAAACATGGAGATATCTGATATTAATCTAAGAGATTTAATAGCTGCATTAATTGATGAGTTACAAAACATACCGGCAGGGACTAATGATGCGACAAGGTATCATAGATTGATTACAGGCATTCTCGAACTTATCTTTTATCCTCAATTAATTAATCCAATTCTCGAACGAGAAATTCATGAAGGACGGAAACGCATAGATGTTACGTTTGACAATGCTGCTGAAAGTGGTATTTTCTTTAGACTATCCAATAACATGGGACTTCCGTGTTCATACATAATGATTGAATGTAAAAATTATTCTGCGGATCCAGCAAATCCAGAACTTGACCAATTATCTGGTAGATTTTCTCCCAACAGAGGAAGAGTTGGAATATTGCTATGTAGAACTATCGACAATATAAATTTGTTTTTGAATAGATGTAAAGACACTTACAACGACGATAGGGGGTTGATAATACCAATAACAGATGAGGACGTAATTACGTTATTGCAAAATTATAACAACTGGAATAATGACTTTGTTGAGACTTTTTTATCAAATAAGATACGTGACGTTGCCATGAATTAGTTCCTCCCCTTTTGGCCCCGTTTTCCGCCCGTGTTGGTCTTATTTTCTGACCAACACGCTCGCGCTGGATAAGCAGTACAGGTACGCTTAATAGGTCGTTTGCTTCATGGCTCATTATTGCCCCGTCCGTTGTTCCGGATATTCATCCGGAACACCAAATAAAACCCCTTCTCCGAAGGCATTCAACGCACTGAAGCCGAAAACATGGTGGCGCCTTTATTTTTCCGTAGATGCCAATTCCTGCATCATCGCAAAGAACATTATCCTGCACAAGCAATACGCCCAATATATTTCCGCATAGGAATAATAGCAGCGCCATGCCGCTCAGTAGCGTCCTGCGCAACACAACACCACAGCGTATAGCTAACCCAAGATCACGCGGAGCGATTTGATCTTGGGCGGCACTTTCTTTTGGTACTTTTCTTTTTGCTGTAGAAAAGAAAAGTACGCTCGCGCTGTACACTCGCGTCAACTACTGCTGCGCATAGTTTTTGTCCATGGAGCATTTGCACAAAAGATGCTTTCTTTGGCGATGCAAAGAAAAAGTAAACTCGCGCAGTACACTCGCCACACCAAAAGCACTTCAAAAAACACCATCAAAAAACATCCCTTAAAACTGGTCACAAAACACTAAAAAAAAACTCCCAAACCAGCCACCGTCAGGCATTCCGGGCAATTGTCATTTTTTCCATCACGGTACTGTTACTGTACCATCATAGTACTGTTACTGTACCATCATGGAAATTAAATTTTACCGCAACAAAAACCCTTCAGAACTTTACACAGTATTAGCTCCATTTGCGGAGAGCGTAGTAAAAGCTGTGCGCCTTTGCGGTTTAATGACACATAGCGATCTGGTTAAACTTTTTAAAACACCCCTGCAGATGAAGTGAGCAAAGAATGGATAAGAAATGAGCAATAGTGAGCAGGAAGTGAGCAAAACAAAAAAATACATACAACTGCAGATCAATAAATTATAAAGGAAATCCGCAAAAACACCGGTTTTTTTTCAAAAGTGAGCAAAAAACAAAAGCCACCCCGAAGGATGGCTCTCTATAAAAATTAAAACTTATGACTTTCAAAATACCATTAAGCTATCTTCTCCACCTGCATGTAGTTCAGCTCCACAGGCGTAGCGCGTCCAAATATCTTCACCACAACCTTCAGTTTCTTCTTCTCGTTGTTCACCTCTTCCACAGTGCCGTTAAAGTCGTTGAATGGTCCGTCCACTATCTTCACCGTCTCACCCACAATATACGGATCCGCATAACTGATACCCTGCTCACCCACTTCATCCATCTTGCCAAACATCTTGTTCACCTCGCTCTTGCGCAATGCCGTCGGGTGTTCCTTACCCAAAAAGTGTATAACACCAGTCACATTCTTTATCGTGTGTATGATGTCATCTGTCAGTTTGCCGTCATTAGCCTCCAGCAAAATATACCCCGGGAAAAGCGTTTTTTCACGCAGCACCTTTTTGCCGTTCGCCACCTTAAAAACCTTCTCCACCGGGCAAAGCACCTGCACCACGTTGTTGGTCCAGTTGTTTATCTTCACCTCCTTGTCAAGGTATTCCTTCACCTTCTTCTCCTTCCCGCTGATAACGCGTATCACGTACCACTTGGTCTCCGGAGCAGGCTTTGCTACCTGGTTCGTTTCAGATCCGCTTACTTGTTCCATTATTTACCTAAAATTTTATAGATGAAGCTCATTCCGTTTTCAGCAACAAGGTCCATACCAAACACCACGGCAGTAACCAGCGCCAATGCTACCATCACGATAACAGTGGTTTGCTGCAACTCGTCCCATGTAGGCCAGGTCACCTTGTGTAACAACTCATCATATGCTTCCTGTATGTAACTTCCAACTTTGCTCATACGCTAATCCGCCGCAGCGGACCCGGTTTTTATTGTTATACAATATTGTTTCTTCCTTCACCTCCTTTTTCAAAGAGAGGATGGCTGCACGGGCACGCGGATTCGAACCACGATCGAAGGTTTTGGAGACCTCTATTCTACCATTGAACTATGCCCGTATAAATCAAAAAGTCAAAAGATAGTGTCTTTTGACTTTTTAACTACGGATGGCAAAGGTAAGTATTTTTTGATTGCCGTCCTAAAAATAATCTTACCCGATAACCATTATATTTTATTAGTATATCACAAACTTCTGCGTCATCCTGGCCCCATCCACATTCATAATTACCAGGTACATACCCGCCGCAGGCGTCACCTCGCGCGATATGAACTCCTGCTGAACGCTGTTTGCTTCATATTGCCTGGTCACCTGCTGCAATACTTTGCCGGTAATATCTGTAATAGTGTAATTCACACTACCCTCACTGCCCGTCTTAAAGGTAAGCGTGCAACCATTAGCCGATGGGTTCGGGAACACATCAAACTTCCTGTCAGAGTTAAGCGCCTCGCGCACCTCTGCCGGCCATGCAGATATAGACATCCGGTCAACATAAACGTTGTTGCCCATATTGCCCGGCCAGTAACGCAAACGGAAGAAGGTATTGCCGGTCTTGTACACATCCGGTATCACCAAACTGCGTGGCACCCATGCCGAAGACGATGTAGGTACGAAGTCTGTGCTGAAGTTACCGTTATTGGCAAGGTCAGTGCCTTTGTAAGTTACAAGACGCTTCCACTGTGCGCCGCCGGTAATTGACACATCGATCTCCAGCGAATCATACACCTGGTCATCAAACGCGCTGACATCCTTGTTTGTCCACGCACCGCAGGTAAACAGATCAAGATACAAAGTAGACGAAGCACCTGCCAGGTTGAACGCAGGCGTGAAAATATCATCATGATCTCCTGTCGCAATACCTGTCCTTCTCGAAGCAGTGGTCAGGCAAGAGGTATCAAATGAATGATAACGGATACAACCTCCTGTTCCACCCAGGCCCACAGTAGAGTTATACTGCCATTTAAATGGGTTCTTATAGTAGTTGAACATCGGCCAGTTACTGATATCAGAAGCGCTGCTGAACTCCTGGAAGTAACCCTGCCCGCCTGCCGGTGTAGTATCAGCCGCATAAACAGCCTGGGGGTCAACAAGTGTGTCACTACCTGCGTTAGAAGTAGCGATCATTGTTGCCGTTACCCAACCCGGTGTCGTAAACTTTGTAGAAACCACGCTCGTGCTGGTAGATGTTGGCGTAGTAGCGCCATTAGAGAATGACCATGATATGCTCGAAATAGTATCATTCCAGCTTGCATTACGGAACATAAAACTTGCAGGGCTGGTATACGTCAGGAAGTAGGTCCTCAGATCGGTAAACGTGCCTGGGGTGGCTTTGTTCACAATAAAATCTGCAACAGGTGCCAGGTCAGGCCTTGGGGCCAGTGCACCGGTAGCACTTAGGTTTGCAGTTGTGTGCAGGTTATTTCTGCCTGCAGTGCTGCTGTTTAGTGCAGCGCGCATACGCACTCCCTGCCCTATGGTAAACATCAGCGAGCAATAAGTATAATCCATTATGTTCTGCGAGTTCACCGTATCAGGATAATCAACTATCGAATCGCCGCCGCCAATTACTGCAGTATACTTCTTAAAATAGCCTTTCGCACAAACCGTATCATAAAGCGCAGATGCTACACAGCCCACCGGGTTATGGCCTTTCGTAGGCGGGGTGTCATGCACATTATCATCGCCGCACGCAACTGTTGGGTTATTCGTGTTACCCCATGTATGCCTCAGGTTAAGCACATGGCCCAACTCGTGCGGAATTGTCTTATCCCTGTCTATG
>JBGAJU010000033.1:0-42681 GCA_044224775.1 Flavipsychrobacter sp.
CCAATATTTTTGTGGTGAACAAGGCCGACCATGCTGATGCAGAGGGGCTGTACCACAACCTGCGCATACTGGCGCATGAAAAAGCTATTGGTGAAGCAGAAACACCCGTAGTGAAAACTGTGGCTACAGAACACAATGGCGTGGCGCAACTGGCGGAAGAGATCATAAAATTCATAGACGCGCAAAAGACGATGCCCGAAAAACGCCTGCAACTGCTGACGGAGAAAAGCTGGCAATTGATACAGGCACAACGGATGCGTGGAACAGACAGGGGTAAAATAAAGGAACTATTGGCAGCGGCACTGAAAAGTGACGACTTTAATTTGTATTCATTCACAAAACAATTCCAGGATCAAACCGTTTAGGATAGGATAACATAAATGCTGTCTTCATTACCGCCATATCTTCTTTACCTGCTTGCCACAATTCTATCCTGCATCATCAGTATGTATGCGGTAAAGAAGACCATCTTTATTACCGGCCGCATGAAAATATATGATGTGCCGGACAGCATACGGAAAATACATGGCGTAGGCATACCCAGCATGGGTGGCATAGGGATCTTTACGGGTTTTATTATAGTTTCACTGCTGACCTGGTCTGACGAACAGCATTACCTGCCGGCAATACTTTCATCATCTGCGCTGCTTTTTTTTACCGGCTTTTATGATGACCTGACCAATATGCGGCCTGTGAAAAAATTACTGGCGCAGTTAATTGCTTCGTTCATCACTGTGTATTTTACAGAGATCCGGATGGATACATTTTTCCATTCCTTTGGTGGTTCAGACGTTTTGCATGTATTTGATTGGCTTAATATAATTGCCACAATACTGTGCTGCACGTTTTTCATCAATGTATTCAACTTTATGGATGGCATAGATGGATTAGCATGTTCGCTTGCCATATTGTGGCTCGTTATGTTCGGGGGATATTTTGCTTATTTAGGAGTAGCTTCAGCCGCTGCTATTGTATTTGCTTTAGCGGGTGCTACAGCCGGACTGCTATGGTATAATCTTTCTCCGGCAAAAATATACATGGGAGATACGGGCTCCATGTTCCTTGGATTTGCAATATTTGTCTTTGCAGTAATATTCACAGATTGGTATGTTGGCATTAACGCAACAGGAAGCCCGATACTTTCTGAACACCAACCAAGACAAGCGGTCATCATCTCGGTTGCGATGTTGTTCCTCCCCATTTACGATGGCATACGAGTGTTTGTGCTACGGGGCATGAAAGGCATCTCTCCGCTAAAGGCAGACAGGAGGCATTTGCATTATTACCTGCTGGATGCGGGCTGCACACATACACAAGCGGTGGGTGTTATTGTAGGGATGAACATTTTAGTGATAGTGTTGGCGTGGGTTATGCAGGATGTGAATATTTACATTACCCTTGCGGGTTGTGTGGTGTTGGTGTCTGCTATTGTGATGGTGATATATAGGATGAGGGAGCGGAGGATGAGGTAAGCAATTATTTATTGTGTACGGGATACGCCGCCTTCGAACCTGGTCATCATGATGTTGCGGTTCTCATTATAGAGCATGTGGCCATCGGCATCGCGTATCTGGCGGATGCTGAATTTAGTGAAGGGCGCTGCTGCATTATCGCTGTAGCCTGTATTGAACATGGTACCGTATTGCTTTAGCAGGGCTGAGTACCACATCATCGTTTCGTAGGCACAAAAAACGGGCTCGGTTGCCTTTCCGCCGAAGAACTCTTTATACTGGCGGGTCACATATTTTGCCGCAGACGAGGTGGGATCGATAGCGCTTGAAGATGGGATGTTGACACCAAGGTTCTGGAACATATTTTCTTTGCGTAGGCCTTTTATGACTGACCACGTGGGCATGCCGTACACTTCAAAATGCGTTGTGGGAAAATCTTTAGACAGCCTGCGCAACAATGTATCTGCAAAGCCGGCTTCCATTATGGGTACTATAACGATGTTTGGTTTTGTGAGGTCGAATAAAGTAGCCAGCTCCTCTTTACCGGGCATTGTATTGCACTGGCGCTGTTTGAACACTATCTCATCGTTGGCAATTATGCATTTGTACGCATTCTCATTGGCTGCGGTTGTGGTGCGGTAGAGCAATGAAACATTGATGCCGGGATATTTATTGGCAACCTCGTTCATTATACGGCGGCACTGGCTTTTGAGTGATGGCTGTAGAGAAGTGAAGTATTTGTTGTTGCGCACACCACCATCATTGTCAGCAAGGGTGGATACAAAATTTATCTTTTTCTTTTTGGCATAGTCAGCAACCCGGAGGATGTCATCTGACCTTACTGCGCCAATGATGAGGTCGGCTGAATCTATGATCTTTTTGCCAATGAGCGAATCGATAGATTCTGCTGTAGTGGTAATATCGTGGACGTAGATATCTATATTATATCCTGCTCGCTTAAGGCTATCGGCAGCGATGCTTACTCCTTCATACACGGATACGCCTGCGAGCGCTTTTTCAGGTATGATATCTTTGTCTTTATCTTTCGATGCCTTCTTTTTTACCAATTCATCAAGGTAGAGCGATACCAAGACATGAACACGGTAGCGGTCTTTTATCTGTGTTGGCGGGTATTTGAATCCTGAGGCGGTTGATGGCTTAGCATTACGGGCATTGTAGCTTTCGCGGGCCTCTTCTTCTTTGCGGCGTTCTTCCTCCTTTTGCCTGCGACGTTCTTCTTTTAATTTGCGCCTTTCCTCCCGGCGATTGTAAACCGGTTCTTCTGGCGGCGGTGCAGTTTGTTCCTGCTCCGCATTTCCCCCATTCTTTTTCTGTTGGGCAAAGGTATATACAGGGTTTGCCATAAAGGCAAACAATAAGGCAATAATGACTTTATGTTTTACCATAAACTACCTACTGATTATGCGAGTTCAGGGGCAAAAGATAATACATTTATCCTTATATAGTACTATTCCCACTCAATGGTAGCAGGGGGCTTGGAACTGATATCGTAAACCACGCGGTTGATGCCGCGCACGCGGTTAATGATATCGTTAGATATACGTGCCAGCAGATCGTATGGCAGGTGTGCCCAGTCGGCGGTCATACCGTCTACGGATGTTACCGCACGAAGAGCACAAGTATATTCGTAGGTACGCTCATCGCCCATTACGCCAACACTCTGCACCGGCAGCAGTATAGCACCTGCCTGCCAAACCTTGTGGTACCAGCCGCTGTCGCGGAGGTGCTGGATATATATGGCATCAGCTTCCTGCAGCAGTTTTGCTTTTTCCTCTGATACAGGGCCAAGGATACGGATACCCAGACCGGGGCCCGGGAACGGATGGCGGCCAATGAATATCTCGTCTATACCCAACTCACGCCCTACCCTGCGCACCTCGTCTTTAAACAAAGCGCGCAATGGCTCAATAAGCGAGAGGTGCATTATATCCGGCAGACCGCCAACGTTGTGGTGGCTCTTGATGGTTTGGGATGGACCGTGTACCGACATAGATTCAATAACATCGGGGTAGATAGTGCCCTGGCCCAGGAAGCTTACATCTTTCAGCTTCACAGCCTCATCATGGAACACATCTATGAAGAGCTTGCCTATTATCTTTCTTTTCTTCTCGGGATCTGATACACCTTCCAGCTCGCTGTAGAAGCGCTGGCGGGCATCAATGCCCATCGTATTCAAACCAAGGTGTTTGTAGCCATCCAACACCTGCTCAAATTCGTTCTTGCGTAAGAGGCCGTTGTCAACAAATATGCAATAAAGGTTATCGCCAATGGCTTTATGTATGAGTGTAGCCGCAACGGTAGAGTCAACACCACCACTGAGCGCCATTACCACTTTGCTGTTGCCCGCCTGTTCTTTATTTCGCTCTACCGTTTCGTGTATGTAGGCAGCGGGTGTCCAGTCTTGCTCGCAATGGCAGATGTCAACAATAAAATTCTTGAGCAGTTGCCTGCCATCTGTGCTGTGTGTCACTTCAGGATGGAACTGTATAGCATACACAGTATTTTTTGCGAACACACTACCTGTTTTGAATGCTGCTACGGGAATACTTTCCGTACGGGCAAGCAGTGTGCAGCTATCAGGTAATTGCTTAATTGTATCGCTATGACTCATCCATACCTGTGAGCCATTTGTGATTGTTGAGAACAAAGGATCATGAACAACATCCTGCAGGTGTGCCCTGCCATACTCGCGGTGTGTAGATTTACCCACCTCTCCCCCTGCCTGCTTTGCCAATAACTGTGCGCCATAGCACACTGCCAATACAGGCAGGCGATCTGCTATTGCCTTAATGTCTGGCTGCGGGGCCTTGGGATCGTTTACAGAGAACGGGCTACCTGATAGGATTATCCCCTTCAAAGAGCTATCGTAAATAACCGGTTTGGTGCATGGCTGTATCTCGCAATACACATTAAGCTCGCGGATGCTGCGTGCAATGAGCTGGGTGTACTGGGAACCGAAATCGAGTATGAGGATCTTATTATTCATTCAAAAAATTATGCTTGTGCTGTTGGTGCGCCAAAATTGAAAGGCATTGCCTGTTGTTCCTGGTCTTTTATGTTGCCATATTGTGCTTCGAAGCGTTTCACATTGTCTATCAGCGCCTTCATCAGCCTTTTGGCATGCTGAGGGGTCATTACAATACGCGATTTTACTTTTGCTTTGGGAACATTGGGCATCACATTCACAAAATCTATTACAAATTCGGCAAAAGAGTGGGTGATTATAGCAAGGTTGGCATATTCGCCATCAGCCATTTCTTCTGTTAGTTCAATGTTGAGCTGTTGTTCGGGGACTATTGGTTGGTCTGACATAAATATTGTTTTATATGGCTGCGAAATTAGTCTATTTTGGTGATTAGCCGAACGCACTTCCAGGGGTTGCCAAATCCGCTTATCTTTGGGGCGATGTACAGGATAGTAATGATACTGGCAGTAATAGTTTTTGCGGCATCGTGCAAGCCGCCGGTGTATCCACCAAAGCCACCGGGCTACTTTAAGATTGACACCCCGGAAAAGCACGCGTACCAGCTTTTTGATAAAGAAGGTTTTCCTTATACGTTCGAATATCCTGTTTATGCGGAAATAACCCCTGATACAGCATTTTTCGAAGAAAAAGCCGACAACCCTTATTGGATAAACATCAGTTTTCCAAGCCTGGGTGGCATCATCAATTTCACATATAAAGAAATTAACGCACAACAACCGCTGGGGGCCCTGCTGAAAAGAGCCTATGACCTGTCGTTTTTCCATCATGATAAGGCACAATATATTGACCCTGAGTTTTATGATAATGGCGCAAATGTGTATGTTATCACCTATAAACTAGGTGGCGATGCGGCATCTAAGTTCCAATTCACGGCCACAGATTCTGTAAAGCACTTTGTACGCGGGGCGTTATACTTTGATGTTACCCCCAATGCCGATTCACTGCAGCCTGCTTATGATTTCCTGGAGCGGGATGTGCTGCACATGATGCAGACCATGAGGTGGCGGAAGACCTCTTAAATGCCAGAGGAATGCGATCGGATGCGTAGGAAATGTGATTGAATATGGAGAATGTGATTGAATGTGAAAAATGCCTTACTTTTGCTCCTCTTTTTAAAGAGCTGGTCTCATAGTTCAATGGATAGAATAGAAGTTTCCTAAACTTTTGATACAGGTTCGATTCCTGTTGAGACTACACTTTCCAAAACCCTTGCTCAGCAAGGGTTTTGCCTTTCTGACATATTTCAAAATTGAACTTTTGTTTGCGAGCCTGTGCAATTGTCGAATCAATTTCAATAATTTTTGATTTAACGTGCGTAAGCCGAGGCAAATTGACCACCCTTTTTGCTGGCGAAGATTTCAAGTTTCATAAAAGCAAAATAATTGATAGAATAGCACTAGGAATTATTCAAAGTGAGTATTGTTTACCGGTCTGCCCAAAACATGGTAGTTGGCTGAACATGGCTGAACTAGAATTGCATGTACTAACAAGACAATGCCTGAATAGGCACATTCCTACTATGGATAAAATGAAGGAAGAATTCGAGGCATGGCAAAATCACCGAAATATTAAAATAGTAAAATCAGTTGGTAATTTACTAACAGTGATACCTATATTAAACTAAAGCGGCTTTATACGACAATTCACGATTAACTAAAAACTAACTATTCCTTTAAATAAAACAATTTTTATAATTTGTGCGAACCTGAAAAAGTCCATTCAAGGACTTACATACAGCTAAAATGAAGAAAATACCAGTCAGGCAGCTTGCAGCAGCTCAAAATAAACGAGGATCACTGGAGATGTTCAACATACGTCGTGTCAGCGACGTTATGGGAGACAGCGAAATGATACATCATGAACTGCACCGCCACGACTTCTTTTTCATCCTCGCTCTGAAAAATGGAGAAGGTGTCCATGAGATCGACTTTAAGCCTTTCGATCTGTCGGACAATACGATATTTGTGCTGCGCCCTGGGCAGGTTCATGAGTTGATACTACAGGCCGGTTGTAGCGGATACTTATTGGAGTTCAATAGTGAGTTTTACCATACCACGACCAACCAAACGAATCAACGTCTGAAAAAAGCAGGCAACCGCAATTTTTGTAAAGTCGATCCTGTATACTTTGATAAGCTGGAACTACTTCTGTCTTCAATCTTCAACGAGTACACAGAGAAAATGGATGGCTATCAGGAAGTGATCAAAGCGAATCTGGATATTTTCTTCATAGAGCTTACACGCCTCAGTCACAATCCGAAGACTGCATCCGTCGGCAATAACTCCTATTCACAGGAAAGACTCGAAGATTTTCTTGAACTGTTAGAATCACATCTCACTAAAAATAAACAGGTATCTTTTTACACAGATTTAATGAACCTTTCAGCATATCAGCTAAACGATATAACCAAATCTCTTTTGGGAAAGACGGCTTCAGATGTTATCAGCGATCAGATAATTCTTGAAGCCAAACGTCATCTGTTGGCTACGCCAAACCAGGTAAAGGACATTGCTTATCAATTAGGTTATGAGGATGTATCTTACTTTATAAGGTTTTTTAAGAAGCATACCGGACATTCACCCGACATATTCCGCAGCAGTTTTAGATAAATCCTATTCAACTTCATTGCAGTCCTACTATACCCCTTTTGTCCGATAGTACTTTTGTGGCGTATTAATAATCACTCATAAAAGCACTCAAAATGAAGACAAAAGCAAGACTATTGATGTCACTAAAAATATGGATGGTAATATATCCTTCCATTACATTATTCCTTTTTTTGTTTGGACAACAACTATCCGCGCTCCCATTGTATCAGCGAACATTTCTTATAACTGTCTCGCTTGTGCCCTGGATGATGTTTATAGGAGTCCCGATACTGGATTTTTTACTTCAGCTATTTTCCGGCAAAAGCGCAACCAAATAGAATGTTACGCCGGGATTTCATAAAACAAACAGGGATTGTATTGGGTGGTATGCTTGTTCCCATACCACTATTAAGCAACCCAATCAATGACAAGATGAAAAAAGAAAAGCGATACGATGTAATTATTGTTGGTGGCAGTTATGCGGGGCTTGCGGCTGGAATGGCCTTAGGCAGAGCTTTAAGAAGGGTTTTGATAATTGATGCCGGAGATCCTTGTAACAGGCAAACGCCTTACTCACACAATTTTCTGACAAACGACGGCAAGCCCCCGCATGTAATTGCAAGCATGGCAAGAAAGCAAGTGCTGATGTACGACACTGTCACGATCTTAAATGGACTGGCGACAAAAGGCAGAAAGATAGATGGCTATTTTGAAATTGAAGTAAATACTGGCGATATATTCTTAGCTGAAAAGCTCGTCTTTGCAACAGGCATCAAAGATATATTGCCTGATATACCGGGCCTCACTGACTGTTGGGGAATTAGTGTACTTCATTGTCCTTACTGTCATGGTTATGAGGTTAAAGGTAAAAAAACTGGTATCCTCGCAAATGGAGACATTGGATTTGAACTATCCTCACTCATTTCCAATTGGACAAGCGATCTGACGTTATATACAAATGGCAGATCAACGCTTAACGATATGCAATTGGCAAAGCTCACAAAACACAATATTACTATCGTAGAAAAGGATATTGAGCAGATCGGGCATAAAAACGGGCATATTGAGCATATCCTTTTCACAGATGGCAGCAATGCGGCTGTATCGGCTTTATATACTAGGCCACCATTTACTCAGCATTCGAATATACCGCAAACTCTTGGTTGCGAGCTGACGTCAGAGGGTTATATCAGGATAGATGCTGCGCAAAGAACTACAATTCATGGGGTCTTTGCATGCGGAGACAGCACTTCGAAATTACGCACTGTAGCCAATGCCGTCTCAACGGGAACCGCTACTGGGCTCATGTTGAACAAAGAATTCATAGAGAAACATTTTTAAAATGATCAGCCTCCATTGATATATACAAATGGATTCTAACGAAACGATACTCGCATTGATTTACGGGTATTCTAAAACCTGAACAGGAATAATTAATCACAATTAAATAAAACCAAAAAATGAAAATTGTTATTGTTGGTGCCGCAGGCACCATGGGGACTCATTTGTCCAAAGCTTTCGAAAATGAACACGAAGTCATCAGGGTTGACTTCAAATCGGGAGATTTTGTTGTAGATATAACATCACCCGAGGACATTGAAAGAATGTATAAGCAGATAGGCGCATTTGATGCATTGGTGTGTACTGCCGGCCCTACCTATGTTGGCCCTTGGAAGACGCTTGATGACAAGGCTTTCCGGAAAGGTGTTGAAGGTAAGATGATGGGGCAGATTAACCTGGTATTGATAGGGCAAGGTTATATCAATCCAAAAGGTTCATTTACACTTATTACCGGTGCTTTGACTCATGATCCGCAGCGGAATTTTGCAAATGCCTCCGCTGCTAATGCTGCGGTTGAGGGTTTTGTGCGTGCAGCTGCTATCGAGTTGGAGAATGGGATCCGTATAAATGCCGTTAGCCCTACTGTTATCGAGCACTCACCTCACTATTTTCCGTTTTTCCCCGGCGATATTCCGGTAACGATGAAACAACTTGAGTTTGGCTTCCGTAAAAGCATTTTTGGTGCTGGAACAGGCCATGTTATTAAACCATATTAATTTCTTAACCAGGTCGCTATACGTATCGTATAGCGACCATTTACAAATCTGAAAGTGAGAACATCTATTGTTACCGTATTGTTCTTGGTTTGTGCCATCAACGGGCGAAGCCAAATTGAAATGCTTCGTTATAATGACAACTTCAGCTACCTTAAAAGCGACTCTGCAGCTCAAAAGGGATTCAACACGCTAAAATATATTCCGCTTCTCGGAATTGGAACGGTTTCGTTCGGGAACGAATTGCGAGAACAGTTACAATACTACCACAACTTCAATTTTGGCGATATGCCCCCTGTAACTAATGAAAAAGGAGTCTGGCAATTGTGGCACAGGACTATGGCACACGGGAATATAGAAGTTGGCCGGAACATCAATTTCTTCGTTCAATTGGGAAGTACTTTTCGTTTTTTCAATCCATATCCTGCTGTTCCTGAAATAGACGAAAACCATCTCAGTTTACATCAATTATTCGGAGAATTTCGTTTCAGTGATAAATGGAAAGTGCGAGCCGGAAGACAAGAGCTCAGTTATGGAAGCCACCGGCTGTTCACCTTCAGAGAAGGCCCTAATACAAGGCTGGCATTTGATGCCGCAATTATCAAACATAACGCAACTAACAGAAAATTTGATCTTTTTGCTATGAGTCCGGTCATCTCAAGGAAAGGGGTATTTGATGACGAGGCATTAAAAGATGTTATTGTTGGATTTTACGCAACAGAACAATTGATGCCTAAAGTACTTTTGCTGGATTATTATGTTTTGAGTTTTCAGTCACAGAGACGAAAGTACAACTTTGTAACAGGCAATGATCAAAGGCAGATTGGTGGGGTAAGGGCATATTCACAAGCACAGACATTAAACGTTGAATTTGAGTTCAATTACCAGTGGGGCTACTTCAACGAACAATCTGTCAGGGCATATGGGGCTTTTGTCGATTTGAACTATAGACTACCTGTTAAGAATAGTGCTATACTTGGTATTACCGGAAACTATGTTTCCGGAGATCAGAACAGCGAGGATAACCAGCTCAATACTTACAACTCATTATTCGCGAAACCCCAATATGGACTGACTGCACCAATAGGTGCAACCAACACAGTAGCCATTAATCCATACGTAAAGCTCGCGCCAGCCACGAAAACAAATGTCTATGCTGGTGCTTATTTTTTGTGGCGGCAAAGTGGCAGAGATGGCATATATACGCCCGGTGGAATAGAGATACGTCCGGGGGTAGGAAAAACGCTCACCATTCATGACAATGAAATAGGGACATTATTAGCCCTTGAAACAAGCTACTCGTTTTCGAGGAATATGTCCATCGCATTTGACGCTTCTCACTTCTTTGCTGGTAATTACATTCAGCGAACAGGCAGAGGAGAGGATATTGACTATGTTTCAGTCAAAATTGGCTATAAGTTTTAAGTGGTAAGGTTTAGGAAATTGGGAAAATGATGTAGATTAGTAAAATTAAACATCATTCAAGTCCAATGACAGCACAACGCAGCGTTGAAGAGATCTTTTACAAATTTCTAATGCAATATGAATTTGACGAAGAGAACCTGGATTACTCGCTTGTGCAAAAGCATATTGCTGCTTTACAAACTTTAGCCAATATCGGTAATTCCGGTTTCAACCTATTCGATATATGCAAACGGCAGATCTTGTTTTATTCGCCGAACTTCGGCCAGCTTTTGGGATATACACCTTCACATTACGGTGATAATGGCCAGCATTTTTTTACAGGTAAGATCCATCCCGATGACGCACTTCAATTAAGTTTTAAAAGCATCTCTGCACTGAAAGTTTTCAACGCTTTTTCAAGCGCCGATAAACTGAGCCACAAGTTGATTATAGAGTACAGGATGCTTAATGCGGAAGACAAATATGTTCGGCTTATTGAGCAATATCAAATTATAGAATTGGACCCTGATGGTCAGGTATGGCTGATGATGGGTGTGGTTGACATATCACCTAATCAGGAAGCGGGCATTGGTAGTAAAAGCCAGCTACTAAATTTCAGAACGGGGCAGTTTGTGCCATTCGATGTGACTCCGAAACCTCAGCTTGAACTGACAAAAAGAGAAACTCAAATTCTAAAAATGGTTCGGGACGGACTATTAAGTAAGGAGATCTCAAGTCAACTTTCTATTAGTTTACATACAGTAAACACGCATCGTCAAAGGTTTTTAGAAAAGCTCGGCGCCAACAATTCTGCCGAAGCAGTGATATTCGCATCTAATTTTGGGCTATTAGGATAAAAATACTGATTTATCAGTATTGCCCGTGGTTGAGTTTGAACGGACTTTTGTGCCATCATTCAAACTCAATAAATATGGCTGTTAGCGTTTACTATCCCGTTATTTTTCTGGTAGCAAATTTAGTTGCTGCGCAGGTTGTCTCGCAAATTTCTACCGCCAACCGACGTAGGCAACAGAACATATCCAGCTTCCTATATCTGGACGTAAATTCAAATAAGTGCTGTCAAACTGCGTAATTGTCCTGTTTCAAGCTCACCCTCGAATCTAATTTTGCAATTAATTAAATTAATAACATAACAATTAAAACTCAACACAAATGAACCGGATAATTCTATTATTTGCGCTGCTATGTTCTCTGCCAGCCATCGCACAGGACAATCACACAATAAGTGGGGTCATAACAGATAAAAAAACAGGTGAAACGTTGATTGGCGCCATAGTGTCGGTACCATCAATAAATGTAGGCACTACTACCAATGAGTATGGCTTTTATTCATTATCGCTCCCAGATGGTAGCTATACCATAAAGGTAAACTATATCGGCTATGCTGAATTTACCCGGGAAATAACCCTGGACAAAGATGTAAAGCAAAACTTGGCTCTTGACCCACGGAGTAAGCAGTTGAACGAAGTTGTAATTAGTAGCCGTGCAAAAAATGAAAATATTACCTCTGCACAGATGGGCGTAAACACCCTCAATGTAAAAGACCTGAATGCGCTACCGGTACTGTTTGGAGAGAAAGATGTACTGAAAATAGTTCAGTTGTTGCCGGGGGTTAAGTCGGCAGGTGATGGCAACACCGGTTTTTATGTAAGGGGTGGCGCAGCTGATCAGAACCTCATACTGCTTGACGAAGCTGTTGTATACAATCCATCGCATCTTTTAGGTTTCTTTTCCGTATTTAATTCAGATGCCATTAAAAACCTTACACTTTACAAAGGAAATGAGCCCGCCCAGTATGGTGGCAGGTTATCGTCAGTTATGGATATAAAAATGAATGATGGTAATGATCAGACCTACCATGCAAGCGGTGGCATTGGGTTAATATCTTCCAGGCTTAATCTGGAAGGGCCGATTGTAAAAGACAAAGGATCCTTCCTGATAACTGCCCGACGTACTTATGCCGACTTATATCTTGCTACCCAGAGCGATCCGGATACTCGTAAGTCCAGGTTGTATTTCTATGACTTTAACGCCAAGCTTAATTACAAGCTCTCCGACAAAGACAGAATCTACTTATCGGGCTATTACGGTAAAGATGTACTTACGCTGAATCGCCTGTTTGGCATTGATTGGGGTAATAAAACAGGTACGCTGCGTTGGAACCACATATTTAGTCCCAAACTGTTTTCTAATACGTCATTAATATACAGCGATTACAATTACAACCTGGCCGTTAGTGCCGGAGGCCTTGATCTTACTATTAGGTCTGTTATAAATGATCTGAATCTTAAAGAGGAGCTGAAATATTATATCAATCCACACAACTCATTATCGTTTGGCTTAAATTCTGTGTATCACACAATAACGCCGGGGCAGATAGAGGGAAACATACCGGTCCCCGGCATACCCAAAACACACTCGTGGGAGAATGCTGTTTATATAACCGATGGCTGGAAAGCAACCAGCAAACTTAATATTGATGCTGGAATACGCCTGAGTGCATTTTCTGTAATGGGTGGAGATAACAAGTTTTATCACCTGGATCAGAACAATAATATAGTAGACACATTTACCTATGCTTCTGGCCAAATTGTTAAAACCTTCGTTAATCCGGAGCCTCGCTTTTCTGCAAGTTATCAGGTAGGGCCCTCTTCTTCTGTTAAAGCAGCGTATGCACGCAATGCTCAATACCTGCATCTTTTGTCTAACTCAACTACGGGCAATCCTACCGACAAATGGGTGGCTACAAATAATATCATTAAGCCGGAGCTTGCTGATCAGGTTTCAATAGGTTATGTCCGCAATTTTAAAGATAATGCCTTTGAGTGCAGTGTGGAAACTTACTACAAATGGATGCAGAACTCGGTTGATTATAAAGACAACGCTCAGATCCTGAGTAACGATGCAGTAGAGCCGCAGTTGTTATTCGGGCACGGACGAGCTTACGGCATCGAAATGCTTGTAAAGAAAAATGAAGGAAAATTTACGGGCTGGGTTTCTTACACATTATCGCGCACTGAATTGCAGATAAATGGCGTTAACAAAAACCGCTGGTATCCGGCCCGTCAGGACCGGACTCACGATATCTCTGTAGTGGGTATGTATAAGTTGTCAAAAAAATGGACCTTGTCTGCCGATTTTGTTTATTCTACCGGCAATGCAGCAACCTTCCCCAGTGGCAAATACGAGGCAGATAATCAGGTGGTATTTTATTATACTGAGCGAAACGCTTATCGTATGCCGGCCTATCATCGCTTTGATCTCGGTGCTACCTGCAAGCTGAAAGAACGCAAACATTTCTCATCAGAGATTGCTTTCAGCTTGTACAACGCATATGGCCATGCAAATCCATATTCAATAACTTTCCAGCAAGACCCCAATGATGCGGGCAAAACACAGGCACTGCAGACCTCTCTATTTAAGTGGGTACCTTCTATTTCTTACAATTTCAAATTCTAAATTAAAATTTAACATGAAAAACTATATCATTCTCATCGCATTATTATCCATAACCGCGCTTTCATGCCGCAAGGTCATCCAGGTTGATCTTAACTCGTCGTCACCTCGGTATACTATTGTAGGCAATGTAACCGATCAGCCTGGCCCTTACCAAATAACGATTCAAAGGTCAGTGAATTTCAACCAGAGCAATAGTTTTCCTCCTGTTACCGGTGCGCAGGTCTATATTACGGATGTCACGTCGGGCATTTCTGACACACTAACCGAGCTTGCTGCAGGTGATTATGTTACACATGTATTGTCTGGTGTTCCCGGTCACGTCTACCAAATGAAGATCATTACTGGCGCAGACAGTTTTTCAGCAATTTCTGCAATGCCCGAACCTGTTCTTTTAGATAGCCTTTATACCCAAAGATCATATTTCGGTTCCAATATAAATCTGGTGCCTGTCTATAAAGATCCCGTTGGCCAAGGCAACCGTTATCATTTGCGATATTCTGTTGGGGATAGCACTTCACCTCAGATAATTGTTACAGACGATCAGTTCAAAGACGGGCAAACGATTAATAGACCAATTGAAAATAAGATCACAATCCGCCCGGGAGCATCTTTGAGTGTAGAGTTGCAGTGCATTGACCATGACGTATTTGACTACTACAATGATCTGCAGCAAACAGTGGAGCAAAATTCTGCAACCCCCGCAAATCCCAATAGTAACATTTCCGGAGGTGCGTTGGGTTATTTCAGTGCGCATACGGTCTGTCTACGTCAAATTATTGTTCAATAACTACCTTATACAGGATAATTTTTAAAATAATTATTATGCAAAAGATGAAAGCATTTACACGTCAGATTTATGGAGGACCGGATGTACTCAGTCTAAGCGAAGTTCATAAGCCTATCGTCAGCGATGGTCAGATACTGGTGAGAATTATGGCAAACTCAGCCAATCCGGCAGACTGGCACATACTTCGTGGTGATCCATACTTCGCACGATTGACCTACGGACTATTCAGGCCTAAGTATAAAATACCGGGATCAGATTTTTCGGGTGTTGTTGAATCTGTGGGAAGAGGTGTAACTGGATTTAAAGTGGGCGACCATGTTTTTGGTTCTACCTTGCTGGGAGGTGCATTTGCTGAATATATTTCCATACCTGCAGCAGCCTGTGCACATATGCCCGATTGTACTGATTTTGTCGATATGGCCTGCATTCCTATTGCTGGTTTAACAGCTTTACAAGCCCTGACAACACACGGAGATCTGAAAGTAGGTGAAACTGTTCTGATTAACGGCGCTGCCGGTGGTGTCGGTCACTTTGCGGTACAAATAGCAAAGTCGCTGGGTGCCAAAGTAACGGCGGTTTGCTCCGGCAAGAACGCCTCCTTCGTAAAATCGTTGGGCGCTGATAATATTGTTGCTTACGACAATGAAGATGTTCAATCGCACAATATGAAATACGATCTGGTCGTGGATGTAAATGGCAACCTCTCATATCGTGATTACCAACGGATGGGTCGGCGGGGAGTTATGATTGGATTTACAAACATGAAGCATATGCTTACGCTGCTCCTGAAGGCGAAATCGGGCAATATATCGATCAAAAATTTTACTGTTGCGATCAACACCAATAGCCTCGAGGAAGTTGCTTCATTAGTTCAAAACAGAAGAATAATGCCAAACATAGATAAGATATTTTCTTTTGAACAAGTCCCAGAAGCTTTGGCATATATCGAAAGGATGCGCACGAGAGGTAAGGTTGCAATAGTATGGGAGCATTCCAAACACCCAAATAAGATTTGTTGATCAAAATTAAACGATTATGCAAGATACAATGAGTGCAGGTCGCACCCGGGAATCAGTTATAACCGGCGTTTTCTTTATCATCGCTACAGTAAGTGCCATTATCGGCAATATGCTGTATGCCCCATTATTATCCGGTACAGACTATTTAACTACAGGCTACAAATACTTCAACAGCATTGTTGGAGGGGCAACAGGAGAATTGTTTACCTCTTGCGCAAATATCGGCACAGCCATCATGCTCTATCCGCTTCTTCGGCGGTATAACGAAAATGTCGGTTTAGCTTATGTTTGTTTCAGGTTGCTCGAAGTTGTTTTTATCATTATTGGTATCGTCAGCGTGTTATCACTTTTAACACTCAGTGAAAGTTACGCTAGTGGTACAGTCGATTCCGGTCAGGCTATTGCTGCTGGTACTGTGTTGAGGTCGGCATATAAATGGTGCTTTATATTAGGACCCAATTTTATGCTTGGAATAAACACTTCCCTATACAGTTATGTACTGTACAAGACGAATCTTGTTCCGAAAATTATTGCTGCTACTGGTTTTGTTGGAGCAATCTTGATTTTCTTCACTGCTTTGCTGCAAATGTTTGGTGTTATTGCACAATTGTCTCTGACTCATATAGTACTAACAATTCCAGTTGCAGTATACGAAATGTTACTTGCTGGCTTCCTTATTACTAAAGGGTATCGAAGAGAAGGTTTAGGGGCATTAGGGATCTTAAAATCAAGGTCTTGTTTGCATATTTAGTATACCAAATGGCTATAAAAATGGATAGGCAGATCAAACTGGCCACCTCAGGCTGAGGCAAATTGACAACCCTATTGGGTGCGAAGATTTCAAGTTTTATAAAAGTAAAATAATGATAGAATCGCACTAGGAATTATTCAAAGCGAGTATTTTTAACCGGTCAGCTACTGTCAAATGAAACCGGTTTGCCCGAGTCTGATAATCCGGTCGGTCATGCCTAGTCGATTTATCCGGTTTTTGCAAAATACCCTACATAGTACGTATTAGAGAGGAAAGTCCATCTATATCTTAGTACCAATAGTTGCATAGAATTAGGATATTGTAGCATTTGTTTATATTTGAGTTATTAACTACCCCCATTTATGATATCGCCCGTTTTACTAGTTAAAAATATGGTCTGTAATCGTTGAATAATGACGGTCGAGGCTATTCTGGAAAAAGTTGAAGTTTCTTATCACAAAGTTTTTTTGGCGAAATTCACCTTGCAAGCCAACTGACTGAAGCACAAAAGTTTTCTTTGCGGCAGCATCTTGAAAAAGTTGGATTTGAACTAATGGATAGCCACATGGGTAGTCTGGTAGAAAAGATCAAACTCCTCATTATAAAAAAGGCGCGAAATGTGGTGAGTGGTGTATACGCATGCGTAGATAGTACATCCAAAATACGGACTGGGGCCAATGCAGTATCGATGGGCACGACCGCTGGCATAATGTTGAATAAAGAATATTGTGATGAGTTGTTCAATGTTTAATTTGCTAGACATAGCTTTTGACAGGTGGCAGCAACAAAGGGCTAGCCTGTTGCTATAATTTGACCTCGTACTAGTAACCTGTACGTTTTACAATATTATATAAACTGAAAGTCCACGCATCCATTTAAACCCAAAAATATTGAGGCTATTGATGGTAATCTACACCATCTCTCTTTAGAGGTTGGTTTAGGCATAAGGCTGAAATAAATGAAGGCTCGACATCCATATTCGAGAAACACTACCGGTCATTATTACAATTTAAGCTCCATCGAAACATTATAAATATTTATCAATTCAGCCCGGATTTGGTTCGACATTTCCCCTGTCCACTCTACCACGAAAATAAGCAGTAATTCGCTGCAGTTTGTTCAGATAGCCGCTTCAAATGGCAATCCCCTCAATATAGGGAACCGGTAAGTGTAGCCTGTAAACCTGTTTGCTTTTGTAGTAGCTGCACGTAAACCCACTCATCTCCCCGGCTTTTAAGTCGTATCAATTTGCTCACATCCTGCTCCCGGAATAACTTTTTCCATTTTGCAGGACCCAGCACCTTCATCCAGCTTTCTGCAAAAATCTTTTCCCCCTCATGCTTTATTTTATGCAATAGCAATTGAATTTCCTTATGCTGCTGCAATACATCGCCCTTATATGTGTTTTGCAGAACGTTGAGCGATATTGTACTGAGATCGGTCGCGTCTATGAGGGCTGCCTTCTTTTTACTGCCGGAAAAGAGTTCGGGTTTCGAATCCGCAAGTTTCTTAAGTATACCTGCCGTTGTGCGGTAAGATCTTTGTGCAACGATATTACTAAATTCGCTGGCAGCAAGTGCCCTGAGGTGCTCCCGCACTGGCCGAAATCCAAGCCTGTAGTACATCCAGAAAGCGCCTGAGTTAATGCCTTCACTATTGTTTTTACCAATCTGATACGGGTCTACGGTAAATCTGTTTAGCCCGAACACATGTTTGTATAAACCAATGATCTGAGCAAAAATTAAAGATGACTCCCCTCCCCTGAACGCGGGAAAAACGTTGACTCCTATCCTGCAACTATCAAAGAGTATCCACCCACCTCCGTACGCTATGGGCACTCCATTCTTAAATGCCATATAACCTATGTAGCTGTCAATAGGTTGTCGACGTTCCGGTGGCAGGCCAAGCAACACCGTAGTAAGGCCGTTACCCTGTTCATAGTACCTGCAATATTCGGGTGCACCATGCGTAACAGGATCGGTTTCGCGCTGATGACAAGCCAAAACCATTTTAGCCAGTGCTATAAGCTCCAGCTTTTGTTTGTCGTTAAGCCTTATCTCCCGTGGTTTCTTTTTAAGTACATCAGCTATAACCGGGTTTTTATTGATAGCTGAATGGAATATGTGTGACGCACGAAGACCAACATTACTGCAAAGGGAATGCACCATACCATCCAGCATAACCGACACAACAATACCCATATCATTCCACAGTTCATCTTTTACCCGCGGGGTAAGCAATGCGGCATCAAAATGCTCCAGGAGCACATCCAGCAGGTCATGCTGCTTATCTTTCCTGAACTTGATCAGCCAGTACTCCCATTTCATGTAACCTTCCTGCAGTATTTCAACCGGTACTTCCCCCATAATACACGTAAGAACAGCGATACATTTCTTCTGATCAGCCTCAGCATATTCCAGTTGCACACGCTTTCCATAGGTTGCACGCAGCCACTTTGCCAGTGTAAAACTGAACATGCCCCTGTTTAGCGTATTCGTTATACCACTATCGTACAAGGCTTCCGCCAAACTATGTTTACCACCCAGCAAATCCACCAGCCGGCCTACTTCCCTTTCAGCCAGGCAAAACATTACTTCATCATCAGGAAACGCCTTGATAAACAGCAGCACTTCAAAATACTTTTTAACCTGTTTTTTTGTAAACCCGGCCTGTCCACTAAGAAAACACATGAGATCGTGCTTTTCACTCCTGAAAGAGGTCCCGTATTTATTGCGTATTGCAAACAACCTGGCAATGCCTGTGGGTACTGACTGCATAATTATTTTTTACTTCGCCTAAAATAAACCTGTTATAAATATACAAAATAAAAAAGTGTTCATGCATTTTGCATGTATCCCTGCATATCCTCAACACATTTTCTAAAAAATTTGGTTACATGATACACTGATTTTGTATTAATGGTTGTAAAGCGGCGTTCAACTAATGGATAGCCGGGATCATTCATACTAAAATAAGCATCTATGCCTACACGCAACTTCATCAGGACCTCGTTGGTTATTTTGCCTTTTTTATGCAGCAATCTTAACGGGCAAACGTTCGATCCGGAAATTGTGCGCCCGCAACCCGGAGCCGTTAATACTGAATGGCGGTGGTCTTTAACTCCTAATGGCGGTTACAACCATGTACCTGTAAAAGACACTAAGGGTGCACCGATGGCATGGCAGCCTATCCGGCAGGACGACATACTGTGGAAAAAGAGGGTATGGCGGGAGATAAGCACACTAGAGAAACCAAATGTGGCTTTTAGTTATGCCGGAGATGAACACACCGGCGGCGGCATGCTAATAGAAATACTGGTAGATGCCATTAAAACCGGCAAAATAAAAGCTTACGCCAATACAGACGACCGATTCACTACAGTATTTACAGGCCAACAACTTGAGGAACAAATAAAAGGCAAGCCGGACACGATCCGCCAGATCAACCCTATAAATGACTCTGAGATCATCACTGTTATTTATAAGGATTTTGACCCAACAACCGTCACCAAATACAGGCTAATAGAAGACTGGATCTTCGACAATAATATTGGCCAAATGGTAGTGCGTATTGTTGGCATTGCCCCCGTGCGCGATATATATGGCGAGAATAACGACTTCCGTGGATCACAGGCGATGTTCTGGGTTTATTACCCGGAGATACGTAACCTGCTGTCAGAATACTACGCAATAAATGCTAACAATGACATAACAAGGGAAACATGGGTGGATTACCTCGAGGCCCGCAGGTTCACCAGCCGAATTACTAAAGTGAGCAATCCTTATGGTTCAACTGCCGGATCCTACGGTATTAGCTTCGCCGAATACGGACTTACACCTATGGAGGCCCTCTACGCCGGGCAAAGCACCGCCAATGAGATCACAAACAAAGAGCATGATATGTGGGACTATTGATGCTACATCCGCGAACTTGAAATTGTAAAGGGCCTCAGTATTTGAAGCCCTTTTTAGTACGCATCCTTGCTAAAACGAAGTATTACTTCTATTACATCGCCTGCGTCTTCCCTGTTCGCATCCATAGTTGAAAGCGATATCCGGGCAGAATGGTAACCATCCTTCTTCCCGGCAATTTCAAAATCGCGGTGCAGCGGCAAGCTAAACGTGAATTTTCCGTCTTTTGAAAATACAGTGCGTTTTTTACCCTTATCATCAAGTAATATCACCTCCACATTTGTAAGTACTTCATTTCCGGCGGTATCCAGCGCATACCCTTTCAAGGTAATGTACAGGTTTTCAGTAGTTGCTTTTGCAGAGTCGCCTATAGCAGAATTAGGAATATTGACCGGCGCAATTGTATCAGCGATCGATGCACTATCCAACAGCGTAGGCTTCCCAACCTGCTCATTTGCCCCCTCGCTTTCCGGTTTCACTGTCGATCCAGTGTGATTAATTCTGTTATTATTATACACGGTTACTACACCCATTATAGCCACGGTGCCCACAGCGGCAGCTGCTGCTAAGCGGAGGAAAAGGAATGGCAGCGCAATACGCTTTCTTTTACGTGGTGTAGATTGCACCTGCTTCTCATCATCATCATGTTGCTGCAGCTGTTTCCTTAACTCGTTTCTGGTTACATCTCTCTGCAGCGCATCAAACGCTCCCACGATCTCGTCATCAGCAATATCCTTGTCTGCAAATTCATCGGCCAATTTCAGCTGATTTCTTAACTCGATCCTACCTGCATGCAATATGGCGACCTGCATGTCACGCTGAAACTCAACCTCCTCGGCAAAAGATGCATCGCCTTCCTCAAGTAATAAAGTTATAGCAGGTGTGGAGCCACCCATGCAATAGTATTGAGCAAGAACAGCGACATATTCTGCCTTTAAGCCCTCCAATTGTCGTAAATACCGCTCCGCATCCTTTATTTTGTAGTCGTTAAGAAAATCCTTCAATTGCCAGTGCGTGCCTAGCATTGACCTATTGAGTGAAAACCAGAACGCTTCACCTTTGGCTATATCATCAGCCAATATGGACGGATAAGGTGCCATCTCTTCCAGCAATGGAAGAGACATCTCCTTTAATATTTCCAGGTCTTGCGTCATTCTTTCAATTTCTTCAATAGTCTAAAAGTCAATGCTTTCAGTTGTTCTCGGCACAGGTAGTTCTTATTGCGTGCTATCTGTTCATTCTTGTAGCCAAAATGGGTAGCCACATCTTTCATCGACTTATCCTGGTAGTGCACCAATAGTAACAATTCGTAACAATCGCCCTTACCTTTCATATGTTCCAGGCTTTGCATAATGGCCTGAACCCGCTCATTATTAATGCCAATATCGCCGGGATGTAACCAATCTGTCACATCCTCTGTATATTGTTCATTCTCATTACCTACATTAATTCCGGAACCGTCAACAAGTGGCAACATCCTCGTACCCTGCCTGACCGTATTTAACAACTGGTTGCGGCAAACAGAATTGAGGTAAGTTTGCATGGAACACGTGAGCTTGAATCCGCTGGTCCTGGCTTTTTCGTACAGTACAATAAGTGCATCGTGATAAATATCCTTCAAAAGCTCGGCGTCTATATTGCTGTTCATCCGCCTCATGAAGTTGATGCAATAACTACGGGTACGGTGGCTCACGCACTTAAGGTAGGTAGTGTCTTCAGCTATCAGCTCTATCAGTTGTGTATCAGATAACGACTCGCAGTCAATTTGCCTGGTCATACGTAAAAAAGGTGCAAGCACAATATACAAACTAGGTCACAATTTTCTTGTTTTGCAATTTCTATATACGGGCTATATTTGTTATTGCACTTAACCAATTATATGAACAACATAGTTATAGACCTGAGAAGTGATACTGTTACCAGGCCTTCACCCGGCATGCTGCATGCAATGATGGAAGCAAGGGTGGGTGATGAT
This sequence comes from Flavipsychrobacter sp., assembly GCA_044224775.1. Classification (GTDB taxonomy): domain Bacteria; phylum Bacteroidota; class Bacteroidia; order Chitinophagales; family Chitinophagaceae; genus Nemorincola. Next base: position 22,428 of record JBGAJU010000033.1, read on the forward strand.
GTGTTTGGAGATGACCCCTCCGTTAACGCACTGGAACAGACAGCAGCAGCAATGTTTGGTATGGAAGCCGCGCTTTTCTGCCCATCCGGCACCATGACCAACCAGCTTGCCATAAGGGTGCACTGCCAGCCGGGCAGCGAGGTGATCTGCGACAAGCTTGCACATGTTTTTCTGTACGAGGGTGGTGGCATAGCTCTTAATGCGTTTTCTTCGATCAAAACATTGAATGGGGATCTGGGAAGGATAACTGCAGAGCAGGTGCAGGAATCGATTAACAACGCAGAAGATATACACCAACCTTTAACCCGGCTGGTTTGCCTGGAGAACACTATGAATAAAGGCGGTGGCAGCATTTATGATTTTAACGAGATCAGCAAAATAAAACAAGTATGCACAGAGAATCATCTTGCCCTGCATCTTGATGGCGCAAGACTCTTCAACGCGCTGGTGGAAACTATTGAAACACCGAAAGAATATGGCGCAGTTTTCGATACCATTTCTATCTGCTTGTCCAAAGGGCTGGGATGCCCGGTAGGGTCTTTGTTGTTAGGAAAAAAGGAAACTATTAAAAAGGCACGACGTTTCCGTAAGGCAATGGGGGGCGGTATGCGCCAGGCGGGATTTCTTGCTGCCGCAGGGATCTATGCCCTGGACAATAACATACACAGGTTAAAAGATGACCACAAACGGGCAAAAGCGATCGGGGATATTTTGTCAACAAAGAACTTTGTAAAAACGGTCTATCCTGTTACCACCAATATCGTGATATTTGAGTTACCCGCAGAAATACTGGCGAAGGACTTCGTTACCACAATGGCAGGCAAAGGTATCAACTGTGTTACTTTTGGCAAGCATCTCGTAAGGTTTGTCACTCATCTTGATTTTACCGATCAGGACCTTGAATTATTTGAAAAGAAACTTGCCTTTTGATTTTACCACGCTGCCGAAATGAAACAAGGTCGATATGAAAAATAAGAAAGCCGCTCTTTGAGCGGCTTTCTTATCACGGTTACTTTGAGAACTGCAGCTGTTCGTTTTTGGTACTGTTATCGTCTTTAAGCGAAATAAAATTATCTGACTTACTAACGAGTGCCCAATCATCATTCAACTCCAGAAAGTCCTTATCCGTCGTGCTGAGGTTGATCTGAAACTTAGTGATACCGTCATCCTGGAATTGCTTCCAGGTGCCGGAAACTGTGGTACCTCCCCCTACAACAGAGATGGTGCCATCTGCGGCGAAATCGAATTTGTAACCGCTAAAGTGGCTGGTTTTGTTTTCGCTCGGTTCAGAAAACAAGGTGAGGCTCCAACCGGAACCCGGAGTTGCAGTACTAAAAGATGTACTTGATGGAGCGACAGTTTTACTGTCGTCATGTGTACAGGAGTTAAATGCCAGCGCAAGGCTGCAGACCAGTATGATCAGATTCTTCATTGATATTTGTAGTTTAGATTTAAAATAGCGCATACTTACATATGCACGATACACATGATTAATATTATGTTACGGCCTCGTGGCCGGGTGACTAGCGAACAAAGTTCATCTGGATTAAAAAATCAGGTAAGAAATTAAGCTTGTGGTGGCTTAAGCAGATCCCCGTAATAAGGATCGGAAAGAAATTTGCTTTTATACAGAACGTAGCAAACAGTTGTTGGCTCATGACTGGCCATGAAAGACAATTCAGTACCCAAAGAACTATACGCCTCGAACGAAGCTCTGTCAGATTTTTTAAAGGGCAACTGCATATCTTTGTCATTATCGTAGGTAACGCCGTCGTCACCTACGTAATGCATGAAGACGAAATCCAGGAATGAGATTCTGTGATCTAGCGCCTTATGCTCTTTATAGTGTTCTAACATTGCCGGAACCTTCAACAACTGCTTTAAGGGCGTAGTGTAAAACAGTACGACAAGAATAAGGCAGTACGAACATATTTGCTTTAGAATACCCATTTTCACAGTGAGGTCGGTATAGCAAATGTATGCAATCAGGAGAAAACCGGCAGACACCAAGGATGAAATGGGATTTTTTGACGATATAACGGTACTAATTAACTTTAACGTATAACATTTATAATGGACAATACACGGGTTTTTAAAATGTCATTCGCAGGTGTCTACCCACACTATGTACAAAAAGTGGAGAAAAAAGGGCGTACTATCAACGAACTGCATGATGTTATTTGCTGGCTGACGGGTTATAATGAAAAAACATTGCAGCTGCAAATAGATAAGAAGGTCAGCCTGGAGGTTTTTTTTGCGGAAGCTCCTCAACTGAATCCGAACGTTTCAAAGATAACAGGTATGATATGTGGCTACCGTGTAGAGCAAATAGAAGACAAGCTGATGCAGAAGATTCGTTATATGGATAAGCTGGTGGATGAGCTGGCGAAAGGAAAGGCTATGGAAAAGATATTAAGGAGATAAGACCAAAATGTTCACTTAATTAATAGCAGTTAAAAAAGTAATAATTTGGGTATGATTTTTGTATAAACTCTACCCTTAAGCAGCAATAAAAAATAATATTTATGGCAACAAACAGCGTCACACTGCATAAAGTGCTAAAAGCAAGCCCGGAGAAAATTTACCGCGCATTTACGGACCGCAATGCCATGACAGCATGGCTTCCTCCGTATGGTTTTTTATGTGTAGTTCATGAAATGGACGTAAAATTGGGTGGCAGTTATAAAATGTCTTTTATCAACTTCACTACCGGCAACAGCCATTCCTTTGGCGGACAATATGTGGACATAAAGCCAAATGAATTCCTGAAGTACACAGATAAATTTGATGACCCCAATATACCGGGAGAAATGACAACATCTGTCTGGATAACGAAAGTATCGGTAGGCACGGAACTGAAGGTTATACAGGAAGGAATTCCTGCAATGATACCTGTCGAAGCCTGCTACCTGGGTTGGCAAGATTCGCTGGACAAACTTATGCGGCTGACAGATCCGGAAATACCAGATGGAATGTAATTGCTACACCAGTGGCTCAAAATGCGCTGTGAAATGCCTCAGAAATTTAGGTTCTTTGATGATCTTTAGACCCCGGGTATTTTTCGTGTTCTTCACCACTTCATCAAATACTTCAATCACGTAATCTATGTGGCTTTGGGTATAAACGCGTCGGGGAATGGCAAGCCGCACCAACTCAACAGGTGCGGGTACGAGTCTATTGTTATCATCATATTTGCCAAACATAACAGACCCTATTTCTACAGCACGCACACCACCAATTTTATAAAGCTCACATACTAGTGACTGCCCTGGATATTCATGTGCAGGTATATGCGAATAGAGTTGACCAGCATCCACATAAACAGCATGTCCACCTATAGGGTAAATAACCGGTACACCTTTAGCACGTATATGCTCACCAAGGTATTTGGTACTTTTTATGCGGTAGTTGAGATAATCTGCATCAAACACTTCCCTTAAGCCAATGGCAATTGCCTCCATGTCCCTACCCGATAATCCACCATACGTGGAAAAACCTTCGTTAATAATGAGCAGGCTTGTGCATGCTTCAGCAAGTTGCCGGTCTTGCAACGCCAGGAATCCGCCTATGTTCACCAGGGCATCCTTTTTGGCGCTCATTATGGCGCCGTCTGCCAGCGCAAACATTTGTTGTGCGATCTGGCGGTAGGACACATTTTTATACGCCTCCTCAAAATGATGTATAAAATAGGCGTTCTCGGCAATACGGCAACAATCAATAATATAACGCACACCGTGTTTCCTGCAGATTGCGGCAACATCTTTCGCATTTTGCATACTCACCGGCTGCCCCCCTCCGCTGTTGTTTGTAACGGTAAGTATAACTGCACCAATATTTTGTGCGCCATGTTGGCTGATCAGTTCATCCAGTCTCATCACATCCATATTGCCTTTGAAAGGAAATGCGGAATCCCTGTTCTTTGCCTCCGGGGTGGGTATATCAATTGCGGTAGCACCATTAAACTCTATGTTGGCACGCGTGGTATCGAAGTGAGTGTTGCTTATGAACACCTTTCCTTTGCCACCCAGATAGCTATATAATATATGCTCTGCTGCCCTTCCCTGATGCGTCGGTAGTATGTACGTATACCCGGTAAGGTCCTGTATTTCATACTGCAGGCGTTCCCAACTTGCCGCGCCTGCGTACGATTCATCTCCACGCATGATTCCTGACCACTGCTCACTGCTCATGGCCGATGTACCGCTGTCAGTAAGCATATCAATAATTACTTCACGCGATCGGAGCAGAAAAGGATTGTAATGTGCGTTACGCAAATATTCTGCCCGCTGTGCCTCCGTCGACATCTGAATGGGCTCAACCGACTTTATCTTGAACGGCTCAATTATTGTTTTGAATTCCATAAAACAGGGCGCAAGTAAGGAACATCTGCATAAACAAATCATGACGTAAATCATTTAGCCAATGTGACCGCAGTCATAATACACGGCCCGGTTTATCAATTGTTTTGCGCTCTAAAAAAATAAGATGGCCAGGTTAGAAAAGCGCTCATGGGCAGAACCATTCAAAATAAAGATGGTGGAACTGCTGAAGATGACGACAAGGGAGCAGCGGGTAAAAGCAATAAAAGAAGCAGGATACAATACATTTCTTTTAAAATCTGAAGATGTATATATAGATCTGCTTACTGACAGCGGTACATCAGCTATGAGTGACAGGCAGTGGGCAGGTCTGATGCAAGGCGACGAAGCATACGCCGGAAGTAAAAATTTTTATACGCTTGAGCGCGCTGTTAAAAAATATTATGGGTACAAATACCTGATACCAACCCACCAGGGCCGTGGCGCAGAAAACATATTGTCACAGGTAATGATAAAGAAAGGCGATGTGATACCTGGAAATATGTACTTCACCACAACACGCCTGCACCAGGAACTGGCTGGCGGCACATTTGTGGATGTCATCATAGATGAAGCACACGATTCTGAATGCCTACACCCTTTTAAAGGAAACATTGACTTCGAAAAACTTAAAGCCGTAATAAAAAAGTATGGGCCAAACCGGATACCTTATGTATGCCTTGCCGTGACCGTGAACATGGCTGGCGGACAACCGGTAAGCATGCAGAACATAAAAGAACTACGTGCACTGACAAGCAAACACGGTATAAAAGTTATGCTGGACATGACACGCATTGCAGAGAATGCTTATTTCATCCAGCAACGTGAGAAGGGATTTTCGAGGAGGTCGGTAGCGAGTATTGTAAAAGAGATCTGTAGCTATACGGATGGGGCAACATTCAGTGGCAAGAAAGATGCATTGGTAAATATCGGCGGCTTCCTTGCATTGAATGACGCTGAAAAATTTGAAGAAGCAAGCAATTTGGTCGTGGTCTATGAAGGTCTGCATACCTATGGAGGCCTTGCAGGCCGTGATATGGAGGCTATGGCTATTGGTATTGAAGAATCGGTGCAGGATGAGCACATGAAAGCACGGATAGGACAGGTTCTTTACCTGGGAGAGCAACTTACAAAAGCCGAGATCCCGATAGTATTGCCAATTGGGGGACATGGCATTTTTATTGATGCTAAGAAATTTTTGCCACACCTTACCCAAGACCAGTTCCCGGCACAGGTGCTGGCAGCAGAGTTATATGAGGATGCAGGCATACGCGCCATGGAACGCGGAATAGTGTCTGCCGGTAGAAACATTAAAACGGGCAACCATTACTATCCTAAACTGGAACTGGTAAGACTTACCATTCCGCGAAGGGTGTATACCCAGGCACATATGGATGTTATTGCAGAGTCGGTGCAAAGCGTTTATGACCGCCGCAGTAAAATAAAAGGGCTTGCTATGACCTACGAACCAAAGTACCTGCGCTTCTTCCAGGCGAGATTTAAAAAACTTACATAGCATAATATCACAATGACCATATTCAAGGAATTCACGTTCGACTCTGCGCATTTTTTACCTAATGTACCTGAGACCCATAAATGCAGGGCAATACATGGGCACACCTACAAACTGGCCATTTTTATCGAGGGTGAGACTGACCCTGTCCTTGGTTGGGTGATGGATTTTGCGGAGCTGAAGAAAATAATGGGTCCTATTATCGATACTATAGATCACCAACTATTGAATGAAGTTCCCGGGTTGGAAAACCCTACATGTGAGTTGCTGGCAAAATGGATATGGGATCAGGTCAAGCCGTCCATACCTCAGCTGTGTAAGCTTATCCTGAATGAAACGCCAACATCGGGCGCTGTTTATACCGGGTAATTTCACAACATTTTTCTGAGTAGTATATTTTCTGCAATTTTGGCTCTTACTATTCACCATAAAGAGCCATGTATAAACTTATAAGAACCGATTCCGATAATACTGATTTCCGGGAGTTAGTAGTCCAACTGGATAAAGACCTTGCAATTCGCGACGGTGATGACCATGCTTTCTACGCACAGTTCAACAAGATCGCTACAATAAAACATGTAGTGGTGGCGTATGATGGTGCTACTTCTGTGGGTTGCGGCGCCATAAAGGAATACGAGAACGAAACAATGGAAGTGAAACGTATGTTCGTAACACCGGACAACAGGGGAAAAGGTATCGGCTCAGTAGTATTGAAGGAACTTGAAGCATGGGCGAAGGAGCTGGGGTACAATAAATGCATTTTAGAGACCGGCGAAAAACAACCTGAGGCCATTCAACTTTACAAAAATAATGGCTATAGCATTATACCTAACTACGGACAATACGCAGATGTAGCAGCCAGCATTTGTTTTGAGAAGAGCATTTAGGAGGCCACAATTAATAAATAATAAAAGAAAGCTATATTTTTGTATGCGTAATGGTTTATGTAACCGGTATTATCCTTGCATTCTTTCTGTCGCTGTTGTTATTTTCCAAAAAAGGAAAAACGGCGGCAGATAAAATACTGGCAATTTGGCTGATGGTGATTGGCGCCCATTTACTGCTTTATTACCTCGGCTATACAAAGTTCTCTTTTGAGCACCCCCACTTGTTAGGCATTGAGATGCCGCTACCTTTGGTACACGGACCATTCTTGTACTTATATACCGCTACACTCACCGATCAGCTCAATTATAAGAAGGTGCTGGCGTTTCTTCATTTTGTACCTGCATTTTTTTGCTGGCTATACCTGGCCAATTTCTTTATGTTGCAGGGGCCCGAAAAAGTTTTCATTTATGAACAAAAAGGTGTGGGTTATGAATTTTTTAATAAAGCGAAATTTGCCTGTATTATTTTGTCCGGCATTGTGTATGTGTGCTGGTCTGCATTACTGCTTAGAAAACATAAGCGCACCATTCTCGACCAATTTTCCTACACAGAACGCATCAACCTGCGATGGTTGCAATACCTTACCATTGGCATAAGCGCTATCTGGCTATTCATATTTATTAACGACCAGGTTGTTTTTTGGGGTGTGGTGCTATTCGTTCTGTTCATTGGCTATTTTGGCATTAAGCAGGTTGGCATATTTACACATGCACCCGTTAATAATTCCGGGCCCGGTACTCCGGCACCCCTAAATATTGAACCAAAAACTGCACAGTTGGTTAATGAACCTGTTGCAATCACGACTGCAGCTAATGATGAACCGGAGGAAGAAAATTTGTCCCGTCCGGAGCAGCATACTACATTTATACAATTGGTAAGTGAGCCGAGGAAAAAATATGCCAAATCGGGCCTGAGTGATGAAATGGCTGTGACAGTTCACAGCGAGCTTAGCAGGCTGATGGATAAAGAAAAAGTGTATTGTGAAAGTGAACTATCTCTTGCCGTACTCGCAGAACGGTTACAAATATTGCCCAACTATCTTTCGCAGGTAATTAATGAAATAGAGGGCAAGAATTTCTACGATTATATTAATTCTCTTCGCATACAAGAATTCATCCGGCTCACCTCAATGCCTGATAATAATAAATATACCATCCTGAGCCTGGCATTTGAATGTGGTTTTAATTCAAAGTCTTCCTTTAATAAGAACTTCAAAAAAGCCACCGGGCAGTCGCCATCTGAGTATTTAAATAGCCTGGATAAAGCAGCTTAATTCCCTCGAATCAAACTTTTCCAGGTCTCTATTGTCACGCAATAAGTGGCCTGATTTTCTTTAACTAATTGATAATCAATAGCCATCATTTGCACGGACGAAATTTCTGCAAAATCGAGGTGCTAACTTATAAGGTAGGGCGACCAGGCCGTTTTGCCGCCGCAATTTTGCACCCGAAACCAAAAAACAAACTAAAAAATGAAATCAACAACAAATTTGAGAAAAATGGCATTAATGGCCACAATTGCCGGGATGGTATTTGTGGGATGTAAGAAACAGGAAAAGGATACCCCAGGCAACCTGGTACCTAAAACAGTAATGGAAGATGCATCGCTGCCTTCCATATTTGTAAACAATACAAGGCTTCATTCAGAAGCATATGGCAACCCGAACGACCCGATGGTGGTAGTACTGCATGGCGGCCCGGGGAGTGACTATCGCTCGTTGCTGAACTGCAAGGACTTGGCGAACGATGGGTACTATGTAGTTTTTTATGACCAACGTGGTTCCGGCCTGTCTCAAAGGCATGGCAAAAACACATATAATATGCAAATAATGTTCGACGATCTTTCCGGGGTTATCAGTCATTACCGCAAATCGACAGACCAAAAGGTGTATTTCATTGGCTTGTCTTGGGGAGCGATGTTGGCGACCGGCTATATAAACACAAATCCAACAGCTATTGCCGGTGCCATACTTGCAGAGCCTGGCGGATTTGTTTTCGATGACATGAAACAATACCTCTCACGCGCTAAAAAGCTAAAACCCCTTGAAGAAGGAACAAACGATGCGCTATACACAGACCAACTGATTACCGGAAAGGAAAGTGAACAAGAACTACTTGATTACAAACTAGCTTTGGAATCGGCGCACGACTTTGCCGAAGGCAATACCGAGGGCTATACTCAGCCTGCTCCATTCTGGCGCTTTGGCTCTGTTGTCAACAGCGCACTTCTGGAAATGGGGAGCAAACAAGGTTTTAACTGGACAACAAACCTGCACCAATATAAAACCAAAGTCTTGTTCATGTATAGCGAGTTGAGCACCGCCTATGGCAAAGAGCACGCTAAGAAGGTATCATCTGCCTATCCTAATGTGCAACTGGAACAGATAAAGGGCAGCGGCCACGATCTATTCTACTTTGGATGGAACAATGCCTATCCATTAGCTCTTAAATACCTGAATTCACTTAAATGATCAATCATTCACTAAAAATAATTTTAAGCAAAATGAAAAACATAACACTGAGCATCATCGCAACAATTCTTCTTATTTGTCAGGCTACTGCACAAACCGTAAACTGGAGCAACTTTACGCAAGAACAGAAACACATTATCAATATACACGGCGGACTGAATTATGCCTTTATAGCGGGCGTAGGATACGACTACAAACTGAACTTAAAAAAAATACCTTTTTTGCTACATGCTGAATATTCCGCACCATTTGGCAAAAAACCGATGGATGACTTTAAAGCAAAACTGGGCGGCCAGGTTCAAATGCTGAACGTGAACAATTTTTCTTTAACTATAGGCGTGCATGGCCTGTACAGGCGATACCAATCAAAACTGGGTAGACTGGCTGGCTTTGGCAGTGAATTCTCTGCAGCATTCGGCTTTTACCGACCCAAATGGTATACAGCAGGTGAACTAATTTTTGACAAGGCGATCATCACGCATATTAAGCACAGCTCTATTATGAAAGAAAATTATACAGCAGCTCAGGATGGCTGGTATATGCCAACCGGTGGCAACTTTTCATATGGTTTAAGATCTGGACTGTCTGTAAAGAACAATGATGTCTACCTGAAAATTGGCAAAACCATTACGCAGGACTTAAAAACCAGCCCTATAATACCTTACTATTGCATAGTTGGTATCAATATGAGGTTAAAATAGCCTTATGTGCACTTAGAAATAAAAGAGCGGGGAACATATTTTTCCGCTCTTTTATACTTTTACATTAGCTCTGGTATGTACACGTTCAAAGCCCCCATTAAGATCATTGGCGTTAACCCTTATGTTGAGGTACCCGAAAAAATATTGAAAGATATTTTTAAGCAGGCAGGCAGGGATAAGGGGAAATTCCCGATATGCGGGGACGTGAATGGGAAGCCTTACAAGCAGACACTTGTAAGGTACAGTGGCAATTGGCGGCTGTATATTAACACTACCATGTTGAAGAATTCACCGAAACGTATTGGCGAAGTTATTGAGATAACCCTTCAGCCAGATTCCTCGGACCGGAGTATAAAACCTCACCCCAAATTTACTAAGGCACTTACTGCTGACAAAGAAGCTAAATCTGTTTTTGATAGCTTGCCGCCATCCCGTAGAAATGAGATTGTGCGATATATAGCTAACCTGAAAACAGAGGAAAGTGTGGAACGAAATGTAAATAAAGCTATAAATTTTTTGTTAGGGACAGAGCGATTTGTCGGCAGAGACAAGGCCAATTAAATGAAGCACACAACTACCATTAGCTGTGTGCTTCATTTAGTAAAACTGTATCCAAAAATCTATACCAGATCAAACCTATCCAGATTCATCACCTTCGTCCAAGCGGCTACGAAGTCATTTACAAATTTTTCTTGGGCGTCGTTGCAGCCATATACTTCGGCTATAGCTCGGAGTTCTGTGTTGGAGCCAAGGATCAGATCGACACGAGTTCCAGTCCATATCACTTCGCCGGTTTTGCGGTCGCGGCCTTCAAACAATTCACTGGTACCGTTTGAACCATCTGTGGCCGACCAGGTGGTATTATAATCAAGCAGGTTCACAAAATAATCATTAGTAAGTGTACCGGGACGTTTGGTGAACACGCCATGCTTAGAACCATCGTAATTTGTATCCAGCACACGCATACCACCAATAAGCACCGCCATTTCCGGCGCAGTGAGCGTAAGCAGCTGTGCTTTATCTATCAGCATCGCCTCCGATGTTGCAGAGTATAATGATTTCCTGTAATTGCGGAAACCATCTGCTATCGGATTCAGTACTGCAAATGAATCAACATCGGTCTGCTCCTGCGAAGCGTCGCCACGGCCAGGAGTGAATGGCACAGTTACATTGTAACCCGCATCATTAGCTGCTTTTTCAACAGCAGCACATCCGCCAAGAACAATAAGATCGGCAAGCGAAATATGTTTGCCACCCGTTTGCAACCTGTTGAATTCTTGTTGTATGCCTTCGAGTATCTTCAGCACTGTTGCCAGTTGGGTTGGATTATTCACCTCCCAATTTTTTTGAGGCGCAAGGCGGATACGGGCACCGTTTGCACCACCACGTTTATCAGAACCACGGAAAGTTGATGCTGACGCCCACGCTGTTGATACAAGTTGTGACACAGTCAATCCTGAACTGAGTATCTTCGATTTCAGTGTAGCAATATCATTACTATCTACAAGTTTATGCGTAACAGCAGGTATAGGATCCTGCCATATTAATACTTCTTTAGGCACTTCCGGGCCAAGGTAGCGTACAACCGGGCCCATATCGCGGTGGGTTAGTTTAAACCATGCACGTGCAAATGCATCGGCAAACTGGTCCGGGTTCTCATGAAAACGCTTTGATATTTTATTGTATTCAGGATCAAATCGCAGCGAGAGGTCCGTAGTCAGCATAAAAGGGGCATGGCGCTTTGCAGGGTCATGCGCGTCGGGCACTAAGCCTGCGCCGGCATTGCCTTTGGGCTTCCACTGGTGTGCACCTGCCGGGCTTTTTGTGAGTTCCCACTCATAGCCGAATAGGTTCTCGAAGAAATTGTTGCTCCACTTTGTGGGTGTAGTTGTCCATGCACCTTCCAGTCCACTGGTTATAGTATCGCCTCCCCGGCCTGTGCCAAAGGAGTTCTTCCAGCCGCAGCCCATCTCTTCAATCCCTGCAGCAGCCGGTTCAGGGCCAACGTGCTTCTCTGCATCACCGGCTCCATGGGTCTTGCCGAATGTATGCCCGCCGGCAATCAATGCAACGGTTTCCTCATCATTCATTGCCATACGTCCAAACGTCTCGCGAATATCTTTCGCTGCAGCAAGGGGATCTGGATTACCATTGGGGCCTTGCGGGTTCACATATATCAACCCCATCTGCACTGCCGCAAGTGGATTCTCCAGGTCACGTTCACCCGTATAACGTTTATCATCAAGCCACTTGCTTTCAGAACCCCAGTACACATCTTCCTCAGGTTCCCATACATCTTCTCGGCCGCCGCCAAATCCAAATGTTTTGAAGCCCATCGACTCCAATGCGCAGTTGCCGGTAAGTATCATAAGGTCTGCCCAGGAAATTTTGTTACCATATTTCTGCTTGATAGGCCAAAGCAGCAATCGCGCTTTATCAAGATTTCCATTATCAGGCCAGCTATTCAGCGGCGCGAAACGAATAGTGCCTGAACCCGCACCACCACGACCATCCGCAATTCGATAAGTACCCGCGCTATGCCACGCCATCCGTACAAAGAACGGCCCATAGTGTCCATAATCTGCCGGCCACCAGTCCTGCGAGTTGGTCATCAGCTCAAAAATATCCTTTTTCACAGCGGCAAGATCCAACGATTTAAATGCCTCTTTATAGTTAAAATTCTCCCCCATAGGATTGGAAAGAGCAGAGTTTTGTCGGAGGATATTCAATGGCAATTGGTTGGGCCACCAGTCACGGTTCTTGGTGCCTCCTCCTCCTGTATGCTTTGCATGTCCTCCCATGAACGGGCATTTTGCTACCCCTTTACCATTTTGTGCTGCTGTATCAGCAGAGACGCTGTTTCCCATATCTTAAATATTTATTTTTACAAAATTTTTTTTAACGGTTGCTTCATTTTCACTTTTGGAAAGCTACAAAAATAAAATACCACGGAAAATGACCTTTATCATTACACTATAGGGCTATCGTTTTTTTCGATGGCAATTTATTTTTATACATTAGTGTTACAGAGCTACACACCTGCAGCAAATACCTATTTATGCCGACAATCAACGAACATAGTACAACCAGGCAAAAAGCGCACAGGCGCCAGATGCGCCTGATGGGCAATACTTTTGAGATCACCGTTGTCTCGGAGGATGCCGGGTACGCAAACACGTGCATAGATAATGCAGTGAATGAAATAGGCAGAATAGAATCGCTCCTGACTACCTTTAATGATGAAAGCCAAACCAATCTTATTAATGCAAAAGCCGGCATTCAGCCGGTGAAAGTAGATAAAGAAGTTTATGACCTTATATCGAGATCTATAAGACTGTCGGCACTTACACAAGGTGCATTTGATATTACCTATGGCTCCGTAGATAAACGCTTCTGGAATTTTGACCGGAGCATGAAGTCTCTTCCCGACAAGGAGGCTGCAAAACTGGCTGTAAGACTCATTAATTACCGGAACATAATCCTTGACCCTAATAATTGTACCGTATTTTTAAAAGAAAAAGGCATGCGCATTGGTTTTGGGGGAATTGGCAAGGGCTATGCCGCCGAATGTGCGAAGCGGCTTTTGCAACAAATGGGCGTAAAAAGCGGGATAGTGAATGCATCAGGAGACCTTGCTGCATGGGGAACTCAGCCCAACGGGCAGCAGTGGACCGTAGGAATTGCTGACCCTGACTTCAAGGACCGTCCTTTTTCCTACCTTAACATCTCGGGAATGGCCATAGCCACATCGGGCAATTATGAAAAGTTCGTTATGATCGATGGTAAAAAATATTCACACACTATTGATCCCAAAACTGGCTTCCCGGTTTCAGGAATAAAAAGTGTTTCTGTAATTTGCACAGATGCTGAAATAGCAGATGCAATGGCTACACCCATTACCATTATGGGGGTTCAGGCGGGCCTGAACCTGATTAATCAAATGAAAAACATAGCTTGCATTATTATTGACGATGACGATAGGTTATATACCTCGGATAATATTAAACTGACCACTTGAAAAAACTAAGATATACATACCTTGTAACCGGTCTGTGCCTTGCAGCAACGCTGCCATCTTGTATGGCCGTAAAAGGTTACCAGAAGAAATACCTGAATGATGGCGAAATGGCATTGCAGGCGAGGAAACTGGAAAAACCCGAGATAAATTTTCAAACATACAGGGAAGGGTCTTCAGGTGCCAACGGCGGCAAAACAGGAGGAGGCTGTGGATGTAACTAAGCCATGAGAAAAATATCGCTATCCATAATCGCACTCTTTTTCCAGCTATTCTCTGCTTTCGCGCAAGAAGATACTTCTGCATACAAACACAGAACGCTGAAACTGGACGAGATCAACTTTGTCACCAGCTATTATGTCCAGGATGGTGAGAATTCTGCCGTAACGGGAGGAATAGGCACAGAGAAGCTTACTAACTTCTCTAACATGCTGGAGCTGAAAATAATTAAAGGTGACAAGCAGGGGCGACAACAAAACTTGGTTGTCGACATGGGTTTCGACCATTACAGCTCAGCATCGTCTGACAAGGTTGACCCAACCACAATTTCATCTGCTTCTGCCGGCGATGGCCGTTTCTATCCTTCAGTTACCTACGATGTGACCAACAAAGCTAAGACGCTTACCGCAGGCGGTATTGCCTCTTTTTCCATAGAGTCCGATTACACATCTTATGGCTTAGGCGCCAACATCATTAAAACATCAAAAGACAAGAATACCGAAATAGGACTGAAGCTGCAGGGCTATTCTGATTATATATTTGTCTACTACCCTATTGAGGTGCGATACTATTATGGCGACGGAGAACAGGCGCCAAGAAAAACTTACAATGCATCACTTTCTTTTGCCAGGGTTATCACGCCCAGACTTCAACTCGCATTGCTGGCCGATGTGGCTTACCAGGACGGTCTGCTCGCAACACGCTTCCAGCGGGTGTATTTTAGTGATGGTTCAGTTAAGCCCGAAACCTTGCCTGACCATAGGTTCAAGTTACCTCTGGGATTACGAGGATCTTACTTTTTGAGCAATCATATTATAGCACGGCTTTTCTATAGATTTTATACTGATGACTGGGGCATAACGGCGCATACAGCAAGCCTGGAGACACCGATAAAAATAACGCCAACTCTTTCTATCAGTCCTTTTTATAGATACTATATACAGAATAGTGCCAAATACTTTGCGCCATTCAAACAACACGCCATATCAGATGCATTTTACACCAGCGATTATGATCTATCTACCTTCGATAGTCATTTTTTTGGAGGAAACCTGCGTTTTGCACCTGAGAAAGGGGTAATGGGTATAAAACATTTTAAAATGCTGGAGTTACGTTACGCGCATTATCTGCGCAGCACCGGCCTTTTCGCTGACATCATTACGCTAAATGCTCAGTTCAAATAATGTTATTTGAACTGCTGTAGCCACTTTCTGGCTTCGCCATCATCTGTGAAGCTCTTCATTGGTATTGGTGGTTGTCTAAAATTGAATAGAAGGTTCATAATGAACTTTCCCAGCCCTGATTTGGATACCATTGCCATCGCCGAATAAATTTCCGGCAACATCCGGGCAGAAAATTCACGCGTTTCCTTATCAGGCATGGGCGATTTGCTTAGGTAGATAAGTAATGGCACTTTCTCATTGTTAGTGATACTCTTCACTAACGCCACATTAGCCTCTATGAGTTCAACAGTGCGCCTAGGATTTTTTGATAACGACACCAGTATACCATCCTCTATCCAATAGGTGGCTATCTCTCCCTCCCATGTCCGCCTATTAACAGGTGTTTGCATCTCAGGTGTATGTTTAATGTACCAATTTAGTACATATTTGGCTTAAAGGTCAAGGCAAAAAATGATTATAACGCAATAAGCGGCCCTTACATTTAAAATACGTGATAAAGGGTATGTAATTTCCGGACAAATAACAATATTTTTATTGACTATTAAAATGGGACGGATATTACTGTTATTGTGCACTCTTCTCTGCCAAGGGCTGTATGGGCAAAGCATTCTGCGGCTTCAGCATATAACCGTGGAGGACGGACTGTCTCAGAACTCAGTCAATTGTATTCTGCAAGATGCTCATGGTTTTATGTGGTTCGCCACCGGGGATGGGCTTGACAGGTATGACGGCAAAGGATTTGTTGTATACAAAAGTCGATTCCATGACACCCTTGCCTCACAAATGAAGGATCGTAACATCAACTCCGCCATTTTTGAGGACAAGTACAATCGCTTTTGGATGAGCACAGATGCAGGCTTGTCATTCATGAATTCACGAAATAGCGATTATAAAGCAGTGATCGAGTATGATGCCAACAGAAATGCAGCACACATCGTGGCAATAGACGACGAATATGTTTGGGCTGCGGTGCTGCGAAGGGGTATTTTCCGAATCAACACTACTACGCTGGAAAAGACTTTGTATACTTTTACCGATTCTCTACAGCTTAGATCCACCAGGGTATTCCCCATATATAATGGCATTTCAACAACAGATGGTGTTTGGATTGCTGACGATGCAGGGATACTGTTCTTTGATAAGAAAAAACAAAAAGATGAAAGACTGCTGCATAGTGATGAAATTACAGGAGTCAACGCACTGCACGACGGCAAGTTACTCATTACTGCTGTAGGGGGTATCCATTTGTATAATACTCAAACTCGGAATGCAGAATTTATCCCCTTAAAAAATGAGACCAGCAATAAACCCATGATCTGGGAGAGTTGCGCAGAAGATCAAGCTACACATACTATCTACCTCGGCTGTATGAATGACGGGGCAATCGGCAAATTCAACCTTGACACACGAGCATTTGAGCTCATCAGTTTTCAGAACAACCCTGTCAACTGTTTGTTCATAGACCACTCGCAAAACCTTTGGGTAGGAACTGAAGGAAATGGACTATTCAAACTGGACATTAAACAACCTAAGTTTTTTTGCTATGTGCCGGATGTAACCGTTACAGAGCGGGGAAGCTCAACCATGGTAAAAAGCATTTACCGCGATGACTCCGGCAAGATATGGATAGGCACGTACAACAACGGCCTCATGATATACGACCCGGTCAGGCAAAAACAGAAATTAGTGCCGCTACCTGTGCCTACAGAAACGGTTATGGTGTCTACCCTATTCAGGGATTCTTCAGGTTATATTGTTGCCACTGCCGGAGGGTGGGTACTGTGGCTCGATCCCTTGAATGGCACAGTAAAAAAGAAAGCAGAACTACCTATGAGTCTCGAAAACTCGCCCGAATACCCTGTGATTCACTCTGCGGTGGAGTGGAAGAAGGGCCATTACTTGCTAGGGACAAACCTCAGCTTTTTTTCATTGCATTTCGAGGGCAACACACCTGTTATTAACAGGCCTCTGAACCGCCGCACCGGGCTGCTGGTGAGTTCATACACCTACAATCTGCATGCAGAAAAAGACGGCGTGATACATGTAGGCAAACGAAGCGGGTACGTTAAGATAAAAATGCTGGAGGATACCAGTTTGCAGGTACTTGAAGAGGCCTTTGAACGCATTGCCATTCGGCATTTTTATAAAAGCACAAGTACGCCCACTTTATGGATAGCCTCTGAGAAGGGGTTGATCGCATACAATACCGCTACTAAAAAGTCTCATACTTTTGATGAAACCACAGGGCTTGCTAACAGTTGCGTCTACGCGATTTTGCCTCAAAATGATAGTATGCTGTGGATAAGCACCAATAAAGGTCTTTCGATTGTGAAGGTGCATTACGGTGACAAAATAACCACTGAGTTCATAAACTATACATCAAAAGACGGCCTGCAATCGAACGAATTCAATACAGGAGCCTATTACGTAGGGAATGACGGTACGCTTTACTTTGGCGGCATAGCGGGCATCAACTGGTTCAACCCGCTACAGGTAAAACCCAACATTTATGTCGCCCAACCTGCGATCGCAGAAATATTCGTTAACGACTCTCTCTTTGCCCGCGATACAGCCAACTATATACAGGTACTCGATCTGCCCTATAAAAAGAACACGGTAACATTTTCCATGCGTGCTCTTGAATTCACCCGTCCAGACCAAAACCATTTTGCCTATATGTTGCAGGGGCTTGACAATGACTGGGTATATACTGCCAATGACCGTGTTCGCTACTCTAACTTGCGACCCGGGGAGTACACTTTCCTGCTCAAAGTGAGCAATAACGAAGGTGTGTGGAATGAGCAACCGTTAAAAATGAAGGTGATCATACGCCCACCGTTCTGGGCAACATGGTGGTTCCGGTTGTTAGGTGCAATTTTTGCTGTTGCTGCAGTGTGGCTCAGTATACGGATTTACGTAGGGCAAAAAGTAAAGGCTAAAACAAGGGAACTTGAAAAAAAGCAATTACTCTACCAGGAGCGGTTGCGGATTTCTAAAGACGTACATGACGACCTTGGTTCAGGCTTATCCAAAATATCATTGATGGCCGAACTGGCGAAGAAGAAAGTATCAGCCGACACAAATCTGCAAGAAGATATACAGCATATCTCATCCACTTCTAAAGAGTTGGTTGACAACATGCGCGATCTTATCTGGGTACTCAACCCTGAGAATACAACACTAGAGCAATTGGTCACACGGCTAAGAGAATATTGTTCAGACTACCTGGAACATATACCTATCGATGTCACGCTTCGTTTTCCTGATGCAATACCACAAATGCGCATTTCACGTGAAGCCCAACGGAACATATTCCTGACAACCAAAGAGGCGATCAACAACTGCATAAAACATGCACAGGCAACTGAATTGCAAATATCGCTGGTCGTAAACGGTAACACGCTAAGCATTACTGTGCAGGATAACGGAAAAGGTTTTAACATGGCGCAACTAAAAGGAAAAGGTAATGGGCTAAGGAATATGAGACAACGTATTGAACAAGTAGGCGGGCAGTTTGATATTCATTCCGCTCCCGGACATACCGCTATCAGCATAACTATCGCGTTCGACAAATTGCAATTACAGGAAAATACCACTTTAATGTAATTGCCGACGTTTATCATAAGAGTACTTTTACATCATCATATATACTTTGTTTATGACAATACGTGTAGCAGTTATAGAAGACCAGAAAGACACCCGCGATATGCTGGCTGTACTTATTAATGGAAGCGAGGGGTACAAATGTGTTGCCACCTACGAGAATGGGGAAGATGCGATCAGCGATATCCCCGAACTGGAACCTGATGTGGTAATGGTAGACATACATTTGCCGGGGCTCACCGGTACCGAAAGTGTGAGAAAACTAAAGGCTTTGTGTCCCGAGATGCAGTTCATTATGTGTACATCGCTCGAGGATCCGGAAAACATTTTCAATGCCTTGCAGGCTGGCGCTACAGGCTATCTCACAAAATCAACCACACCGACCAAAATCCTGGAAGCCATTGCCGACGCCCACAATGGAGGTTCACCCATGAGTAGCCAGATTGCCAGGAAAGTGATCACCTTCTTCCATACTAAGGAAGAAAAAACAAATAAAGAGCTGGATAAACTTTCTGCGCGCGAACAGGAAATACTCGACTACCTTTCAAAGGGGTACCGGTATAAAGAGATAGCATCCCTGCTGTTTATCAACATAGAGACCGTGCGCAAGCACATTCATAATATATACGAAAAATTGCAAGTGAATTCACGTACAGATGCCTTAAATAAGGTTTTTCCAAAACCTAAAGGTCTATTGACATTAGCTATATGATCTGAAAATACCACCATCGTGGTATTCCAATAGCTGAATAACTATACTAATATTACATAGTAATTAAACAACAAACTCACAATAATATGTTCAGAAAACAATTAATGCTCGTAGCGCTTCTGCTTCTTTCGATAGCAGCGAACGCCCAGAAGAAAAATCCGTTCTATTACGAACTGATCAGTAATGACAGTAAAACCATCAATTTCGTTTTTGGCTTTTACCCCACAACTTATAGTTATGTAGAAGGAAAAGATGTGGACCCATACACCAGCGTAAAAGCTGCGGTGATCAATAATGCTAAAAATAGCCTCGACTGGAATAATTACAAGATCATGATCATGCTGAAATCCGGCAAGTTGATACGTAGCTATACCACAGTAGCGAAGGACGGTGACTACTCTTGCGAATACAACGTAAAAGGCAGCGAAACACACTACCAGTATTTTTGCTTCCATAATAAATTTACTAACGAGGATATAGACAAAGTATGGCTGGTAATGGGCGATGACCAGATATTCAACCTTATGTACGATAAGAATGACAGCTAGGACCTGAGTTTAAAATTATATAACAAAAGAGCCGCATTGTATA
>JBGAJU010000034.1:0-42551 GCA_044224775.1 Flavipsychrobacter sp.
GAGGATATGCATCGGTGATACTTGTGATGCTGATGGGGCAGTCGCGTGTATTCTATTCTATGAGCCATGATGGTTTGATACCGCCGGTATTCTCCAAGCTGCATGAAAAATTCCGCACCCCTGCCAAAAATAATTTCCTGTTCATGCTTTTTGTGAGTTTGTTCGCGGCATTTGTTCCTGCCAGGATCGTTGGTGAAATGACCAGTATAGGAACCCTGTTTGCATTTATTCTTGTATGTATTGGCGTGATACTTATGCGCATGAAAATGCCTGATGCACCAAGGGCGTTCCGGACGCCACTGGTGCCATTAATCCCGATCCTGGGTATATTCACCTGCCTGTTCATGATGGTGTTCCTGCCATTGGATACGTGGATACGCCTTATTGTCTGGATGATGATCGGTATGGATGTTTACCTGTTCTATGGTATGAAGAACAGCTTTTTGAATAAAATGAACTTTACCAAGAAAAGTTATCGCATAGTATCAATGACGGGAGTTGCTCTTGTTGCAATATTGCTTATTGTTGCAATGCTGCTGCATGTGAGCCCGGACGGAGCTAAAGAGGAAATGCTGTTTTATTTCTCAGTTGTATTTTCATTAGTACATGCTATTCTTTATTTCCTGGTTTATGCTACATCCAAGGACAATACTGAGACAGCGTGACAGGTTGGCTTGAGAATTGGTTTAATTTATATTTTTTCTTCTGTATTAAACTTTGGTTAATACGGTTAGTCAGAGTATCATAAAAACACAGAACTATGTCTTACAAATCAATTTTGAGAAACGGCGCTATTCTTGTAATAGCTTCTGTATTAACGCTTACGGCATGCAAGCGTACGAAGGATACAACACCCGCTCTTACGAATGCGGACGATAACGGGGGATATGCGACAGATGCAGCGAGACTTGACGAGAATAGTAATGACGTTATTTCTATATCGGACGCGGCGGCAACAACCGGTGGGGCTAACCTGCGCACTACTGCCACCACACTTGGCGGCTGTGCAACGGTTACGCACGATACAGTTGCCCGTATCATTACCATAGATTTTGGTACAGGTACCTGTACCAGCCTTGATGGCAAGGTGCGCAGTGGTAAGATCATTGTTACCTACACCGGACATTATAAAGATGCCGGCAGCACACATACCATTACTACCAATAATTACTATGTGAATGGCAAGAAGGTGATCGTGCACAAAACAGTGACGAATGAGGGAATGAACAGCAGCGGCCAGTATTGGTATTCTGTGACGGTAAATGATTCTATCGTACTCGGGACAGATAGTATCATCAGCTGGACAGGCAGCCGTACACGCACATGGCTGGAAGGTTACAGCACGCCGACCCGTAGCGATGATGTGTACCTTATCGGGGGCTCGACAACTGTAACACGGGCGAACGGACATGTATTTGTCCATTCGATTTCTGCAACTGATCCCTTAAAAGTGGCGTTGAGCTGTTCTTACATTGAAGATGGTACGGTTACGATTACAAGTTCGTCTACGTCATTCACCACGGCAAGAGTGCTGGATTATGGTTACGGCGGCGGCGGCTGTGATAACCAGGCGCAATTAACCATCGGCACACATACTTATGTGATCACAATGCGTTAATTTTTGTAAAAAGATATGAGCGGGCAGGAATTTTTCCTGCCCGTTTTTTATAAATAATTTATATTGCAGTGTAAATGATGATCTATGAGCACGCAAAAACCAAAAGCAGGGCCAACGAAACTTCCATCAAAACAGATAGTATTTTCAAACCAACCCGGCAAAAAGAAGGGTGGTAGTGTGAAAGCGGCTGTGAGCACCGCCAAGAAAGGTGGCGTGAACCACATGCGGAAACTATCCGGGATGTAGTGCTACGAAAGCAGCCTCAACATCTGGTTATCCACCGACTGGAAAAAATCCTGCGGCTGATAGGTCCGCCAGTTGGGGCTTTCCAATAGTTTTATGTAGTAGTCAATATGTGAACGGCAGAAATCGAACTGGGTTTGTTCGGGCATATTGACGGCGGCGATCCACCCCCCTTCGTCGCCAATATCTTCGCCCCATTCCTGATAGTAATCGGTGTCGCTGCTGTGAAAATTAAGTACGTTCTCGGTTATAAGTATGAATTTATTGATGCCTTTCGCTTCCATGGGCTCTATTACGGAACGCTTTAACTGCATTATGTCGTTCTCCACTGCGTCATTCCATTCGCCAATCATTTCTATTATTGCATAGTTAAGGTCGTAATCGACAAAGAGTACTTTGAGATAAAGTGTTCTAGACCCGAACTCATCCCATTGGGGGTGGATATAGTAGTTGTAAACTGTGTTTGAAAATTCAAACTCGCTATGCTCCTGTCCGTAAAAGGGAGATTGTTCGTCTTCTTCGGCTGTGTATAAGTGCCGCCAATTGTAGTATGGCTCTATCTGGTGCATGTTGCTCTAACCATATTTCTGTTTCCATGCCATTGCACCTCCTGTCACATTCACTACGTTGGTGAAACCGGCAGTTTCCAGCATCATACAGGCCTGCATGCTCCTGCTACCCGCCTTGCAGTGTATGATAAGCTCTTCGTTCTTCAGGTCTTCCAGGTCTTCAAGTTGCATGCCCATTATTTTACCCAATGGAATAAGTGTGCCACCAAGGTTGTACTCTGCATATTCAGCCGGTTCACGCACATCTATCAGGTGCAGTTTTTCACCTGCAACCATCCTCCCTTTAAGTTCTTCAACAGTAATGTTCTTCATTGCAATTTTTAAGTAAAGTTAAAAAATACCGCTCCGATATTTATAGTTTGATGAGCGTTTGGGTATGGGTAGGCATATGTTCAACTATCAGCGATACAAAATAAACGCCCGGAGCTAGTTGTGAAATGTCAACCTCTCGCCCATTAGCGGTAAAGCCTGAGCCTACACTATGTCCTTGCGCATCAATGATCCTGTATTGGGCTAATCGATTTCCGTTGAACCTGAACTGCATCCTGGTAGTGGCCGGGTTAGGGAATACTTCCCAGCCGCTGTTTCGCGAAGCAACATCACGCACATAACTGTCAGACACATACCTGCCAAGCAGCGGGCGCATCATTATAGCTCCACTCATGAGTGAATGAACCCAATCGCCGGAAACATTATAATAGGCATGATTGTCGCCTACGCGGTTCACATCCAACCCAAAATAAAGGCTATCGCTTATGCCGCCCAGTGGCTGTAATGTACCTGCATAAAAAGTGCCGGCAGGCAGCAGGATCGGTTCATCGAAAGTGTAGTACCAGAAATGATTGACAGAATCTGCATATGCGGGAGTCAGCAGGTCGGTTGAATCTATCACCACGTCGCCCGGGGCGCCATTGATCTTCGCAAGTTTGGAGTAAACATAAATGGAAAACAATTTGGCAGAAGAGAAAGGGATCTGCCTACCGAAGTATATAGCCATGCCACGCAATGTGTCAGTTTTGTTGAGGTGGAATTCGATCGCTATTTTTCCGGGCAATGATGGGGAAAGGCTTAGATAATAGCTCTTTTCGGCAGTACCATCATCATATGAAAGGTAATTGTCAAAATGCTGGTAACGGACCGCGGAATCGTTCTCAACGGGTCCTGTTGCCAAAGTAGTTTGCATGTAATATTTAGTTTCAAATATCACAGGTGTATTGGGTGGATGTGTGGGATAAGTAGCGATGGACAGCGGTCTCACTACCTGCTGGGTTTGATTGGCATTCACGGTTGTGCTACCAAGGGTACCTGACGCCAACAACGACCCGCTGCTTAGGTCGCGCACGGTCATGCCATAACTAATGGGTTCATTAAATGTGGTATTGTTACGGATGCTGTCTGATATCTGCGGTACGATCTCGCTGGTGGGGTTTGCCTTGAACTGATTATAAGGCATAGAGGTATAATCGTTAAGCAGAAATGTAGGTGAAGATGTAAAGGCAATATCATTTACGCCGGTATCATTAATAGTGCGATTCCTGTCCAGCCGAACATAGTCAACATTCCAAACGGCGTCCGCCCAGTTAAGTGCCGCGACATTTACAAATCGGATCTGGAGAGAATTATGGAAATAGAACGAGTCGAGAATAGGTATCATTGCCTGCCGAAATGGCTGCAGAGGAGAGCCGGCCGCAGCCCAAACCTTCACAAAATCGCCATAGCGGTTTTTCAGGTAAACGATAAGTGAATCGGGAAGCATAGGATAAAAGCCGTTACCTTGCGGTTGGTAGAAAAAGCTAAGGTATACACTATCGGATGCCGTATCGCTGCTTAGATCAATAGGCTGGGATGTAAGGGTGTCGGCATAATACCTGGCTGTATTGCTAAATGAATCATAAGGGATACCGTGTGCATTAAGGTCATCGAAAGTGGCAACACCGCGACTAACGGGACTTGCTGCCATTGTATTATTAATATATACTAGGCAATCCGTCCACTTGTTACTATCAGGGGAGGCACCATAGCCTGTAAAATCTTCAAAGAAAGGCAGCGTAAGTGTTATTGCGGTTATTCTGGCGGTACTGAAGAAACTTCTGTCCGTATTCTGATAAGGATTCCAGCGTATCGGCCCTACATTTTCCTGCCCATAAGCAGCAAATGCATGAAAAATAAAAAATATTATAAATATATAATTGATTCTTAAGGGCCTCACTTTTGTTTCGTTTTGCTATCACCATTAACGTCACCAGGCGTATTTGTATTGCCATGAATATCCATAGCCTCCGGATTTTGCATGATCCTCAGGTCTATAATATCTCCTGCTTTTATCCGGTTCGCAACGCCGGCATCATTCAAATCCCTTGGTTCCTGATCAACAACAATTGATGTTGCAGTATCTGTGATCTTTGACATGGCATCAGCAGGTGTCAATATCGGAATCAAATTATATTGGTTGAGCATAGTCATTGCCTCGTCCACTGTCATTCCGGTTAGTTTCGGGACATTAAATTCTGTATTGCCTAAACCATCACCTATTACGAGGTCGATCTTGCTACCCTGGGGTATCATTTCTCCAGACCTGATAACGCTGCCTTTGTATCGTTGCTCAATTATTGCACCCGCAGCAATATCTGGCTTGTAGGCAGTATCGCCCAGCTTAAGTTTGTTATTGCGCAATAACATAATGGCGCTACGATAAGATAAGTTAACCAGGTTGGGCATCTGAATGTGCGGTGGGTTAACCATATTAACGGTCAGGAAGATAGTCCGCCCTTCCTTTACTATGGATTGTGTATCAGGAACCTGTTTTAAAACTATCAAGGGAGTATGGTCAGGTTCATAGGTTGAATCCACATCGACTTCGAATTTCATTTTTGTTAATTCGGCAATGGCAACGTTCACATCTTTGCCGGTGATATTAGGCACTACTATCTCCTCTCCATGCTTGGTAAAACAGTGCAGGCTGGTAAAAAAGGCTATATACAGCAATGTGAAAATTGCTAATACTATACCAAGATGAAATAAAAATGAATCCTTTAACCTTCCTTTCATATGTGCTTGTTCACTAAAAATAGACTATTTTATGGAAGCAGTTTTGTTAATTTGATATAAACGAAAAGTTTTTCATGCAATCATCCAATATCTCGCCGTAAAAGTCTTTAAGAGAGCGGCCAGAAGCACGCACCTGCTGGGGTACAATGCTGTTCTCGCTTTGGCCGGGCATGGTATTTACCTCGAGGAAGAAAAGCTTGTTGGTGGAGCGCTGCAGGATGAAGTCCATGCGCACAATTCCACGGCAGTTGAGGTGGCGGTAAATGTACATGGCTTTAGATTCCAACTGTTCTCTTAAATTGTTGTCTATTTTCGCGGGGGTTATCTCATTGGTTACACCGGGAGTATATTTCGCTTCGTAATCAAAGAATTCATTCTTACTCACTATTTCTGTTGCCGGCAAAGCCATTAAATAGCCATTTGCTTTATAAACCCCGATAGTCAGCTCCCTACCTTCAATAAATTCTTCAACCAGCACCTGGTTATCTTCCTTGAAAGCTTTTTCTATGGCAGGTAAAAGCTCTTCAACCGACTTTACTTTACTTACACCCAAACTGCTGCCACTTTCATTTGGCTTTACGAATACGGGTAGTTGTAACGTGTCGAGTATAGCGCCCATAGAGTAGGGTTCACCTTTAATAAGGTGTACAGAGTTGGCAATATTCACCACGTTGAAAGATTGGACAACCTTGTTGCAATAGCTTTTGTTGAAAGTAAGCGCCGACACAATAGAGTTGCAAGTTGTATACGGAATGCGCAGCATATCGAGGTAGCCCTGCAGGCGTCCATCTTCGCCGGGGGCACCATGTATAGCAATAAAAACACAGTCGAATGTGACCTTATTTCCGTTAACAGTTAAAGAAAAATCATTCTTATCTACAAGAACACGTTTACCATCCGCCTCGTGGCACCATTCGTCTTTCGTTACAATGATCTTATAAATGTTATAAAGAGAACTGTCGAGGTTTTTTTCTATTGTTTCGGCGGTTTGTATTGATATTACATATTCCCCGGAATATCCGCCGGCTATCAAGGCGATGTTTTTCTTCATTGTGGCTGTGATGGAAAATTTAGATATTGCCAAAGATAATTGAAAAGTTAGGTATTGGGAGCGCAACCAATGAGCGTGCAGTTTTTTAACCCAATTTTATTAATTATTAAAATATACAAAAATTATTTTTATATTTGAATGGATTGTGAATGAGCTTGAAGGGCTGTCAAACGTCAAACAAGAAATCTCGATGCGCTTAAAATTTTTGGGGATCCTGCTGTTTGCAGTAATCTCGGTCCATGTTTCTTCCGGCCAAAAACAAGGACAGGAACGTATAGATTCACTGGTGCAGGCCGTTTCAAAAATGGAAGATGACACTATTAAAGCCAAGCTATTGGCTGCGATATCGTTAAACTATCCGCCGATACGACCTGATGAAGGAATAAAATATGCAGAGCGGGCGCTGGAACTGTCTAACAACCTTGGCTGGAAGAAAGGTATATCCTCAGCATATAGTTCAATGGCTGCAAATTACAACGCAAAGTCTGACAGGGTGAAAGTACTGGAGTACCTGTTTAAGGCGCTAAAAATACAAGAGGATACTCATGACAAAGTTGGTATTGCGAGCAGTGTGAATAATATAGGGATAGTATATGAAGACCAGAACAATTATGAAAAAGCATTGGAATATTTCCTGAAAGGTATGAAGCTGCAGGATGAGATAGGCAACCGGAACGGAGTAGCCATAGCATCGGGCAATATAGCAACGATATACGCTCACAAAAAAGACTATGAGAAAGCGCTAGAGTATAATAAGAAGGCACTGAAGATAACTGAAGAACTTGGAGATAAAGAAGGGATGCCTTTTTACCTGGCTATTATGGGTGACCTCTACAAAGCTGAGCGGAACTATCATGCAGCGATCGAATCTTACTTGCAGGCACTCAAATATGCGAAAGAATTGGATGATTATAACAATGTAGCTATTTGCCTTGGTTTTATGGGTTCATATTACCTGAATTATGCGATGGATAGTATTGATTACAAGCCTGATAGTATAATTCCTGCTAACAAAACGCTTGCAATACGCAAAGCGATAGAATACATGGATAGTGCGATAGCGCTAAGTAGCAGAATAGGATTTAAAGAAGGAGTTCAGGATTTTGCGGAGCATTTATCGGAGGCATACGAAGCAGTGGGTGATTATAAAAAGGCAATAGAGTATTATAAACTACATGCGAATACAAAGGATTCTGTTTTTAGTGTTGAAAGTAAGGTGAAGATCGCCAACCTTGAAACCCAGCGTGAGATAGAACTAAAAGACAAGCAAATTGAAATTGATAAGCTCGCCGTGGCCAAAAAGCGTAATGAGCGAGGGTTTTATATTGCCGGTATGGTGGCATTGTTGAGCATTGTTGTATATGTGGTCAGGAGCAACAAATTGTTGGGCAAGGAAAAGAAGAAATCGGAGGATCTTTTGTTGAACATCCTGCCTTCTGAAGTGGCAGATGAGCTGAAAGAAAAAGGCGTTGCCGATGCTCGCCACTTTGATAATGTGACCGTGCTTTTTACAGACTTTGTAAACTTCACCGAGGCAGGGGAGCGTATGACTCCCAAACAGCTTGTTGATGAGCTGCACAATTGTTTCAAGATGTTTGATAGTGTTTTGAGTAAATATAATATTGAGAAAATAAAGACAGTAGGAGACGCTTACCTGGCAGTTGCCGGCTTGCCGACCTCATAGGTGTGCACAGCGGTAGCGTGGTGGCTGGTATTGTTGGTGTAAAGAAGTTTGCCTACGATATATGGGGCGATACAGTGAATACGGCAGCACGAATGGAGCAGCATGGCGAGGCAGGGAAAATAAACATCAGCCAGACAACGTATGAATTAGTGCAGGACAAGTTTGCTTGCGAATACCGTGGCGAAGTGCAAGCAAAGGGGAAGGGCGTGATGAAAATGTATTTTGTGACTTAGAGCGGCTAAACCCTATCCTTAACCGGAATTACAAATTTCAACCCCGACCATGTTTCGTCTACGGCGCAGACTTTAATATCTACAAGTCCGCTGGCAAGACCAATATCGCGGATAAGGTTCTCAGAAACATCTGTTTCCATTTTGGCTGCTTTCTTGGGCCATGATACCCATATAATGCCATTAGGTACTATCTCATTCTTTAATTTGGGTAGCACTTTACTAACCTCGCTCATTTTGGTGCTGAAGAAGTGGATGAAATTCTTTTTCTGCTTTGCTGTTGCAGAGGTAGTTTCGGGCATGTCCGTAAAAAGCTTAAGATAATAGTCAGGCTCATTCACCAGCTTTATGGTGAAACCCTCTTTTATGCCCAGCTTTTTGGCAAGTGGGGTTTGGGAGTATCCTGCTGCCATTGTATTTTTATTGCATAAATATACGTATATGATACGTTATGTAGCATTTTTGAGGGGCATAAATGTAAGCGGGCAGAAGCTGATAAAGATGGAAGCATTGCGGCAGTATTTTGAATTGCCGGGATTTAAGAATATTGTTACCTACATACAAAGTGGCAATGTGCTTTTTGACAGCAAAGAAACCGACAAGGGGAAGTTATTAGCCAAAATAGAAAAACAACTGGTGAAGCAGTTAGGCTACGAAGTACCTGTTGTTATCAGGTCGACAGAGGAGATAAAAGAGGTGATAAAGAAGAATCCGTTTGAAAAGGAAATGAATGAAAGGAAACTGTATGTACATTTTCTGTCTGCTGCCCCGGACAAGGTGGTACACTCCTCGTTGGAACCTTATAAGAGTCCGGGCGAGGATTATAAAATTATAGGAAAAGAGATGTATTTCCTCGCACCCGGTATGGGCAATAGCAAACTCACCACCACGGTAATTGAGCGAAAGCTTGGTGTGACAGCGACGGCGCGTAACTGGGCAACAATAAATAAAATACCGGCGCTATAACATTAGGTTTATCATGGTATCATTTTCCTCATTATCATTACGTTAACTTAGAAATTCCAACTGCTTGAATATTTTAGAGGCAGATTTATATAGAGTATGATCCGTTATGTAGCTTTTTTACGGGGCTTTAATACAAGTGGACAGGTAAGTATAGAAGAACTGAATGAGCAGTTTAAAAACTGCGGCTTTCAGAATGTTAATACCTACATACAGACCGATAATGTAATTTTTGAAACCGAAGAGACGGATGAAACTGCTATTGCCAAGAAGATCGAAGAACAATTGAAAAGTAAACTGGGGTACGAGGTGAAAGCAATCATAAGGATGCAGCATGAAATAAAGAATGTGCTGAAGAATAATCCCTATCAGAACATGAACACACAGGAGCGCAACCTTTATGTTACCTTCCTTTCAGATGTGCCATCTCCGCTGGTGAGGGGGGCGCTGGAGGTTTATTCAAATGATGCTGAGGATGCGCGCCTTTTTAAACGTGAAGTGTATATCCTCAGTAATAATTATGGGAAAACCTGTTTCCCTAATTCACTGATAGAAAAGAAGTTTGGTGTCACCGCCACTACCCGTAACTGGAGCCTGCTTAACAGGATAGTGGAGTTGTGAACCCTTTAAGCATCACCGTTATTGCTGTTTTTTTCTGCTCCAGCTGTTTGGATCTATCTTCTTTTATTCTTTGGATGAGTGTTTTCTCATCTCCCGAAACCAGCAAGATGGAATAGGCAATTAAATGTTCCTGCATAACCACATTATCATGGAAATCGCCGATAGCATCAGCGAGGTTATCCAGCTTTTGAACAGGGATCCGTTGTAAGACTCTGTGGGATGCATGCCATTGTTGGTCTGCGGTTTTTGCAGTATGTAGCACATCCTTAACTTCTTTTCGTAACTGGTGCAGGTTATCGTGCGATGGATCATTGATGGCTGCCAGTTTGCTGACAGTCGCAAATTTTAGGTTGAAAAAATCAGCAAGTGCTTTTACGTTCAACTGATCGTAATTGTTGCTTTCCAATTTTTCTGAAAAATGCTCAAATATCGTTTTAGAATAGAGC
Organism: Flavipsychrobacter sp.; assembly: GCA_044224775.1. Classification (GTDB taxonomy): domain Bacteria; phylum Bacteroidota; class Bacteroidia; order Chitinophagales; family Chitinophagaceae; genus Nemorincola. Next base: position 10,474 of record JBGAJU010000034.1, read on the forward strand.
GCTGTCCATTCATTTTGCCGGTTCGCTATAGTTTCTTGCAGTTTGCCGGCATAAGCCGGCAGGGTATATTGTTTTTCCGCAATGGTATCTAATTCCAGTTGTGCTTCGCGTATTTCACCGGCAATGTGGTATAGCTGCTTTATCTTACCGGTTATTTTGGGTTTGGTTTGAGTAATTGTACCTAACAGCCGCAGCAATGAGCGGAGTGATTTTACGGATACCCGCAGATCGTGAATATCTTCTTTATCGAAACCGCTGTTAACTTTCTCGGCATAAGAAGAGATATGCTCCAGCTTTTCCATGATCACATGCTTTATCTTCTCCTCTTTCATTATATAAAGTTACAAAAAACAAGAAGCCCCCTTAGTCGGGGCTTCTTTTCCTTATTTTTTTGCTACTGCCAGCTGCCTGCGCGTAAACCTTTTCACAAATACCAGTGTGGCAATGCATATCAATATCAATGGCCATATTTTCATACACCATACAATGAACATCTTTATCAATTCCCAACCTGTATTCAGTGCTGACTTGCACTGCAGTGAGAACGGTGTTTTAGCTATATAGTCGGGATTTACGATAGTTTGCACAAATACCTGCTCTGGTTGAGCAAAGGCAACTGTGAGTGTGGCGTAATTTATGTTCTCATCCATATTCATGTTCTCTATTTTCCGGTCTATTTTTTGTTCCTGCGTATAGTTGTCATATTCCTGCACTTCTATTGGCTCGTAGCTTTTTTTTGCCAGTTTCAAAGCTTGCTTCGTTGTATTGTTATTGCCAATCTGGTTCTTTAATACATTCGACAGGTACTTGTAGGTAACATCACTTTGCTTTAATATGCGAGAGTCAACGAAAGTACACATGCCCGGTAGGGCGCTTACTACAGAATCCAGGTATTGTGATGGCACACGGAGTGTGAGTGTGGCCATTGGCGTATAGGTTTTAGTTTGACGCAGGGAATCTGCAGTATAGTATGATGTTTTTGTATCGTAGCTGTTATTATTCATCTGGCTTTCCTGCACAATACCCCCTACGGACTTGACCAGGTTCTCCAGCTTTGTTGTTGCAACGAATACATCGGCAACTTTGCAGTTGAAATCTGCTGTGTGAATTATCTTGCGCCTTGGTGAGTTGATGGGCTCATCGGCAGCAGCAGCTGCTACTGAGTCGGTTGCCGCATTTTCCAATTTTACCGCAGCAGGACTGCTCTCATAGTAGTTTCCTCCGGAGTTGCCACAAGCGGCGAGCAAAAAGAGTGGCAGCAGCCACAATAAATTCTTTGAAGACATAGCAGTTTGATTTTTGAGGTTATACTATTTATGCCGTTTCAAAGAAAAGGTAATCAGCCGCGAGTGTTAAACAAAATGTAAAGTGACCTGTGTTATCAGCAGTAATTGCAGGTTTGGCATACTACTTGAATTACACGAACTATCAGTTTTCAATATTTTTATTAATCTTGTACTAAATTCATTTTTATGAAACACACATTATTATTCTTCTTTCTTACAGTATTGGTGGCTTCCTCGTCTTTAGCCCAGGGTAGCAACGGGCGCTACGGTGGGGGTGGTCGCGGAGATGGTAGCGGGCGAGGCTACCGGGATAACGATCTGAGCACATTGTCTATTTTTTCGGAGAATGGTGAGGAGTTCTTTGTTGTGCTCAATGGCATTAACCAGAACAATACACCTGCCCGTAAAGTGCGAATAGAAGGTTTGCCACAATTTGGCAACGACATTGAAATAGTTTTTGCCGATAACAGGACTGCTGCAATACGTAAACGTGTTACTATTGCGGATCCGGTTGATGGCAGGGCCGTACATATGACACTTAAAATTGACCGGGGCCGTTCGGGGCTGCCCAGGCTCAGGTTCCATAAGTGTATAGAAGTGGAAGACAATTACCGTGCGCCGGATGACGAATATTGTATGTCTTATGGACAGCCAAGGCGTACCTATGTTAGGGAAACTCCTCCTCCACCACCTCCTCCACGTGGACCGATAGCCATGGACCGTGCTACTTTTAATGATGCAAAGCATACAATAGAGAACGCATCATTTGATAATACTAAACTCTCAACAGCAAAGACCATATTGGATGTTAATTATGTAACTACCGACCAGGTTATAGAACTGTGCAAACTCTTCTCCTTCGAGAACTCGATGCTTGATTTTGCCAAGTATGCGTATAGCCGCACAGTAGATAATAATAACTATTTCAAAGTAGGAAATGTATTCTCTTTTGATGCAAGCCGCAAGTCGCTGAACGATTTCATTAGTCGGGGAGGGCGATAAGCAATAACACTTTAGTAGCAGACTGCCGGCACTTTGCCGGCAGTTTTATTACAGGGCTTTCTGAATGATCTTTTTCAGCAATTTACTTTTTGCAGCAAGGAACAGCCCATCCAATAAAAAGGGCATTTGGGATATCGTGCGCTGCATCCGGTAGCGTATGCGTAATTCTTTTCCCAGTGCGCCTGTCAGTGCATCATCGTAGCCTTTCATGAATGTAGCAGAGAAATTATTTTGAGCAAAGCATTTCACGGCCTGTTCTCCAGCAAACCGGCCGCTGAGCATAGCGTTGCCAATGCCGTCTCCTGATATCGGGTCTATGAGCGAAGCTGCATCACCAACTAGCATAAAGTTGTTGCCTGATATGGTCTGGATCTTTGAACCAAGCGGCAGCCCGAAACCTTCCAACTCGCCAACTTGTGTTGCATTTTTGAATTTGTTCTTTAATACACTGTTCTGTTCTATAAATTCATAGAAGGTCTTCTTCAGATTTATTTTTCGTTTTGATACTTCGCTGGACAGCATGCCGAATCCTACATTAGCCCTATTGTGTGGCAGCGGGAAAACCCACAGATAGCTGGGTAGGAACTGCTTGTCAAAGTAGACTTCTATTGTGTTATCACTTTCCATGGGTACGTTAGAATAATAGGCTCTAACAGAACCCACATAATGATTCCTGTCAACAATATTCTTAGTTAATTGTTTTGCTGCTACAGAATGGGCGCCATCGGCGCCTATAATCATTTTAGCCTCGAATATTTTGTCGTTAGCACTGAGCCGAACTTTATTGTCGATGTTCACTACTTTATCCGGGCTGATATTGGTGTAAATATCTGTGGCTGTATTTTTTGCGACCAATGCATGCAGGAAGTTATCAAACTCCATACGTGCACAGGTGTATGCTTCCAATACCCAATCGAAAGTTACCTGTTGTCCTTTGTAGAAAACTGTTGTTCGTTTGGTCTCGAATTTTTTTGGGAACTGTTTGAAAGCAGCCCCATAGGATGCGTTTATATTGTTCAGTACCCTGATGGCCCGGCCGGGTATCGCGTCGCCGCATACTTTGTCTCGCGGGAACGACGCTTTGTCGATAAGCGCAGTTTTTAATCCCGAGTTTGCCAAAGCAAGAGCGCAGGCGCTGCCGGCGGGGCCACCGCCCACTATTACTATATCATATTGCAAAACATCTCCGGCCGGCATATGGCTGTAAATGTAAACAAATACTATAATTGGAAAGTTGCACTACGGCAGGGATTTATCGTTACTTTTAATGCCTTAAAATGACACTTTTAGAGCAAATACTCAATGAGCCGCTTGGTAGCCTTTTGATCATTGGTAACCTTGTACTTATTGAAAGCCTTTTGTCGGTAGATAATGCTGCTGTGCTGGCAATAATGGTAATGAAACTACCATCCCAGCAGCGACAGAAGGCGCTAAAGTATGGCATTGTAGGCGCTTATGTCTTCAGGGGTATTTGCCTGTTGCTTGCCAGCTACCTGATTAAGATATGGTGGCTTAAAAGTCTTGGTGGCATGTATCTCTTATATCTCGCCATCCATTGGTGGCGGTCGAAGAGAAAAAGTAAGGCTGCACAGGAAGAGGAGATAGAAAAAAAAGAAGGCAGGTTATACAAAATGACGGTTGGGAAACTAGGGCCGTTCTGGGCCACAGTTATCTCTGTTGAGATAATGGACATCGCCTTTTCTCTTGACAATGTATTTGCGGCCGTTGCGTTTTCTGATAATATCCTGGTTATTCTTACCGGGGTCTTTATTGGTATACTGGCCATGCGTTTTGTTGCGCAGTATTTTGTGAAGCTCATCGAAAAATATCCGTTTCTCGAGGCTTGTGCATTTACCGTGATAGCTATACTGGGTTTAAAGCTTGCTTTGTCAGTTTATGAGCACTATTACACGGAATCACCACTTGCACAACTACTGGAAAGCGAAACTGCTGATTGGGTAACATCAGCACTTACGTTGGGCGTTTTCTTTATACCCGTGCTCACCAGCAACTTATTTAACTTCCCAAGGAAGCATTAGTGTTGCTTTTTCTTTAATATAGCCACTGTCAGGCGGCTTGCGCAAATCAGGCGTTCTTTTTCGTCTCTAATTTTAATATCCCAAACATGTGTTGTTGAACCAACATGCAATGGCTCTGCGGTGGCAGTAACAATACCGTCTCTTTTGGCCCTGATATGGTTGCAGTTGATCTCAATTCCTACACACATCTGTTTAGATGCGTCTATAACTAGTGATGATGATACGCTGCCTACAGTCTCAGCTAATACTGCCGATGCGCCACCATGCAGTAGGCCATGAGGCTGATGCGTTTTAGGCCCTACCGGCATGGAGGCCCGGAGGAAATTATGCCCGATCTCTGTGAATTTTATATCAAGGAATTGTGCCATTGTATCCACGGCATGATTATTTAATGTACCAACATCTATATGACTATTTTTCCATAACATATGCGTTTATTTTATTTTTTATGTATGTGTTAAAAATATAGGTAAAAGGCGATTATACAACGGTTAAGTATTAATATTACTTTTGTGTCAGTTCATTATTGAGTGCCAGAGAAATAGAAATATGCAGACAATCCTGATTGCCGGAGCCGGTAAATCGTCCATTTATCTGATACAATACATTCTGACCTATGCTCCCCGAAATAAATGGAAGGTAATAATCGCTGACAGCGATGCGAATATAATTAAAGAAAAAATAGGAAAGAGCACTTCTGCCGAAGTTGCCGCTATTGATATTACCAATGCTGCCCAACGGGAACCATTGGTGAAGCGCGCTGATATCGTCATCTCGCTGATGCCGCCGCATTTACATATCCATCTTGCCAAAGACTGCCTGAAGCATAAAAGGCACCTCATTACATCTTCCTACATTTCGGATGAGATGAAGGCAATGGATGAGGCGGTGAAAAAAGCCGGCTTGATGTTCATGTGCGAAATGGGGTTGGATCCTGGCATCGATCACATGACCGCGAGCAAAATAATTCATGGCATACATCGTGTTGCGGGTACCATCACCAGCTTCAAATCCTACTGTGGTGGCCTAATCGCACCGGATAGTGACAATAATCCGTGGCACTACAAATTTAGCTGGAACCCAAAGAATGTGGTTACTGCCGGTATGGGCGGGGCAAAGTATTTGTCGAAGGGTAAAGAAGAGGAGTTGTATTACGAGCAAATGTTTGGCGGCAACAAAAAGGTGCAGGTGGATGGTGCCGGTGCTTTAGCATATTACCCCAACCGCGATTCTTTAAGGTATCTTGATATATACGAAGTGCCTGAAATAAAAACGTTTTTGCGTGCAACACTTAGACACCCCATGTTCTGCAAAGGTTGGCAGGCGGTCATAGAACTGGGCCTTACGACACAAGATGACGTAGTGGATGCACAGGGGAATACGTACGCTTCATGGGTTAAGAAAAAAGTTGGATTCACGGGTAAGGATTCGCTGCAACAATTTATTACCCAAAAGTTGAAAATTGAAGATGACAAGATAATACCTATGCTGGAGTGGCTCGGTCTCTTTGATGAAAAGCCATTACCTGCAGGCAAACGATCGTCGGCTGATATTCTGTTAGGTATACTCCTTGATAAATGGCAGATGGCACCGCATGATAAAGACATGGTGGTGATGCTGCATGAGTTTGAATACCTGCACAAGGGAAGGAAAACAAAACTATCCAGTTCTATGGTGATAGAGGGGGAGGACAGAGATCACTCTGCTATGGCTAAAACTGTTGGTTTGCCTATAGCTATTCTGGCAAGGTTGGTACTTGGTAACAAGATTGTGCCGCCAAAAGGAGTAGTGATGCCTGTAATGCCGTCTGTTTACCGCCCGGTGCTTACTGAGTTAGCCCACTATGGTATTGTATTTAAAGAGGAAGTGGAGTAGAAATAGAGGGGATGCGTTAATGTGACGGAATGTGATAAATAATCATTATTCAGGATCACTTAAGGTAACGTTTTATCTCGCGCTCTACGTCTCTTGATTTTATGCTTTCGCGTTTGTCGTGGAGCTTTTTGCCACGGCCAAGGCCAATCTCTAATTTTGCGTAGCCTTTATCGTTGATGTACATGGCAAGTGGTACGATAGTGAACCCCTTTTCTTTCACTTTAGCCAACCATTTATTCAGCTCTTTTTTATTAAGGAGTAGTTTGCGGTCGCGGGTGGGTACGTGGCCAGCATAGCCTGCGTTCACATATTCGGCTATGTGGAGGCTTTTTATCCAAAGCTCGCCATCATTAAAGAAACAGTAGCTGTCGTTAAAGCTGACTTTGCTATTGCGCACAGACTTTATCTCGGAACCGGTGAGTATGATACCCGCTTCCAGCTTGTCTTCTATTGCATATTCGAAAGTAGCAGGACGGTTCTTTATGTAAACTTGGTCGGGCAAAGTTGCTGCGGTTAATTAGTTGCGGCAGGGATCATATACCAATCCAGCACAGTTGTGAGTTTTTGCTTTAGTGCCTTGCGGTCGGCGATAAAGTCGAGAAAGCCATGCTCCAACAGGAATTCTGAACGTTGGAAACCGGAGGGCAGGTCTTTCTTGATGGTTTCTTTGATGACGCGTGGGCCGGCGAAACATATAAGTGCATTAGGCTCTGCGATATTTATATCGCCCAGCATTGCGTAGGATGCGGTGACGCCACCGGTGGTCGGGTCGGTCATCAATGAAACGTAGGGTAGTTGCGCTTTTGCTAACTGGGTGAGTTTTGCGGCTGTCTTTGCCATCTGCATGAGCGAGAAGGCACTTTCCATCATACGTGCACCACCGGATTTAGAGATAACCATGAGCGGCAATTTGTGCTTGATGCAATAGTCTATGGCGCGGCTTATTTTTTCACCCACGACAGAGCCCATTGAGCCGCCAATGAAGTTGAAGTTCATACAGGCCACTACAAAATCTCTACCGTTCATTTTGCCGTGACCAACGGTCATGGCATCCTTGAGGCCCGTGCTTTTCTGTGCTTCGTCAATGCGGGCGCCGTATGGCTTCATATCAACAAAACCAAGGAAGTCTTTAGGCGTTATATTCTCGAAAAGTAGGTTATATTCATTATTATCAAAAAGTATTTCGAAATACTCTTTTGCATTAATGCGATTATGGTAATTGCATTTATGGCAGATATATAAGTTGGCGTGCAGTTCTTTAACGGTAACGGTTGTTTTGCATTGCGGGCATTTGTGCCATAGCCCGTCTGGTGTTTCCTTTTTCTCCTCGGTCGTGGTAAGAATACCTTTCTTGCTTCTGCGAAACCAGGTTGATGACATGTTCCAATTTTTAAGGGGATTGCAAAGATACGGTTATAGGCGATAAGTAGGTTGTATAAATGGTTGTATAGTTGATATGTTAATTGGAGCAACTTATTTCTTTTTTGCGTTGAGGTGTGCGTTTCGAATATTACTTGCCACCACACAAATTCTGTTTTTTATAACCAAGTTGAAAGCGTTAAACACAACAACAATTTTTTTAAACAATATGCTGAGGGTATAATTTTGGGAAAAGTGTTCGATTTTGGGTGATATTTTTTAGCGGGGGTTTGCGAAATGCGCCATAGGCAATCATCTTGCTTTTTCTTTTAAGGTATAAAGGGGTATAAAAGGGTATAATTATACCCCCAAAAGGTATATTTATACCCCTAAAAGGTATAATTATACCCTGTTTAGGTATATTTTATACCGTGCCTTTCTGGTTATTTGGAGCATAACCAACCCATTTGGCAAACTCTGAATGAGTGTCCAAAGAGCGGAATTCACGATGCAATCTGTCAAAGAACTTACCCGAAATTTTAGAGGGTATGCCGTAAAGTTAAGAAATGAGGGTAGGGGTATCCAAATCTATTTTGCATGATGGTACAGTAACAGTACCATGATGGTATTTTGACTTTTTGAAAGCTGCTATAGTTGCGGCTTTGGCGGACGAAGATTTGTTTTTTTAACGCATGACGAGGATATAAGAATCTTGCAGGATGATATGTGCGGATCTTTTCGCTTCGAAATACCTACAAAGAAATTCCCCTCTTGAGGGAGGGGAATTTCTTAAAGTATTACCGGGGGCAAATTACATTTTTACGAACTTCTTCACCGTGTTACCATATTCACCTTTAAGCGAGATATAGTAGATGCCTGCAGGCAGTTGTTTTATATTCAATTTAGTTTGCGCTGCGTTCAAAGTGTGCTGCATCACCACTTGTTGGATAGTATTAGTAATGACGAATGAACTAAATGCCCCGTCTTCCATTTTTATCGACAGTTCATCATTTGCGGGGTTAGGGAAGATATGGACATTGTTTTTGTTAATCTCGTTGATAGTTGTGGTAGGGTATCCGATAATGTTATTTACGGTATTGGTCATCACTACAGGATTTGTATCAAAGTAAATACCCGCCCTGTTGGGTATAATAGTGCCTGGGGCTAAGCCCGTAAGTGTATTGATGGTATAGGTAAAGAAACCGTCGCACAATCCATGATGCGAACTATCGAGCAGGTTGATACGGGGGAAGTCGAATTTTGCGATGGTATAGCTACCCATATCGGTAAGATAGAGGTCCATGGAGTGTGTTGCCCCTACCATGCGCATGCTATGTACATCGAGCAAATTAGATATTGTATCCATTACGTGAATGTTGAAGGCAGTGTCTGTGCCGGTATTCTCAAAATGTATGGTGTAACGGAGGTTAGTACCCGACGAGATATAGCCCTGGGGAGTTACTTCTATGTAATTAGGATCGCAACTTGCAAGTATTGTGTCATCCTTAATGAGAATATTATTGGTGGTATCCCAATCTCCTGAGATTGGCAAAACGGTATAAGTGGTGTGTACACTATCACCGGCAGAAGTCGCTATACCGTATAGGTAATAAGAAATCATTGCGGGGTGTGGGTCGCTCGCAGCGAGGGTGCCCAAATTCCAGGTAACCTCTGTACTGGTAACGGATGCAGGAGCGGGGCTGCTGGATGCAAATGTGTAATGGGGATCGATACTCATCTTCAGGGTAGTTGCGGTAGGCACACATTCCAGGTTTCTAACAGATATTGCGCACGTTGCAAGAGAGAGAGCATGACGTTCTGTTGCCAACACTTCAAGGTCAAAAACACTGCCTCCGGGGCACTCAAATCCGAAATACTTGCCGGAGTACATATTCACGTAGGGTAGCACAGTATCATAAATAATGCCGGTTGAAGGACAGGTGGTAGTTAGCCCGCCGGAGATGGATAATACTTTGAACGTGTACTGTGTGCCCGGTGCGCCCAATGAAGTATAGTAGAAGCCACTGAGTGCAGATATGGTATCTAATGGTACACCGGCTGAGTCTATTTCAGTGAGCACAGGTAACCAGTTTGTTTCACCCGGGTCTTTAATGCAGTCACCATCAGCATCATAGTAAAAACTTATAGGGAAAGTACTACAGTAGAGGTACGTGTGCGTGTACACTGCTGAGTCTACTAATAATGTTCCGTCGTAAAGCAAATGCCTAACCGTATAGGTGCCCGGGTAACCATAATGGTGGACAATATCAGCATGTCGTACCCCGGTTATTGTTAATGCAGTTGTATCTGCCGTTCCATCGCCATACCAGGTTGCAACGCTGTATGCAGTGGATGTACCACATGTACTGACATAAAATTCGGCACCATCGCACATTGTATCGGGTGGGGTAGTTACCGCATATAATCCGGGCCCGGTGAGCGCAGGAACAAACACTGAGCTTGAAGCAGTGGATATGCCGCTTGCTATACAGGTTACAATGCAGCGGTAATAAGTTGCTGTGTAACTACGCGTATAATAGTGCACGTAAGATGTAGCACCGCTCATAGTTGTCCATGTACTGTCATCCGGAGATGATTCCCATTGGTAGGAGAGGCCGCATACTGTTGAAAAGCCTGCACATAACAGTGTGTCGGGGTTGCCGCATATTGTTGATGAATAAGCGTATGCACTGCCTGCTGCCGGGGTGCCTGAGCAGGGAAAAAGTGGTATGACGCGTGTGTACAGCGTATCGGGGCAGCCATAGCCGGAATAAGGGGTAAGGATAACTGCATAAGTGGTGATAGTGCCCGGTGTTAAAATAGTAACAGTTTGGGATGTGCCGTATGTGGTTGAGAATGTTGCAGAATCACGCCAGCTATATGCGGAGTAGCCAGCAGGGCCTGTGAGTGTTACTGTTGCTCCTGCACAGGTTGATGTTATAGTATTGGCGAACAAGCCTGCGGTCATGTCGAGGTATCCGTATCCAAAATGGCCTCCATAGCCGCAATCGGATACGGCAAAATCAACGACTATTGTGTGTCCTCCGAGTCCGTTAAGTTTAAGGTTACCCATTGTCCAAGGTTTGTAATAGACATCGCTGGAACCAACACGGGTAAACCCTGGCAGTGAGCCGGTAGCAACATAGTAAAATGAGTCACAAGGTATGATAGTGCCGGTGGCGGAATCATATGCTTTGACTTGCATACGTGGTTGTTCAGAGGGTGTATGGCCCGCATCTTCCAATACTGCGGCATAATGGTATAAAAGACTATAGCTGGCAGACCCGGTGGGGATATGTACAAAATAACGACATCTTTCCGCATCACCTCCGCGGGAATCATTTCCCAATTTCAATGAATAGCTTCCTCCCCAGGGTGATACGATAGGAAATCCGCCGTATGGATCGGTTGTGGATCCGGAAGTGAGGGTGTGCTCACCGCTTGCAGGTGTTGAAGTGCCCCCGCTCGGTGTAACAATAGGGCAGCAGGTACCGGTATAATAAAGCCAGTTAGCATATGTGCCTGTTTCAAAATCGATGTTGGGAACCTGTGCGTACAGTGCTGCGAAATTGCTCACCAGGAGTGAGAGCAATAATAGAGTTTTTTTCATATAGGAGTGTTTTAAAAACGAAATGTAAGAAAATAATTTCATTTAAAAAAATGTGGCATACTATTTCCGTAACTGATACCAAGCAACAATGCCGGGTCGATATCTATTCATTTCTTCACCTCATACTCTTCGGGCACTTTTAAAGAATATTTCTTCAGGATGTTCTTATCGATATTAGCGGGCGTATAGTTATCCCTGTTCAGGTATTGCACCATAATTGGGTAGCCGAACTTGTCGTTTACATTGATGAGTTTATCGCCGTTAAAGCTGTAGGTATTGAACAGCCAATAGTTGTGGGCGTTATGTTCCTGCAGGGTCTTTGTAACTAGTTCATAGTTGCCGTCTTTGTTCAGATCCCGTTCAGGCCTGTTGCCGGGCATCATATCCATGTAGGCAATTTTTACAAATTTTTTTCCCGGCCGCTGGAACAGGTAAATGACCCGCATATTTTCTGCAGCCAGTCCGTTACCCATGTAGGGTATCACCAGCTTTATATCTTTAAGCCCATCGCCGTTAAAATCCGCGATGCGAATGGGTTCGCTAAGATTGCCTTCAAAAAATGACATTTTCTCAGGTATTGCCTGTAGCTGGTGTTTGCCTTTGTAAATGTAGATGTAAGAGGTGCTGTCGCATGATACCAGCCTTATGGTAATACTCTCGCCGGGAAAGAAAGGTGAAATGGTTTGGTAATGAGACAGGCAATCATCTGAAGTGAACATGGCAGGCCCGGGACCCATGGTCCAGTGGTTGTATTCTGCATATATTATTGCAGGGTATTTTTCAAACGGGTATTGGGCGTATGTGGTATGCACATATGCAAGCAGCAACAGGAAAAATAAACGTGCGTTCAATCTCATACAAAGGTGAATATATTAGCTTATAACGCAAAAAATAAACCCCGGTGTATAACCGGGGTTTACAATATTATCCTGTTGTTTATTATGCAGTTACTGCTAATGCCTGTGCCATTGTTTTACCAATGTTTGCCGGGCTATCAACCACGTGTATGCCGCACTCGCGCATGATCTTCATTTTAGCTGCAGCTGTATCGTCAGCGCCACCTATTATTGCGCCAGCATGGCCCATACGGCGGCCGGGAGGTGCAGTTTGGCCAGCTATGAAGCCAACCACGGGTTTGCGCATATTATCCTTCAGCCAATTTGCTGCTTCTGCTTCCATGTTACCGCCAATTTCACCTATCATGATGATGCCATCTGTTTCGGGATCGTTCATAAACATTTCCACAGCTTCTTTAGTAGTTGTGCCGATGATAGGGTCGCCGCCAATGCCTATTGCTGTAGAAATGCCGAGACCTGCTTTTACGACCTGGTCGGCAGCCTCGTAAGTGAGTGTACCTGATTTTGAAACCACACCAATGCGCCCCGGTTTGAAAACGAAACCCGGCATGATGCCTACTTTCGCTTCGCCGGCTGTAATAACACCCGGACAGTTAGGGCCTATCAGCCTGCAGTTCCTTCCTTTTATATATTCGCGTGCTTTAACCATGTCCTGCACAGGTATACCTTCTGTAATACAGATGATGACTTTTATGCCTGCATCAGCAGCCTCCATTACCGCATCAGCCGCAAATGCCGGTGGTACGAATATGATAGATACATCAGCGCCTGTACCATCAACCGCATCTTTTACGGTATTGAACACGGGGCGATCGAGGTGCAGTGTGCCACCTTTAGCGGGTGTAACACCACCAACTACGTTGGTGCCGTATTCTATCATTTGCGTAGCATGAAAAGTACCTTCGGTACCTGTAAAACCCTGCACAATAACTTTAGAGTTCTTATTGATTAAAACAGACATTTTTCTGGATTTTGAGGTGCGAAAATAACTGTTTTAGGGGATTGTTGCCGAACATTTTATCTAAAATGGCCTATGAAGCTATGATATTATTTATTGCTTTATGTGATAGGCGGCTTTACGTGTATTATGCAGCTATTATAAGTTCGAGAAGTATCATGTGTTAGTAATTAACCAAGAGTTCAAAAGCCGGCAGGTGCAGGCTATTTTTAATTCAACAGCATCCAGGTGAATCCAAACCTGATGAGTACATCGGGTGTTGCATACACAGGTGTGTAGTTAATACCGCTGTTCTCGTAGTTGAGCACCGGTGATCCGGTGTAAAGGAATGTGTTGCGTGCAAATATCTCCTGCAGGTTGTCGCCCATGATAAATGCCCTAAACTTTTTAACGCGGAAGTTGAGGAATACCGCCAGCTCGGGTGTGTTATTTACTGACTTAGTATCCTGGTAGCTGAATTTGTTCAATAGTGCATTGTAGCAAGCGGGTTTGTATGATGTGTTGTACCGGCCTTCTATTCCGGCAGCAATGTTCAAGGCGTTTTTAAATAACCCCCGTTCATAGCTCAACTGGTGCCTGCCCATTATTGGCGGCACATTTACAGGTGCATTGCCCGGCACTTGCTGGAACACCAATTCATTGTCGAGGTAGAAGAAGTTAACCCTGAAGACCTTGCGTACCCACACCTGGCTGATGCTGAACGTGCCGGAATACTGATCGGGCAGGCCCTGCTGGTTGACAAAAATAAAGTTGTTGATGACATGGTTCTTATACCCGGCAGCAAGGCGCAACCTGGGGCTTTCTAACGTTGCGAACAGAGTAGTAACGCTTTCTTTCTGCATGTTTATAGTAAGCTTCGTATAAACATTGGCATAAGTAGTGTAGCTATAGGGTGGGGTATTCAGCCGCTGGCTGAAGCCTGCTGAGAAGCTGCCAAGGTTATTTTTCAATTGCTTGCCAATAAGTGCATTCAACCGGAAGCTACCTGCCTGTGGCCCCGTGATAAAGAACTTTGTGTTCGCACCGTACTCCCATTGGCCCGGTTGCAGCGCCTCTTTCTTTATTTCGCCGGCAAGGTAGTTGTTCACAATATCGCTACGGTCCTTGCCTATGCCATAGCGTACTACTGTGTCGGGAATAAGTACCGATACCGGGTCTGAAATGAAGCGATCGTAGCGTGTGCCAAATCCTGCGCTAAAAGAGAGTTGTTTTCCCTGTTTGCCTATAAAACCATTAAGCAGGAACTGGTTATCTATCCAAAACCATTTTTGCCGCGTAAACACGGAATCGCCACCGGGAGCATAAGAGCCACCATTAGAGAATTGCCGTTCAAACATGTTCGCATAGCGTAAAGAATCGGGCGCCACATCTTTAAATGTATGCTTTTCTGTACTTAATGCCAGCCGGTGCGCAATACTGAAGCGTGGCAGCAGCACCGTGGTATATTGTGTAGAGTCCTGGTTATACGTAGTATCGGTTTTGCCCCATTGGTAGCTATGCTGCAGCAGGAAGGTGAAATCACGCAGTATATTGGTTACGGGCGAGCGCGTTGCCTGGCTGCTGAACTTACTATCCTGGTATGCGGTCTCCATTATCCTGCGGTCGCCGTAATCTGTGCTGTCAAATTGCCGATCTTTTACAACGCCGCCATTTTCATCGGTCTGCTCTTTATTATATACAGCGCCCACATAAAGCAGGTAGCGCTTGTTCGGACTTTTGTAGTTGCTGGAGAGGCAAACATTATCATTGTTGCTGCGCTGGCTATTATAAAAACCGCGGGAGTTTGTTTTGCGGTATTCTGCAAAAACATTCCAGTTGGGTGTAATGTTCTGGGTGTGCGACAGGCTGGCTGTTTGCTCGAGTTTAGAACCCAGCAAATAGCTGAAGCTTGAGAAAGGCCTGCGGGTGTTGTAAAAATTCAGGCTGTCGATGTTGTAACGGTACACGTCATAAACGTGATAGCCCAATGAGGGGCCTACACGTTCCTCGGGTGTGAACAGTAGATTATTTGCCGGTCCGCCAAGATTACCGAGGTTGCGGTACCATGGCTGTATAAAAGGTGCGCGGTGAAAAGTATGTATGGGCGTATCCAGGGTATACTGTTTAGCTGAGCCCAGTTTTTCATATACGATCTTGGGGTCGTCATTTTTCCAGCCGCTGTTATTGGTCTTATTCATGCTGGTGTCGCGAGCCACGGCACCCGGCATAGTATTGGGCATCTGACCATAGGCTGCACAGCTGCACAGCAGAAGGAATAAATGAAAAGAGAATTTTCTGAATATTTTGCCCAAGCAGTTGTGAGTTATATGGATGTTGGAGGAGACCAGTGTCTTCTCGAAAACCGTGCAAAGTTAATGATAATGGATTTATTGGCTCTGTTTCACAAGCTCTGTTACTAAAGTGGCCATTTTGGGCGCTGCAATAGCTGCTGCATCCAGCACTTCCTCGTGGGTAGTAGTGGTTGCGGCTTCTTTGAAACCAATGTTACATATAACGCTCAGGGCAAATACCCGCATGCCGCCGTGGCGGGCAACGATCACTTCCGGTATGGTGCTCATACCCACGGCATCTCCGCCTATGCGGTTCAGAAACCTGTATTCAGCAGGTGTTTCGAACGAAGGCCCCTGCAAGCCGACGTAGACGCCCGTGCGTACAGGAATATTTTTTTCTTCTGCTATCTTTTTAGCCATTTTAATCAGCGAGGGATCGTACGCCTGGCTCATATCGGGGAAACGTGGCCCCAGCCTTTCATCGTTGGGTCCGCGAAGGGGATGCTCAGGCAGCAGGCTGATGTGGTCTGTGATGACCATCAGGTCGCCTACGGTGAATTCAGGGTTGGTGCCACCCGCCGCATTGGAGAGTATAAGTATCTCCACCCCTAATGCCTTCATTACCCTGACAGAGAAGGTAACATCCTGCATGCTGTACCCTTCGTAATAATGGAAACGGCCAGCCATCAGTACGACGTAGGTATTGCCGATATTGCCAAACACCAGTTCTCCGCTATGTCCTTTTACAGTTGATACAGGGAAGTGGGGGATAGAAGAATACGCAATTGATGTTCTCGATCCTACAATATCTTTAAGCCCGCCCAGGCCGCTGCCAAGTACAATGCCCACTTTAGGGGTTGTTTTTATCGTATTCTTAATGAAGGCGACCGTTTCCTGTATTTTATCGTATAGTTGCATTAAGTTTTCCTCTTTTGAATGTGATGTAAGATTGCATTGATAGTGGTGCGGGTGCGGTGCACATTATCGTTTTCAAGGTACTTTTTCAGGGTTTCCTCAAGTGTTTCATCATCAGGTGCGTTTAAGAGGGTGGGGGCATTTTCTTTCTCGTAGTGAGGGTGGTCAGTGGGCAACGTGCAGTTATATATAGCATCAAGGGCTATCAGACTCAGGGGTCTGCCTGCTGTTAACCATCTTTGTGCGGTGTCCCAGTCGAACATGGAATGTGCGGCAAGCCTGCCCCATCCTTCATTTACATTGATTATCCTTGCCTTGGTTTGCTCGATCCATCCAAGAACTTTACTGTTATGCAAATATCCCAGGCAGTAGTAATTTTCATAAAGTTCATTGGTAGTTGCTTTATTCAGCTCATTGGTCATCAATGTATATGCCTCTTCAAATGGCAAGCAACAAGCCAGCATTTCTGCATAAATAAATAAATCGTCTTTCTTTCTAAGACCCCATTGTTCCCGTGCCCATTCTGCAGCATACGCCCCAAGAGTTTTGGCAGTTATTTCGTAAAGCACATCTTTGATCGATCTGCTGCGCTTTATTTTTTTATCGATGAGCTGAAGGAGTAGTGCATTGTCCAATTGTTTCAGCGGTTCGATAACTTCATCTTTAGCGTAATGAACGCAGGCATAATCCAGTAATTTTGCAGGGTCATCTTTTACTGCCTGTAGTTTAGGAAAAGGATGTTTCTTTTTGTCATGTACTTTCTCTCTGGCATCCGTTGCTTCACCCGTATCATGGTCATAAATATCATCATTGAGATAGAAGTCGTGCCCATGGATAGCTACCAGATTAAATACCTCTGAGGGTCGTAATGAATAGTTAATAAGACGGTGGTGGCATGCTTTGCACAGGCAATAAGTGGGGGCATTATCTCCCATTGGTTCTAAAATCTCCACCAGGTTCACCTGGCAACTTTCACATATAGCGGGCACCTTATCGGGCATAAATTGCAAATAGCCTCATTATGAGGCTATTTGCAATTTAATAAATAAGTTGATCATATTTATCCGAAACCCGGGTTGCGAACATCATTTACTCCACCCAGGCTGCCCAGTCCATTCTTTCTGAAGGCTGCTGTAGGTGTCTGTACGTTGCTCTCCTTAGGTGGCTGTGTGCTCACGCCTGAAAGGCCCAACATGTGGCGCTGCTCTATGGTGTCCAATGCAGCTTTGCGTTCGAGGTGCTGGCCCACAATGGTTTTAATATCCTTACCCGCATGATGCAATATGTCATTCTTCAGGCGTATCTCTCTTGCCATGCGCCCTACTATAAACATCAGTACTACACCTATCAGCACGAGCCCGTATATGGCCAACACCATATACAGGAGGTTAGTGCCGCCGATCCTGTTGCGGGTCTGCGGGTCGTAATATATATCCGTCAGTGCTGTGAACGGGTAGATCTTGTGGAGGAAGGTGATAAAGGCCAGCCCGCCAAGGCTTACAATGTAACAGCTTATTTCCGAGATAATAAGGGTGCCGCTGCTGAGCAGCCTTTGGGCGGCGGGTTTGCGTAGCGAAGTTGCCAGTGGGTCGAGCAGTTCGATCTGCTCCTTGATCATTATCCTTTCTTCCCTGAATTCCTCTAAAAGATCGTCTTTTAGTGTGGTTAGCGACATGTGGTAAAGGTAAGTTCACCCAAATATAACGTTGGCTTAATAAGGGTTATACACAAAGTAATCCACACGATGTGGATAAGGGTGTGTAAAAGTAAACGTCATTAACGGGTCAGCGATACTATCAATGCCTCATGCTGTGGAAACTCTTTTGTCAATTCTGCCCTGTTGGCCAGCTCAAAATCTGCAAAATCAAAACCCGGTGCTACGGTGCAGCCGCAGAGTGTAAAGCTGTTTTCTATTTCCACTCTTGAAGCAAACCAACTGCCTGCCGGAATGACTAGCTGCGGCGAAGCTCCATTTTCGATATCCTTTCCCAGCAGGTGCTTCACAAGTGTTCCATCCGTTTTTATCTCGTAAACAGTCAATGTGCAGCCATCATAAAAATGCCACATCTCGTCTGATGCTATCCTGTGAAACGCAGAGAATTCTCCATACTCCAACAGGAAGTAGATACCTGTTGATGCAGCCCTGGCGCCGTTATGTTCTTTCGTCAGCGCACTATGCGGTAAAAGAAGCGGGGCACGATAAGTTTCCTTAAATGCCCCGCCTTCTATATGACTGATGAGTTGTAATTTTTCTTTCCAGTAAGCAGCGCTGCTCATTATTCGTCTTTTTCTTTACCGTAAACATACTTGCACATTTTGGCAGCATGTGCTTTCAGCACATTGCCCATACCTTCATACTGGCCAAACATGCTTTTCTCTTCCCTGAAGAGTGAGGGTGAGCTATAGTAGGTTCTTGTACCGCAGTAGAACTGCCCCAGGTTCTTTGCTTCCGGGTCTGTGTCTTCTGCCTTGCCGGGGTTGGGGCCCATCATCATGGTCACCACGGCATTTACACCGTAGTCGTCCTTAAGCTGCTTCACCTTTCTTGTGCAGATGTAAACAACAACCACTGCGTCAACACCCAGGCCTTTGCACAGGTCATAGCCAAGGCTTGATGTCAGCTTCCTGTTGGCAGTAAATATACCACCGTTGAAATTCTCCAGTTGTGACTCATCGGGAGCTTCATTACTCACAAAAAAAGTACGGTAGCCTTTGCCACTTGGTGCCACCTTTAACGTGGTTATGGTTGCAGTAGCTATTTCGTTGAAACCGGAACCCGCCGCTCCGCGCTTGGTCATGGTCACTTTCTCTTTCTTGGCTGTTTCCTGGTTAAAGCCGTAGTAGAATTCTTTCTTTTCATCGTTGTCCAGGAACTCTGCCGGTGTCAGCAACTCTACGCCATTCTCTTTGAAGGATGTTTTAAGAGCATCAATACTGTTACGGTAAAAACCGTCTACCTGCATTTGGCCGTTCGTTTCAGACGTGCGCCATGCACTTACCGCCACGCTGCCCGTATAAACGCCGCCCTGCACCTTGCCTTTGCCTGGGTCGTATAAGTAGTAACTGATCAAGGCGACCCTTTTCGGCTTTTCTTTCAGCAGGTCCATATTAGCACTGTAACCGCCACCATTGCCATTCCTGCCTTCCCTGGGAAAATCGAATTTTACTTTTATTTTGTCAGGGTTTTCTGTTGCCTCGGTAAATTCTGACTTATCGAGATTTTTCCCGGTCGACTTAACGTCTGCACCGTGTTTAACGAGCAGCAAGACCACTTCTTCATTACCAAAACCGCCGGCAAACGCCAGCGATAAGGGTGTTTGCCCGGCTTTGTTCTTTTCGTTGATGTTCATACCTTTTTTCAGGAGTACGTCCAACATATCCTCGAAAGAGTTATTTCTATCGTCCGGCAGGTCTGAATACCATTCTGGCATTTTAAATCCATATCCTTCATATGCGCTTCTATTGGCGGCAAGATTCTGGCGCCTTGTTGCTGCCGACTTGCCAAAACTTGCCAGTGTATGTATCAATGTTCCGTCAGGAGTTGCTTTGGCAGGTTGTGCGCCCTTATCAAGCAGCATGTTAAGGCAGGGTACACAATTGGTTTGCATTACCGACACATACAACGGATAAACCTCTGTTGTCTTTGCCGTTTTCATAGCATTTTCCCATGCATTGATCAGGGCATTATTTGCGTCTTTGCCTTTCGCTTTTTCTTTTTCTATAAGGCTGCGCATGGTGGCCGCTACATCCACTACACCCGGTTTGTTGGGGTCGGCGCCTGCATCCAGCAGCAGCTTCATCACCTCCATAGAGTAATTGGCGGATGCAGAAACCAATGCGGGGTACAAACCGCCGTTCGGATCTGCTTTTTTCTCAATCAGATAGCCGGTTATCTCAGGCCACAGGAAGGCCGACGATATTGGTGTAGCACCATCGCCATTCTTAAAGTTCACATCGGCGCCGGCTTCAACGGCTTTTTTCACTGCTTCAAGGTCGCCTTGTCTGCACGCGGCTATGAGGTCTTCATTTGGCCCTGCCAACGCCTGCAAGGTTGCGGCAAAGAATAAAATAAACGATCCTGCAAAATTCAGTAGTTGTTTACGCATAGAAAGTATATTTATTGGATGATACGATGAAAGTACTCGTTACAAATGTATTTTCATAGCATTTATACATAAATACCACAGATAGGGTATTCTGCCCAATACTCGGCTCAACAACTGCCGGCTATTATTTGGTGTCTTTACCCGAAGGGTCTCTATCGCCAAAGTACATATCTTTCTTCTCGGTAGGCATCATTGGCACAGGCCCTTTAAGAACAAACACATTTTCGTCAACATTGCGTTGCAGGCAAATATCAATGAGTGTTGTTGCATTGGGTTTTACAACGGCATTAAAGAATGCATCGGATGCTTTGAGTTTGAAAGATGTATAACGTACGAAGCCCGCGGAAGGCCGGGGCATTATCACAAGGCCCAGCAAACCTTCTTCAATTCCCGGTTTGT
This sequence comes from Flavipsychrobacter sp., assembly GCA_044224775.1. Classification (GTDB taxonomy): domain Bacteria; phylum Bacteroidota; class Bacteroidia; order Chitinophagales; family Chitinophagaceae; genus Nemorincola. Next base: position 31,150 of record JBGAJU010000034.1, read on the forward strand.
CTACGCTCTTGATCACATCGTAGTTGAGATAATAAGAAATAGTTTCCTTTGATAGGTTATTTTTCTGGCGGTCAACAAAAAAGCCTTCGGGCAGGTGGTTGGGGTTGTCTTCTTTGCCAAAAGTGAATATCAGGTCGTAATCGGTAACAGCATAGCCCTGCGTATCCTTCACCCTGAATACAAGCATGCAATAGCGATCGTGTATGATCGTACGTTTCGATAGAGAAAGAACTCCTTTGTTTATTTCTTCAACCTTTTCATCGGCCTGCACTTTTGCGGTTTCCTGCACAAATTCAGCGGTCAACTTGTCGTAATCGGCGGCAGATCGCACTTTGATACACTTGATAATACTGTCAACGGTATCCTTACCTAAAGGATCATTCACAGCGGCTTTGGGCGCATTCATAATGCCCATATCCGTTCCGGAATGGGAGGCTTTGCGCACAATTCTGAATGCTGTGGCAGGCGATTGTATTTGCTCTGCAAACAGGTTGTCTGCACTGTTGGCAAGTTGTTGCTGGAGTTTTATGTAGGTTGCATTGAGGTTAGCTGCAGCTGCCCGAACCACGCCGTCTGAGCCCAGCTCGCCGGTATAGGTATTCAGGTTGTCATAAAATTTGCGGTCAATAGATTGGCCGGTGAGCACAAAAGGGTAGTAGTAATTTTTCAGGAAATCTTCCCGGTTGCTTTTTATCCACTTTTCATTCACCTCCCACGACTCGCGGCTGCCCAGTTCCAGCCAGTCGAGTATACCCTGGCCGGGTTCTCGGTCGTTGAGGAAGTTGTCTCCTTCAAGCAGCGCTTCGAACCAGGATTTGAGTCTGCCTATCCGCTTTTTGCCCAGTTGTGCCAACGCCGACCCGAAGTTGGCAGGCGCCAGCATGATGAGGTGGCTCATGGGCAGCGTGCCCCAAGCATCTTTATACCTGAATGCCCAGTCGCGCATAACAGGCCCGCCGGTAGAGTGGGTGATGGCGATAAAACGCTTGCCGGCTTTAATTACATCGGCCATTACGGAGCGTACTGCATAATCAAACGCTTTCGAAATATCCCGCAAGCGCACTTCATCATGAAAACTGATGTATTCTCCGAGGTAAATGTTGGTGATGTTGATATTGATGCCGTTGGCTTTTCCTTCCTCGCGAAGACGAATGGGTAGCTGGCCATATGTGCTGGTGTTGGTGACGCTCCAGCCATGCACAAAAACAAGGTTTGTTTCGATTGCCATAAGTGTATGAGGTGTATTTTGTTGTAAGATAATTCTTTCGGGTTGATTTTTTAATACCGTTTAATGACGGTATTTGCTGAAAGCGTATCATATAATGGAGTTTTCTGCTGAAAAAATGGCTTACCTTCTGCAAAAAATGCATACTGAAAACGACCGGCACAATGTTTGAAGCAGTATTTTGAAAAAGGAAAGACCATGGATAGTACATTACAGCAATTTGAGCCGGACAACAGGAAATTCGGAGGGATAGTGTTAGGAGCCCTTTGTGTGGTGATCTTACTGTTTATTATCGCGGGGAGGTATTTGCATTAATGGCGGGTGCCTACTTTTTTTTCCTGTTTTTAATGAAAAGAGCGATGCAAGAGTGCATCGCTCTTTCTGTATCTGCTATGCCCCTGTTTACTGTACGGAAACCGTACGTGATATTCTTTGCGCACCCTCTTTCTTGGGCAGTGTAAGGTGCAGCATGCCGTTATCGTAGTTGGCGGTTATTTTGCCGGCATCTATTGTGTCGTCGAGATTGAAGGTGCGGGTGAAAGACTGCTTGCGGAATTCCTGGCGCAGCCAGCCCGTGCTTTTGTCTTCCTGCGAGCTTTCTTCCTTGTGCTCCATAGATACGGTAAGCGTATCTCCTGCAAGGTCCACTTTAAAATCTTCTTTTTTGCAACCCGGGGCCACGAGTTCGAGCTCATACGTTTTGTCGGTTTCCCGAACGTTGACAGGGACCTGGCTGCGGAAGATGTTTGCAGGTTCGCCAAATGCCTGGCCGAATACGCGGCCGAGGTTGTTCTCAAATAATTGATCAACAAGACCACTAAAGGTTGTTGCCGGCTGAGTGCTGTTGCCGTTTGTTCTTCTCATGATGTTGTTCATAAATTAAATTGTTTTGGTTTGCCTGATGCAGAACAAACCATGTGCCAGCCGGCGATGGCTGAAATTTTGACAAACAATATGCAATTTTTTCAACTTTGCTTGAAAAAATGTCAGCGTGTGGATGGCTTGACGGTGGTTTGGGGTATAGTTATCCTGCATAGAGGTGTTAAACAACCTATTTCGGTAAAGGCATGTTAACAACCGGTTTGCAAATATTAAGACTGTGTTATTATGCTTTTCTATTTTATTTACTAACTTGTAATAAATTAAAAAACTATGACTCTATCAAACTTTATGTGTGCAGCACTTTTAATGCTGACACCTTGCGCCGCCGGCGCACAAACCATTACCACTTATGCCGGCACCGGTACCGCAGGCTACACTGCCGATGGCATCCCTGCCACATCTTCAGCCATCAATTCGTCGTGGGGTATAGCAATAGATACTGCCGGAAACCTCTACATAGGTGATTCGCCTAATCAGCGGGTGCGCAAAATAACGCCCGCAGGTATCATTACCACCATTGCTGGCGATGGCACCTGGGGTTTCAGCGGCGATGGCGGTGCGGCAACTGCGGCAAGGGTCAATAACCCAAGCGGGATAGCTGCCGATCGTTTGGGCAACATATACATTGCCGATAATGGCAATTTCCGGATACGCAAAATAAATGCAGCAGGTATCATTACTACTATAGCCGGTACAGGTATAAGCGGATCGCTGGGAGATGGCGGTGCGGCTACGGCCGCCCGTATTTTCGGACCCGATGGTATTGCTGTAGATACTGCGGGCAATGTCTATATATCTTCTCCCGGTGCCATACGCAAAGTAGATGCAGCTACCGGCATCATTACGCGCGTGGCAGGAGATGGTACTACCGGCAGCTATTCAGGCGATGGTGGCCCTGCAACAGCGGCGCAGGTGGGGCAGTCGTCGGATATTGATGTAGACGCACTGGGGCAGATATACTTTACCGATTACCCCAACCATGTGGTGCGCAAAGTAGATGTTGGGGGTATTATCACCACTATTGCCGGCACCGGTGTTCCCGGGTTTTCGGGCGATGGAGGCCCAGCAACCGCTGCTACGTTGCGGTACCCGGTTGGTATCGATATCGATGATGAGGGTAACATACTGATAGGCGACAGGGATAACAGCCGTATCCGCAAAATTTCTGCGGGGGGTATTATCACTACCATAGCAGGCAATGGCCTTTCGATGTATGGTGGCGATGGCGGACCTGCCACAAATGCTGCCTTGAAAAGTCCGCATGCCGTTACCCATGATGCCTGTGGTAATGTTTATATAGCCGACCGGCTCAATAGCCGCATACGCAAGGTAGATGACAGCAACTACCATTTTGCAGGCACATTGACCGCTGCAGACACCGTGTGCATAGGCGATTCTTCGCTTTTCTCAGGCACGGTTACAGGGGGTGTGTGGTGGCTATCCAACGCCCGTGCCTTTATAACAGGCACAAGCACAGTGGTGGGCGTTACCACAGGGTTAGATACCATGCACTATGCCGTGAGCCGGTATTGTGATAACGATACTGCATCGCGGCCCGTATATATAAGTGCTTCGGGCGCTTGTGCGTTGCGCCAGCCGAAACAGATAGTTACAGAACAAGAGGTAGTCATTTACCCCAACCCCTGCACGCAAAGTTTTAACGTTAGTGTGACCGGTGCAGCTGCGGTGCAGGTTAATTTGGTGATATGCAACATGCTTGGCCAGCCGTTAATGCAGCAGCAGGTATGGAGCAACAGGCCTAATACTATCATCCATAACCTGCCGGCAGGTATCTACATAGTTGTTGTTACAACCAACCAGGCTAAATATACACGACGATTGCTGGTAGAGTAAAAGCCTGAAACGGGATTTATGGGATCAAAGGATTAGCAGGATGCGCGAGTTATAGCAAGTCGAAAAAGGCTTGCAACTTTTAGACACAAGTGGAAAACACTTGCGCCAACAAGGGGTATTTGCGGTTCAGGATGGATATCCGGAACAACATGGGGTTTACAGTACTTGTTTAAGAAATAGTATGTATATCTTTACATTATTCGTAACTAAAAAATAAGGTATGAACAGGAAACTTTTGTTATCAGCAATGGCAGTAACAGCTGCTTGTGTTTGCTTCACATCGTGTGAAAAGACAAAGAACATAGGGAGCACCACCATTACCTGGGATGGGGTGGACGTGACCATTACAGTTCCGCCTGTTGCCGATACTGCCATACATACTGATATGGGTACCGGTACCTTTTCATTTGACCTGGACAGCTTTGTGAAATCGAAGACCAATAACCTGATGAGCGCAAGTGATATTGACGATATGGAAGTGGAATCGTGTGACCTGAAGTTGCAAAACCCGGATGCCGGTAATAACTATCAGAACTTTAAAATGGCGGAGGTGAGGATATATTCAGATGCGAAATCCACGTCTACCCTTATTGCCAACATTGATAACAACCCCGATGTGTATTCTGATACGATGAAATGTCCTAAAATGCCAAAATCTGTATTGAAAGATTATTTCAGAACCTCCGGGCCTTCTGTTATTCATTATGTACTGGGCGGGCAATTGCGCACGCCAACCACCAATAGTACAGTACATATTGTTCGTGTAAGGGTTAGGGTTACTAAGGATTAGAAGGTTTGCAGGATGCACGGCGTTGCCAACGCTTTGCGGTTCATCTTCTTTGCAAAGGAGGATGAGTGTGGTTCTAGTTCTTAATCTCATCTTCAGTACCCTGATGCGTTGTTGGTCAGAAAATAAGACCAACAACGGCGGAAAAAACGCTATTCCAGTTCATCCTCGTTGCAAAAGAGGGAGTCGGGAGGGACAGTGATATACTTCAACTTCTGTTCCCTGATGCAGCCGAGTCCTCGCTCACGCTACTAGCCTCGCTTCGAGAGACATTGGCTGGGACACTCGCCGGGGACGGAAAACGTGGACGAGTGAGGGGACAGAAATGATTTACTCTTATAAGGTTACATTCTCCTCGTTATCTTCAACTGTCTGTTTTTTATTGTTTTCTGTTGCTAAGTATTCTTCTAATGTAATGTCATGATAGTACATATGTCGAGCGCTGACAATTAAATTTTCAATGATGGCATTAATAATTGCTTTCTTTGCACCCTCGCCCATACTCTTAAATTCATTCCATTGTGCTTCCATTGTTGTAAAGGTTCTTGTTGGCATTCTGCTGCGAAAAAACGTTCGGTCAGCTTTAACTAGATATGTCTTTTCCATAAAGCCTCTCTCAGTGGTATCTTTCATAATTTCGACAATACCAATTTGCTTATTGAGTATTTCAGGCCATGTAGAGTCCGACATTAAGATATCTCTGTAATTGCCAGGTGCTAGCTCATGGATAACTTCAATTAAACGTCTGTATTTAATCGCTCCTTTTGCTGTGTCTTTTAAGTCGTCATTGGTGATTGATGTCATGACGGCTGTTCTCAAATCAGCGATTTGTAATGATAAGGTTTCTATTTTTTTAGCTTCATTATTCTTGTATTTTTGCTCATATAGCAGCCTTTGAAAGTATGCGGACCATTGTTTTCGCAAATATTGTTCGATGTCATCCATTTTTGCGAACTCTGCAATGCTGTTGTTTTCTGTTCGCAATCTCAGGAAATTGATAAACTCGAATATGTAAGTAGCTGTTTCTTTTTTTTCAATGGAAGGGAAGTCAATATCTTTAATAATTTCCTTGTTCTTATTTTTTTCGTAAACCAAATGATCGTGATTTACTGCTGAATCAACAAACGTAAATATTGGAAGACCGTTTTCTATAGCTTTAAATATTTCTAGCTGAGTTATTGAATACGTATTTAGTTCTAGACCCTTAGTACCTTTGCTTAACATTTTTATCGAATCTATATCAATTTGGTCTATTGCTTTGGGAATGGCCATTCCGCCGAATCGTGAGCCAATAATAAGGATTGCCATATCGCAGTTTATAACTTCTTTTAGACAATTTTCATGCGTATGAGATCTTGGGTCATATAGGATATCGGAATAATCGCTCATAACTGGTTCATGTCCCATATCAATAATGAAACTTCTAAGTTGTGAGCGAACGATACTTAAATCATAGCATGTTGACGAAACAAATATTTTTAACTGAGACATTTTATTTGTATTAATTTATAATTCTTGTAAATTTACGAAATTGCTTTCTTCCTACCATTTTTAGAGATTTCTAATTGCTATATTTTTCCAAATGGTATATGATTAAAGATTAGATACTTACTCTTTCTTTCTACCTTTGCACCCTTCAAAATGAAATACGATAACGAAATAGCGAAGCGGCGCACATTTGCCATTATCAGCCACCCGGATGCGGGAAAGACCACGCTTACGGAGAAGCTGCTGCTGTTTGGCGGCGCCATACAGGTGGCAGGTGCGGTGAAGAGCAACAAGATAAAGAAGCACGCAACGAGCGACTTTATGGAGATAGAGCGGCAGAGGGGCATCAGTGTGGCAACATCTGTGATGAGCTTTGAATATAATGGTGTGCTCATTAACCTGCTGGACACGCCCGGCCACAAAGACTTTGCTGAGGATACCTACCGCACGCTGACGGCGGTGGACAGCGTGATACTGGTGATAGACAGCGTGAACGGTGTGGAAGACCAGACGCGCAAGCTGGTGGAGGTGTGCCGCATGAGGGATACGCCTATAATAGTGTTTGTGAACAAGCTGGACCGTGACGGTAAATTCCCGCACGACCTGATGGACGAAATAGAAAAAGAACTGAAACTGCACCTGCACCCGCTGAGCTGGCCCATAAACATGGGTAAGGAATTTAAAGGGGTGTATAATTTATATAACAGCAGCCTGAACCTTTTTACTGCCAGCCAAAAGAGTACGGAGGAGAATACGGTGCCGATAAAGGACCTGGGAGAGCAGTTGCTGGATGAAAAAGTGGGTGAGCGCGATGCTAACCAGCTTCGCGAGGATGTGGAGCTGCTGCAGGGTGTGTATGGCGAGTTGGATGTGCAAAGCTACCTGGATGGGAAGGTGTCGCCTGTATTTTTTGGCAGTGCGGTGAACAACTTTGGTGTGAAGGAGCTGCTGGATACGTTCATAAAAATAGCGCCGGTGCCACTGGGCAGGGATACGGACAAGCGCCACGTGGAGCCGAACGAGGATAAATTCACGGGCTTCATCTTCAAGATACATGCCAACCTTGATCCGCGCCACAGGGACAGGATAGCGTTCCTGAGGGTGTGTTCGGGCAGGTTTGCGAGGAATACCTATTATAAGCATACCCGCATGGGTAAGGATGTGCGTTTCAGCAATCCGTACTCCTTTATGGCGCGGGAGAAGGATGTGATAGAAGAGGCGTACCCGGGTGATGTGGTGGGCTTATTCGATACGGGTACTTTTAAGATAGGCGATACGCTGACGGAGGGCGAAGTGATGCAGTTTACGGGCATTCCTACCTTCAGCCCCGAGATATTCAAGGAGCTGGTGAACAAGGACCCGATGAAGACCAAGCAACTGGAAAAGGGTGTGAGCCAATTGACCGATGAGGGGGTGGCGCAGCTTTTTACGCAGCATGGCGGCAACCGCAAGATAATTGGTTGTGTGGGTGAGCTGCAGTTTGAGGTGATACAGTACCGCCTGCTGCAGGAATATGGCGCATCGTGCGCGTTCATGCCGCTGAGCTTCTACAAGGCGTGCTGGATAACGGGCGATAAAAAAGCCATAGAGGATTTTGCCCGCTTTAAGCAGAGCAATATAATGGAAGATAAAGACGGCAACCTTGTTTACCTTGCCCAAAGCGAGTGGTTCCTGAATACGGAGCGGCAGAACAACCCGGCTATTGAGTTCCACTTTACGAGTGAGTTCAAGACAGCAAGGGTGTAGGCGAGGAACAGAAACAGTGTGGAGAAACAGGGTAGGGCGAGTTGGTAGGTTGATGCTTATGTAATTTTAATGACATTTTTACGTTAAGAGAAAAACGTTGCGATATGAGAAATGCGATCTTATTGTTGTTTGTGTTGTGTACTGCAAATGCTATTGCCAAGGATAAACCCAAATGGAAAGACCCGCAGAGGGGAAAAATGGCGGGGAAGGTGAACGTGGTGCAGATACCGCTTACGGCATATGAAAACCATATTTTCGGGAAGGTGAAGCAGGTGAAGTATATGGACTACAGCGTTGCCCCGGACGGGAAAAAGAAATTGGAGGATATTGGCGAGAACCTGTATGATAATGCCGGCCACCTAGTGGACCAGAATGAATTTAGTGCGGACGGCAAAGCAAAATGGAACTGCATTTATAAATATGATGAAAAGGGAAGGCCGGTATCGTGGGACCTGAAATTCGGGGACACGGTGAAGAATCTGAAGGTGACCTTTAAGTGCGATGACCAGGGCAGGAAAACAGAACAGGTGGAAGTTGGTACGAGCAAGGAGCGATCGAGGAAGTTTGTGTATAAGTATGACAGTAAGGGCAACGAAACGGAGGTGATCGAATACTCGGCGGGTAACTATATTGTGTCGGTGGCAACATACAAGTATGACAGCAGGGGATTCCAGGTTGAATACACGCGCAAGGATGCCAGGGGTAAGCTGCAGATGAAGACCACGCAGGATTATGATGAAGATGGCAACCGGACGAGCGGTGTTGTGTATGCATCTGAAACGGAAGTGCGTGGCAAATGGACCGCAACAAACGACAGCAAAGGAAGGATGACAGAGACGGTGTACCAGAATAGTGACGGAAAGCAACAAGCCAGATCGAAATTGAAATATGATGACTGGGACAACGTGATCGAATATAATGAATATAAACCCGACGGCACCATAGATGCCACAAAGACCACCTACACAGAATATGTGTATGACAGCAAGGGAAATCCTACCAAAGAGACCTGGTACATTATGAAGGATGGCAAGAAGATAGTAACGGGTATATCTGAAAAGACCTATCTATATTACTGATAGCTACTCCTTCACGAAGCGCAGCACAGTGGTTTTGCCCTGCGATACAACCTTTACAAAATAAACGCCCGCCGGTGTGCCTTCGGGAACATTGAGGTGGTGGGTTAATGTTCCGTTTGTTACAACCGCATCTTCGTTAATGATGGTCTTGCCTGCGACGTCGATAACGGAAAAGTGTACCATACCATTATTCATACCCGAGGCGGAGAGTTTGAAAGAGCCGTTGTTGGGGTTGGGGTATAGGGTGATGTTATCGCGGTCCCGGTATTTCAGGGGCGATGATAGAGTTGCAATAGGCGTGTCGGTGAGCGCAAACTTGGTGAGGAAGCCTTGCGGGTAGAAAGGCCCGCTGCCGCCCGTGGTGAGGAAGGCGCCGGGAGTGGCAATGTTATCGGGGCTGGCAGTCTGACCAGCCAGGTAAACATTCTTGCCATCGTAAGTGCAGGTTTTGCCGAGGTCGGTGCTGGTGCCGCCGAAGTAGGTGCTCCAATAAACTGTGCCCAGCGGACTGAACTTAGTGAGGAATGCATCGTAGTCGCCACCGCCATGTGTTGTGTGGAATGCCCCCGGTGTGGCAACCCCGGTTGCGCTGCCGGTGAAGCCTGTTATGAAGACGTCGCCGAGATCGCCGAAGGCCATCCTGCTGTAATCAACAGCTTCGGTGCCTGGGCCGCCAAAATAGGTGCCCCATATCACACTGCTCAGATCCGGGTTTATCTGCAGGAGAAAAGCGTCCTGCGCACCTGCCCTTGTTGGCTGGTAGGCGCCGGTTGTGGCAATGCCAGTATCGCTGTTGGTGGCCCCGAGAAAATAGAGCGCCTCGTTGTTCACGATCAATGCGCCAGTAAGCTCTGAGTTGGCGCCGCCATAATAAGAGCCCCAGATGCGTGTTCCGGTTGAGGTGAATTTGGCGATATACACATCGCATTCGCCTGCCAGTGTAGGGTGAAATGAAGAGGCAGAAGCTATGCCGGAAACGCTGTATGTGTAGCCTGCCAGGTAAACATTGTAACCATCGGTCGTAACTACGCCGCCGAATTCATCGCGGGTGCCGCCGTAGTATGTGCCCCATTTGCGGATGCCCGTGGAATCGTATTTTATGAGGAAGTTGTCGTGACCGGCGCTGTGCGCAGACATATGGCTGCCGGAGGTAGCGATGCCGGCATAAGAATCGGCAGTGCCGGAAATATAGATGCTGCCTAACTGGTCGGCTTTGGCGGTTTCGGGATAATCGAGTGAGGTGCCGCCTGCATACGTGCCCCACAAACGCATCCCTGCTGTGTTGAACCTTGCAAGGAAACCATCGTAGGTGCCGCCAAGGGTAGTTTGTTGCGTGCCTGCAGTGGCCATGCCGGTTGTGCTATTAGTGGTGCCTAAGACATACAGGTTACCAGAGGGATCTATGGTCACATCGTTGGACCAATCACCACCTGTGCCGCCAATATACGTGCCCCATATCCTGTTGCCCGATGAGTCGAATTTAACGAGGAACGCATCGCAATTGCTTCCATAGGTAGCCTGAAAAGAGCCAACGGTGGCTATGTTGCCGGTTGTAGGCGACCATGTGAGCCCACTGGCATAAACGTTTGCTGCGGCATCGTTCACGATACCGTAAAAAGAAGTGTTGTTGGAATCGGGGCCGTAGTAGGTAGACCATTGCACGGTTGGGTCTATGATCACATTTTTTGTATCGTCTATATTATAGCTGAGCACGTTGTTCTGCAATTGATAAGAAGAAGCGACCTTTTTACCAGAAGGGCGCAGGCATACGGGGGCATGCTCACTGATCGTTCCCATAGGGGTGGCGGCAACAAGGTTTCCGTTATTATCTATTGAGAGGGAAGTTTGCCCGTTGTATTTGAGTTTGATATCTGCAGCATTCCCGTTGGGGCCAACGATAAATTCATGCTCCAGTTTATTATCTTTTATGTAAATGACCCAGTCGATACCATTGTATATGTTCTTGTATGTTATTCTGCTTAAAGAGCCTGCATGGAAGCCAGCCTCAGGGCTATTGGCAGTATAGTAATTTTCGTAGTAAGCGTGTTTTTCAGAAGCGATCACCTCTGCATATTTGTTAGCACCGATAAGTTCAACATCAATCCTGTATGTTGTAACTGTTGCCAACTGTTCTTCGGCATCAATTGGTTTGTTTGCTTTGAACTGCTCTTTCAAATAAGCCGGGAGGTCTGTGTGTTTCAGGCTGAGCTTGCAGAATTGATAGTGCAACTGACCGTTGCCCACGAAAATATTAAGACCAGGAGCGTTGAGGGCAAACTGAATATCGTTTCTTGGCAGGGAATGCTGGTCGGTTATTTGCCCCTTATTTTCGATAAAATAC
>JBGAJU010000035.1:0-41864 GCA_044224775.1 Flavipsychrobacter sp.
CTATACCACAATGCGAATACGTTTTGTTACGGCGGTTCATCTCCGCCAGCATATAGCTATCAGCTCCCAGCCCACGGCGCAATACTACATAACCCGACCTCAGCAAAGAAACAGCAGAATCAACAATGCGTTTGTTATGAATATTTGCCGCCCGCACAACGTTCACATCAACAGCAGCAACTGGCACAACAGGCGTAGACGTAGCGCTGCCGCAACCTGCAAATAAGCGCAGAGATGCAAATAACACAAGACTCCAAAATACCCTGTCCATCCTTATACTATTTAGCAATAGCTCCTCTCCTGACGGAGAGGCCGGGAGAGGTTTTATACATTAAACCTGAAGTGCATCACATCGCCATCCTGCACCACATACTCCTTTCCTTCTATGCGCAGCTTCCCGTTATCGCGGCAGGCTGCCTCGCTTTTATACGTAATAAAATCGTTGTAAGAGATCACCTCTGCTTTAATGAAACCCTTCTCAAAGTCGGTGTGGATAACGCTTGCCGCCTGCGGCGCCTTCCACCCGCGGTGTATCGTCCATGCCCTCACCTCCTGCACACCCGCCGTAAAGTAGGTCGCCAGGTTCAGCAGCTTGTAGGCACTGCGTATCAGGCGGTTCAGCCCCGGCTCTGTAAGCCCGTATTCCGCAAAGAACAGCTCCTTGTCTTCAACACTTTCCAGTTCCGATATCTGTGCTTCTATCGAATTGTTCATTACTATCACCTGCGCGCCTTCTTCTGTTGCCACCTTCACCAGCGCATCAGAATATTTGTTACCCGTCAACAACGCTTTCTCATCCACGTTGGCAACATACAACACCGGCTTGTCCGTCAGCAGGAAGATATCAGCTATCGCCTCGCGGTCTTCACCTTCCAGCTGCAGCGCACGAATGTTCTTGCCCTCCAGCAGGTGCGCATGACAGCGCTTCAGCACCTCCATGGCGTGCTTCACCTTCGGGTCACCGGCTTTTATCATTTTCTCCAGGCGCTGAATTTTCTTTTCCACGCTCTCCACATCCTTCAGTTGCAGCTCAGTGTCAATTATTTCTTTGTCGCCAATGGGGTTAATATCGCCCTCATCGCGCAATATGTTCTCGTCCTCAAAACAGCGTATCACATGCACAATGGCATCCACCTCGCGTATATTCGCCAGGAACTTATTGCCCAGCCCTTCGCCCTTGCTCGCACCCTTCACCAGGCCCGCAATGTCCACAAACTCTATCGTTGTGGGCAGTATCCGCTGCGGCTGCACCAGTTCCGCCAGCTTTGCCAGCCTTTCATCCGGCACATCCACCTGCCCTATGTTGGGCTCTATGGTACAGAAACGGTAATTCGATGCCTGCGCCTTCGCGCTGTTGCTCACCGCGTTAAAAAGGGTCGATTTTCCTACGTTGGGTAATCCCACTATACCTGCCTGTAATGCCATGTTTTAATTTGATAATTCGGCAATTCGACAATTGGACAATGCGCCTGTTGAGAAATGCCTGTTTTTTTGAAGGGTGCAAAGGTAAGATAGATATAAATCAAAAAGTGTGAAATATTTACAAACTCCCAAATACTTCTTTCATTATATATAATTTACCCCTTTATCATCCTTATCGCCTCCTCCAGCAATTCATCCCTTCCTTCTGCAATGCCTTTTATCGTTGGCTTCATCACCTTATCAATTTTTACCCCTGTTCTTTGCGACTCTGTACCATCAGGATATATTATGCCAATGCCCGAGAACATTGTCTTTATGCCACCGGGCAGCATAATGGTCGATACATTGCCATCGGCCCCGGCCGTCGTACTGCCTATCACCTTGCAGCCCGGCGTTGTGCACAGCGCCATGGTCTGGTATTCGGCGCTGCTTTGTGTTATTGCATTTACAATGATCACCGTTTTGCCTTTAAAATTGTCTTTATTCCTTTTTCCATTGCTAAGGTCTGCAGTAAAGCTAAAACTGCCCGGATGCTCAAGGCTGCCTGCTGTAAATTTCACGAATGGAGATGATTCCGGCTTCAGCCAGTTCGCATAGTTGAACGTCATGAATGTAGACGGATAGCAGCGCATATCTATCACCAATCCTTTAGCGTGCGCAAACTGCTTTTCTACTATATCAATATCGCCATCTTTCAGCTTAGCCGGAAACAGGTAGGCTATACTGTCCTCCAGCATTTTATACCCTGTTTCGGTTTTTATACCCAGGTCCAGGCTGCGCATGGCCGAATCCAACCGCACCCTTACAATATCCACCTCAGTGCTTTTACCATCCCTGTTAATGGCAATACGTGCATGCTGGTTGTTACTGCGCAACAGGAAACCCCTCATGGATGGCAGCTCGCGCAACTGCGTTTCGTAGTTCGAGGCCGCCGTAAGCGGCAGGTATTTTTTCACCAGCTCATCCACCGCAACACCATCTATTTTTTCAATAATGTCGCCCCGCTTTATACGGTCTTTTGTATCTAGGGTGTCTTTGTAAAAATCTACCACCACCAGTTTATCCTCAATAAAGCTTGCCTTGAAAGGCGTTATATACTTCCCTTTCATCTCCTCTATCTTTGTTCCTCCGCCACGTATGGTTGCATGCGTATCGTTTATGCGTGCTATCAGCTTAAGGCATGCCAGTTGATATGCTAATGTGTCTTTCGCATTGCAGAATTCAGGAACGAACTCACCAAGCACGCGGTTCCAGTCCCCGCCTATCAGGTGCCTGTCCGGGAAAAAATACTGCACCATGTTCCAGAACCTGTATAATGCCAGCAGCCTCATGCCCACATCAGGATATACGATCTTTGAATAACTCTCCTCATGCTGAAACTCAGGGTTACGCACATACTGCGTCATTTTCACATAGTGATTCTCTTTTGAGCCTCTGTTGTGCTTTATGTACTCCAGTTTGTCGGTAAGCGTTTTAGGAAAATTGTCCGCAGCAAACAGATACCCGTAGTCAGGCACCAGTTTTGTTTTTTCCGTTTTCTCAAAGTCGCTACAATTCCTGCAGGCCTCAGGTGTGCCAAACCCATCCACCCATTTTTCCATAACGGCATTCGCTTTTTCTGTTGTTTCCGCGCCAAGCACTTCAGGCAAAACACGGAATAACTCAGCATCCATATTAAAGTTCCCCTTATTCACATTGGTATGGTGGTACTTGATGAAGCCCCAAAGCATACCCAGATTAGCCAATGTTTTTACCCTATCGCCGCTTAGTGATATTGAGGCTATCCCGGACCCATTGTTAAAAGCAGAATCAAGTTCCGATTTGCTTAAGGTTCGTGCATAAACAGTTGCTTCACTAATGTCTTTGCCATCAATTTTTACTTGCAGATTATCCATCCACACTTTTCCTTTTCCACCCATTATCAGGCCTCCCACTACTATCTGTTTTGCCTTTTCCTGGTCATAGTACAGTTCTATCTTGTATTGCTGCCAGTCTGTAGTGCCTTTAACGGCCCTGTCGTGCATATTATCAAACTGAAGCATCCCGTCTTTGCCGTCTATACGCATCCACAAACCCGCGCCCTTGGTTACTTCCTCCGTTTTTATATACCCGGTAAGTGTTATTGTCTGCCCCTTAAACACCTCCTTGATAACATAATTAGAGGCCGTCCACTCCTTAGGCGGGTCGGTCCAATCTATGAGCAACGAATAGGCCCCGTGCTGTTTTACTGTTGAATCAACCTTAAATGCATTCAGCACTATCCCAGTAGGTATGTCAGTGCCTTTTACATTGTCAAGCCCCCAGCCTTCTGGAAAACCGGTTGCTTTATTGATATGCTCAAGATCAAGGTTGTAAGCGGGCTGTGCATTGATGCATGCTGTAATAGTCACAGATGCACACAAAATGAGGAAGATACTTTTCATAAGATGCCTGGTTAAGAAGTGGATATGCAGAAAGATAGTGCGATATCATTAACATTTATAATTACAAATGTTAATGATTGCTAAAAGGTTGCTTATCAGGTAAAATAAAGTTCTTGAGAAAATTTAGGCCAGTCTGCTATAGCTTTCACGAAGGAGGGTGTGTTCAGCGCGTCCATTTTGTCATCCTGAACAAAGCAACCCCACATGACATTTGTCATCCTGAACGAAGCGCATAGCCATGCGGGCAGCCGCTCAGTGAAGGATCTCCACTCGCTCCGGTCATTGGCAACCCCATGGCATAGCCATTGCACAGCATGGGGTGAAGCAATGACAATATGGTGAGTATAGATGCTTCGTTCCTCAGCATGACAAAGAAAAACAAAAAACTAGCCCAATAGCAATTCGCCACTCCAGCACATGATGGCGCCTTTATTTTTCCGTAGATGCCAATTCCTGCACCCTACAGATGTTCAAACGCCATACAACGCGATCCAGCCCATCAAAGTTCCGCATAGGAATAATAGCAGCGCCATACCGCTGAGTAGCGTTCTGCGTAACACAACATAACAGCGTAGAGCTAACCCAAAATCACGCGGAGCGATTTGATTTTGGGCGGCACTTTCTTTTGGTACTTTTCTTTTTGCTGTAGAAAAGAAAAGTACGCCCGCGCTGGTCACTCGCGCCCATGTGCGCAACACATTTGACACTTTCAGGGCTTCTCATAACCCAAAAGAAACACATCGAAAATCACACTTAATATCGGTCAATTTCAAGTCAAAACCCACCGCCGGCAGGCATTCCGGCCATTTCGCGCAGGGTAATCGCCCTCGTCATTTCGAATATAGATCAGGAAAACCCTCTGTTCCGGATATTTACCCCGAACACCTGATAAAAGCCCTGCACTATTATGGCCAACAGGCACCGATCAGTTCATGCTCACAATAAACACCTTACTGTCTTTGTGAATAGTGAGGTTCATCTCCTTTTTGTTCTTGCACACATTACCACCCCAGTACGAATGTCCGTTCACCACCTGCGGCGGTATCTCCAGGTATTGGGTAGTGCAGTTGAATAAGCCATACACCAACTGGTGCGTACCTCCAAAATTCGTGAACCATACTTTTTCCGGTATGTTGGGGTCGTCATACACACTATCTCTGTAAGCTACCGCGCTATCATAGCTGAAGCAGTAGTTATACTGCCCCACCAGGTTGCCGGTGCAGGGCGTTGGCGTCACCACCGTAAGTTTAAATGCTAACGTTTGCGTGCCGCTGCGCGATCCATGCAAAGTAATGCCAATGTTGTAGCTGCCCGGTATCACCCTTTCAGCCGCGGTATCATATAGGTACAGGCGTGTGCGCAATGGCGTGTTTCCGCTGTGCAGCCAGGTAGTGTCCATATGCACATTTTTGGGCAGGCCCGTCACTTCCAGTGTCACCGCTTCTATCGGTGCGTTCATCGTATCATCATAACGCACCGTTAGCGGCAGCGAGCCAACAAAAAAACCGGTATTGTACAGTGTAACCTCCTGCAGTCCATATAAGCCAAGTTGCGGTGGCGGGCCTTGTTCCTTACGGCAGGCGGCAACCAGGCAGGCACCTGCCGCCAGTGTCAGTAGTATTTTTTTCATGCGAGTGTGGTTTCGTTTCCCGTTTATATAGACGTAATTGAAGGAAGAAATCTTTGGTTTGCCCCCCTGTTAGCCGTAGTGTTCCCAAAAATAAATGGAACGATGGCCGTAGATTCTCGTTGTTCCGGATATACATCTGGAACCGCAAATAAAACTCCTTCTCCGAAGGCATTCAAGGCCCTCAAAAACAAGCACTGAAAAAACACCCCTCAATGCTACCCGTTTTCAGGGCGCAGATAGTGGCGAAACCTGCGTCCATACATCATTCCGGCCATTTGTCATTTTTTCCATGATGGTACTGTTACTGTACCGTCATAGTACTGTTACTGTACCATCATGGAAATTAAATTTTACCACAACAAAAACCATACAGAACTTTACATAGTTATAGCCCCAACTCCCCTCCTGTAGTGAACCTCATCCTGAGCTTGCCGAAGGACGAACAGTCAGGACGGGGATGGTAAAAAAGTGAAGTCTTTTACCATCCGGCGGTCACCCGCATGAGGCAACTAACAAAAGTTCTTTGAAAGACTGGTGTTGTAAAAAAGTTCAGCGATCGTTATGCTTAACCATGCAAGCTTCTGCTTGTGTAGCGTTTTTGTGCCTTCATCCTTACCCGGCTGCATGGGTGCATTAAAAACTTTCAACAGCAGGTATAAATTATACCCTAACGGCCGTTTTTTATACCTTTTGACCTGTTTCTTATACCCATTTATACCCTTTTATACCTGAAAACAAAAACACATAAACAAGCCCATAGCGCTTTTCAGGCCGCACCCCAAAAAATATTAACCCGATATCGGCCTATGTTCAAATTTATACCCCGGCACAAAACCTTTGTACCATTAACATCACAACCAACCGTACAATCAAACGGGAAAGCAATGAGCAAAGAACGAGCAAAAAATGAGCAAGAATGAGCAGAGAATGAGCAAAGTAAAAAAATACATACAACTGTAAACCAACTACATGCAAACAAAACCATCCTCCCCGCACATTTTTTTTCAAAAGTGAGCAAAAAACAAAAAACCACCCTTGCGCAGGGTGGTTATAATAAGTATTGTATTGTTGTACTTAGTTGTTAGGAGTTGGGGTAACGTATGGTGCAGAGATAACACCATTCACAAAACGCACACCCGCCAGGCTCTCAATAGTGCTGATGTCCACCTTGTGGTTAGCCAGGTTGTCTTTAGGGTTGTAAGGCTCAATGTTATGGAACTGGTAGCACAGGTACTCATCCGTGCTCGGTATGTAGATCACCTTCCAGCACCACTCAGGCACGGTCACGTTGTTATACGCGCCTATCACCCAGTTGCGGCCCACAGTTCCCGAAAATACTTTTATCTTCTTGAACTTCTTAGCCTTCACTATCTCTTTTGCATGCAACTTTTCCCAAAGCTCCTTGTACAGGTTCTTAGGCATCGGCATCACGTTGCTGAAGTAGAAACTTTCTGTGTAAGCATCCTTGTCACACAGGTTCTCCTGTGGTGACATCATCTGCGCATCTTCAAAAAGAGAATTGTTGTAGTCGTCTTTCAAAGAGGTAACATCAGGCAATTGCGGATCAGCAGCCAGTGTAATAGAATGCTCACCTTTCAGCTTGGTGCAATTGAACAGATCGGGCGTAAGAGAATAAACAACCAAAACAGGAATATGCTGCGACCTGGAAAAATAAGAAGTAAAGTTCTGGTTCCTCACTTTAACGATGTCCTGCCCGTAGGATGTAAACCCACAGACAAGCATTGCTCCCAATATGAACCTAACAGGATTATTCAATATTCCTTTTTGCATACAAACCTTTATTTCAGTTTAACAAATTTATAAAATGGGTTCTAAGCGATAAAAATATGCATTTCACGGAATTTTTTATAATAAAATGCCTTTTTTTGGCAAAAAACATGGCGCCAAATCCCAAAGTGGTTCATTTACGGGCATTTCAGGCAGGATAATCATATTTTTTTAATTCCTCCTCCATCATCCCGAACACCTTCTGCTTTAGCGCGGGCAGGTCGGCCATAGTAAGGCCAAGAGCATCCACAGGTGGCAGGTAAACAATACGGTTTCTCCCCGGCCAGAATTTCCACCACCCGCTATAGTGCCAGCGATAAACGGTATCAGGAAATACCATCGGCAGAATTTTAGATTGGGTATTGATCGCCAACCGGAAAGCTCCATCGTAAAACGACTTAAGCTTTTCCCCGGTCTCGTTAAAGGTCCCTTCCGGGAAGATGATGATATTACCCTCGTGGTGCAGCACACGCCAAAGAAGCCGCAGGCTGCGGGCCCGGCTGTGCAAACTACTGCGGTCTACCATAATAACGATCTGCTTGTAGATAAAGCCCACTACCGGGATCTTCGAGATCTCCTTCTTACCCAGCGGCCTGAAGTAGCCCTGTATAGCAGGGAACAGTACCAACACATCAAGGTAAGAGATGTGGTTGGCCACGTAGATGTAACGACCTGGCGGAGGTGGATTGCCAACTTTGGTTGTGCGCATGCCCAGTATCCACAGCCACCATTGGCTCCAGTAGCGGATGATGTTGTAAATAATTCGGCGTGAAGTGGCATTATTGCCAATGCTCACCAGGATGAAAACAGGGAATGCTGCCAATATACTTACAACAAACGTGATAGCCACATAAGCAGTATAGAAAGGCTGCACCAGTTTTCTAAGCATGGAGTAAAAATAGCGAAGTATGGGGTAGAAAATTTGCTACACCGGCATCACAGGAATATTTGGCCGCCCCACCACCTGCTTGAACTGCCAGGGTATCATCGCCATGAACAGGCATAGCGCTATAAAAGAACACCAGAACAACCGCTTGAATTTTCGGTCATCATCCATGTTCTTTTTGGCAACATTGTAGCCCATGTGCACCAACACAATGGCAATGACCATACTGAGGCTATGCTCTATAGCAAAGAAACGGCTGTAGGTATCTTTCATCAGTCCCGCGCTTTTGTAGATGCCGGTTTCTATGATCTTAAAGTAATAGAGCACCAAGCCAAAGACCAATTGCAGGTCGCAAAAAATAAGGAGAAACAGCGCAGAAAGCCTGTTACTTTTTTTGAATTTTTTTTTGCTAAGCATGCCCGCAAGGCACTGAAACGCAACAACTGCAGCCATTATCAATATGGCATAACGAAGCAAGCTGTGCAGGTAGAGAACGTAGGGGATCGATTGCATATTAAAGGTACTTGGTGACTTAAAGATAGGGTAAATTTTGATTGCGTAATTATTATTATGTTTATTTTTTATTCACCAACGATTAACAAACTGATACGTCATACCCAATGCATCCTGAGCCTCAGTTGTTTAATATGCTCAGTATGGTGGCGGCTGTGCCACGCATAGAGTGCTACTATTTCCCAAATAGGAAAGCTACGTTGGTATTGGGGATGATAATAGGTTCGTTCCCAATCAGGTGCAGACATATTTTCCAGTAATGCAACCGTGCGCCTGTGCAATGCATGCAGCAAGGTGACCGAAATATTTACCGGAACGATGGCTGTATCTATAAGTTTAGCCCATTCTGCTTCAGCATATGGTTTTATGGTTGGGTTGTCTTCGGTAAGAGCCAATTTAAGGCGAACATAAGCATTCATGTGGCTGTCAGCAACATGGTGTATCACCTCTTGGATGTTCCATCCTCCCTCGCGATAGGGCACCAGCAGTTGTGCTTCGTCCAGATTCTCTATGCAGGCATCCATCCATGACGGCAAAGCTTTGAGTACGGTCATCCATTCCAGCATGAGTTCAGGCGTGTATGCCTCCGGTTTTTGATAACGCCCGATAGGATAACGCAGTTGTTCCAAATTATCTTCCATAATTAGGCGATTAAAAAAAGCTGCCGTTGCGGGCAGCTTTCAAATTTAGTTAGCTACTTGGGTTTGCTTGCGGGCTTTTTAGGCGCCGGAGTCTTCTCTGCCTCTTCTATCTGCTTCAGCATCACATCATCAGGCGCTATTGCGCGCAGCTTACCCATATATAGTTTCATGTTCTCCTTGTCTTTCGCATTGTAGTAATACAGTAGTATATACTCGTAGGCTATCTTCATGTCGTTCTTCTTCTCATAGTTAGGGCCAACTTTATCAAGCCATTTAGTGAATGGCGCGATAGCACTACCCTGCGTAGCTTCAGAATCTATAGCTGCTGCTGCACGGCCATGCCAATACATAGCAGAAGGCTGGTCGGGGTATTTAGCTTCAAACTCTTCGAATGCTTTCAACGATTTGCTGATGTCGTGGCAGTAGTAGTACATATAGCCTCTCCAGAAATAATCGAGCGGTTGTGTTTCAGGATTCGCTTTGATAAGGTTATCGTACCACTCAGCCGACCTGCAATATTCTTTCTTTGCTTTAAGACCCTCCGCAAGCGTACGATATATATCTGTTTTGTTACGTGACGTATCGTCTGCAATACCCTTAGCAAAATAAACTCCGGCAGAATCAAACATGCTTAACTTAACGAGCAGCTTTCCATACTCAATGTAAAAACCTGGTTTTATTTTAGAAGGCTCCTGCAAACGGACATAATCACGCAGATATTGAAGCGCATTTACGGAGTCTCCGCAATCTGCCATTGACAACCCTATGATACCTGTAAGCTTCGTCCTTGCCTCACCTACCGATTGCGGGTCGCTGAGCATTTCCTTCGCAAAATTCGCGGCATCACAATCTTTTGCCCTATACATGCCTTCAACGTAATCGTCCTTATCATCATAAGTCTTATCAGAAAGCTCGTAGTACTTTTTCCAGTTTTCCAAAGCCAACTTATATTTTCCTGAGAACGTATAGGCCCTTGCAAGGGCCTTGTATGGCAACGGATTCATCGGGTCTGCATTTTTTGCTTTGTCGTAGTTATCCAATGCGCTCTGGAAATTGCGGGCTTCATACCAAAGATCGCCTATGCGTGTATAGGCAAGTGAATTCTTATTGTCTTTATCAGTTACAGACTCGTAGTTATTCATTGCATCACCGCCACCACCTTGTATCTTCTTGTATGCATCACCAAGGCCAATATGTGTTTCGGGATTGTCTGCTTTGGTCAATGCATCTTTGTACCATGCAACTGCCTGCTGGTAATCGCTGCCACTATAGGTAATCGCATCTGCTGCATATTTTTCCTGTACCCACTCTTTCTTTTTTGATTTAGCCGCGAGGTCTTTTACTATAGCCATACCTTTTGTCATATCCTTCTTCTCGAAAGCTACGCGAGCGGTACCAGCTATGTTTGCCGGATCTTCGGGGAATTTCATGAAAGTAGTGTTGGCCTGATCTATTTTCTTTTGTTTCAGGTAAGTAAGGCCGAGGTAATAATTAGCCTGCGGATCGGATGCCAGTGGTGCAAGTATGCGCTCTGCACTCAGGAATTTATCATAGTTATACATCTTGATACCATCCTGCAGGGTTTGTGCCTGTGCGGCAATGGTTACCGCCACCGCCAACATTGTCATTATACTTTTAATTCTGTACTTCACTTTTATATTGTTTATTGTTAACTAAAATTACTTGTTGTTGATCTCTGCCGACCTGATGACCATCTCCGATCTTACAGGAAACAGGTGCGAATGAAAGAACACCAGCTGCCCACGTTGTCCTGCTAAGAAATTTGCAAATCCTGTGCCAAGTCCACGATGGCTTTCTCCGTTTATATAATATAATGTTCGGGTTAACGGGTACGATTTCAGCGCTATATAAGCCTGGTAGGGCTGCAAAAACTCACGCGATGAACTATCCTGTACTGCTACAACTTTAACACTTTTTATGAATGAACCTGTGTTATTCGGGTCATAATTATCGCTTACATAGCTTAACCCAACAAAACCAACGGCATTAGGATTTTTCTCCACATAGTCTACTACCTCTTTATTTCCTTTTGCTGCAAATACGTTGCTACCCAGCTTTTCTCCTTTCAGTAAAGAATCAGTAATAAAACTTACCGTACTTGAACCCTGGTTATCGAATACGACAGTGTACTTTGTTTTATATGTACCTGTAAGTATTCCTTTTAACGCGTTAATATCTAAAATAGTATCTGCCGACTCTTTATTCATGATCACGGCAACCGCATCGCGGGCAAGCGCCACTGATGCAGGGAATATCTTCTTTTCCTCGCACAGCTTCTTCTCATTCTCTGTAAGTGCGCGGGTGACTAATATCATTCGCGCTTTCTTATCAAAATAGTCTTTAAAACATTCCGATTCCGGTTTATAGTGCGCAGTGATATTTGCTTCAGGATAGCTACTGTCGAACACTTTTAACTGCTCTTCTATTATTGGTCTATAAGTCTCATCCACCGATATATCTATACTACCCTTGCCCACCGTATCAGGATATTCAGGTTTTTCATCGCATGAAAAAAGGAACATGCTGATGAAAATGATCACAAAAACGTTATTCAGCCGCCGCATAAAAACCGCAATTTTACTCATTAATGCCCAGAGAGAAGGCTAAAAATATCTATTGCAACAATAATTTAACAGGCCGCAAATATAGCCTATCAGCAGGTAAATGTTATTCAGGCGTATTTATATCAGGATTTTTCTTGTTGGGTAAAAAGACTTTTATGCCCCGGTAGAAGCGTGCTATACCGCCAATTACCATCATGCCGCCCAATAGATAGGCAATAACACGTGGGATATCCTCTAGCTTGCCGAAGGAGCGGGCATAGATCAATACAGAGCCAATGACTGTATAAAATACGCCCATACCAATATCCATAATTGTCCTGAAGTTGCTTTGGCGTCTTTCCCGGCTTTGTTCTGTATAACTCATTATATTGTTTAAAGTGCAAATTTATGATTAATGTACTTGTTATAATAGATGCATAAACATACAATTTCCATAACACCTCATTGATCTTAAAAAACTATAAAGTATTGTTAATGCTACTATTGTGTGAAGGTGCAGGGTTATGGAAATATCTACCTTGCCTCATCTTGAAAACAAAAACTTCGTCTATGAAACAGCAACACCGCATTTGTCTTACCGGCATTTTCTTACTTGTAGTACAGATCGTGCAGGCACAACCACAGCAGAAACTGGCTATTGAACAGGCAACCGTTTTCCTGAGCGGGGCCGAACTGGTTAGTACCGCAAAACTGAACCTGAACAAGGGAGAGAATGAGATACTCTTTACCAATGTAGCAGGCGATGTGAACAGCCAAAGTCTTTCGGTTAGTGCGACCAATGGAGTGGTTGTGGCATCTGCCACCTTCCAAAACAATTACCTGGCAACAGAAGTGCTATCGCCAAAAGCGCAACAGATAAAAGACAGCATTGAGCTGATGACGGAATACAAACAGCAGGTGCATAACAAGATAACAGTGATAGACGAACAACTGGCCGTGCTGCGGGAGAACCGGAAGGTGGGTGGTGCTCAGACAGGCTTATCGGTAGCTGAGCTGACCAAAATGCTGGACCTGATAAACGCCCGTATGGAAAACTACCTGAACCAGAAGAACAAGCATGAGACCGTGGTAAAGAAAACCGATGAGCGCATTGCCAAACTGACCAAGCAACTGGAAGAAGAACAGAAAAAAGACTATCAGCCGGGCGGACAACTGCTGGTGAAATTTTATGCTAAAGAAGCGACCAACACATCCATAGCTGTTACTTATATAGTGCCCCATGCAGGTTGGTCGCCAACGTATGATATATGGGCAGATGATGCAAGCAGCCCTGTTAAGTTGTACTACAAAGCCAACATTTACCAGAACAGCGGAGTTAAGTGGGATAATGTTCGTCTCAGCCTATCAACCGGCAACCCCAACGAAGGTGTACAGGCACCGGTAATGAACCCATGGTACCTGACCTTCTACACCCCACAAACCTATGACTACAGGAATGCTCCTGCGAATAATGTTTACCAACAGAAAAGAGGCAGTGATATGAATATAGGGGGTGCGCGAAGCGAAAACGCTCAATATATAGTAGATGGCGTAGCCGTCACTTCAGAACAAGCAACAATTAACCAATACGTCTCTATCGATAACTCCGGGGTAAATACCACTTTTGATATTGACCTGCCCTACACAATACCTAGCGATGGCAAGCAGCACCTGGTAGCCATTAAACGCTTCGAGCTACCGGCTACTTACCGCTACTATGCTGTGCCTAAACTGGATAAGGATGTGTTCCTGCAGGCTAAGATAACTAATTGGGAAGACCTGAACCTGCTGCCAGGCACCACCAATATTTTCTATGAAGGCACTTACGTTGGGCAGGGAGCTATTGATCCGAGGAATGTAAAAGATACAATGGTAGTATCGCTGGGAAGGGATAAGAAGATAGTGGTGAGGCGCGTGCGCAATACCAAGCTGCGCAGTGTGAAGATGATAGGCACCAATGTGCGCGAGACATTTGCTTACACGATCACGGTACGAAATGCACGCAAGGAGACAATAAATGTGACCATACACGACCAGCAGCCTGTGAGCAATGACAAGGATATTGTGATAGAAGAAAAAGACTTAGGCAACTCGGAATACAACGAAACAACCGGCCTTATGAGCTGGGGTGTGACACTGAACCCTAACGAAAGCAAGGAACTGAACTTTAGCTATACGGTGAAGTACCCGAAGGGTAAGACTGTAACAGGACTTTGATAGCTTTCGCCATCGGATATTGTTTAGCCGGGACGCCAATTGCGCCCCGGTTTGTTTTTTATCTCATGAGCAAACTTAAACACCGTAATTGCGCCAAGTAGCCTCACCGAACACTATATCCCTATCAATGCTATGCAGGTGCAGAAATCTGCATAATAGTAAAACAAAGAGGGTTCAACTTCCGCTGAACCCTCTTTTATTATTAGTTAACCATCTAATCTTTGTTGAACCTGAGGTCTTGTAACAGGAAGGTGCCTTTGAGCTTCATGAGAATATACACATTATATTTAACGCCTCCGGGTGTATTGAATGAGCCAATAACAAATTTGGAACTGTTATCGGGCGATCCGTTATCCATTACCGTAAAATCCCTGGGGCTGTTCTTGTCAAAAAAATCGCGTAACACCTCGACGGCCTGGTTGCGGCTGTAAAGTGTCTGGCTGTTATTGATGGTAATTGGCACGAAGTTGTCAAAATACTTCTCCATATCTCCAACGCGATTGGTCTTGATGGCGTTCACCATATCTTCTATAGGAGAACGACCACTTTGAGCCTGCGCTGCAAAAAACACCAACGTACAACTAACCGATAGTAAGAGTCTTTTTAAGTAAGGTTTCATTTCAATAGCACACATCTTATATCTCTGTAAATATACACCAAATACCAAGTCAAAAAATCATCTTTCAACAGACCAACATTAAAAAATAATATTGGTAATGTTTTTTGTGATAGGGTTTTGCAAGTATTATACAGCAAAAACCAAGCCAAATTTAATCAATATTGGAAAAAGATGAAAAATGATATAATCATGATTTTCAATTATTTACGGGGGATAAATAATTTGATTTACATCATATTTATGCAATACAAATAAACTTTTGGTTAAATAATATGTTATGTGGAGATAATATTACTACGAAAGAAGTTCACATGGCTTTAAGCCGGTAACCCTTTTGAAGGCTGTGCTGAAATGAGATATACTACTATAGCCTAATGTATTGGCAACCTCCGTAACAGAGAGGCCCTGTTTTTGAAGCAGTTCTTTTGCACGGGCAATACGGAGACCTTGCTGGTAGTCGTGGATGGTTTTGCCTACCAATGCTTTAAAACCTTTTTTAAGGTAGCACTCATTCATGGCTACGCGGCGGGCAAGCTCGGGAATGGTAATGGGTTGATCGATATGCTGCTCAAGTACCTGGCAGGCCTCACGAATTTTATCGCGTTCGCTTTCGTATGCGAGGAATCGACAGGCAGGCACCTGGCAGGCAGTGAACGGGACCGTGATACACTCCAATGCACGGCGCAGCAGGTGCATAGCTGTCTCGCTGCGGTGCAATGACCAGATGAATGGAGTCAGCTCCCCCTTCTTCGATAACTCGGCAAGTAAAGCGCGCGTCTGTGTGCAGATAGAGAATTGCAGCTCAGTGGTCTGATCGAAACGGAACGGCTGATTCTCCATCAATACCTCGGGCGGATATTGCTCGAAGAATGCCGGCAGGTATTTAACCGAATACACTTCAGCATTGATCGAAGCAGAAGCATCAGCGTATTGCAAAAAGCACAGTTGCAGGCAAAACTTGTTATCGTCTATAGGGAAGAGACTGAGCATGCCAATATCTTCGGGTTGCTCGCCTTCGGGGAGGTTCACTTCCTGCTTCACAGCCTCAATGAAGTTATTGACCGGCAGGGTTTGACTCCTTACCACACGGGCTTCATCGCCCAGAAAACGCTCCAGGGGAGTCAGCTGCTCTTTCACTTTTGTATCTACAGATGCCACGGGGTGCAAAGATAAGGATTAGTTGAGTTTGATAAGGTTGAAAGACGAATGCGGGAGGTGCATTTCAAATCTTCGTTACCACAAGAAAAAATCGAGAGCGGGGAAACAAAGCGAAGAGCGACTTTCCCGCTTTGCACTGTTTAAGGAGCGGGGTATAATTTCGGGGATGGGCCTGTTTTGGTACATATTTTTTATTAGATGTAGGTAGAATGCGCGACGGGCTTATTTTATGTTTTTTATTTTAAGGTATAAAGAGGTATAAAAGGGTATAAAAAACAGGGTAAAAGGTATAAAAAACGTGGTTTTAGGTATAAAAATCAGATAGTATTTAGCGGAATTTAGAAAGTGTTAAGTTATAAGTAATTGATTCTTATATTTTTAGTGTTTCCTGCGGACTGCCGGGGAGGGTATATTTGTGGCAGAAGGGAGTGTTGAGGTTTTCCGGAGCAAAATAACCACGAGTCCGGCAAACCCAAAATGTCTCCAGTCCTTGCGGGGCAGGCAGCGAAGTTCATGATGCAATATGTCAAAGAGCTTACCCGATATTTTCGGGGAGTTACATAGTAAAGTTACGAAATGAGACCAGGGGTCTCCAAATCTATTTTGCATGATGGTACAGTAACAGTACCATCATGGTATTTGTACTTTTTGAAAGCCGCTGTGATGGCTGGCTTGAAAGATGAAAATTTATTTTTTTAACGCGTGATCCGAAGAGGATCTCTATCAGACCAAAGGCCTGGTTTGCATTATACCCTCAATTTGTTCAATGACAGAAGGGGTTAATTTTGCACAAACTTCCACCGCCTGCAGATTTTCTGTCAACTGCTGTTCTTTGGTAGCGCCAAGTATTGCTGTTGTAACATTTGGATTGTGGATGCACCAGGCAATTGCGAGCGTAGCCAAGGATGTATCAAGCTCTTTTGCCACTTCTGCCAGTTTACTCACTTTCGCCAGCTTATCATCCTGCATCATTCTTTCTTTCAGCCACGCATAGTTGCTCAGCGCCAACCGGGAATCTTCGGGTATGCCGTTGTTGTATTTGCCGCTGAGCAAGCCGGATGCAAGCGGGCTCCATATAGTGGTACCCATGCCCATATCCGAGAAAATGGGCAGGTAATCCTTCTCCATTTTGGTGCGCTCGAACAAATTATACTGCGGCTGTTCCATTGCCGGCGGTACGAGGTTCAATCCCTTTGCTACCGCATGGGCTTCTATTATTTCTGCCGCACTCCATTCGCTGGTACCCCAATAGAATATCTTCCCTTGCTGCAGCAATATATTCATGGTCCACACTATTTCCTCCATTGGCGTCTCCGGATCGGGCCGGTGACAGAAATAGAGGTCGAGATAATCTGTCTGCAGACGGCGCAATGCAGCATTGCAGGCTTCAGTAATATGCTTGCGGCTGAGGCCATGCTGTGTAGGTTTGTTGTTCTTGCCATGCAGGCCAAAGAATACTTTACTGGAAACGCAGTAGGTAGTGCGGTCCCAGTTCTTTTTGCTGAGCACACGCCCCATCATTTCTTCCGAACGGCCACCTTCATAGGCTTCTGCATTATCGAAGAAATTCACGCCATTGTCGTACGCCAACCCCATCAAGCGGTCTGATGCACTATCATCTACCTGTTTGGAGAAAGTGACCCACGACCCATAGGAGAGTACACTTAATTTCAAACCGGTCTTGCCCATCTTCCTGTATTCCATAAGCTGTAACTTCCAGTAGTTTGAGTTTAGATCATGTACACAACCAGGCCATCCCTGAGCTTAGGCTCGAACCAGGTGCTTTTGGGAGGCATTACATTGCCGCTGTCGGCTATGTCAAATAACTGCTTTATCGTTACGGGATATAAAGAGAACGCCACTGCCATATCCTTGCTGTCCACACGTTTTTGCAATCCTTCCATGCCACGGATACCACCCACAAAATCTATCCTTTTGTCTGTGCGCGGGTCTTTTATGTTCAATAATTTATCAAGTACATTTTGCTGCAGGATAGTTACATCCAATATACCAATAGGATCATCGGTATAAGTGCCAGGCCTGGCCACAAGTTTATACCATGATCCGTGAAGGTACATGCCGAATTCATGCAGGTGAGTTGGCTTGAATGGCTCGTGTCCCAGCATAGTCACAATAAAATCATTGTCCAAGGCATCGCGAAAAGCCTCAGGCGTCATGCCATTAAGGTCTTTTGCCACGCGGTTATAATCCATGATCTGCAACTGACTGGCAGGGAATATGCAGGTAACAAAGTAATTGAAAGACTCATCGCCGTTGATAGAATAGCCGTTATTTATCATCTCCTGGCACACTTTGGCAGCTGATGCTGCACGGTGGTGGCCATCGGCTATATAGGTGCAAGGAACTTCATGACCAAAATGCCTGGTTATTGCTGCAACTTTGGCGTAGTCGTTCACCACCCAGAAAATATGCCTTATACCGTCTGAGGCAGTAAAATCGTATTCAGGCTTGTGCCCGGCTTTCCATTCTTCAATAATTTCCTGTACACTCTGACAGTCGTTGTAGGCGAGAAAAACGATGCCCGTCTGCGCACGTGTAGTAGTGATATGGTTGATACGGTCCAGCTCTTTCTCCGGGCGGGTGAACTCATGCTTCTTAACTATATTGTTATTATAGTCTTCGACAGAAGAACCGCACACGAGCCCCGTCTGGGAGCGGCCATTCATAACCAGCTCATAAATATAGTAGCATGGTTCAGTGTCCTGTACCAGTATTCTATCCTGGATCATGCAATCAAGGCTCTCTTTTGCACGCTCGTAAACCAGTTGGCTGTGCACATCGATATTCTCAGCAAGGTCTATCTCAGAACGGGTAACATGATAAAAATTATGCGGGAATTTTTTGAACTCCCGTGCTTCGGCTACGCTAACCACATCGTACGGTAGCGTTGCAACTTCAGGTGCTAATTCTTTTACCGGCCTGAGGCCTTTGAAAGGAGATATTTTTGCCATAAACTTTAACCCAAAGCCCTGACGGGCCTTTTTATTTTTATAAAATTATTTTTTATTAGCAGTTGCCTCAAATTCATGCATTAAAGCGACCAATTTTTCTACGGCGTCAACCGTAATACAATTATACAACGATGCACGAAAACCACCTACAGATCGGTGGCCTTTAATGCCGGTGATGTTATTCTTTTCGCACAGCGCAATAAATGCTTTTTCCGTTTTGGGTGTTTTTGCAGTAAAGCAAATATTCATCAGGCTGCGATGATCTGCCTCCTTCACGTGCGGCACAAACAACTTACTACTATTTAATGCGTTGTACAACAACTGCGCCTTGCGCTTATTTTCTTTTTCAATAGCGGCAATTCCCTTTTTGTCAATCCAGCGCAGCATAAGCAGGGACACATAAACACCAAACACATTCGCGGTATTCAGTATTGAGTTTTCTTTTACCTGTGCTTCGTAGCTGAGCATTGGCGGCAAAGACCTGGTAATTCGCTCCAGCATATCTTTTCGTACCACAACCAGGCCCACACCTGCAACCCCAAGATTCTTCTGCGCTGCGGCATAAAAGAGTGCATACTTTTTATAATCGTGCTTACGCGAAAAAATGTCACTGCTCATATCGGCAATGAGTGGGACCTTCGTTTTAGCTACCTTATGCCATTGTGTACCAAATATTGTATTATTAGTAGTGAAGTGAACATAAGCAAGCTCTCTGGATATTGATCGCGGCCATTCCGGCAAACAATTGTAGTTACTCTTCTTCGAGGTTGCTAATATTTGCACATTGCCGTAATGCGTGGCATACTCAAGTGCTTCTTCTGCCCAATGGCCGCTGTCAATATATCCGGCTGTATCATTATCGCCCAAAAAGTTCATCGGCACCATGCAGAATTGCATCCTGCCACCGCCGTGCATCCAAAGCACCTCGTAGTCGTCATCAAGCGAACATAATTTTTTTACCAGTGCTTTGCTTTCTTCAATAATTTCCCGGAAGTGCGTGCCACGGTGCGGCAATTCAAGAATTGAAAGGCCTGTATTCTTATATTCTTTTACCGCCACTGCAGCTTCCGCCAAAACTTCATCGGGCAATGCTGCAGGGCCTGCATTAAAGTTTATCTTTCTTTGCATCCTCTTCGTCATCATCAACAGTAGTAATGCCACCACTCACAGCAAACTTCATCGCTTCAGAGGCTGACATTTCTGTTGCCGGCTTAATATTTTTTGTATCAGTAACTATAACCCAACCCGATATAGCATATGAATGGGGTAAATAAACAGCCACTTTATCCTTCATACCAAAGTCGGACATATCGCTTTGCGTCATAAAACCAATACGCCATATCTCGGGGTTCAGATTCACAGACACCCATACCGGTGTGTCAAACAACTTCTTATCACCTACAAACGACTTAACAACGTCACGTATGGATGTGTAGAGAAATTTTACCCCCGGAGTGTGCTTCATCACATACTCGAAAGCATCAAACAACCACCTGCCGATGAAGAAACGGGTGCCGAAATAACCGATGACAGTTACAACCGCTATTATCAGCATAAACCCCACACCACGCTGCGGGATCCAGGGAACCATTTTGTCTACGCTGTCGAAAACACTGTATAATACAAAAGCGGTAATGGCAATTGGGCTCAACAGTAATAATCCCTGCAGAAAAGACCTCAGCAATGTAGCAGCTAAACGGCGCATAAGGCAGCAAAGGTAAACAATGGCCTGAAAGTATTGTTTGCATTAACAATTGCTAACCCGGCCAAGTGCTTTAGCGGCTTTTGGTTATATTTGTTGGCTACGGCCCATGTTATATTATCGTTCAAAAATTTTATTATTTGTTTTTTGCCTGCTTGCCTTTTCGTGCTTTGCAGGGGATACGGTAACCTATGTAAAACCATGGTCGGGGTTCGGATTCGAGGTAAACCCATTCGTTGGCAAAGTATTCAAGCATACAGCAAAATTCCAGATACCTATCCCTGATCACTCCACCGGAATAGACGTAGACCTGCTTGTGCACACCTGGGGTAAAAAACCATGGCAACAACGCCGCAACTACCCTACGGTTGGCCTGGGGATTACCTATACTAATTACGGAATAGATTCAATTTACGGGCAATGTATAGGTATTTACCCCAATATTGTTTTGACGCTACTGAAAGTAAAAGACCTTGAATGGACCCTGCGGGTTGGCGACGGGATAGGCTATGTGACCAAACATTATAACAGGGCAAATCCTGCTGATACGATCAACAAAGCAATTGGCAGTTATATCAACGACTTTGCTTTTTTCTCAACCGACCTGCGTTACCATATCAATGAACACTGGGACGTGCAACTGGGTGCAAATTTCACCCACATATCTGATGCGTCTTTCCGCAAGCCGAACCTGGGTGTGAACATGTATGGCGGGCACATAGGGTTGAGCTATTACCCTGTTACTTCGCGACCGGAACATATCAAGAGAAATTTAAAACCGCTTAAGAACAGGATATTAGGACAGGTGCGGCTGAGCTATGCAATGGTATCCAGTTATGCACCCAAGGGGCCGCTATATCCTGTGTACCTGGCATCAGCCTTTGTGAGCCGGCGCTGGATCAGCAAGAATAAAGCTTTTATAGGTTTAGACTATTCTTATCATAGTGATGTTTACCAGTTCCTGCGCAACAACGAGATCTACCCAGGCGAGGAAAAGAAGTATTCATCCAAAAGTGCTATTTTCTTTGGTAACGAATTCCTGCTGGGCAGGGTGGGTGTTGTGCTGCAGGTGGGTGTTTATGTGAAACAAGCCTACCTGAAATATGATGCATACTATGAAAAAATTGGCGGTCATTATTATATCATACAGCGTGAGCCAGGCAACGGGCCGATAAAAGAACTGTTCATATCTGCATTCCTGAAGACCCACAAGACCATTGCAGAGTTGGGGGAATTTGGGGTTGGGGTAGGTTTTTGATAATTTTCTTATGCCACTATTCAAAGAATGGACCATAAATAACAACGCGCTAGCCGCGATATGGAAGATAGAGGAATCTGAAGAGTTCTTCTCATCGAATACCGGTATAGAAAGCAACATCAAAAATGAAAAAAGACGGGTAGAGCACCTGGCAGGCCGATACCTTTTAAAGCACCTTGTTGAGGACTTCCCGTTAATGAGTATTGGAAAGGATGAGCATGATAAGCCGCGCATTGAGGACAACGAGTATTATTTTTCCATATCTCACTCATGGCCCTATGTGGCTGCGATGATAGACCCACACAATGAAGCGGGTATAGATATCCAGACCTGGCACCATAACATTGGACGTATACAGGATAAGTTTTTATCAGAAGCCGAGCAAAAACTCTTCCATAATGAGCAATTAATAACGCTGGCGTGGTGTGCCAAAGAGGCGGCATATAAATGGAACGGGAAGCGCGGAGTAGATTTTATTGAACACCTACCTATCGAATATTTCGACAATAACCCGGAAAATTATGAAATGACGATATTTTTTAAATTGTCTGAATTGCCGCAGGTTATACAGCTTAATGGGCTGATACACAGCGATTTTGCCTGTTCTTTTGTAATAAATTCACAGGTTTGGGTAATTACCTGATTTATTATTTTTTATTGTAATGTTGTTATTTTTTAGTTTTTTCAGAAAATAATTATGCAAAACTGAAAAATTATCTACATTTGCGTAAAATTTAATATTATGTCGTCTTTACGTTTCCAGGCACTCCAATCAGTAGCTACCGGTGAGGAGAAAAAAATATCCGGCTACGGTGATAAGAAGATCACCTCAATTTTTGGGAATAACGTATTTACGGGCCGCATAATGCGTGAACACCTGACTGATGAGGCTTACAAAAGCCTCGTGAACTCGGCGAAGACAGGCACTAAGGTGGACCGTAGGATGGCCGACCAGGTGGCGGCAGGTATGAAAGCCTGGGCTGAGAGCCATGGCGTTACCCACTTTTCGCACTGGTTCCAGCCATTAACCGGCACCACTGCTGAAAAACATGACTCTTTCTTTACGATAAAGAGCGATGGCACTGCCATAGAGCTTTTTGACGGCGATGCGTTGATACAACAAGAACCCGACGCATCAAGCTTTCCTAACGGTGGCATACGTGCAACCTTCGAGGCACGCGGTTACACTGCATGGGATCCTTCTTCACCTGCATTCATTATGGAGGCTGGATCGGGCAAGACACTTTGCATCCCTACTATATTTATTGCATATAATGGTGAGTCGCTTGACTATAAGGCGCCGTTGCTGAAATCTATTGCTGCGTTGAATACTGCTGCGGTAGATGTTTGTAATTATTTTGATAAGAATGTAACTAAGGTAACCGCGACACTGGGCTGGGAGCAGGAGTATTTTGTTGTAGATGAAACTATAGCCAATGCCCGCCCAGACCTGATGATGTGCGGACGCACCCTGATAGGCCATGCACCGGCGAAAGGACAGCAGCTGGAAGACCACTACTTTGGCTCTATACCTGAGCGTGTGTATGCCTTCATGCAGGATTTTGAGCAGGAGTCATACAAGCTGGGCATACCGCTGCGCACAAGGCATAACGAGGTAGCACCGGCGCAGTTTGAGTGCGCACCAATATTTGAGGAATGCAACATAGCAGTGGACCACAACACCCTGCTGATGGACGTGATGAACAAAGTGGCTAAACGCCATAAGCTAAGGGCTTTGCTGCACGAGAAGCCATTTGCAGGTGTGAACGGATCGGGCAAGCACAATAACTGGAGCCTTGCTACCGATACGGGTGTGAACCTGCTGTCGCCCGGCAAGACACCCCGTACTAACCTCATGTTCCTGACCTTCTTTGTGAACACTATCAAAGCGGTGCACGACCATGCTAACCTGCTTCGCGGCTCAATAGCATCGGCAAACAACGATCACAGGCTTGGTGCCAATGAAGCCCCACCGGCCATTATGTCTGTGTATGTTGGCAAATACTTGTCGCAAGTACTTGACGAAGTAGAATCAAGGGTGACCGACAAGTTCAGCGAGCAGGACGAACAAATACTGAAGTTGGACATCCACAAGCAGATACCCGAACTGTTGATGGACAATACAGACCGTAACCGCACAAGCCCGTTTGCGTTCACAGGGAACAAATTTGAATTCCGTGCCGTAGGTTCTTCTGCCAACTGCGCATCACCGATGATTGTGCTGAACACAATCATGACCGATACGCTGAAACAGTTCAAAAAAGACGTGGATGCATTGATAGACAAGGGTGAGAAGAAGGAAATAGCTGTATTGCAGGTATTACGCGATTACATCTCCAAGTCGAAGAAGATTCGTTTTGAGGGTGATAACTACAGCGATGAATGGGCGGAGGAAGCTAAGCGTCGCGGCCTTGACAACTTCAAAACTACACCTGAAGCCCTGGATGCATTCGTGACTGAGACCAGCAAACAATTGTTCTATGATAACGGTATCTACAGCAAACGCGAACTGGAAGCACGCCACGAGATAATGCTTGAGGACTATGTGAAGAAAGTGCAGATAGAAGCACGCATCATAGGTTATATGGCCACCAACCATGTATTGCCTGCAGCGGTCAGCTACCAGAATGTACTGATAGAAAACGTTCGTGGACTGAAAGAAATAGGACTGGACAAAAACACATACAAGGCACAATTGAACCTTGTAGAGGTGATAAGCGGACATATACAGAACCTGAATGACAGCGTAGAAGCTATGCTGGAAGCTCGTAAGAAGGCGAACGAGGTAGCTGATATGCACACACGCGCATTGAAGTACTGCCACGAAGTGAAGAGCTACTTCGATAAGATACGTTACCACGCCGATAAGCTGGAACTGGTGGTTGATGACAAAATGTGGCCACTGCCAAAATACAGGGAGCTGCTGTTCATAAGATAAGTACAAGCTATTAATAGAAATAACCGCCTCAAGGGGCGGTTATTTTTTTAGACGTTAACAAGGCTTATTTTTAGCCATTGATATTATATGAGAGCCTTCTTCATATACCTGAGTATCCTTGCCGGAGTTGTCGCACTAGCCCTATCAAGCTCGGTGAAGATGTCAGAATGGGTGCGTGACACCAGGACAAATGATTTGAACAGGGTATTTTGGTGGGCTGAACAGGTTGGTAAATGGGGAGATCTTACAAATATGTCTTACTTGGGAATTATTGATCGTTTTTGTGAGCCAAACACTTACAATTTCGTCAAGCCGACCAGAGAAGGAGAAACGAATATTGACCTTTACCTGTACGGAGACAGTTACGTGCGCGACATACCGAAACATGCTTTTAAGCACGTAAATGAGTTTCATTTCATTGCGAGGATCGGGAGTTTTGATTTCCAGCTGAATACCAGTAAAAGAAACATCCTAGTACTGGAACTTTCTGAACGTTATTTGCGTGGCCGATTCAAAGACACTGCTTTTTTCGACTGCATACGTATCCACAAACCTGGTCAACAAATACCTGATAATACTGCTCCTAATTCACACACGGCTTACACCCAGGCAACGCGGTCCGGCATAGGTACCTTTTTCAACCCTCACATTAACCAAAACCTCGAGTATCATTTATTCAATTATGGGTTTTTGTTGCCTGCCCGACAAATTAAGGCTGCTATTAACTATAAATGGTTCAACAGGGCGTCAGGAGATGTTGTGATCTCTGACGATGGCAACTATCTCTTTTTTAAGCCCACCGTAGGGGCCGGACCGCTAAGCAGCTACAGCCCCCTGAAAAAGCACGAGGTGGACAATCTTGTCAGATCATTGAATGCTGTCTACGATCATTACAAAAAAGCGGGATTTGACGAAGTATATTTCTCCGTTATCCCGAATACGGCAAGTATCCTGCAACCCGGATATTATAACCAGGCCATACCATTTATACAAAATGACCTACGCATGAAAATGCCGTGTATCGATGTTTATAGTATTTTTAAGCATCATTCGAACCCGGCAATATTTTTCAGGGCAGGAGACACACATTGGAATAATACCGGCATGCAGGAATGGCTGCTGCTGGTGAATAATATCTTAGCAAACGAAAGTAACAAGGCAATAACAGGTAATCAACAATAATGGTATTTAATTCGCTGCAGTTTCTTGTCTTTTTCATGGTGGTTACACTATGGTTCTTCAGGCTGAAAAGTCAGACCGGGAGAATATGGTTATTGCTGGTTGCGAGCTGTTATTTTTATATGTCGTTCATACCCGAGTATATTCTCATACTCGGCGGCACAATAGTAGTCGATTATTTTGCGGGCTTCCTAATAGAGCGCAATGAAGGCAAAACTCGCAAATTATGGCTCATAATAAGTTTGATCGCCAATATTGGCACATTGGCGGTTTTTAAATACTACAATTTCTTTATCGACAATATACATTCCAGCCTCAACTTCTTTGGCCACCCGATATCGTTACCGATCCTGAAGATGGCATTGCCCATTGGTTTATCATTCCATACGTTCCAGGCTATGAGCTATACGATAGAAGTATATCGTGGCAATCAAAAAGCTGAACGAAATTTTGTAGTGTATGCATTGTATGTAATGTTCTATCCCCAGCTGGTTGCCGGCCCAATCGAGCGTCCGCAAAACGTACTGCCGCAGCTAAAGGAATTCAGGCCTTATGATTGGGACAATGTAAAAGAAGGTCTTGCACGTATGCTATGGGGTTTCTTTAAAAAAGTAGTGATCGCAGACCGGCTTGCTATGGTGGTTGACCGCACATTTGCCCATACAGATGAAAGCTCGTCGATCGCTTTATTTATTGGTGCTGTATTCTATTCGTTCCAGATATATTGTGACTTCTCAGGCTATTCCGACATAGCCCTCGGTGCCGCCAAAGTGATGAACATCCGCTTGATGGAGAATTTTAACCAACCCTATCTATCTCGTGGTATACAGGAATTCTGGAGCCGGTGGCATATTTCGCTTTCAAGCTGGTTCAGAGATTATTTATACATACCCCTAGGTGGCAACAGGAAGGGAGAGCTACGCCGTAAGATCAATGTATTTATCGTCTTCCTGCTAAGCGGGCTCTGGCATGGCGCAAACTGGACATTTGTAATATGGGGCGCGCTGCATGGGCTTTTTGTTGTGTTGTTAACCAGAAAAGTTACTGCTGAAAAGGACAGGCCATTTATCTTCAACACACTCAACGTGGTCGTCACTTTTGTACTGGTTACTTTCTTGTGGGTATTCTTCAGGGCTGAGAATCTGGCGACTGCATGGGCGTATATAAAACGTATATGTTCATTCATTGGTGGCTCAAACTACATAGGTATTAACACAGTAGAGTTCCTGTTCTCAATTATGGTAGTCGCGATAATGATGTTGCGTGAGCGCTACGGAAAGGGGTTCCTCATCGCAAGTAACGCCCGCTTTTACCTCTACACCGCCATTATGGTATTGATCTGTTATTTCTTTGGTGTATTTGCTGAGAATCAATTTATTTATTTCCAGTTCTAGGTTATGTTCAAAAAAGTGCTCAGCTACATATTCATCATCTTCGGCCTTGTGGCATTATATATGTCCACTTCGCGGAGGGCGATGCAGTTTGTAGTTGACCACAGGGACCATGACAAATGGTGGGGAGCATACCAAATGAAGAACGGAGACCTGGTGAGCCTCAGCTATCTCGACTTTGTAAAACGATTTAATCCTTCACCCGATCACACACCGCTAAAAAAACCGGCTTATAACGGGCAAAAGAATATTGCTTTATACCTGCATGGCGACAGCTACACCTATCACCTACCAGACTCTGCCTTTGCAGGGGTGGCAGATTACCACCTTATAGACAGGAACCATGGCCTGAATTACCACCTTGACCCGACTAAACGAAATATACTGGTATTGGAAGTATCCGAACGTTACCTGCGTGCGTACTATGGTGGGCTGCAGATATTTGACGAGCTATGCGACTCCCTGATAAAAAAGAAAAGTATCGCTGCCAATTATTTGCATCAGCCCTACATGGCATCTGTTATACCCGGATTTGAGATCAATGACCTCTTCAATAAATACATCAACCAGAACCTGCAAGCCAATCTATTCAATTACAACTTCATCTTCCCGATGTTTGAATATAAGGCCGCATTGAATTATTACATATTCAACAGGGCTTCGGGAGATGTAGTCATTTCCAAAGACAAGAATTTCCTTTTCCTCAAAGAAACAGTTTCACTTACCGACCCCGGCAGTTCGTATGTGCCTATCACCCCGGCAGATATAGACTGGATGGTAGATAAGCTTAACAAGATATACGACCACTATAAGGAGAATGGATTTGATGAAATTTACTTTTCGGTTATTCCAAATTCGGCTACCATTGTGCAGCCAGAAGGTTATAACGGCCTCATACCTGCCCTACAAAGCGACAAGCGTTTACGGATGAAGATCATTGATGCCTATACAGCTTTCAAAAATGCGGGGGAATTGCTTTACCAGCCCGGCGATACCCACTGGAACACGAAAGGAAGGCAACTTTGGGTTGATCTTGTAAATGAAAAACTAGCCAACTAAACCTTAATATCTATCTTTATCCTAATTTCTGCAGATGGCCTTGAGTTCATACAGTTCAACCAACCGGGAGGTGCCTAAATACCTGGATAACTCCTTCGTGCTGTTTTCCATTTTTTGGCTGGTTACGTTTGTACTATACATTCCTGCGGCAAAAGCGGGCATGGATGGCGACTTTCCCTACTGGGTGCTGACCATAAAAAGCGATACATTCCTCGATTTCATTAATACCAAAGGTTCAGCTCTACCCATACTTTACCAATTCAGTCAGCTGGTAAAATATATTTTTTACCAGTTCTTTGGACTGGATGCATGGTTGTGGCACCTGCTGCATGTTACACTACATTCTGTAACTGCTCTTTTACTTTTCAAACTCTTCAGGAAGATACTGGAGGACTCAAATATCTCACGTCCATACGTCCTGTCATTCAGCGCCGTTTTACTTTTTTGTGTTACGCCTCATATCAACGAAGTCATAGTGCGCGAAATGTGCTACCACT
This sequence comes from Flavipsychrobacter sp., assembly GCA_044224775.1. GTDB lineage: Bacteria > Bacteroidota > Bacteroidia > Chitinophagales > Chitinophagaceae > Nemorincola. The sequence goes on from JBGAJU010000035.1 coordinate 28,858, forward strand.
ATATTCAGGGGTTCATCTTCATTCTCTTCATTCTTTGGTGGTTACTTCGGTTTATTGATACCCGGGAAGTAAAATATGCATGGATATCCGGTATTATATATCTCATATCCACATTTTCGTTAGAGGTGTTTTACATTACCCCCTGGCTGGTGCTTGTTGTAATACTTTACTACCGGATGGCGTTAAGTTATGATACGGCGATCTTTAAAAGGTCAATATTGCTGTTTTTTGTACCACAGATAATCATGTTCATATCCCACCTGACTTTCATCCGTATTTTTTGGGGTAACAGGCTGGCACATATAGGCGTATTATCGCTGGATAATCCTGTAAGCTTGCTGAACAAGCCAATACTGTATTTCTTTCATCTCCTTTTCCTAGGTCGTTATTTCCCGCAGGACATGAAATTGAAAGTCTATGCCTTTTTTGAATCGGGGTTGGCCGTGGCTGTTGTTTACAGTGCTGTAATATTGTCGTTACTGGTTTTTTTGTTCTTTTTCCGCAAAATACATATCAAGATCAAAGCAATCGTTCTTTTTGGCCTAATATGTATAGCATTTGTGCTACTGGCTACCCCACTTGATTTTGCCCCGATACTCCGTGTGATAGGCGACAGATACCTATATATCCCTGCTGCTTTCAGCTCCATTATGTTTATTTTGCTTGTGAGCTTTGTACGGTTAAAACCAATTGCCATACTATTGTTCCTTGTCTATTTCATACCCAATCTTATCTGCGCCATCAAAACTAACGAATCACATCATAATGCGGCTTCTATTGCGGAAAGCCTGTTAACTGGGATCCCGGAAGCCGGCAATAAAAAGATACTGTTGCTAAACCTCCCTAACTGCATAAAAGGTGCACTGATCATGAGGGCACAGCCGGAAAGTGAATTCAAAACAATGAGGAACCTATTCTATGAAAACAAACAGATCACCAACGAAGTGTATGACGTTTGTGCTTATAATATGTTGACACCAGACAACGGAGTTCATGTAAATGTGCTTAACGACAGTGCTGTGCAGGTGACTCTTAATCAATGGGGTACATGGTGGTGGTATGGAGATATGGGCGCGGACAGTTATGAGAACAATGAATATAAAATGAACCTGGTGGACCCGGGGCACAGGTATGAGTTGACCTTGAAACACCCGGCATCCGATTATCTTATTCTGTTTCAGGTAGGCAGTAACTGGAAGATAGTGGACTGGGACAAAAAAAATATTGAACAAAACTAATGACTGCACAAAACATAACAGCAAATGGTATTGAACAACGATGGAAATTCAGTAGCCTGGTTGTGTTCTGTCTTTATTGGTTGCCTGTGTTTGTTGTATACCTGCCGACGGCTGAGGCCGGACGGGTGGGTGATTTTCCGGGATGGGTAGAAGCGATAACCACCAAAAGTTTTGCTGACTATGTGAACCGTACCGGATCAGGCATAGCTAGTCTTTATCATTTCACGCAGGTAGTATCTTACGCATTCTACCATGTATTTGGCGCTAACGCATGGTTATGGCACATCCTGTATATCACTATTCAGGCAGTTAATGCGTTGCTGTTATTCCTTTTCTTCAGCAGGTTGTTCGCTGGTGCATCGGTACGCAATTCAGCGATCGCTGCGTTCGCCGGCGGGTTGCTCTTCTGTCTAAGCCCTTGTATATCGGAGGTTGTAGTGTGGGAACCTGCATTCCATTACCTACTAGGTTTGCTGCTCATGATGCTGGTGTTACTATTTACACAGCAATTCATCTTGACGCAAAAAACAAGCTATGCAGTTTGGGGCGGTATTGTTTTCATGTGCAGTACTTATTGCCTGGAGGTATTTTATCTTACACCGTTATTTGTTTTGCTCACCGGCATATACTACCAGCTTTCAGGGCGGCAAGTTTTGAGAAAATTACTTCTTTGCTTTACATTGCCACAAGGGCTAATGTTTGCGGTGTACTTTATATTGCTGCGTATACGTTACCATCAATCTGTTGCTCATATCGGGTCAGTTTCTTTACAGGCAAATGTCACTACTTTTTCAAAACCGCTTAAATACTTGTTCCACATTCTTTTCGTGGGCAGGTTCTTCCCGGAAAATACAAGAGCTACAATCTATCGCTTTTGTGAAACGGGATCAGCTGTGGGTGTTTTTTATAGTTTGCTTGCAATAGTTACAATAAGCATTTTGTTGCGATACCGAAAATTAAGCACTGCGTGGAAAGTATTTGTATTGCTGCTGGCATTTTGTGTGTTATCGTTAGGTTTAATAACGCCTTTATGGCTTCCCGAGACAGGGCTGGCTATATACGATCGGTATACCTACGTGCTGGATGCCTTTATTTTTATGCTGCTTGCATTGACACTAACCAATCTGCTCAGGAAATATCTATTTATTGTGGCCTTAGTGCTGATCGCTCTCGTGAATTATCGTTTTACTCATAGGGTAAATGCCTACTGGCAGCAGTCGGCAGATATAGTGAATAACCTTGTAGCTACTTTCCCGAATGACCCGGCAAAAACGGTATTGTTAGTGAACTTACCTGAATGTCTTGACGGGGTCCAAATGATTGGCACCCGTGATGACGGGGAGTTCCGAATGTTGTATAATTCAATACGGCCCGATAAAATAACTAACAAAGTATATGATGTTGAAGCCTTTTATATGCGAACACCACTAGATGGTGCTCAGGTAAAAGTGCTGGATGACAGTACCATTCGGGTTACGCTGAACCAATGGGGGACATGGTGGCTATACTATGGCTATGGTGCCACAGATTATGAAAATGAGGATTACAAAGTGACCATGCGCGATGCCGGGCATTGGTACGACATTATCCTGAAACATCCGGCATCTGAATATCTTGTATTGTACTGTGTGGGGCGTGAGTGGCGCGTAGCTGACCTGAACAAAAAAGGTATTGACCAATATTGAGTTAAATTTGTTGTAACCCAAAACTGATGAGTATAACCATATTCTTAAACCAGTCAAACCCGGCCCACTCTACGAGGCCGCGTACGCTTTATGTTTTCGGACTCTTCTGGGTGACTGTATTTGCGTTGTATTTACCTGCAGCAAAGGCCGGTTGGGTTGACGACACTATGCATTGGCTGACGAGCATTGAAGGCGAAACCTTCAAAGGCTATATCAATAGAATGCAGGTTTTTATCCCCAGCATGTACCAGTTCACTCAATTTATCACCTATATATTTTACAAGCTTTTCCATACAGATCCCTGGTTGTGGCATATTTTGTTCATTTCCCTCCAGGCGATCAATGCAACATTACTGTTTACTATTACACATAAAATATTCAGCGCATCGACCGTAAAAAATGCTACTGCCATATCTTTTTGCGGTGCATTTCTTTTCTGCATATGCCCACATTTATCAGAGGTTATCGTGTGGAAAGCATCCTTTCACTACCTGCAGGGCATGCTGCTCACTTTATCTATCATTTACTGGACCCAAAAATATCTAAGCACCATGCATATTAAATATGCATGGTTTTCGTCTATTGTGTTTTTCCTTTCCACTTTCTCGCTGGAGTTTTTTTATCTCACGCCATGGTTCATTCTATCGTTAGTTATTTATTACTATGTGGTGTTGAACATCGGCAAACGTGTATTCATCAGGGCGCTTCTGTTTTTTGTCGTTCCGCTCTTTCTTTTGTTCATAGTGCACCTGGTACTATTGCGTTTAGTGACGGGCTTTTATGTAAGTCATCTGGGTACCGATATACAACAACCGGTCACCGAATTCTTGCGTAAGCCGCCTTCATACCTGTTCAACAATTTGTTTTTGGGCCGGTTTTATCCTGAGGAGATAAAGAAGTACGTTTACTATGTCTTCACACGTCCCAAAGGTCTGATCGCTTTCTATGGCACGTTAATCATTGTATGCTCTCTGTTGCTTTTATTTTTCAGAAAATTAACTCCATCAGCAAAATCCATGATGCTTATTTTCTTCTGGCTGGTCATCTGCATTGCCATTGTATGCCCAATGTGGATATCCGACATTCAGTATGTGCGGTATGACAGGTACTCATACTATATGCTACCATTTATTTACATCCTGTTTTCCTATTTTCTTATCAGGTTTCTTAATAGAAAAGCTGCTTACTTTATTATCGCGCTATATGCCGTTGTCAATGGTTACTTTACATGGAAGGTCAATAACTATTGGAAACAATCAGCGGATATCGTATACAACCTTTCACATAAGATGCCGGACCCGGGGAATAAGATCATTCTCTTATTGAACCTGCCGGCTAATTTGAATGGTGTTCCAATGATAGGCTCACTCGCGGAAAGTGCCTTTAAGGAAATGTACAATGTAAATAACCCCAAAAAGCTTAACAATACGGTCTATGATGTAGTATCTTACAATATGGTTACACCTGCCGACGGCGCGCACGTGGCCATTTATGGCGACTCTTTGCTACACGTCACCCTTAATCAATGGGGTACATGGTGGTGGTATAGCCGCCTTGGCGCTGCCAGTTATGAGAATGAAGCCTACAAAATGAATCTCATGGACCCTGGCCATTGGTACGAACTGGTACTTAAACATCCATTGAATGATTACTTACTTTTATACCAGGTTGGCGATACATGGAAAAAGGTGGATGTAAATAATAAAAATGTTGAGCAGTTTTAAAGTTGATACGTTGAAAAATTAGTTCCGATATTTGTTTTAATAATAACAGTTCTTTTGCAAACACCTCTCATAAGCGAAAAAAAATCTTTAAACAAACTGTTCGTCCAAAAGGGCCTGCCGGTGTTTGCTGCTTTTTGGCTGCTTACGTTTATTATTTACCTGCCTGCTGCAAAAGCCGGTTGGGTAAGGGATGCTGCGGGGTGGTTACAGAACATAAAAAATCTGTCGTTCTGGGATTACATCAATAATACTCAGTCTGAGATACCCAGTCTCTACCAGTTCACGCAATTCACCACCTATATCATTTTCAAGCTTATAAAAGCGAACCCTTATGCATGGCACCTCCTTATGATAACCATGCATGCTGTTAACTGCTTCCTGTTTTACACGGTATGCGCCCGCTTATTCACAGATACGGGCATAAAAAACGGCAGAAACATCGCCTTAGCCGGCGTAGCGCTCTACACGGTATGTCCGCACATTTCGGAAGTAATCGTGTGGGAGTCTGCATTTCACTACCTGCAGGGTTTTATGCTCATCTTGCTGGTGTTATGGTGCCTGCAAAAGTTCATCCATACTCCTGATAGAAAATATGCGTGGTGGGCAGGCATCATCTACTTATGCTCCACCTACTCTTTAGAAATATTCTATCTCACCCCGTGGTTTTGTCTTGGCATGGCATTGTACTACCATTACGGACTAGGGTTCGATAAAGAAACCTACAAAAAAACACTCAGGTGGTTTATTCTACCCCAGCTGATCCTATTCGCTGTGCACATAGTTATCCTTAAAGTAGTCTATAGCTATATGTTTGCTCATATAGGGTCTAATTTCTGGCAACCATTCACTAACTACATCTGCAAACCTGCAAGGTATATTTTCCATATACTGTTCATGGGCAGGTTCTTTTCTTTCGAGATCCGTAAAGCCGTTTATGATTTCATCGGGTCGCCTGCCGCCCTCATTATGTTCTATAATGCATTTATCCTGCTATGTCTGCATATAGGAACCAGGTTCACAGGTATGAGCATGCGCGGCAAAGCCACAGCATTGCTCTTTGCTTGGGCAGTACTGGCACAGGCAATTATCTTACCGCTCGCCTTCCCAGATATGCTGCTTGTGTTTTTCGACCGCTACACTTATTTCCTTGATGCCTTTATCTACATGCTGGTTGCGCTGTTGTTGAACTATATTCCTAACAAGTATGTGGAAGGTATATTGATCTTCCTGATAGGGGTAGCTAATCTGTACTTCACAATTAAGGTCAATCTCACCTGGAAACACTCTGCTTATATCACCAATCGACTGCTAAAAGAAATGCCAGATCCGGGAGACAAAACAGTCATTATCCTCAATCTGCCGCAAAATATGAACGGCATCCCTATGATAGGTGCTCAACAGGAAGGAGAATTTAAAAAACAGTATGACTTGTTCGTGAAATCAATACCCAATAAAATATACGATGTAGCTGCCTATAATATGCTCACGCGGGAAGATGGCGCGCATGTGATGGTAATAAACGACAGCACTATAAAAGTGACCCTGAACCAATGGGGCACGTGGTGGTGGTATGCCGACTTTGGCGCAGTGAGCTATGAAAACGCAGACTACAAATTGAACATGATAGATATGGGCCACTGGTACGATATAGTTTTAAAACAACCTGCAGAAAAGTATCTGATACTCTTTCAGCAGGGCGACCAATGGCGGACGGTAAATATGAACAAGAAAAACGAAGACCAGTATTAATTTGAAGCAATGGAAATGAACAACCCGATATTATCAAAACTGTCTGTAATAAAGAACAGATGGGTATTTGTGATACTCTGGGTGATAACTTTTGCCATATATATAGCTACACATGAGGCGGGCTGGGTGATAGATGGCGTAGATGGCGTAGGCTTTCTATACAACATGAAACACCACACATTCTCAGACTTCATCAACACCCGCTACTCAGCTGACCAAGGATTTTACCAGCTCTATGCACTGCACTACTACATTTTTTACAATATATGGGGTATGAGCCCGTGGATGTGGAGCATACTCTACATCACCATGCATGCACTAAATGCAATGTTGTTGTTCTCCATCTTCAGGGCTATCCTTTCTGACTCATTAGTTAAACACAGCAGTACAATAGCCTTAGCTACCGCTGCCATTTTCACCTTTTCGCCCCACATATCAGAGGTGCTTGTATGGCGGGCATGTTTCCATTACCTGCTCTCTTTCCTGCTGATGCTGCTTGTTATCAGCCAGGCGCAGAAATACCAGCATACACTGCATAGCAAATATGTATTGGGTTCAATTCTATTCTTCTCCTTATCAGCTTTCACCAACCCAATTTTCTACCTCGCGCCATTCTTTGTGCTCACACTAGCGCTTTATTACAGGTTCGCGCTGGGGTACGATAGCGGCATCTTTCGCAAAACGATACTCAACATCTTTTTACCCCTACTAACCTTGCTGGCTATCTACTTTATTGCGCTGTATATGGTTTATGGTACCGTAAGGCCACACAAAACAGAATTCAGCGAGCCGATACTGGTGTACTTGTCCAAACCGGCTAAATATCTTTTCCATATACTTTTCCTTGGCCGCTATTTCTCCAAAGCTGTTAAAGACAGCGTTTATCACTTCTTTGAGTCACTACCGGGCATCATTACCTTTTACGGACTAGTTACCGGCTATTTTTCCTATTGCCTGCTTAAAGTAAAATCTCTCAACAACACCGCAAAAGCCATATTCCTGCTCATGACCTGGAGTATGATGACCCTGTTCTTCCTTATCCCACTGGCATTTCCTATGTCTGCCCTTTGGGTGTTTTATGACCGGTATATATATTATTCGGCACCCTTCATTTATGCTGTGCTGGTTGTGCTAATATCCGTAGTCATACAAAACAAATACCTGCATATAGGGCTGTTCTGCCTTTACATAGACACAAACCTGTTCTTTACCATTAAAGTAAACTCATCATGGACAGACGCAGACATTATTGATAAAAAGCTAATTGAGAATTTCCCTAACGACGAAAGCAAAACAGTATTGCTGCTGAACATACCGGAAAATATGAATGGCGCAGCGATGATAGGTGCACAGCGCGAAAGTAATCTGCGCAACATGATGGAAGTGTACACAGGCAAAGTGCCAAAGAATACTATTTATGATGTTGCATCCTATAATATGGTGGAAACATATAACGGGGCACATGTCAAAGTATTGAACGATACTGTTATTTCGGTGGAACTTAACCATACCGGCACCTGGTGGTGGTATGAAGGACACGGTGCGCTAAGCTATGAAACCCCCGACTACAAGGTGGATATGAAGAATGCGGGACAACGATACAACCTTATCCTCAAAAAACCGGCTGATAACTATTTACTACTCTATAGCGTGGGCGATACATGGAAGAAAGTGGACATGAGCAAAATAAATGTGCAGCAGGACTAGTGCCAAATTTTACCAGTAAATTAATGACATCTAATACGCCAAAACTTGAAAGGGGGTTATCCCTGTGGCAGGCAACAGCTATCAATATGATAGACATGGTGGGCATAGGCCCTTTCGTCACTATGTCTATTATTGTGGCCACCATGCACGGTCCGGCAAGCATATTGGCATGGCTGCTGGGTGCGGTACTCTCTTATGCCGATGGCATGGTATGGGCAGAGATGGGTGCGCGATGGCCACAGGCAGGGGGCAGCTATGTTTTTTTACAGAAATTATTTGGCGAGAAGAAGGGAGGCAGATTGATGTCGTTCCTGTTTATATGGCAGACAACATTGCAGGCGCCGCTGGTGATAGCGAGTGGCGCAATTGGCTTCTCTAATTACTTTTCATACCTCGTGCCAGTTACGGACATCCAAAAGAAAATGGTTAGCGGAGGGCTGGTTCTATTGCTCATCGCATTACTCTACCGCAATATCAAAAGCATTGGTAAGATATCGGTTGTATTATGGATCATAACCGGCGGCACCATTATATGGCTTATCTTGTCAGGCATTCCGCATTTTAATACAGCGCGAGCATTCGATCTGCGCCTGGATAGTTTCGACAGCAGCTCCTTACTATTTGTTGCGCTTGGACAAGCTTCATTAAAATCAGTTTACTCCTACCTTGGTTATTACAATGTATGTCACCTAGGTGCGGAGATAAAAGACCCGGCAAAGAATATTCCGCGCAGCATTCTCATTTCCATCACGGGCATTGTCATTTTCTACCTGGGTATGCAAAGTGTTATAGTGGGGGTGCTGCCATGGGAAACAGTAGCAAAATCAGACTTTGTGGCAAGCCTGTATTTCGAGCAGCTATACAATGCGACTGTTGCCCAATTTGCTACTGTGCTCATCCTGATCATTGCATTAGCCTCGCTATTCTCAGCTATATTGGGTTACTCCCGCATTCCCTATGCTGCAGCGCTGAACGGCGATTTTTTTAGTGTATTTGCGAAAGTGCATCCTAAATATCACTTCCCGCATGTTTCATTGCTACTGGTAGGTGGACTAGGTTTCATTTTCAGCCTACTTTTCAGGCTGGGTGAGGCTATTACAGCCATACTTACCATGCGTATTTTGGTGCAGTTCGTATCGCAGGCAGTTGGAGTTATTGTATGGAATTATAAACATAAAGGGGAAGACCGGCCTTTTAAGATGCCATTGTTTCCTATACCTGCTATTGTTAGCATTGTAGTTTGGTTGTTTATTTATCTTACAATAAAACCGACTTATATTTTTGCCTCATTAGGAATTATTGGCACAGGAATTATCGCTTACTTTATCCGTAAACGTTACACTAAACCCGTATCACCAACGACCTCATAGATATAGACCCCATATCTATCTTATCATTGAAGTAGGTAATGTGCTCATTCTTTTGCTGCAGGCCCAATATGTAGAACAGCGGCAACAGATGATCGTAAGTCGGGTGTGCCATAGTGGCGGTGCTGCCCAGCAGTTTTTGGTAGTTAAGTATAGACGCGTGGTCCCCCTTATCCATCCAATTGGTGAATTTGGTATCAAACTCCACTGCCCAGTCAAACTTTTTCCCGGAATTGCTCCAGTCCACCCTGCCGAGGTTATGCACCAGGTTACCACTGCCTATTATCAGCACGCCTTTCTCGCGCAGCTTGCTTAGCTGCTTACCTATTTCGTAATGGTAGGCAGGTGGTTGGTCATAGTCGAGGCTTAATTGATAAACCGGGATATCTGCCATAGGATACATTGGCAATAGCACACTCCATGTACCATGGTCTAATCCCCAGCTATCATCCGTCTGCACATGGCTGTAAGTAATGAGGTCTGCTGTAAGTTTTGCAAACTCAGGTGTGCCGGGCGCAGGGTATTGCTGATCGAACAATGTTTTGGGGAAGCCTCCGAAATCATGTATAGTCTTCGGCTTGCTCATGCCGGTAACTTTTGTGCCCTTCGTTAACCAATGTGCCGATATAGACAGTATTGCCTGAGGCCGCGGCAGTTTCTTTCCTATCGCCTCCCAGCTTTTATGGTATTCATTGTCTTCAATGGCATTCATTGGTGATCCATGCCCTACAAACATCACGGGCATTTTTTCAGACGGGGCAAGCTCGCGGCCCAGCGCCTCAAGCGCAGATAAAGTATTCATACCCGAAATTTGTGCAAGGGCCACAAGGCCGCCTGCTTTTATCAATATTCGCCTGTGCATCTTTATAAAATTAAGCCTTACCGGCGATTTAATTATTATACCACAAAATTACGTGTATATACATGTAATTACCAAATTCCTGTTCTTTTTGTCACATAAGCTGCAATTATAATCGCTACTTTTACTGTTTATGGCCATAAAAACGAAAGAGGTTCATATTGAGCACCTATCAAAAGATAAAAAGTTACTCCCTGTACTACTATCCGTGGAACCGTACAAACTGAAAAAGCGCAAGAATATCTGTCTTCGTCTTTGCGCTTCCATTATGAGCCAGCAATTATCTACCAAAGTAGCAGAGGTTATTTTTAAACGTTTCCTGGAACTGTATGGAGGAAAAGAGCCAACGCCACAGCAAATAGCAGATACATCGTTTGAAAAACTCAGGGCTATAGGATTGTCTAATGCCAAAGTAAACTATGTGCAAAATGTGGCCCGATATGTTATAGAGCATAATGCAGATGACAAGAAGCTATACAAAATGAGCAACGAGGATGTGATAGCATTCCTTACACCGATAAAAGGTGTTGGCAAATGGACCGTGGAGATGCTGCTCATGTTCACACTTGGCAGGGAAGATGTATTTGCCGTTGATGACCTTGGCATACAACAGGCGATGACCAAAATATACAAGCTGGATGCTACGGATAAAAAGTGCATGAAGGAAAAAATGCTGAAGATATCTGCTAAATGGTCGCCGTACCGAACCTATGCCTGTTTTTACCTGTGGAAGTATAAAGATACCAAGTAGAGCGGAATGAAAGACCACTACCGGACATTAGGCGTAAAACCATCTGCATCCCATTCAGAGATCAAAAAGGCATACCGTGCGCTTGCCGTAAAGTACCATCCCGATAAAAACCCAGATAACCCATTATCCGAAGCACAATTCAAAGAAGTTCAGGAAGCATACGCTATCCTTTCTAACTCGGTAAAACGTGCCGTGTATGATGATGAACGATGGTTATCTGGCATTGGCTCCAGAAGTCAACAAGTGCAGGAGGTTACGCCCGATTGGCTTACTAAAGTAAGCCTTGACCTTAATGCAAGCCTTGCCACAATGGATACACACCGTATGAGCAAACGGGCGCTAAAAGCTTACATATTACTCATACTGTCTGATGCACACCTTGCGGTATTACAAGATTATAATGACACCACGGCCAATAGGAAAATAATAATGGAGATCCTAAAGGCAGTGCAAAAACTACACGTAAACCATCTTGATGAAATAGAAGAGCGGCTCATTACATTGGCCGGAGATGATGAAGAGATGCTTGACGAAATTGATGAGAAGATCGAGGACCGTAAGCGCAATGCAGCTTTCGAAAAATATCTTCCTTATTTTGTACTGTTTGTCACCGTAGTATTGTGCATTTGTATGTATTACTATGGTATTATCCGGTAACTTCTTTGAAGCCAAGCCGTAATTTCATCTCCTCTACCACATTATAAATTATCGGGCACATGCCATAGTAGTTAAGTGTTCCTGCCAGCCGAGCCTTAAAACCGGGTTTGTGCAAATGGGGAAAATCACGACACTCAGTAAAACGGCCTTCATAAATAGTGCACTTATTGTCTTTCAGGAAATGGCAGGGCATCACATTAATAAAGCAATTACCTCCCAAGCTTTCCTCTATATATTTTTCTTTAACGGCTTCGAGAGATTGGTTGAAATACTTGGCAAGCCCATCAACTTCCTCATGTGTCACATTTATAACCAGTGTTTTGCAGCAGTTGCCACAGGTGGTACAGTCTACAGCGGTACTCACCACCGCATTTACGGTATGTGCAATTCTATCCAGTTCTGTATTATCATACGTCCTCAGCGATTGAAGAAAATGTCTGTTCTCTTCATCCTTCACCTCAGCTTCTGCCGCAATTACACTAAGATCAGTTATATAATTTAATGCGTTCACACAGTTGAATGAGCCGCTAAGGTATGCCAATAAAACCAGTTACAACCTTCTTGCCTCGTCCATAGACCGCTCTCGGCTGTCCTTTTGCTCTCCTCCAAAAGTGCAGGTAAGCGAAAAATTGAACCTGCGTGTAGCATTCCGGTAATGGGTACTTGCCCTATAATTTACACCGTAGTCTTCAGCCCTAAGTGCAAAAAGGTAAAGTGGGTCTTGCGCATACATCCTTGCTGTCCAATGGTCATTTATCTTTTTAGATGCTCCGAAGTCAAACCCGATAATTGGCTTAAACGAAGAGGTCAGCGACCATCTTCCACCACTGGTATAGCTACCATACACCTCAGCCCTCCAACCTTTACCAAGGTCAAACCGGCTGCCGGTATTAAAAGAATAACCGGTCCATTCAGATCTCTTCCACACATTGTTGAATATTCCTTCAAAATAAGCGTAAAATGTGGTGCCCGATATACTGAATGACCACCACTTCGCAAGATCTTTGTTCAGTTCGACACTAAGGTAGACATTGTCATTCGATGCAATGTTCCGCAGCTTATTGTAACTCACCCTGTTAGAGTCAACGGTGAGGAAACCCTGTATCACATCAGTAGTGCTCGACCATGACAATGTTGTTACCACAGTATTTTTATAGCTATGTTTCAACTCCACGTTGTTAGTGTATTGCGGCATAAGTGCGGGATTGCCGACACTATACATATTCTGAAACGAATAGTAAACAAAGGGGTTAAGTTGTCGATACTCGGG
>JBGAJU010000116.1:0-6044 GCA_044224775.1 Flavipsychrobacter sp.
TGTAAGACAACGCAACGGCCCTGCTGTCAAATGTTCCAAGTCCGAGATAGGTATTTGCCAAAGTTCCCTTTGCGGAGATCAATACCCTGTGTTGTGCATCATCCTGGTATGTAACCCAGTTGTCACTTACGAAACCACCTCCGGACCATGTTTGGTCAATATCAGGATCACAGCTTCTGAAATAATATATACCGGGTACAGTTGTACTGCCAATATTCTTTAGCTTAACATTGACAACTACCCATGAAGCGCCAGTATCCACATATGTTTCTGTGTTCATAGCAAGCTGTCCGCCTGCCAAGCCATACCATTTAGCAATTGTTTGCCCGGTAGAACTTGTATAAGAAGTAATTCCTGAACTTGTCATAGTAGCACCGCCTGCAAAAGTGTAACCAGCCCCTGTTGTCTGGAACCCTTGTACTCTTGAAGAGCCTCCCCACTGTATTTCCCATCCTTCGAATGGCAAACCGGCCTGCATATAATCGCCCATAAAAGCAGGAGTTCCGGCAGTCCAGCCATCATGGCCATGATCGTATACACTATTTAATACAGAGCCTGTAGCTGTACCCGGGCTATGCGGATGATACCCTGCGGGGCTTCCGTTTGCGCCAAAGGATCCATTGCCTTGCATTCCAATTTCCAGGTACTGTCCTTTTAGAAATGCACTTGTGCCCACAATTTGGGCAAACAGGGCATTTGATAAACAAGAAAGAAATATTGCCGACAGAAGGGATGTAGATTTACTCATAAGAAAGTTTTTAGCAGTAAAACAGTACTTTTTATAGTTGCTAGAGATAGAGGACCTTTCAATAAATAATTACGGATTAATTATGTCAGGCAATACTAAAATTACAAAAGGTTGGCAAAATTCAATAAAAATTTTTTAATCGTATAAAATATTAATACGTTCTTCGATAGCAAGGGTTTAAGATTTACTTTTGCAGAGATGAGTTTCAACCGGAAGATCTATTTCAACGATAAACAACTAATTCTCACCACCGACAGAGAAGAATACATAAATGCCCATCCCGAAGCCGAAGGTTACGTTATGTATGATGGGGCTACTGCCCGTAGTTTTCAGCAGGCTACCCAGCAACTAGAGAAATTTGGTGTATATGGCGCAATTATTGAAGATGTATCGGCCGATTCTCTTACGGAACAATTAGCGGCCATGTACCACACTATTGATGCAGGTGGCGGACTGGTTTATAATGAACTTGGAGAAATACTGATGATCTTTCGCCGGGGCAAGTGGGATCTACCCAAAGGTAAGCTGGATGCCGGTGAAGACATAGCTACCTGCGCCCTGCGCGAGGTGAAAGAAGAAACAGGATTGAATGAAGTGTTTCTTGGCGATAAAATAGGTGATACCTACCACATATACACGCTGAAAGGCGAACAAATACTGAAACGAAGTACGTGGTACACGATGCGTGGCAACAGAGCTGATAAATTGAGACCACAAAAAGAAGAAGACATAGTAGAGGCTATCTGGGTGGGTAAAAAAGACCTGCCGGCTCTTGCCAAAAGATCTTATGCGCTTGTCAGGGATGTATTGGAGCAAACAGGTGACTTGCAGAAAAGTTAACTTTTCTGCATCATTACATTAACACGGCGGCAACACCCGGTAAGGTACCTTTGCGTAAACTCAAGTGTGATGGCAAGGTTTACTTCAGTGCGTTCGGTTCAAAATATTCGTCATGGCTGGTACGTGTTCAAAAATCGCAGAACAATGTTGCAAATGGTGCGTGAGATAGTAAAGGGGCAATACAAAATGTCTTTCCTGTCTGTTACGATAATTGCAGTTTCTCTTACATACATTATTTCTCCTATCGACCTGGTGCCTGACTATATGCCAGTGCTTGGATGGTTGGATGATGGGCTGGTATTGTATCTGTTGATAAAACGCGTCATGTTCGAAACACAGCGATTTACTCGCCACAAGGCAATGGGGCGTCGCTCAAATCAGTGATTTGCTGTTAATTACATTTAATTAAGAATGTGTTTTCATTCTTTTTTGTAGTTTTATAGTAATGTCATACTTAAAGCTAACCGGCGTAAACGCGACCCTGGCAACCATGATGTTCTGCCTCTTCGCTACCCGCGGAACAGCGCAGGTACAATGGCAGTTAAAGAAAAATGAGGATGGCATTAAGGTCTACACCGGCAATACGTCAAACTCCAATTTCAAATCTATAAAGGTAGAGTGCACCGTAAACGCAACACTCTCGCAGCTTGTTGCATTCTTATTGGATGTAACAAAGCAAAAAGAATGGGTTTATTGCAGCAAAGATTGCCGACTGGTGAAAAGGGTAGCGCCCAACGAGATTGTCTACTATTCTGAACTAGAGGTGCCCTGGCCTGCTACTGACAGGGATTATATCTCGCATATAATTGTTAGCCAAAACGCACCGCACTCATTGACAATTGATGCTAATACGGAACCCAACCAGTTGCCGGAAACGCCAAATACCGTTCGAGTAAAAAAATCAAGCGCCCATTGGGACGTTACTGCGATCTCGAAGGATCAGCTAAAAATACTTTATACCGTTTCTTTCGATCCGGCGGGCGCCCTGCCCGCGTGGCTGGTGAACATGTTCGTAACAAAGGGCCCGTTCCTCACTTTCCAGAAGCTGAGAGAAGTGGTGAACAGGCCTGAGTATAAGAACGCCCATGTAGATTATATAACGGATTAGAATTTCACTGCTTTAGGCACGAACATGCCAGCATCTCCACCATTGCGTATCACATCTCGCACGAGGGTGGAAGAAATAGTAGAATATAATGGTGAACAGGTAAGGAATACGGTTTCTATATCGGGTGCCAGCATACGGTTCATGTCTGCAATAGCCTTTTCATATTCAAAGTCGCTGATGTAGCGTATGCCACGCAGTATGAAGTGGGCATCCAGGTTTTTACAAAAATCCACCGTTAAGCCTTCGTACCCCACAACATCAATCCTTGGCTCGTTCCTGAAAATCTCTTTTATCCAGCCAATACGCTGCTCGACTGTGAACATAGGCTGCTTGGAAGAGTTGATGCCGATGCCTATTACCAGTTTATCGAACATATTCACTGCCCGTTCAATAACATCTACGTGGCCAAGCGTTATGGGGTCGAAAGTGCCGGGGAATAAACAGATACGCTGCATACTAAGCTGTTGGTTGTGTGAAAAAAGAAAAAACTGTGGTTCCGTAGTTCTTCATTTTCAGGAACCTGGGATGTTTCTGGTAATCGTTCCGTGGTGTATGTTCCAGCACAAAAATACCATCGGGCAGCAACATATTCTTTTCAAACACCAGTAGTGGCAGATCATCTATATTCTGCAGTGCATATGGCGGGCCGGCAAAGATGAAATCGTATTGTGCCGTATTGCTGTTCATGAATTTGAATACATCACCGCGAATGATGTGCAATTTGTCTGCTATATCCAGTTCTTTAGCGGTCTTCCTGATAAAATCTATCGTGGTCGGGTCTTTCTCCACTAAAGTAAGATCCCCAGCCCCTCTTGATGCCAGTTCATAACTGATGCTACCTGTTCCGCCAAAAATGTCGAGTGTTTTCAGCCCTTCGAAGTCTATCATGTTATTTAGCATATTGAACAGGCCCTCTTTAGCCACCTCGGTGGTGGGTCTTGCGGGTATGCGCGCAGGAGGGCTAAACCTCCGGCCGCCAAATATGCCACCTACTATACGCATGATACCAATTGTTGGGCAAGATAAACGGCGCCGTCCCAGTTTGTGGTGATGGAACGGCCATTGCCGGCCCTCAATCCGGGGAAGTATGCTGAAAGTTCATTGATGATGCTATATTCCGTAGCGCTGATGGAGTTGCACCTGAGCGATATTTTAGACGGAGATATGTTGTTCTCCATACAGAGGTGCCGAATCTCGAAAGCAATATCTTCCGCACAGCCATAATCAAACACCCTGTGCCATAGCAGTTGGCTATAGTTGTGCAGCGTAGCGCAAACTTGCTCGCCAGTTATACAGCATTGCAGGTACAGACTCTGCTTAGATGAATTGCTAAAATGATATGCAGCAAGTGGCTGCACAAGAGCCTTCCTGAAGTTTATTTTTACCAGTTCGGTAATGTCCATTGGTGCAGCCAAAATGTAGCGCGCTTTGTCCTCCTCAAGATTGTATGATTCTATTGCATCTTTTTGCTCCACATAAAAAATACGTTTCAGCCAGTTCTTTGCTTCATTCTCATCATACAATGCATCCGGTATTATCAGGTTCTTGTTCGAACAGATGAACACACCCTTCACTTTGTCTCTTGCCACAAAAAGCGGTTCCTGGGCAAACATGTGCTCGAAAAAGTTGATATCCCAAACGGGCCTGTTCCTGCCATAACCGGTATAATGCAGCGTAAGCAGCTCTTTGGTAACATTGAACCCGGCCACGAGCATGCCCCTCTGCACCAGCACAACCACTACCGTTGCCAATCGCGACATCATCCCCTCATCATCCTGGGCATTGTAAACCTGCTCGTATATATTACTATTTGCTGCCTTCATTATTACAGGGTAAATGTAGTAAAAAAAATCAGGCTGATAAATGCCGGGGTAATGTGGTGAGAATACGTCTATTAATTACTCTTATATTCACTTTCACCTTTATGGAATACATTTGCCGGAATATTAAAAATACCTGAATCTTGACGGAAACCGGCACAGCAAATAACCTTGGTGTATCTACCTCCAGCGGGCAGATATTGCGGCTTGCTGCGCCCATATCGCTGGCTTTGCTGATACCACAGTTGAGTTTTTTTGCAAATACGGTGTTTTTGGGTAGGCTGGGCATACGTGAACTGGGTATTAATGGTATAACGGGGGTGTTTTACCTTATTTTGTCTATGATAGGTTATGGCCTGAGCAATGGAATGCAGATACAGATGGCACGCCGTGCGGGGGAGGGGGACAGGAAAGGCCTTGCAGAAACCCTTACTAATGGCGCCATGCTTTCAGTAGTGTTCTCCTTGGGGCTTATGCTGCTTACGCTTTGGTTTTGCCCATTATTATTTGGGTATAGCCTTAATGACAGCGATAATTTTTCACTGAGTATCGGGTTCATCTATATCAGGGTGTGGGGCTTGCCGTTCCTCATGATCAGCCAGCTAATTTCATCCTTCTTTATTTCCATCGGACGTTCAAAGCTGCTCATTTATGGCTCTATTGTGGCTACGGCAACAAATATCCTGCTCGACTACCTGTTGATATTTGGCAAAGGTGGTTTTCCGGTAATGGGCTTTAAAGGTGCTGCACTGGCATCTGTGATAGCAGAAATATTTTACGCTATCACCATGATCAGCATGTTCTTCGGAAATAAGCTGAATAAAGAATTTCCTGTTTTTAATTTTCGTCATTTCGATTTTGAACTATCTCAACGCTCGTTAAAAATAGCGTCGCCGCTTATTGTGCAGTTTCTCTTTAGTATAGGTGGCTGGCTGGTATTTTTCATTTTTATAGAGCATCTGGGTGGGCAATCACTTGCCGCATCGCAAGTGTTGCGTAATATATTTGGCCTGGTTGGCGTGGGCACCTGGGCGCTGGCCACCACCTGCAATACAATGGTAAGTAACATCATAGGCCAGGGAAAACGCAGGGAAGTAATAGGCGTTATAATAAAGATATGCAAACTGAGCTTTGTATATGCGGCCATATTCTGCGTGCTCATGCTTTCTTTCTCCCATCAGTTCCTGTCAATTTACTCAAATGATCTTGCGCTAATAGATTTTGCTATACCCAGCCTGCGTGTAATTGTTGTTGCAACATTGATCATGTCGCTGTCAACTGTGGTGTTTAATGGTGTGGTAGGCACCGGCAATACATTGGTAAACCTAACGATCGAGATGAGTTGTGTTGGCGTTTATCTAGTGTATTGCTACTTTATCATTTATGTATGGCATAGCCCTTTGTACCTTTGCTGGGGTTCTGAGTTTGTTTACTGGACAGCCCTGCTTATTGCTGCCGGCCTTTACTTAAGAAGTGGCCGTTGGAAGGGGAAGGACATTTAAAGTACTTCGTAATAACAAAAGAGCCG
>JBGAJU010000036.1:0-41731 GCA_044224775.1 Flavipsychrobacter sp.
CTACAGGATAAGGTTGTAGTTATTACCGGCGGCTCTTCGGGCATTGGTAAGGCATTGGCTGATGCCGCAATATTACGCGGTGCGTACGTGGCTGTTTGTGCGCGGAATGCAGATAAATTGCGAGCAATGTTTGTTCCGTCTGATAAACTATTGTGTATAAAAGCAGATGTAAGCAAAGAACAAGATTGCAAGGCGTTCATTGAGTCTGTTGTGCAAAAGTGGGGAAGGGTGGATGTACTTATCAATAATGCTGGCATCAGCATGCGATCATTGTTTGAGGATGTGGACCTTGCGGTGCTGAAAGAGCTGATGGACATTAATTTCTGGGGATCGGTGTATTGTACAAAATATGCATTGCCGTCGTTATTGAAGCAAAAAGGGGTAGTTACAGCCATATCATCAATAGCCGGATACAGAGGGTTGCCCGCAAGGACAGGGTACTCAGCATCTAAGTTTGCGCTGCAGGGCTTTTTGGAGGCGCTGCGTACTGAATTGCTAAGGACGGGTGTGCATGTGATGTGGGTGTCGCCAGGGTTTACATCATCCAACATCAGAAATGTGGCACGTAGCAGCGATGGTACATCGCAGGGAGAAACCCCGCTTGATGAAACTAAGCTGATGAGTGCCGAAGAATGTGCCCGCCGCATACTTGATGCGATCGAGACACGCAAACGTACGGTTGTAATGACGGGGCAAGGCAAATTGGCTGTATGGCTTAATAAACTGTTCCCTTCTTTTGCCGATAAGATGGTGTACAAGCATTTTCTGAACGAGCCGAATTCGCCGTTGAAAAAATAGCGTTATACCCTGAGTGAGGCCCGGAAGCCACGGGCGGCATAATATGATTCTGCACCATTGTGATAGATAAACACAGTATTGTACCGACGGTCGCAAAATACAGCACCGCCAAGCTTGCGGATATCTGCCGGTGTTTTTATCCAGCTTGATGTTTTCATATCGAATTTACCCAGTTGTTGCAGCTCGCGGTATTGCTCTTCTGTCAGTATCTCTACCCCCATATCTTCTGCCATATTTATGGCGCTGTCTTTAGGCTTATTTTCTTTTCTTGCCTCCAGTGCTTCATGATCGTAGCAGATGCTCCTGCGGCCTTTGGGGCTTTCTTCTGAGCAGTCGAAAAATATGTACTCGCCTGTTTTTTTGTCAAGGCCAACGACATCGGGTTCTCCACCTGTTTCTTCCATTGCATTTAGCGACCAAAGTTTTTTTGTATTGGCTTCAAGCTTTGCCTGTATTTTGGCCCAGTCAAGGCCTTTGTGGCGAGGCATGTTCTTTTCGAAACGGGCTTTTAATATTTTTAGCAGGTCCTGTTGTTGTTTTGGAGGAAGTTGTTTTTTCATATTAGTTCTTTTTTGACTAATCGTCTATTCCTTTGCCAGCAAGTATTAATGGTATGTATTTCTCCACTCTTGCCTCTCGTGTTTTAGATTGTTTGGCTTGTGAAAAATGGAAGATGTATGCCCGTTGCCTGCCGGGTGTAAGGGCATTGAAAGCGGTTCTCAACTTGGCGTTCTTATCCAGTTTTTTCTGAAATTCTTCGGGGATGTTATAGTCTTCGGTCTTTTTGAGTGGCGCTTTAATACCCGCTTTTTCTACTTCAATTGCTTCGTAAACGTATGCCTTTATAGTTTGCTTCAGCTTCACTATCTCTTTGACATTTGTGAACCGGAATTGGCGTGGGACCTGTACATTCTCGGTCTGTTGAATTAAAATGCCTTCAGGGTCATTGAGCAGTGCGCCTTTGAAGAGCAGCAGCGCGCAGTATTCTTTAAAGCCGTGTATCAGTACTATGTTCTTCTTCTCAAATACATAGCAAGGACAGCCCCATTTCAATTCTTCTACGAGGCCGCAATCGAGAATTATCTTTCTCAATTGTTCATATTCTTTCTGCCACTTTGTGTCCTTATTAAAAAAGAAATCCGCTTTAGGATTCATAACACTAATTTACTGGTTAATGATCATCTTTCTGCTTTCGGGTCTGAAATGCCAGGATATTATGGTAAGCACCAATAGTAGCGAAGCCGGAAATATTTCTCCTGCAGCATGGCCAACAGCAATATGTGAATATATAGCACCTGTGGTGAGAAAGATAAAACCCGCGTAAGCCCACTCTTTTAATAAGGGCAATTTTGGCGCAAGCAGGGCGATCACACCCAACAATTTCCAGACACCGATGAGCGTTAAAAAATAAACAGGGTAGCCCAGATTTGTAATGCCATATACCCCGGGAGGTGAAAGTGCGCCGTCCAAACGGAGTTTGAGCAACTGTTGAATGCCTGTTGCGGACATGCCCAACGCCAACCAGATCGTGGCAACCCAATAGATGATCTTGTTTCTTTTTGACATAGCGTGTTATTTTAATTTGCTTAGTATTTCCTGTATGCGGTTGTGTGCCATATTTATGCCATGCGCGAATGGGAGTTGCAGTATTTGGTCGCGGGTTGCTGTAGATCTGTAAACAACATGCATAATGAGCTTGCTTGTATCTTCTGTAAGCTGTGTGAATTCCAGGAACTCAAGCTGCACACCAAATGGTGTATTCTCCATTTCGAAAGTCCTGGTGATCTTCTGGTTGGGAATGCAGTCGTGGATAGTGCCACTGAAATAGTGCTTGTTGCCCTTTGGATCAGTTGTTTCGAAACGGTAACTGCCGTGTTGTTTACTTTCTAGTTTCAGCACTTTAGTGCCCATCCATTGTTCGACGATCTCTGGTTCAACAAATGCCCTGAACAATAGTTCAAGAGGTAAGTTGAATTCCCTTGTTATCTGTAGTTCCTGCCTGCCGTCTTCGGCATGTATCTTTGTTTTCTGTTCCATCTGATTTTATTTTTTTGATCTGTATTTGCTCATTACTGCTTCCAGTTTGTTGAACCTATCATCCCACATTTGGCGGAACGGCTCAATGAAGTCACTTATTTCTTTCATTTTTTTCGGATTCAAGCGATAATAGATCTCTCTGCCAGTTTGTTCCTGTTTCAGCAATTCGCATTCGGTAAGTATTTGTAAGTGTTTTGATACCGTAGGCCTTGCTGTATCGAAGTTTGCAGCTATTGCTCCAGCTGTCATTGCCTGGGAGGCTACCAGCATGAGGATAGATCTTCTTGTAGGATCCGCTATTGCTTGAAAAACATCTCTTCTCAGATTCATTGTGTAGCTATTTGGCTACAAATATATGTGTAGTTATTTGGCTACACAAATTATTTTTCGATGTTCAGAGGATGGTGGAAATCAATACCGTTAAATGACGGAGATTTTGCTTTTATAGCCAATATTTTATAAATATTGTTGTTATTTATCTAAAAAAAATATTCTAAACTCTTATTTTTTTTAAATCATTGAATATATTTTTATGAAAAATAAACTCCCATGGCGACAGCAAACTTTAATACATACAAATCTGACTTCCTCTCTGATACAGGCCTTGAATGGAAAACAAATGTAGACACGTTTATCCAGTATTGTCAGGCCAGAACACTTGATACTATGCAGCAACAGCAGAAAGATCTGCTAGAAAAAGTGATAGAGCAACTTAAAAACATAGACATCATATAGCCTGGGACACATAGTTTTCTTGCGTTAACTACATGCATTTGTTGCATTTAGGCATTATTTTCTCATTTAAAATACTAACTATTTGTTGTAAGTAATAAAAAAATATTTTTTACTAGATATTGACTTTTATTTTTTTCGTGTCTACATTTAACTCCCCGTTTAAACTTTCACCATCATGTTGTATCGCTCTCTAATGTTTCTTGAGGAGCAGTTGAATAACTACTTCGAAGCGCTGAACGCCGCTGACAGCAACATTTTGATAAAGCCTGCCTTAGTTGAAAATTTCGCTGCACTTGATGAAGAAAAGATAAAGGGTTCGGACAACATATACCTGACACTTGTTAACATTTCGGAGGAAGCGACCATGAAAAATACTCCGCATTACGTAAAGGAGAACATGACGACAGTATACCGTAACCCTCCCATACACTTAAACCTATTTGTTCTTTTTACTGCCTGCATGAAAAAATATGACTCGGCATTGCTGCATTTATCTGCCGTCATCAGGTTTTTCCAGGCGAAGAATGTATTTACCCCAAGGAATAGTACGTCCACAATTATTAACGACCTGGACGATTTTGAAATAATTATGGATCTTTTTTCACCCACGTTTGAGCAGGTGAATTATTTGTGGAGTACCCTGGGAGGAAAACAGTACCCTTTTGCATTGTATAAGCTGAGGCTTGTGATCATGCAGAAAGAAAGTACAGTAGAAACACGAGGAATAATTAAAGAAATAACGTTAAACGAAAACACGTTACTAAAACCATAGCCACCATGAGTTTCACTACTTCATATAGAACTCTGTTTGAAGTAAAATTACTCCACCACTATTTCCTGAACAGGGCGGAATCCCTGTTTGATAATATGGATGATGTGAGTAAAGGACGTTCCCTCATGGGGTACGATGTGTCGAACTTTGTGAATATTGAGCCGACCCCAGCATGTGCGAGGAATCTTTCCAAGTATCGGCTTATTTATAAGAACACCCCTTTTGGATTTATTGTGGGGACCCGATCGAGAAAGAGTGGTGCGAAATATTTTCCGGCGATAGAGATCGAAGATGATCTCCAGTTCACATTCAAGCTTACATACAATGATGTATTCTTCGCGAATTACACTTCATTGCCTTTAGTGCGTACAGAAGATGCTGTGTACTATTTCCAGAACAGGGTGACTGGGTCTGCAAAAAAATATCCATTCCTGTCCGGGTATGCAGCGGTTTTTGCGGCCGGTACTTATTCGTCGGGCGATATACTTGGGGATGCAGCTACCAATCCTGCAAAGCTATTTATTGCCAATAAACTGACAGATAAGACTCCGCCGCATGCTGACTGGGCAGAAGATGAACTTGTGTCGGGAAAACCACTGCAGTATGTAACAAAGGCTGACCTGCTACCCGTGTATACCGAAGCTATCCGATATAAAACCGACCAAGCTGGCTTAAGCCTTACTGCAACGGCTCAAAACAGGAGAGGTGAAACAATTCCTCTTCAGTGTGCAACAGTTACAGACAGTGATAAGTCGGTAGCATTGGTGGATATACATAATTTGCCTGAGGGCTACTACACAGTTACGCTTGATGATTCGGGGAAGCCGTATAATAAGCAATTCCCATTTTACAAGCTGGCAAAGAAAGGTGGTATGCATGCATTGATAGACATTAGTGTGAAGAGTGATGATGCCAGCTACAACTTGTTTAACGGAGACGGTTCTTTCAAAGAGCCTGTGTATGAGTTGCGTTTCAAGAACCGCGCGACAGTGTGGCGATATTTAGGAGCGCAATTTACTAACAAACCAGAAAGTGGCCCGCACCCGCTAACCAGCAGGGGAGTTGTAGCAGTAACTGTTAAGAATAAGGATGCAGAAGATGTAGCAGACGTGCCTAATGCGGGTATCGAGATGGTGAAGACGGAACATCCGGATGATGACAATGCACATTACAATGTAATATCAGAAATATATATTAATTAATTTTTAAACTTTTACTTTTTATGGCAACAAGTTACAAGACCCCCGGTGTATATGTTGAAGAGATATCCAAACTGCCGCCATCGGTGGCGCAGGTGGAAACCGCTATACCGGCGTTCATAGGGTACACGAAAGTTACCAACTACCAGGGACAAGACCTGGTGAACAAACCGGTGCGTATCAAGTCTCTGAAAGAGTATGAGGAGATATTCGGTGGTGCCAAAACATCGACGTTGACCATTACGGTTGATGCTTCGAACAAGTTGTCGGGCGATGTAACAGTATCTGCAATTACACACAGGCTGTACTATGCATTGCAGATGTACTTTGCCAACGGCGGTGGCCCATGCTACATCATTTCGGCAGGGGACTATGCTGCAACGATCGAGTATGAGAATGGAACAAAGGGTATGAAATTTGCCCTCGAAAAGCTTGCCAAGGAAGATGAGCCAACGATAATAGTGATGCCTGACATGGTTGGTATCGCCGATACAAATACATTCTACACTGCCTATAAAGATGCATTAACGCAGGCCGCTAACCTGGGGGACAGGGTTGTGCTAATTGATGTGAAAAATACGGGGGCAGAAACCTTTGCATCAAAAGCGTCTGAATTCAGAACAGGGATAGGCAATAACTTTTTGAGCTATGGGGCTGCATATTATCCGTGGCTGCGGACCACATTGCTTCCGTCGATAGATGAGGCGACACAGGCTGTGTCTGGTGGTACTTTGCCTGTTGGTGCCGTATTAAAGTTGGACGAGACCGATTCTGCGAATACCGCGGATATTGCCGCCAACAAATCTGTTTACCATTCTTATCCGCAGTTGTATGCTGATATTAAGAAATCATTCAGCAAAGATGGTAATCTTATAGTGCTTCCGCCGTCTTCAGCCATAGCGGGT
Source organism: Flavipsychrobacter sp. (assembly GCA_044224775.1). GTDB lineage: Bacteria > Bacteroidota > Bacteroidia > Chitinophagales > Chitinophagaceae > Nemorincola. The sequence continues at coordinate 6,447 of JBGAJU010000036.1, forward strand.
GTTTATGCAATGGTGGATAGTACCCGCGGGGTATGGAAGGCGCCAGCCAATGTAAGCCTGAACTACGTTGATGAGCCAATGGTGAAGATAGACGACGAAGACCAGAAGGATATGAACGTATCGGATACAGGTAAGTCGGTGAATGCCATTCGTGAATTCTCTGGCAAGGGAGTACTGGTGTGGGGGGCAAGGACACTTGCGGGTAATGACAACGAATGGAGGTATGTGTCTGTACGCAGGTTCTACAATATGGTTGAAGAGTCTGTAAAGAAAGCGAGTGAACCTTTTGTGTTTGAGCCTAACGATGCCAATACATGGGCCAAGGTTAAGGGCATGATAGAAAACTTCCTGACGCTGCAATGGCGTGCGGGTGCGTTGATGGGAGCAAAACCTGAGCATGCATTCTTTGTGAATGTAGGACTGGGAGAGACGATGACCGCACTTGATATTTTTGAAGGCAGGATGATCGTTGAAATTGGCCTTGCTGTTGTTCGGCCTGCTGAGTTCATCATACTGCGTTTCTCCCATAAAATGATCGAATCATAATTCAAAATACTGAAAAATGGTACTAACAAATATTAAAACACCAGGGGTATATATCGAGGAGGTTTCCCTCTTTCCGCCTTCTGTAGCAGAAGTGGCAACCGCTATTCCCGCTTTTATCGGTTACACAGAGACAGCGGTGGACGCCGACGGGAAATCTTTATCGTTCATCCCTACGCGTATCCTTTCGCTGAAGGAATACGAAACTTATTTTGGTGTAGGTTATACCCCAACTGAAATAACAGTTACTGTAAACGCAAGCCAGGTCATACAATCAGTTGCGCCCAGTAAAAGATTTTACCTGTACGAAAGTATGAGGCAGTATTTTGATAACGGTGGCGGGCCATGTTATGTAGTGTCTGTAGATACGTATTTAAAGAGTAACGGAAGCGTAAACGATGTTGCCATTGGCGATGAGAGCAGCGGCCTGATAAAAGGGCTTAAGCAAGTTGAAAAATATGACGAGCCTACATTATTGCTGTTTCCTGATGCTGTATTGGCTAAGGATGGAGGTAATCTTACCGATTACACGAAGATAGCCGAATTGCAAAAATCGGCGTTGGCTCAGTGCGTAAAGTTGCAAGACCGTTTCACTATAATGGATATTGCAGATGGCGATAAGGCAGAGGATGTAACCAACAAGCCTATATCTACCTTCAGGGATAAGGTTGGTGTGAATGGCCTAAGTTATGGTGGTGCTTACTATCCGTGGATCATCAATAGCTATACTTACAACATTTCGTATTCGCAATTATCCTTCCCTGCGCCGGCGGATCTTGCTACAGTTTCTAAAAATGCGACAGAAACAGCATTGCTCGACGCAGTGAAGAAGCCGTCTAACCCTGATAAAAATTCGGGTTCTTTGAAGAACCTGGACCTTGTAGTTAATACTCTAGCAGCTATTACCGGCCTTAGTGGCACTGCTGCTGAAATCAAAGCAAGTATGAAGGCGGATGCCGCCAGCTATCTGTCAACTCAACTGTCGGCACTAAAGAAAGTCATTACCGATGGTGTTACCGCCGGAGATAATGCTGCAACGTTAAAGCCTAAAAACTCGGCATATTTTACTACGCTGAATAGTGTGATCCATGCATTTATGGACCTGGAAAGTGCGCTGCCCAGCGGAAGTTTGAAGACAGACCTGACGAACTATAAAAAGGATAATTCGGTGATACAGGCTGTTAAAGATGTGCTGTCGCTTGAACAATTGAACATTATCATTTCGAGGACAACACTTACCGTTGCGTCTATCCGGACATACTTTGATGATATGTTCGATTCTGTTGCGGCCAATAACCCATGGGTGAACCTGGATAAAACTGATGATCTGCCCGCCGGTGTGACTGCTGCTCCCAATTCTCAAGACGGGCTTGTGCAGGTAATAACCCAGATAGAAACAGATTTGTTATCCAAGATCCTGAATGCCCTGGGTTCGATGGTAACAGCGGCAAATTACTACATCAAGATAACCGAAGATGCATTGTTTTCACAGCACTCATTCTTCAAAGCTGTGAAGGAGCAAGCTACGAGATCTTTGCGCACAATGCCCGTGAGCGGCGCTGTGGCGGGTGTATATGCTATGACTGACAGTGCGCGCGGTGTATGGAAAGCACCTGCAAATGTGAGCCTTAATGCTGTGGTTGGTCCATCTGTTAAGATAGACAACAAAGACCAGGAGGACCTTAATGTGCATTCGACAGGGAAGTCGATAAATGCGATCCGTTCATTTACCGGTAAGGGAACATTGGTTTGGGGTGGCCGAACATTGACAGGTAATGATAATGAATGGAGGTATGTGTCTGTTCGCCGCTTCTTTATCATGGTTGAGGAGTCGACGAAGAAGGCCACGGCACCATTTGTGTTTGAATCGAACGATGCTAATACATGGACAAAGGTAAAGGCGATGATCAGCAACTTCCTTACGCTGCAATGGCGTGCCGGTGCACTGCAGGGCGCTAAGCCGGACCATGCATTTTATGTTAAAGTAGGATTAGGTGAAACTATGAGCCAGGACGACATACTGAATGGCAGGATGATAGTTGAAATAGGTATGGCTGTGGTGCGCCCGGCTGAATTCATCATACTCAGGTTCTCACATAAAATGATAGAAAGCTAAAACAATCATTAATTATTTAATCTTTTTCTAAACAAATAAATTATGGCAAATTATCCATTACCAAAGTTTCACTTCCTCGTTGAATGGGGTGGAACGCGCATCGGGTTCACTGAAGTTACAGGATTGACCCTAGAAACGGAAGTTATTGAATATAGGGAAGGCAATAGCCCTGAATACAATAAGGTGAAAATGCCGGGCTTACGCAAATTCAGCAACATTACACTTAAGCGTGGCACGTTTGCGGGAGATAATGATTATTATAACTGGTTCAACACGGTGCAAATGAATACCATTGAGCGCCGAGATATCACCATAAGCCTGCTTAATGAAAAACATGAGCCGGTTGTTGTTTGGAAGGTGAAATCTGCATGGCCTGTAAAGGTTCAGTCGCCTGATCTGAAGTCGGACGCTAATGAGTCTGCTATTGAGTCGATAGAGATCGCCCATGAAGGGTTCGTTATAGATAACGGCTAATATCATCCAAATGCCAGATAGCCAGGACAACAAATACCTGTACCTGAAAAGCTATCCTGCGGTGGGCTTCCACTTTAAGGTGAGCTTTGGTACATCGGACGATGACGACGGGGATAGCCGCTTTCAGAGTGTTTCCGGTCTTAACGTAGAGGTGGAGACGGAGAACAAGAAAGAAGGCGGGGAAAACCGGTTTGAGCATGTATTGCCGGTACGTACCAAGTATCCGTTGCTTGTGTTGAAAAGGGGGCTCATTCAGAGCAAGTCTTTCAGGCAGTGGTGCATGGACAATATCAATGGCATTACGACACTGTCGTCTAACGATCCGACCAAGCCATTGATAACGCCAAGGGATCTGACCGTATCGCTCCTAAACCCGGATGGGGATGAACTGATGATATGGAACGTTGTGCATGCCTGGCCAAAGAAATGGAGTGTTTCTGACTTTAATGCCGAACAGAGCTCTATTGTTATTGAAACAATAGAGTTGCAGTATCAATACTTCACATTAAACGACCAGGTAAATGCCAATTGAGATACGTGAGCTGAATATCAGGATAAATGTGAATCAAAACCAGCAGGAAGCTGATGGTGGCGGTTCAGCCGGAGGTGGCGCCTCGCAGGGCAGTAGCGGCGGAGGTGACAAAGACGAGATCATAGCTGAATGTATAGAAAAGGTAATGGAGATACTAAAAGAGAAAAATGAGCGCTGATGTCTAAGCTGAAGATAATATCGTACGATGATCCTAAAACGAGACAGGCTGTTGATCAGATGGATGTATTGATCAACCCGGAATCCTACAATAAAAAAATTGAGATCAAGTATTCGGATAAACAGCCGGCCGGCACATCGGGAAAGCTCCCTAAGTTCTCGAAGATAGAACCGGACAAGATAGATTTTGAATTGTTTTTTGACCGGACGGGTGTTATCACAGACCAGCCGCCCGGTGACACGGGGGTTGATGAAGATATTGAGAAATTAAAAAGCCTTACAGTAGAGTATAACGGAGACAAGCACCGGCCACGTTTTGTAAGCCTTTATTGGGGGACATTAAGGTTTGACGGTTGCCTCCAGACAATGGATATATCCTATAAACTGTTTGACCCGAGCGGGCTGCCGTTACGGGCTGTGGTAAAGACAAGTTTTGTCGGATCAATAGAAGACATAAAACGTTTAAATAAAGAGAATTCGCAGTCGCCGGACCTGACGCATATAAGAATTGTGAAAGGAGGGGATACTTTACCGCTGATGTGTTATCGGATATACGGGGATTCAAAGTATTATATAGAAGTAGCCAAATTCAATAAGCTTAACGATTTCAGGAATATTAAAGCAGGTGATAGAATAGTATTTCCTCCTATTGCCAAATAAGTTATGCCAGAACCAAGAGTCATAGATACAAGCCGGCCGCCGACCGTTGTAACGTTCGTTATAAAGATCGCGGGTGCCGAGATACCTCAGCAGTTTAAAGCCGAGGTGATCGTTATTAGTAAAGAAGTGAACCGGGTGCCGACTGCGAAAGTTGTTTTTGTAGATGGCAATCCATCGGAAGAAAAGTTTGCAGCTTCTAACGGCAACCTGTTTGTTCCGGGGAGTGAAATTGAAATACAGGCTGGATATGCGTCGGACAATTACACGGTATTCAAGGGTATTATCGTGAAGCATTCGGTGAAGATCAGGAGTGACAATGCGTTGCTTGTTATCGATTGTAAGGATAAAGCCGTGAAGACAACCATTGGAACGAAAAATAAATATTTTGCTGACGGAGAAAAGGATAGTGATATTATCAGCACGATACTCAGGCCGTATTCTTTGGAGACTGACATAGAGGCAACAGATGTAACACATAAAGAGCTTGTACAGTTTGAAACAACCGACTGGGATTTTATTGTGAACCGTGCAGATGTAAATGGGAAGTTAGTAATGGTGGACGATGGAAAAATAACGATAAAGAAGCCGGACCTGGCCGCCGAACCAATATTGTCGCTGATATATGGCGCTACGATATTGGAACTGGATGCTGAAATAGATTCGCGATTGCAATACAGTACCGTAAAATCAAAATCGTGGAGCAGCGACGACCAGGCTATTGTGGAGGCAGAAGCAGCAAATCCTAATGTGAGCCTTAACGGGAATATATCGTCGTCGTCGTTGTCGGATGTTATAGGTTTAAGTGAATATACGCTTAAGCATGGTGGGGCGGTATCTGAAGCTGAGTTGCAAAGCTGGGGCAAGGCTTTCTGGTGGAAGCATCAGTCGGCAAAGGTACGAGGAAGGGTCAGGTTCAAAGGTGTTCACACTGTAAAGCCGGGAATGATATTGGAATTGTCGGGAGTAAGTGATAGGGTGAATGGAAAGTGTTTTGTGAGTGGTATACAGCACCATATAAGTGCAGGTGAGTGGCAGACAGATGCGCAACTGGGTGTTGATCCTAACTGGTTTTCGAAAGAGCAGGATATTATGTGTGCTCCTGCGTCAGGATTACTTGCAGGTGTCTGTGGGTTGCAGGTTGGGGTAGTTACGCAATTGGAGAGCGACCCCGATGGGAAGAACCGTATAAAAGTTTACCTGCCTATAATAAACAGCGATGAGCAGGGATTTTGGGCAAGGGTATCAACGCTTGATGCAGGAAATGAACGAGGATCGTTCTTTTTACCAGAGATAGGAGATGAGGTAATAGTTGGTTTTATAAATGATGACCCAAGGGATGCTGTTGTGCTGGGTATGATGAACAGCAGTGCTAAGCCTGCCCCATTGACAGCAGAAGACGCGAATAACCAAAAGGGGTTTGTTACGCGCAGCAAAATGAAAATGATCTTTGATGATGATAAGGTGTCGTTTACACTGGAAACGCCGGCAGGCAAAAAACTGGTTGTAGACGATGATGCCGGGGAGATGAGGATGGAAGATGAGAATGGAAATAAATTTGTGATGGATGCTGAAGGGATAACGATAGAGAGTTTTAAGGATATTAAGATGAAGGCTGTTAAGGACTACAAGTTAGAAGCTGTAAATATTGAATCGAAAGCCAGTGCAAGTTTGAAAGCAGAGGGTTCTGCCAGTGCCGAGGTGAAAGCAAGCGGGACTGTGACAATTAAAGGATCAATGGTTCAAATAAATTAATTGGAATGCCACCAGCAGCAAGAGTAACAGATATGCATGTTTGCCCAATGTTCAATGGGCCTGTTCCCCATGTGGGTGGAGTAATACTGCCACCGGGTGTGGTGACCGTTCTGATAGGGGGGATGCCAGCAGCTACAATAAGCGATATGGCGGTATGTGTAGGGCCGCCAGATACAATTATAAAGGGTAGCGCAACAGTTATGATAGGTAGTAAGCCTGCGGCAAGAATGGGGGATAGCACAGCGCATGGCGGGACGATTGTTACAGGCTGCATGACAGTAATTATAGGAGGATAGTAAAATATTAAAGATGGAACAGGAAAGAGCATTTTTGGGGAGAGGTTGGAGCTTTCCGCCGGAATTTGATAAGTCGGCGAAAGGGGTGGCCATGCTTGAAGAAGAAAAAGATATTGAGAGCAGCCTGGAGATATTATTCTCTACCAAACTGGGTGAGCGTGTGATGCAACCAACTTATGGCTGTAACCTGGATGATATGGTCTTTGAGAGTATGAACCTGACGATGCTGACGTATATGAAGGATATAATAGAGAATGCGATTCTTTATCATGAACCTCGTATAAAGCTGGAGAAGCTGGATATAGATACTTCGAATCAGAATGAAGGCATGTTGCTGATAGTATTGAATTATATAGTGCGTGCAACGAACTCGAGGTTCAACTATGTTTATCCGTATTATTTAAATGAAGGTACAAATGTATAGTGTTAAGTAATGAGCTCAATGAATTGTCCAACTAAAAACCCGCTGCAGCGGGACGGCACCAGCCAGTATCAGCGGATGCTGGAGGCGCTTGAACCGTCGTCGGCAAAGATACACGAGTTCGATCTGCGTGACTGGATGCTTTTTGCGTTGTACTATGCACAAAAATTGAATTATTTCCCGGTGACCAATGACCTGCAGCCGCAAGGAAACTGGACAAACTTTTTAATTTCTGAGACAGAATTAGACAGCTTTATTAAACAAATAGAAAAGACTGATGCTTCGGCTACGGTTGAGCCCCATCTTGCTTTGTATATTTCTTTTATAAAACTCATGCATGAGCCACAGGAGCAACTGAATGGCTTGACTAAAAAACATCTTGATTTTTATTACCAGAAAGTGCTGCAGCTATACAAGAACGCAGCTGTAGAAGATAAGGTGCATTTGATATTTGAACTGGCTAAGAATGTGTCCTCATTCAAAGTTGATGATGATTCATTGTTTGATGCGGGTAAGGATGGTGGTACACCGGCTAAACCCTTGGAGTATATAATCAATGATGGCCCTGCGGTTTACCGGGCAAAAGCAGAGTCTTTTAAGTCGGTTTTTCATGATGCCGGCAAGAGTATCCGTTCGGCTGAGATAGCTAATTCAGGCGATGGTTCCGGTGGAGCTTTGGATGCAGATAATCCGACCTGGTATGCTTTTGGTTTTGACGAAGTGCCAGTTGAAGAAGATAGCAGTACTACTATAAAATTACCGCCTGCAAACCTTGGCTTTGCATTGGCCTCTCCAGTACTGTTACTCAACGAAGGGCAAAGGGTCATTACTGTTACAATGGACCTTGCATTTAGCGGTGAAGTGGACTATAGTGCCTTTACCGGGTTGGCGAATCACCTTGTTGTGCTGCTTACCGGGGAGAAGGAATGGGTGGCGCCCGTTGTTAAAGTAGAAAAGGCTCCTAACGCAAATGATCCGCAGTTTGAGTTTGAGGTGACAGTTGATAGCGCGGAAAAAGCGATTGTTGCATATGATAGCGCGTTACACAGCGAAAACTATAATACTGATGCCCCGGTAATGCGGGTATTGTTGCAGACAGAAGAGGGTAGTGGTTATAAAGCCTGGCAGGCCCTATCTAATGCTATCATCAGCAAATGCACCATTAAAGTAAATGTAAGCGGACTTAAAGACCTTGTCCTGGAGAATGATGAAGGTAAGCTGGATCCTGCAAAACCGTTCCTTCCGTTTGGCTCACAGCCGCGAAAAGGATCGGATTTTTACGTAGGTAGCTCTGAAATATTTGAAAAAGACTGGGAAAGTGTGTCTCTTTCGATAGAATGGAAAGGTAAGCCGGATAGTATGGGCACGCATTATACTGCTTATAAGACAAGGTTCCTTAATGAGAGCTTTACACGCAATGATTATGATCTAATCAAAGAAAAGAATAAGGCGATACAAAATAATACAGGTAGCGAGGTGACTTCTGATAGCTATTTTACTGTTGATGTTTCTTATATAAAGAATGGGCGTTGGTCGGATGCCGAAGAAAAGAAGCTGTTTACAGATGATCCAATCATCATTTCTAATGCAGATAATGTTAGCCAGAACCCCAAGATTGGTGATTATGGTTTTATGCAGCTGTACTCTACCGGCAATAATGTTGATAAGTTGTACGCGCAAAATTACCTGTATAATGCGCCGTTGCAGATGAGTTTCAACTATGCAACTTTTAACCCCGGTTTTTTGGTGGCAGGAGCTTTAACCTCTCGTTTGACAGCAGCAACAAAAGATAATTTTCTTCGTATCAGGTTGAATAAAGATTTTTTCCACGACCGATTCCCAATATTGTATGCAGCTGCTATCACAATACCCGGAGGTGTCATACCATCGGCACCTTATACTCCGATGGTCGCATCTTTAACTGTAGATTATACTGCATCGGTGAGTAATGATTTTGCAATTGCTAATCAAACGAACACGCAGAAACTGCAAAATTATCAGCAGCGAGATATCCAGCTTTTCCATGAGTCGCCGTTTGGACAGGCTGAGCAGCACATCTTCCTTAAAGAGCAGCAAGATTTTGTTGAGAATAAAACCTCAATCGATATTGTTCCACAATATGAATATGAGGGCGAGTTCTATATTGGCGTAAGCAATGCTGAGCCTGAGTCGCAGCTTAGTGTATTGTTCCAGGTAGCTGAAGGCAGCGAAAACCCCGATTCGCCTTCGTTTGAAAATACAGATGAGGTGCTTTGGACCGCGCTGTGCAATAACGAATGGAAGTCGCTGAATAGTGATTTTATAGTTTCTGATGATACTAACAATCTGTTGAGGTCGGGTATAATTAAGTTCTTGTTGCCCACGGAGATCACATCGAACAATACTGTACTGCCCGCTGATATGTATTGGTTACGGGCGCAATTGCCGAAAGGAATAACTTTTGATTCTGTATGCAAATTCATTGATGTTAAGGCACAGGCGTTTGAGGCAGTTTTTGTGAATAATGGCAACGAACTTTCACACCTGGATACTGCATTGGCCGCAGGCACGATCAGCAAGATGCTGAATAAGCAGTCAGCCATAAAGAGTGTATCGCAGCCATTTAATTCATTTGATGGCTCTCCAGAGGAAACTGACGAACATTATTACATAAGAGTTAGTGAGCGGTTAAGGCATAAGAACCGAGCTGTGAATGTATGGGATTACGAGCGTTTGGTATTGGAACAATTCCCGGACATATATAAAGTTAAATGCCTCAATCACACTTCAACTACTTTCGAGTTGGCACCCGGTAGTGTTCGGGTAATTCCAATACCTGATATCCGCAATAAGAATATTTATGATATTCTACAGCCCCGGGTGAGCAAAAATAAATTAAGCGAGATACAGGATTACCTGGATGGGCTACACGGGTTCTTCGTGGATTGCAAGGCAGAGAATCCCGAATATGAACCGGTAAGGTTCAGCTTCAATGTACGGTTCTATGAGCAGTACGACCCGAAGGCATATGCCAAGATACTTAATGAAGAACTGAAAAAATACCTGGCCCCCTGGGCGTATGACGATTATTCGGAAATACAGTTTGGAGGTGCATTGTATAAGAGCCGTGTAATTGCATTTTTAGAAGGGCTGGACTATGTAGATTTTATTACTGATTTCAAGATGTATAATATGAAAGTGGGCGAGACGGACCAGGATATGATCTATGCGGAGAACTCTCGTGCCATACTTACGAGCTATAAAGAACATAATATTCAAACTATTCAACCCCCGGTTTGTCCATGAGTGATGTATTAACCATACCGAAAGAGGTCAGTACCGAATATGGTCGCGACTATTCGTGGCTTCGGGAGCAGGGGCGGGACTATATTGAGGCACTAAGCAGCAAGCTTTGGACCGACTATAATAACCACGACCCTGGTATAACTATACTGGAGTTGCTGTGCTGGGTCATCACTGATCTAGGTTATAAGATCGCTATGCCCATGGAGGATATTTTAGCTAATGAAAAGGATAATGATAAGAAAATGCATGAGCAATTCTTATCGGCTATAAATATCCTGCCTTCTGCACCTGTTACTGCGGATGACTATCGCAAATTGTTTGTTCGTATAGATGGTGTTCGCAATGCATGGATGCAGAAGGCACATCATAGTGTGATAGCAGACTTTAAAAAACAGCCGCCTCAATTGCGATATGCGTTGCCGGGCGAAGCCCCGCTTCCCTCGAAGGAGTTATCTTTTGAGCTAAACGGGCTTTATAACATATTACTGGATGTAGAGGATTCACATAAAGGAAAGCTGCCGGAGATAACAGCTAAAGTAAAATCCATATACCATCACTTTCGCAATTTGTGTGAAGACCTGGTAAAGGTAACTGAGGTTCCCACGCAGGAAATAGTGGTTTGTAGTGAGATCGAATTGGAGGCTAAAGCAGACCCCGAGGTTGTCTGGGCTGACATTATTTTTGCCATAGAAGCTTACTTATCTCCCGATGTGGATTTTTACAGCCTCCAGGAGATGCTAGATAAGGGGAAGACATCGGGCGAAATATTTGAAGGGCCGGTTTTCATGTTCGACCGGGTTCCGCTTACCGGCAATGTGGATTCTGATGGTGGTGAAGTGAATAAGCTATTTGCCAAGAAAGGCTTTATTGATGATGCTGAAATAAAGAGTTCAGGGTTGCGGACGGAGGTTCGTATGTCTGACCTGATCAGTCTTATTATGAAGATACCGGGTGTTAAGCTTATAAAAAGTATACAGTTTGGTTTCTGCGGTTGTGATGAAAAAAACATAGATAAGATAAATGCCGTAATGAATAAGGTGCTTTGTCTTACTAATTCAGTTATAAATTTTTATAAGGACATTATCCCGATAGAGCTAAAAAGAACAGAGGCTGAGTTGTTACTACATGAGAAAAAGGAGCAACTTAAGACGGATAAAGAGTCTAAACTTATTGAAGATCTGCCGATGCCGGCAGGTAATTACCGTGATATCCAGTCATACAGTACGCTGCAGAACCATTTGCCTGAAACGTATGGTATTGGCGAGGTTGGCTTGCCTGAAACGGCTACAACTAAAAGAAAAGCTCTTGCCAAACAATTAAAATCTTACTTACTGTTTTACGACCAGGTGTTGGCAGAGTATTTCTCTCAGTTGAATAATGTGAAGACCTTGCTTAGTGCCAATAGTTCCGTAAAGAAAACTTATTTCAATAATGCTGTGTCCGGGTTGAAGGGGGATACTGATATTTTTGACGGGGCTTCAGATTGGGAAACTGCAGTAGGGGATATAATGAAAGATGCGAAGCTTGACAATTATGTGGAGCGTAAGAATAAGTTTCTTGATCATTTATTATCAAGGTTTGCAGAACAGTTCAATGAATATGTGTTCTTGCTGCATCGTATCTATGAAAAGGACTATGATAATGCCATTATACGCAATAAGCGTGAGTTTTATAATGACTATACTAATGTAAGCGCCTTCAGGGCCGATGCATTAGACTATTATAATAAGAAAACAGCGTCCCAGGCATTGATCAATGTTTCGGGTATGGAAAAGAGAATCTCGCGGTTGCTAGGTTTTAATCATTATAAGCGTCAGAAGTTATCTGAACTCCACTATAAGATATTTAAAGTAACGCCTGCAGATCCTTTGTCGAAATATACATGGACAATAGACAAGCCTGTAGCAACCGACCTGTTGAAAGGAACAGAGTTATCGGCAAAACAAGTGGATGCTTACGAAGAAATGGGTTTGGCGTCTATATTGGCTACCGATAGGGAGAATTACGAGCTGATACTATCTGCCGATCAACTAAAGGTGTCATTCAGGGTATTCGACTCGAGGAACCAGACGGTTGCCAGTTCTGTAAAAAGCTACGATGTACTGGCGGGCGAAGTGGATGCCGGTGTGTATTCAAAAGCTGAGGCAGCTATCGCAGAGATAATTGATTATCTACTCAATGACTTCCGGCTGGAAGGAATGTATGTTGTAGAGCATATGATGCTGCGCCCTGATCTTGATAAGGTTGGCATTCCGCTTGACTCGTTTATGCCTGTGTGCATTAATGTGAATGGCGACCATTGCGAGCCCCTGGATCCATACTCTTTCAGGATAGCAGTGATATTGCCCGGCTACAGTATGCGGCTGCGCAATGTTGACTTCAGGAGGTATGCTGAACGCCTTATACGATTAGAAACACCAGCACACATCTTGCCGCGTATTTGCTTTATAGGTATAGACCAGATGAAGGAGTTTGAAGAATTGTATGAGTTGTGGCTGACCACCCGGGTAAACTCAGCGGACCCAATGAAGCAGGTGCCGGATGTATTGAATAAGAAATTCATAGACCTGATCGAACGGCTGTTTACGGTTTACGACCAGGGGCAATTGTCAGACTGTGATGACGATACTGAAGAAAAGAATCCAATAGTCCTAGGAAGGACAAATCTCGGTTCGCTCGAGATGTCGTAGGGCTGAACATAAAATATTTTGTACGCTAAAAAATAGCAACATATGGCAACGAACCAATCTATCGTGCTTGAAAAGATCTCAATGGAGTACCATGCTTTTCGTAAAGACCAGGTGCTTACACATACGCAGCTTAATGAGTTGATCGATTTTTTTGAAGATCAGGACAGGCTCACACGCACTTGTCTTGTAGGTGTAGGCCTTGTTTGCGGGTTAGGCTTAACCTATGATGCAGTTACATCTAATATATCCATTAGTAAGGGCTGCGGTGTGACGACGGATGGGGACCTGCTTGCTGTTAATGCTACTACCTTCAAGCATTTCAGGGCGTATGAAAACCGGGAAAAGGGAACTAATGATCCTATATATGATCCTTTCTTCCCCGCGCCTGATGGCGGTAAGCAGATAGGCTTGTGGGAGCTAGTGTTGCCTAACGAGAAGGGAGAACTACCTAATGATTCGAAAGAACTAACCAAATTCAAAACTGCCACTGGAAAGTTGCTTGACGATATGGTTGCCCTGCTGTACGTGGAATATTATCTGCAAGACCCAGATAAGTGTACGGCTATTGATTGCGACAACCAGGGGCCCAAACAGGTAGCGCAGATAAAAGTGTTATTGCTCACAAAGAGCGATATGGATAAGGTCATCAACCGAAATCCCTCAAACGAGGTCATAGCAGATAGTATTTATAAGAAATACTATAACGCGGGTGCCCAGTTCTTTAATTTGCCTGTGCTCAAAGCAAGGCGCGTTATTTTGAATTCCTCCAATACCGCCGCCATCACTACTTTGGCTAAAAGCTATACAGGCATAGTTCAGGCTGATGGCAATAAGTTGATAAGTGCTGTGGCCGCGCTTTACAGCAACTATAAATTTCTTATCGATCCTTCGAGTAAAACGAACATTGCAACGCTAAAGCAGGTATTGCAGCAGGCTTTGTCGTTCAATACAAAACCTTACCAGGCACAATATCTTTATGATTATTATAAAGATATTATGACGGCTTACAATGAATTAAGGGAAATGTTGTTTGGTTGTATGAGCGAATGTTGTCCGGATAAGTATGCATTCCCTAAGCACATAATGTTAGGCGAGCTTAAGCCGAAAGGTGCTTTGCCTGCGCCATACCGCCATGAGTTTTATCAGTCGCCGGCCGTGACAGGTTGTAAAGATAAGGTTACACAATGCAGGTTCCTGTGGGCAAGGGTGCAGCAGATGATATCGCATTTCCATATTCCTGAACAGCCGTCGACGGTTAAGATTACCCCCTCTGTTGATTATGACCGTTTGTTAGGAGACAGGGCAATACCTTTCTACTATAATAGTGTCAAAACAATTGCGAAGAACTGGAATTTTGCGTTAAGTAACAGGGGGGCAGATAAGACAGTGCTGTCCTATAATGCAGACCAATATGCGACAGGGGTGGATAGCACATTAAATCCTTTGAACTACGATATTGATGATAGTAACTTCTTTCGTATAGAAGGCCATTTGGGTAAATCGCTGGGTGAGGCTATGCCAATGATTTCACGCATTAAGGATGAGAAAAGTGTACCGTTTGATCTTGTAGCGGTGAGACTTAATAAGGTTGCGAGATTATCCGATATTAATATTGATGACTTTGATTGCCAGTTTGAGGACCTAAATGCTATATTGAAAGCATGGTTGGTAGAACAAAACTGCCTGTATGGAAGTGTTACCCGTTTTTTTAGCGGTTTTTCAACTAATAAAACATCGGGATTTCACACTCGACTAGACGATTACAAGGCTGCTGATTCCAAGATGTACATGAAGACCACATCGTTTATGGTGCAGGCAGAGCAGCCAAGCGTAATGGTTTTAGAGGATTCAGCCTCTGCGCTTCTATGCAAGAATCTGTATGTAGCAGATACGACTATTACCGATAATCTTGAAGTTGCTGATTCCTCACTTGGAGTAGCGTTTGCAGAAACCTATAAGAAAGGTATTTTTTCTGCCGACGAGGTTATTGCGGATATGAAGAGCCGCACGGCATCTGATCCTAATTTACTGCACATATCCGAAGAAGAGCGCGAGGTTGTTTATGATGTGCCAATAAATATGGTGAGCTATGTAAGCGAAATTTCCAGGCTGAAGCCTTTTACGATGAGTGAAATCAACACCACTCTCCTAGAAAAATATATGCAACGCATGGAGAAGCTGTGTGCATATGTGAAAAAGCTACGTAGTCGCATGGAGAATATTTTTGCGGGAGCTACTTACAACCGTCAGGGATATGAAAGTTACTACCTGATGCAAATACAACAGTTGATAGCCAATTGTTGTGCAGCTGAAAAGCTAGAAAGTTTGTTGGATGAGATCAAAAGGCGGAAAAAGAAGATACTGGAAGGATTGTTGTTCTCGAATTATGCGGCACAGCACCCGGGCCTTGAGCATAAGGCAGGCGTGCACAGAGGTGGGACATTCGTATTGGTATATACACCTGCAAATAATCCAACCCAAAGTTTCAGGATGCTGGATGATATGGTTTTTGTTGCAGGAGAGGATGTGCGTAGTGGAAAAAAATCGATTGTAGCAAATAAAGCAAGAGTAATAGAAGAAGTTACTGCTGTTGATAGCAGCATATATGAAGATATAGACAGCTTTGCTTATCACCTGGTGACCAACCAAGGTAAGACTGATTTTGAAAAGGAAGTTCTGAAGTATGAAAAGGCACTGGGGATAAAACATGGCAGCATTCAGGGGCAGATTTTTAACAAGCAACTTGCTGCGAAGATCAAAGAGATATGTGCAAAATTGGGGCAGCAGGATGAAGCTGCGGTTACGGATAATATTGTGATCGCTGATTTTACATTGCCCTACCTGTGCTGCAGCGATTGTCCGCCTATCGCGTTTATTATGCCAAAGCAGGAGTTCAGCTTAAGTCTACCCAAAGCAACGGCTTGCAGTGATGAAGCCCCTTTGCTTTTTAGAAAGGAACCTGTGAGCGGTGTAGTGAAAGCTGAAGCGGGATTTGAAGCGACGGTTATTGAAAAAGATGGCGAAACCTATTTTGATCCGTCCAAAGTTCCTGTAGCCTTGTTTGGCCAGGAAATACGCTTTACCATAGACGGGCAGAAAACCGACTGCAAAATAACTGTTGTAAAACATCCTGCGGCAAAATTTGAGGTTAAACTTGATAATGAAAATGACGAGACCATACAGGTGATTTTTACAAATAAGTCTGATGACGATACCGATAAATTATATACTTACGAATGGGATTTTGGTGATGGACGTGCTGTGGAAACGGTTACTGATAGAACTCCGATAGTTGTAGTGTATTATAAGTCTGTCCTAGAGAAGAAAGGATTAAATGGTAAAATCCCGGTAGTTTTGAAAGCGACGAACGGATCTTGCCCCGACGAATATACTGCTGATGTTCCTTATAAGTTAC
Source organism: Flavipsychrobacter sp. (assembly GCA_044224775.1). Classification (GTDB taxonomy): domain Bacteria; phylum Bacteroidota; class Bacteroidia; order Chitinophagales; family Chitinophagaceae; genus Nemorincola. The sequence goes on from JBGAJU010000036.1 coordinate 22,808, forward strand.
CTCAACCTGCTTCGTTGTTGCCGCAAAGTGCTGTCATGTGCAATAATGCATCCCTGTTGAAGTTTACTGCAACGCCAGCGAGTGGCATCGTAGCAGGTGTTGAAGAGCCAACTGCAGTTATTAAGAATGGTGCAGATTACTTTTTTGATCCTAAACATGTGACGAAATTTGCTACACCCTTATCGTTTACGGTAAATGGTAAATCTACTACTTGTAAGATAACCGTATATAGGGTTCCGACGGCGAAGTTCACTGCGTCTGCTATCATTATGCCCGGAGCAACGCCTAACATGATGCAGGTTACATTTACCAATACATCTGACCCGGCAAAAGATCAAAATCTGAGTTACAAATGGAAATTCAGCGATGGTACGCCAGATATAGAAACTACCAATACGGATCCGTTCAAACTGCTGTTCAATATTGACGACATGCGCAAGAAGGGGCTTACTGTGCTTACCGTGATGTTGTTTGCAAAAAATCCGGCTTGTGAAGACAATGAAGTTGTTAATGTTCAATTCCCAACCCAGTCTAACCCGACAACCGGCAACTTACTGTCTCAAGTCAATAATGGTCTTACGACGTTGAATAGCAACGACCTGAGAACTGCTCTTAACAGGGTCACAACTACAGCCCAGGGAGCAGTGATACTTTCACTTTATAAAGACTCAGTTCAGGTATTTACTGTGGCGGCAACAAAAGCAGGTGGTATGGATAGTTCTGCCCAATTAAGTATACTCAATATGGTACAGCCGCAAATGAATAGACTATACACTAATAAGTTTAGCAAAAGTGTGAACGACGTATTGGTAGTGCCACAAGTACAAGAGCTGATCAAACTGGCACTAAATATGGTCAAGTTTACGGCAACACCCGATAAAGAGGTAAAGAAGGTCTTGCTTGCTATTGTAAAGGATCTTATTGCAGCTGTGCCGACGTTGACGGTACAGATGCCTAAACTGAATAGTGGCAGCATTATGAATGAATTTCTTGATACTTATTTGGTTGAAACTAATTTAGCTGAAAGTGAATCTGTAGATGCGATAAAGAAATTGTCGGCAAAGATAAAAGCTTCCTTTACGCCTTGATGGATAATACCAGGCATATTATTGAGCGTGTGAATGTAGAGGTGGATGTGCCAGATATGGCTACCGCCAACTACATCAGGGATAATGTGGGTGATTTTCTGAATGGTGAGGTGTTTCCAAGACTGGAGCATATATTAAGTAAGTTTAGCAACGAGCAACATCTAAGAGCTGACAGCATCTCAATTGACCTTGTTTTCAATACGAGAAGTGACTTTGAAGAGCAATTTACGTCAAGGTTGTTGGGGCGTTTGGGTAATGTCATTGCGAAGGAGTTAGAGTCTTCTACGATCCAATCTGAAGATGCTGATCAAGTGAAATTTGAGCGTAATACTGCAGTAAATAAACATTGGCAGATCTTTCTCCATTTTTTGCAAACCGGTTCATATCCGTGGTATGCTTCGATTGATGATAGCTGGCTTGATGAAAAGGATATATTATCAGCAATAGAAGAAGAGGGTATTGGTTGGAAGACTACTTTTTTTCAACTTCTTCAGACGGATAGTGTAACATTTCACAGGTTGATCTTACAGTTCAGCAGTCAATTCGTTGCGGAACTTATCAATAAATATTTAGGTTGGCATGTTAAGTGGCCTGTGCCGACTGTAAAATCTTATGCTGCGACTATTGGCGATGATTCTGGGGTAGTTAGAGTTTTTTTTCTGGCTGTACTGAAATACTTGTCAGAATTTTCCAATGAATCTGTTGTTGAACAAGATATTGATGCTATTCTAGTTAGAACCGAAGAAAATATACTGGAAAATAGCACTACTTATGCTGCGGTACCTGAAGTATTATCTCCATTGCAGAAGAGAGAGGGACTAGTATCTAAGAAGGAAAAAGACGCTGTTGACGGTATTTATATACGTCACGCAGGTTTAGTACTATTACATCCGTTTCTTCAATATTTCTTTAAAGAATTTGACCTTTTTGTTGATGCGCAATTCAAAGATAAAACAGCACAGCAAACGGCAGTTCATTTGTTGCATTACCTTGCTACCGGAGGTGAACAAGCGGTTGAAGCAGACCAGATAATGGAAAAGTACCTGTGTGGCATGTATGTCTACGAACCTATGGATAGGTTCATAGCACTTAGCGATGAAATGAAGAAGGAATGCACGCAAGTGTTAGAGGCGGTAGTGAAGCATTGGAAAGTGTTGAAGAACACATCCCCGGACGGGTTAAGGGAAGCATTTCTCAATCGCAATGGTAAGCTGAATTTGGGCGGTGATAGGGAGCACCTTATGGTTGAGGGTTCAGCTTTAGATATATTGCTTGATCAGTTGCCGTGGAATTATGCTATGATCTCGTTACCGTGGCTTAAAAAGTTGTTGTATGTGGATTGGCATTAACAATAAAATCTGTTTATTTACTTGAAAGAAGTAATACCACATATAGCTAAACCTATCGTTCAGCGAAGTTCTGAACCTTTCTTTCAGCGCATGGCCGAGGAAGGCAGGGATAATAGTGCTTTTTTCTCATCAGTACAGGCGAAACTCTCCGTAGGGCAAAAGGATGATCCTTTTGAAAAGGAGGCTGATGCAGTTGCGGACAAAGTGGTCAATCGCTCACCCACAGAAGTACAACAACAGTCTGGGGAAAATACAACGGTTCAGAATAAGGTGAATTATAGTGCCGATCATGCAGCGGCCAAAATAATCCAGTCAAAATTTGAGTCTTCTGACACTGAGGATAAGATAGATAAGAAAGAAGATGAAGGTGCTGATATAGAAACGGAAAAGAAGCAAGTAGCGGATGAGTCCGGTGGAGATATACAGCGTATGTGCCGAGAGTGTGACGAAGGAGATAAAGTATTTCGGGCGGAGGCCGGAGACCCTGATATATCCGGAATGAGCAAGCGGGATGCTGTTATTGCAATGGCAAAAACAATGTTGGGGAAGATCAAGGCAAAGCAACCCGGAGGTGGAGGTGAACGTTATGGCGCAAAAGAGCTATGGGAAATTTTTAAACTTGCTGCACCCGGAGTATGGTCGGAAGAGACGGTTAAGACTTTTGGACAGCAGTTGCCATCATGGTGTGGTATTTTTTCTGTATGGGCACATAAAAAGGCTGGCATTGACCTTGGGAACTGGCAAATGGGCAAAGGTGTGACAGCCTTTGGTACGTTAAAGCAAACTACATCGCCACAGCCCGGAGATATTGGTTATATCGATCAACCGTTTCAGCACCATTGTATTGTTACGAAGGTGAACGGAGATACTATTGAGTCGATAGATGGAAATAGCGGATTGTATAGTGAGGTAATTGAGAATACACGACCTAAAACGGTATTTACGGGTTTTTTCACTGCATTTTCAGGCAGTGATGGCGGTGTGAGTAAAAAAGATGGCGATCAGCCGTTGCAAAAGAAGTCGGATAGTAATAGTAATGTTGCTCCTCCATCTGTGGAATCTTCTCTGTCATCTTCGAAAGGTGGAGGTTCAGGGCTTTCAGCGGAAACGAGAGTTGAAATGGAATCCGGTATTGGTGCGGACTTTAGTAATGTGAGGATACATACCGATAGTTCTGCTGTGGACATGAGCAAACAGTTGAATGCACATGCATTTACTCACGGCAATGACATTTACTTTAACCAAGGAAAATTTGATACTGCGACAAATTCGGGTAAGCACTTGCTGGCGCATGAACTTACTCATACTGTGCAACAGGGGGCTGCGAGGGGTGTACAGAAAAAGACTAAAACTGTAAATACATCAACTGGTTCAAATACTATTAATAGGAAGGCCATTAAAGCTGCGGATGTGGATATAACTGTTGAGGGTAATATGTATGAAATTACATTCAAATCGTCTAAAAAAACTCATACGATTGATCTTGATAGTAAGACACTCGAGATGCCGGAAATAATACTTCCCAGTTTAAAAGAAAGGAATGAAAAGTTGTACAAAATGCCTTTGCTGAGTGTTCGGGGAAGGGGTGAAACTTTTCAGGTAGAGAATTGGATAGCTGCGGTGAGATCTGCGGTTGATGCCAAAGTACATGCGTTTTTAATTGCGGACAACCCGGGTTTGAAAGACTCAGACCAGGTTTACTACAAATTAGCTAAGAAAAAGGATTTTCACCTTATTGGCAATATCAGAAAAATACAAGAGAATTCGTATATCCCTAAATGGAATCGCTATGGTGAGCCGAACAATCATCAGGTTGATCATATAGTTGAGTATCAGCTTGGAGGGGCAGATCAACCTGGTGTTAAACCTGAGAACTATGAATTGCTTGACGCGCAAGCAAATATGTCATCAGGAAACGCTATAAGGCAACAGCGTTATGACAGAATAAATGAAAGTCTCGGATATTTTACCGATATAAATACAGAAATGCCCGGGAAGTTTCCTAGTCTGCCATCAGCCGAAGATGTTAAGAAGGGATATATCAACAAGTTCGGAAAGATAACGGGATGGAATCTCGATTTTAACGGTAGAGGAGATGTTTATTGGACTTATGATGAATTAGTGCAAAAAGCTGCCCATTTAAAGCAGCTTAAGAAAATGACTCCTGATGAGGTTGCCGATGTAGCGGGATCAGCTGCAGAGGCGACGATTTATGTAGCTGAAGGCTCAGGCTCGCCCAAAAAGCTTGCACTTCCGTTTGCAGGTAAGCAAGTTGATTTTTTTAAGGGGATGGATCTGGATGTTTTTACCGTTAATCCCGGTGCGCCTGTTGTAGGCACCCCGGCTGGTTCGGTGGAATTCTCCCTTAATCAAAAATTTACAGATCGCCTGAAGGCAGGCGATAAACTTAAGTTTAGTCTGATGCCTATCGAGGGAAGGCTTAACACTTATTATATAAAAACTACTAAGGGTTTTAATAAGAACGCTTTTCGGAAATTTGAAGGGTTGAGCCCGGTGACAATTAACGAGCCGGAAATTGATCCAGACAAAGGTTTGATGGTAACCGGGACTATAACTTGTGAAGTGCCGCTTTTAAAAGATCTCGCTATAGACTTTTATATAGCAGGCGGAGAAATGGGTTTTAGTACGGTTATTGATGCCAGTATCATTAAGAAGTATTTTCCGAAGCCATTTAATGTTTCTAGTGTTAATCTTCAGATAAGCTATTTGCTTAGTAATTCGGGAGATAGTGGTATCAGCCTTATTGGAAGCATCGGCTTTGAGATCGCGAAGCTTGGAAAAGGAACGGTAAAAGGCGGTAAGAAGGGCAAAGGCTTTATCCTATCAGGTGATTTTGAATTCGACAAGTCATTGTTCGATGGGGAGTTGCACTTTGCTTATGAGGACGATAAGTGGTCGATAGGGGGTAGTGGTACTATTGATTCGAAAAAATTAAAAGCGGTAAAAAGTGCTAAACTGAGTTTTGATTATAAGGATGAAACCCTCATAGTAGGTGGTCTGGCAAAACTGACCGTACCTGGGATAAAGGAAATAAAGATTGATTCAACTATTGGTAAAGATGGAGATTTTACAATAACAGCAAACATTCAGTTAAGTGATATCCCCCGCATAAAAGGTGGGGAAGGTACGGTTACTATTAGCAAGGATAAAACCGGTGAGTGGGATCTGGGTATTACCGGCAAGGTTAAGCCTGATCTCGATTTTAAAGGGTTGCAGGTAACCGAAGCAAACGTATCATATGCTAAAGGGGCCTTTGATTTTCATTTTGATGCTTCGTATGAACGAAACAGGATAACGGGAGGATTTCAAATTGGGGTTACAAATAAGGCAGTGTCGGCAGATGGGACAAAGGCGGATGGGGAAGGTACATCAAAAATGGTTTGAAAATGACGTTAAAGGTGAAAGTGACAGATGAGTTGTGAAATAAATCTGTGCTCAAACCTGATGGTGACATAACACTGGATGGGAAAATCGAACGAAATGAGGATAAAAAAGATTGATGTACCGCCCGTTAACAAGAATGTTCTTACCCTGAATAATAATGATTCATTAGCCTCTTATGGAGCTGCAACCTTAAGCTTGCATATTGGAGGTGCAGTTGATTTGTATGCGAATGTTGATCCACTTTCAATCAAAAAAGATTCCCATATCAGTATAGGTAATCTTAGCCTGAATCACTATGATAATCCTAAGATTAACTCAAAGATCATGCTTGGTTCGAAGCTTTCTGCGGGTGTGAGACTGGCATTGCAGGTGGGACTTGATGCTTCCCTGATCGGGATACTGCATGCCCAGGTGGGAGGCGAGGGAACACTGGATTTTGTGGCAATTGAAGCAGATGCTACCGGTATTATTGATATGGGATGGTCTCCCGAAGGAGGATTCAAAATTAATGAAGCATCAGTGTCGCTAGAGATGATGTCTAAACTGGTAGCAGAGCTTAAGGCATATGCTTCCGTATTTGTGGATCTATGGCTTACAACAATTAGCATATGGGAGCACAAGTGGCCGGTTGCAAAGGAAGAGTTCAAATTATCTTTTTTCGAAGGTGGGAAACTAAAAATCGACATTCCTGTATCTGATAATAAATTGGGTGTTCCTGATGTGAAAGGAGGCTTGTCTGAAGTGGAAAAATCAGCGACACCAAAAAAAGTTGAAGAGAGCACCCAAAATAAACTTGATGGTAAAAATGGACAGGACGAAGTTGATAAACGCGCTGAAGTAAATACGGTGACACAAAAAGAAGTACTGGACGCATTTAAGAACCCTGACAGGTTTGATTTCAATAAAAGCGACAATTACCTTGTAACAAGGTACGGCCTGTACGATTATCTTAAGGGAAAAGCAGGGCTTGATGAAAAAATAGATCTGAGTTATATAGATTCAGAGATAGAGAAATGTGAATTTGAAGAGTATTTGGCTTTTTCAGAGTACATCCTTAATGATACCAGTTTTGACGACTATTCGAAATCTGTGATAATTGAGGATTTTATTACCAATCACCCGACGCTTGGCCCTACTGAACTTATTAATTTAAGAAATGTTGTTACGGTAAAGGTGCCGGAGAAAGAACCTTTGAAAACACGAGCAAGCCAGGTGCCCAAGAAAACATCGGATCAGCCCGTTAGTAAACCCCAAACGCCCGTACAGGCAAAATCTATGAAGGCAACCGGTGAATCGCAATTAGCTAGTGGTAGCGATTCGGCTGCAGATGCTGATGTTGTGAGTGAAATAGCCGGTCTAGAGGATTTTGAATCACAGGAGCATACCGATATTGCGGACCCGGGTAGTTATATTTCTTATAGTGATGATAATGCTGAAAGCTGCTCATTAGAAGATATGGGAGTATTTGAGCAGAACAATGAAAACACTTTTAATACTGATTTTATGAGGTCATATTCAAGAACAAGACGGCCATTGCAACAGCGCGCTGATGAAAAACGTAAGGGTTCTTTTTTTAATGGTCCCGATAAGAAAGAAAAAGCCCCAGATGGTGCGTTCTTCCAGGCGAAGTTAAATGTGGGTTCGGTGGATGACCCGCAGGAGAAAGAAGCAGACAATGTCGCTGATAAGGTTATGGCTCAGCCACCTAAAGGTAATGACAAGAAGGAAGGCGCTGATAAAACAGCCACCCCTAAACCGGCTGCAGAAAAGAAGGAGGAGAAACCTGAGGTTCAGAAGAAGAGTCATGAAACTGAGAAAGAGGAAGAAAATAAGACAGTAGTGAAGAAAAAACAGAATGGTACATCCAACGGCGCTAAAGGCCGTTCTGTTGAAGCGTCTATTACTGAAAAGAAGGGTAAAGGTAACCAGTTGCCTGGTAGTGTTCTGCATGATATGGAAAGTGCTTTTGGTAGTGATTTTAGTGGCGTAAATATTCATACCGATAGCGAGGCCGCGGCATTGAGTAATGACCTGGATGCACATGCATTTACATCCGGGAAAGATATTTATTTTAATTTCGGTAAGTTCGACCCTAATTCGGAAAGTGGTAGGCATTTGTTGGCACACGAACTCACGCATGTTATCCAACAGAACGGAGACACTGTTCAGCGTGAGCCAAAGAAAGATAAAGACCCGGAAAAGACCAGGGCACAGGGTGTGCGGGATAGTTATCAGAAGGCGTTGAAGGGTAAGTCAGTTGATTGGCGCGAAGTAGCCATGTATTTTAATGCTTTTAACCAGCCTGAAATGCAGACTAAAAAAGCTCAGCTCACTGCCCAACAGCAATTCCTGCTTCACCAGGGGGCAGTACATGGTCCGGGTGTAGGCCCATGGTCTGCAGCTGCACTAAACACAACTCCGATACCGAATATGCCTGATGCTACTGCCGCAGGTATTGAAGATAAAATTATCCAATCTAATTACCAGCAAGCTATAAACCTGATGGTTGATTATCTGGATGGAAGTGGCATTATAGACCGTAAGTTGTTGTGGGGTGGTACTTTCCATTATCTGGCGCAAGATAATTTGAAGGGCGAGGGCAGGGTCCTAGCTCCGGGTTATGATAAAGATGGTAAAGCTAACCCTACCGCTTCAAACATAGGTACAGATGCATTTGGCGAGGATAAGGGAATTCCATTCTTATATTCTACTATTGTGCACGAATACCAGCATGTGCAACAAATGCAGAAAAAAGATGAATCGAAAAGTGCTATTCCAAGCCAATCCGGTGATGATACTACGCATTTGCAACAGGAGGTTGAAGCCTACGGAACTGAACTGATACACGCAAAGGATACCGGTTTGTCTAATAATCCCGCACAGGTTGAGGATACATGGTTTCGTCTGCATATGCGGTGGGACCAACTGGATGATGTTAAAAAGAAAGACCTTAAAGATATTTATGCTAACGCATATAAGGTGGCCAAAGAAGCAGTTGGTGTGAAGACAAAATTACCATACACTCCCTTGAAGTAATATGGCGAAAGATAAAAATTACGACGCGATAAAGCAGTATATGCAGATGCTTGATGAATACATCAGGCAGCAATTAGAGACGTATTTTCAGCAACATAAACGATCATCGGAAGCAATTCCCCTAGTTGAGATAAAAGTGCCCGGCGCTGCTCTCTCTGATTTTGCTAAGGAGAACAAGCTCTCAAAACAAGAGCTGCTTGTGTTGGTTATGGCGCTTGTGCCTCACATAAAACCCGATTTCTTTGATGAATGTGTGCAGAAATATTTGCCCTCGACTGGCGATTTTCCTGAACTTGGTGGGACACGTGGAAAGAATTTCAGAGGTTTTCTTCCAACAGGAGAGACCGCTTTGTTTTTATTGGCGGGTACGGACATTGAGAAACGACTGAATTTTCAGAAAATATTCAGCAATGAGCATGTTTTCGCGAAAAAGAGTGTGATTTGGCTGGAGGAGGTGCCTATGGGTGAGCCGGTAATGAGTGGCAGGATCATCCTGTCGCCTGAGTTTCTTGAGTTGTTCACTCTGGGTAGAGTATCCCGTCCCAAATTGACTATGGATTTTCCAGCACAGTACATTTCCACTGATATGGAATGGGAAGATCTGGTGCTTAATGAAAATACATTAAAGCAAATATATGACATAGAGAGGTGGGTTAAGCACCACCAGGTACTTATGGATAACTGGGGAATGCAAAGAAAGCTAAAGCCGGGATACAGAGCATTGTTTTTCGGCGCACCGGGCACTGGTAAAACCCTGACGGCCTCATTGCTTGGAAAGTATACAGGTAAAGATGTCTATCGAATAGATCTTTCAATGGTTGTGTCGAAGTTTATTGGAGAAACTGAAAAAAATTTGTCTCAGTTATTCAATCGGGCTGAGAATAAAGATTGGATACTTTTTTTTGACGAAGCGGATGCATTGTTCAGTAAACGGACAAATGTTCGGGATGCCCATGATAAATACGCCAACCAGGAGGCCGCTTATCTTTTACAGCGAGTAGAGGGTTTTAATGGACTGGTCATTCTCGCCAGTAATTTTAAAAATAATATTGATGATGCTTTCATAAGGAGGTTTCAGTCTGTGATCCAATTTCATCCACCAACGGCTAATGAACGTTTATTACTTTGGCAAAAGGCATTTCCTGAGAAAGCCAAACTACATAAATCGTTGGATATTCAGGTAATTGCAAAAAAATACGAGCTTACTGGGTCCTCAATTTTAAGTGTTGTGCAGTATTGTTGCCTGAATGCGATTGCTGAGAATTCTTCGATAACTAATGATCTGCTGACGGATGCGATTAAGCGTGAGTATATGAAAGAAGGTAGGATATTCTGATGTCCTTTGTTTATTTAAGTTGGATATTATTAAGATAGCGACAGCCACTTTTTGAGTGGCCGTCGCTATCTTAATGGCGTACTTTTTATCTCCAACCTCCGCCAAGGGAATGATAGAGGTTTACCATGGCAATCATTTGTTGTTTTTTTGTCTCTATAAGCTCGAACTTTGACTCCAGCGCATCGCGCTGGGTCAACAATACTTCCATATAGTCCGCGCGTGCTGATTTGAAAAGGTCATTTGAAATCTCTATTGACTGTGTGAGAGCCTGTACCTGTTTCGATTTTAGTTCATAGCTAGTTTTAAGATTGTTGATCCTGGCGAGCTGATTCACTACTTCTACATATGCGTTCAATAATGTGCGTTCATAGTTATAGATAGCCTGGACTTGTTTTGCATTAGCGCTAGCGTAATAGGATTTAATTGCGTTCCTGTTAACCAACGGAGCTACTAGATCACTTGCCAGTGAGTAAAGAATTGATTCAGGCGACTTTATCAGCAAAGCAGTATTAAATGCCTGGTATCCGGCTGATACAGTGATGCGCACCGATGGATAAAACTCTGCCCTTGCTACTTTTACATTGAGCTTAGCGGCTGCGAGGTCCATTTCAGAACGTTTAATATCCGGGCGGTTCAACAAAAGCTGGGATGGTATACCTGTATTTATTTTTTTAGGTATTATGTTGTTGAGACCTTCCGAGCTTCGGGAAATTGGCTGTGGGTATCTGCCAGCTAGGAAGTTGATCTTGTTCTCGGTTTGAATGATCTGTTGCTGAATGTCATACTCAAGACTCTTTGTTTTTAATACTTCGGCCTCGAATTTGCGCACTGCAAGTTCTGTAACTCGGCCTGCTGTTTTTTGCAGCCGCACTATTTCAAGAGCATTGCTTTGAATATCTATATTTTGCCTAATGATATTTAACTCATTATCAAGTCCCAATAATTCATAATAAGAGTTTGCAATTTCGGCAACCAGGTTGGTGATCATAAAGTTCTTACCTTCCACACTTGCGAGGTATCTATTGACTGCTGCTTTTTTAGCATAGCGAAGTTTTCGCCAGATATCCACCTCCCATGAGCCATAAGTCGCAAGGAAGTAATCGGGTAAGGGGTCTGGATTCTCTTTGCCGGGTTCTATTTTTGTATTGGATTCCAACGCGCCAAGTCTCGTATACCTGGACGTTTTTTCTACACCAGTAGCGCCTTTTAACCCAACAAAAGGCAGGTATTCACCCTTTCTTGCCCTTATTTCATTCTTGATTATGGCTATTTCCTGCAGGGTGATATTGAGCTCCTGGTTATTTTTTAGTGCGGAGTCGATGAGGACTGTAAGGTGCGGGTCGGTGAAGAATTCTTTCCAGTTTACTTCTGCAGTATTGGTACTGTCCTGCGAGTTGTTATAGCTTTCGGGTAACGGCCTGTTTCCCTTTTTTTGCAATGGCGCAGAGACATTACACGCCGTATAAGCGACGGACAGGCTGGTCGCAATGAAACTGTATATTAAGTTCTTAAGCATGTTGGTCATTTTGATTGATTACTGAATCGTCTTCCTCCAAAGGATTCACGTTGGCAGTTTTGAATAGCCTGAATTTCTTTTTCTTTTTTCTTTTTTTGTGCGTAAGATCTTCCGTGAGTGGTACCTCATCTTCGTCGCGTATCAAGTGTCGGCCGTCTGCCCATTTGGCAAACAGATAATACAAGCCGGGTACTACGATAACACCGAGAATCGTGCCTAAGAACATGCCTCCTGCTGATGACGACCCGATAGTACGGTTGCCTATAGCCCCAGGTCCCGTTGCAAAAAGCAGAGGGATTAAACCAGCAATGAACGCAAAAGATGTCATCAATATTGGGCGAAAACGTACCCGGGCACCCTCAATAGCAGCATCTATTATTGATGCGCCTTGCTGGCGTTTTTGAACAGCAAATTCAACAATTAAAACTGCATTTTTACCCAACAAGCCCACAAGCATCACTAGACCAACCTGTGCGTATATATCATTGGATAGACCCATTAGCTTGATTAGCAATAATGCTCCGAATACCCCTACAGGTAATGAAAGTATAACGGCCAAAGGCAAGATGAAACTTTCGTATTGGGCTGCAAGAACGAGGTAAACGAACACTAATACAATGATGAAGATGTACAATGCCTCATTGCCGCGAGAGACCTCGTCTTTTGACAGCCCCAGCCAGTCAATGTCGTAACCTCGTGGTAGCGTAGTTTTGGCAACATCCTGTATCGCTTTGATAGCTTCACCACTGCTATACCCTGTGGCTGGTGCACCATTTATCGCTGAAGATGTGTACATATTATATCGCGTTATTTCATTCAACCCCTGTTTTTTCTTAATCTTCATGAATGACGAGTAGGGTACCATCTCATCCCGGTCATTCTTTATGTATAGTTTTAGGACGTCTTCCGGCAGTTGTCTGTATTCTGGAGATGCTTGTACATATACTTTGAAAAAGTTGCCAAACCTGATAAAACCTTGCTCGTACGTAGAACCTATCAGGATCGAAAGATTATCCATAGCCTTGCCAATAGACACGCCTTTTTGCATTGCTGCCTCATTATCTATCTCCAGCTCATACTGTGGATAATTGGCTGCAAAAAATGTGAAAAGTCCCGTCAGTTCTTTTCTTTTTCTTAAAGCGGCCATAAATTCATCATTCACATCACCGAACGTTTTATAATCGCCTGTATTTGTCTTATCCAACAGGCGCAGTGAAAATCCGCCGGCGGCACCATAACCCGGAACAGCGGGCGGTTGGAAAAACTCAATGACAGCGCCGGGTATTTCATGACTTTTTTGTTCCAGTTCTTCTATGATCTCTTGAGCCGAATGTTTACGCTCAGACCAACCTTTTAAGTTGATAAGACACGTGCCTGCATTTGATCCCCTGCCTTCCGTCAGCACCTCATAGCCTGCAAGGGATGAAACGGATTGTATTCCTTCTACTTTTTTTGTGAGTACCTGTAATTCTCGGGCTATGCTGTTGGTGCGCTCCAGGGTGGTGCCGGGAGGAGTTTGGATGATAGCGTAGATCATTCCCTGGTCTTCTGCTGGGATAAAACCTGAGGGAAGAGTTTTTGACGTGATCCAGATCCCGACGCAAAAGGCGATTAATAGGCCAAAGGTTATAATTCTTCGTTGAGCAATTGAGCTCAGCACTCCTACATACTTTCCGGTAAGGCTTTCAAACCAACGGTTAAAAACATCGAGCATCCAGTTTATAGGGGTTTTCTTTTTGGGTTGGCCGTGTGTATTTTTTAGGATCATGGCACACAAAACCGGTGTCAAAGTAAGTGCCACAATGCCCGAGATGACTATAGAAGTAGCCATTGTGATTGAAAACTGTCTGTAGAAGATACCCACAGGACCCGTCATAAAGGCAACAGGAATGAAAACTGCAGTCATCAGCAAGGTGATCGCTATTATCGCTCCGCTGATCTCGCTCAAAACTTTTTTAACTGCTTTGTATGGCGAGAGATGCTCCTCTGCCATCTTTGTGTGCACGGCTTCAACGACAACAATGGCGTTATCAACCACAATACCTATTGCTAATATAAGTGCAAATAGTGTGATCAGGTTAATGGTTAGTCCGAAAAGCTGCATAAAAATGAAGGCACCGATCAGTGACACGGGTACAGCTAGAGTTGGGATGAGTGTGGAGCGCCAGTCGCCGAGAAATAAAAACACTACGAAGGCGACCAGGATAAATGCTTCGATCAGGGTATGCATTACCTTTTCTATTGAGGCATCCAGGAAACTTGATACGTCGTAGCTTATCTGGTAGTCCATGCCGGGGGGGAATGAGCTGGCTTTTATTTCTTCCAGTTTTTCTTTTACTTCTCGTATCACGTCACTTGCATTGCTGCCATAGGTCTGTTTTAGTGTTATTGCTGCAGAAGGATGGCCGTCCATGTTAGAATATATGTCGTAGAACTCGCTTCCAAGCTCTATATTCGCAATGTCTTTCAAATGTAGTATCTCACCCTCCGGGTTGGCCTTGATGATGATATTTTGATATTGTTCTATTTGGTTGAATCGGCCTTGGTAAGTCAATACATACTCAAGCGACTGAGACCTTTTGCCGGTTGCCTGTCCTATACGTCCCGGTGAGCCTATTACGCTTTGTTCGGCAAGCGCTTTCATTACCTCCTCGGTGGAGATATTGTAAGCTCTCATCCTGTCCGGCTTTAACCAAACCCGCATCGCAAATTGTCGGCTGCCCAATATCCTGGCACTGCCAACTCCTTTCAACCTTGATATCTCGGGTATTATATTCACGCCGGCGAAGTTGTATAGGAATCTCTCGTCAGTCTTTGGATCTTTACTGTACAAGTTAACGTACATCAGCATGTTCGGAGAAGTATAGCTAACAATAAGACCTTCGCGCTGTACCAGTTCTGGCAACCTGTTAGTCACTTGTTCGATCCTGTTCTTTACATTAACCACCGCCTGGTTGGGGTCGGTGCCCAGGTCAAATACTACTTGTATCGTTGCTTCACCTGCACTGGTTGCATCAGACGTGATGTATTTCATTCCGGGTGTGCCATTAATGGATTTTTCCATAGGGATAAGTACTGAATTGACCAACACATCAGCGCTGGCGCCCGGATAAGCTATATTTACAACCACCATTGGTGGCGCAATGGAAGGGAATTGGGAGACAGGCAGTGTTTTGATCGCCAGTATCCCCATAAAGATGATGACCAGCGATAACACGATTGCAAGAACTGGTCTCTGAATGAACTTATTGAACATCTTTTCTTTTTTTTAGGATTCTTAAATTATTCCGCCGGTACCTTCAGGTGAGTGATAACCAACTTTGGATCGATGTATTCGTAGGTTATTTTGTCATTCTCTTTTACTTTACGCAGACCTTCAAGTAGTATCTTTTCATTATCTGTTAATCCAGAGCTGACCACAAAGAGGTCTTCCATATCAGCTTCAACAGTAATTTCTCTTGACTTTATTCTGCCATCTTTGTCAACAACATAGACATACTTTTTGTCCAGAATCTCGAAGGTTGCTTTTTGCGGAATGAGAAGTCCTTTTTTTATCGGTTCCAGCATCCTGATATTGCCAGTTTCTCCGTGCCTCAGCAACTGGTCCGGGTTGGGGAAGGTGGCTCTGAAAGGGATATTGCCGGTTTCATTGTCAAAATCGGCTTCAATAGTCTCCACAACACCTTTATGGGGAAATAACTGGTTGTTTGCCATCAACAGGGTTACTATTGCTTTGTCGGGCTTGGCGCTAGACCTGTACTCAAGATATTCCGCTTCCGGAACGTTGAAGTAGACCCACATCTTGCTGTTGTCTGAGAGCGTTGTCAACAACTCTCCTTCACCTACCAGGCTTCCCAATCTTGCATGGAAGCGGTCAATAAATCCGTCAAAAGGGGCTTTTATCTCTGTAAAACTCAAGTGCACCTGTGCAAGGTTGAGCTCACTGTTGGCTTTGTCAAGTTTTGCTTTAGCCATTGCAAACTCATTTTGAGAAACGACATTGCGGTCGGCGAGAGATTTGGTGTTTTGATATTCGATTTCAGCTATCCTTACCTCTGCTTGTGCTTTCTGTACCTCTGCCTGGAACAGCGCGGGCATTATTCGAAACAACAGCTGCCCTTTTTTAACAAATTGGCCCTCGTCTACCAGTATATTTTGTAAATAGCCCCTTTCCATCGCCTTAAGCTCGATATGGCTTATCGACCGGATCTGGCATACATATTCCCTGGTGATTGAGGTGTCCATTTTTAGCGGACTGGTTACCTGGAACTTCGTTTTAAGTTCTTCTTCTTTTTTGGTTGTGCAGCTCGTCTGGCAAAGCAGGGCGTATGCGCCTGCGAGCAGGAAAATTTTTTTCATGACTATTGAATTCTTAATTAATATGAAGTGGTCAGTCCAAACCGGATTGAGAATAATGCACGGATGCGCATAGACAAACAAATAGGCGAATTGAAGTAGCCGCTACTTGTGAGGCATGTTTATTGCCGAATAGAAAAATAAATCAAATTCTGAATACCTTATGCAACAGGTACCTGTCTGGGGATATAAATAGAGTGCTCTTACGGAAGGGGGGGGCATTATTAAGGTAATAGATCAGGCGCCCGGCAGACAAGAAGTAGTGAGGTGAGCTAAAGTAGTTGGTCGCATCAGCAACTTTCTTTTTAAGAGAACCCGACTCATCGTCATCATCCTCCTCAACTATCTCTATGGCTTTTAGCTTTACGTTGTCGTTTATCGGATACTGGGCTGGCTTAAAAAAGCAAACAATATTCTCACTTCCCGCATTGGTATGGGCATACCCCGGACTGCTAGTGGCAAAAATGCAAAACAGCAGGAAGAATTTAATGAAGAATCTCATTTGCGCCTGCAAAGTTATGCAAAGTAAGTTAAGAACGAGTTAAATCATGATTCTTTTTATAATGTATATGCAACGTTTCAAGGTTAGGATAATCTGTGCAGTCCGAAAAACAAGAAGCCGTAATATCGGTTAATTTTAAAGTTGCTTATCCTTGCTGAGCCCGTTTTACCTTTGGATACCAGTGTTTAGGTATGTCGGGATCTGTTGGTGGAGGAGGGGAGTTCAACTCCACCGCAGGGAACAACTTAGTAGTGAACCCTTCAAAATCTTTAGCCCATTCTTTATGCTGGTAAACACATACAGGCAGGCAGATGGAACAGTAATTGTGTTTTGCAAAATAAGGGAAGCATTTGCCAGTATCTACTTTATAACGGTCGTTCCCGAGGTGGTCTTTGCCTGCCTCAGGCGAGCGTTCATCAGGTATGGCATTGGCCGGGCAATACTTGCGGCATGCTTTGCAGTTATCGCAAAACGCAGCTATCCCTGCATCTATCGGGCTGTCTGTTTGCAGCGGCATATCTGTAATAACGCTGCCTAAACGAAACAAAGGACCCATTTTAGGATGGATAATAGATCCATGCCTGCCGAGTTCACCAAAGCCTGCCTTCAATGCTAATGGAATATGCATTACATCGCTATCGCCAATAGGGTGTTCTACAGTGCAGGCATAGCCTAGTTCGCGAATGTATTGAGCAAGTTTTATAACTACCTCGCCCAGCGAAAAGTAAATGCGCATGCATTCAATAGCAGAACTGTGAGATGGCACTTCCTGGAAATTGCGCCACAACATCTTCTGACCAACTACTACAGCATACTTCTCGTGAACTACTCTATCCTTGTATATATCACTCGGCTCGATTTCCGCAATGCCTACTTCATCTGCTCCTATCGCAAATGCTTTCTTTTTTATTGCAGCAGCGGCAGCTGTGGTACTTTCAAAAATGGTCCGATCCGGATTAACGTCGCCTGTAAATTTCGGATATTGATATTCTTTGATATCGTGCAGTATATCATTGACATCATTAATGTTTATGGTTCTGCCTCCGACTGATTTATACCAGTCGTCCCAACTAAAAGGTGGAGGAGATGTTGCTAAACCCTTCATAACAGGAGCAGTTGGTCAAAGGTAGAGTTTTTCGACTAGTTAGAATCTGTTCTGCAACAATAATGGAATATAATTGGCTAACCTATTTCTTGCATTAAAACAACGTATGACTATTAAAGAAAAAGCTGTCAAGCCAAAGGAACGAACGGAAACTATAAGCCAATGGTTGCTTGGTGGCAAAATCAATGTTAAAGATGTAATTGAGTTCGCCTCAAAAGAAAAAGACCCGGTGATGGCAACTTATATAGCCATCGTCTTTGTTGCAGTTCCAGGATAGGCCATACCAGGCCATTTCAGTATACTTGTTTTTTTACATGCTACACCGGATATCCAAAACGACTTTTAAGCAAAGTTTGATCAAAATAAAAAGGAGTTACATTACTGTAACTCCTTCCAAGTGATCCCGTTGGGACTCGAACCCAAGACCCATACATTAAAAGTGTATTGCTCTACCAACTGAGCTACGAGATCCTTTGTTGTTTAAATGAACATGGTTCGGCTGTTCATTTAACCCTATGCTTTTACGGCTTTGGGTGTGCAAAGATAACGATATACTGTTTTCTACAAAATATTTTTCCCACATTGTTACTCACACTGCCAAATGTGTTGACTGGCAAAGGTTTTAAAGGATATAAACATTTTTTATTTAAAAATTTACCAACACTTTTACGTTCAACAGGCGAGATGTGAGGCGATTGGGCACTGCATAGTTGAGGTTAGTGGTCCAGTCTTGTATCCACGAATAGGAAATGGTGTTCTGTATACTTAACAAGTTAAACACTTCAAGGCTCGCCCATATACTTTTTACATTATTGAACAGGCTATGTGCCGGATGATGTTTACGCGAAGCGTCGAGCAATAAAGCAGAGAAACCAATATCTACGCGTTTGTAGTCAGGGATATGCAGGGTATTCTGGTACAAATGGCCATTTGGCGGACCAACAGGCAATCCGCCCGAATAGATCAGATTGATATGCACCTTGTAATTCTTATGCTTAGGAATGTAATCTTCGAAGTACATACCCAGCGTAAAGCGTTGGTCAGATGGTAGGGCAAAGTATTTTGAATATCCGGGTATCCCTGGGCTATCAATTATTTTTTGCTCTGCTTTCAATACGCCTATGCTAATCCACGATGTGGCATCTTTAACAAGATCTCCATACAGGCGCACCTCGCCGCCATATATCCTGCCGATAGCATTGTTCTTACCTGTATAGCGTATACGTACGTT
>JBGAJU010000037.1:0-29944 GCA_044224775.1 Flavipsychrobacter sp.
AGAACATTGCCCGGTTACCCGAACTTAGCCGTGACAAAGGATTTGAACCTTAAACGTGGCCTTTAACCACTCACTCGTTTTATTACTTTTTTAAGAACTTTTTGTTACCCCTTTTTCGCAAAGGGAGTGCAAAGGTATAGGTTAGTTGCCGAACTGCAAAATTGTTTTTGAATTTATTTTTGAAAAACTTTCAAAAACTGCTTCCGGCAATGCTTTTAAAGAACTTTTCCCGCAAATCAACCTGTCGTTTTCATTTTGGGAGCGCAAAGATAGGTATGATTTGCACACCGCCAAAAGTATTTTCAACTTATTACCGGTTTTAGCAAATTTGGTTGAAGTTGGTAGGGCCTGTAAAGATACGCTGAGAAAGAGTTTCGGCAAAAAAAATCCAGGTTTTTACGCTATAAAATATGAGCTACACCTAAGTGTATTGAAAATCATAGAATTACCCTTTACCTGAAACCAATCTTTTTTATATATCTTGCTGCAAATGATCAATTACAACACTAAAGCATGGTTGGCCAGCATATTTGTCTTTAAAAAAGCAGATACTTTCCGGCAGTTGTTGCCTATGATACTGCTGGTGAGCGTATACACAGCCCTGATAGTATACATAGAAACTGAATGGCAGGTAATATCTGATGACAGCCCCTTGCGGCATTTTACTATTATGCAAACGCTGCTGGGGTTCGTCATATCCATGCTGCTGGTGTTTCGCACTAACACTGCTTACGACCGCTGGTGGGAGGGGAGGAAACAATGGGGGGCGTTAGTGAACAACAGTCGTAACCTTGCGATAAAAGTAGATGCGATGCTGCATGTAGTTGATAACAGGAACAGGCGGTTCTTTGCGAAGACAATACCTATGTTCGCCGAGGTATTGCAACGGCATTTGCGGGCCGAGTCTACCCGGCTGCAATTGGATACAGAGCCACATCCTGAAATACCTGAACTGGATGAGGCAAAGCATAAACCTAACCAGGTAGCCGCATTGATAATATCGAGGGTCAATGAATTGCACAGAGAAGGGGCTATAACAGGGGAGCAGTTTATTGTGCTGAATGCAGAACTACAATCGTTCCTGGATGTATGTGGCGCATGTGAGCGAATAAAGAACACACCTATTCCTTATTCGTACAGTGTGTTCATCAAGAAATTCATTTTCATTTACATCATCTCGTTGCCGTTAGGTTATGCATTTTCGTTGCATTACCTGGCCATACCAGTTGTGGCGCTGGTGTTCTATGTATTAGCAAGCCTGGAGATGGTAGCAGAAGAAATAGAAGATCCCTTTGGCCATGATGATAATGACCTGCCCATGAGTAAAATAGCCAGCAACATAAAGAAGAATGTAGAAGACATTCTAGGGAAGTAACGGACTAGCAGCTTTTATAGCATAAACCATAGGCAGTTTCCCTTCCATTCCATTTATGTGGTATTGTCCCTTGTTTGCCTCAACCATATTGTGGAAGCAGTTGTAGGGTGAATAGTCAACTTCCTTAAAGGTTGTAATGCTCAAACCGGCATCTATGAGGTTTTGGATTATCTCAGAGAGGTCGTGGTTCCAACCAATCTCTTTCATTTTGATGTCAGCGCCGCGATTGGCATAGGTTCCTTCGAGCGTTTCTACAATGGCTTCCCTATTGAAGTATGAATACTGGACTTTGCTGAAATCATTACTGAACATCCACATTACGGGATGGAAATCAACGATAAGGAAAAAGCCTCCGGGCTTTACAAAGCGAGATACAACCGCTGCCCATTTCTGCAGATCGGGTAACCAACCAATTGTGCCATATGATGTGAAGACAATATCAAATTGTTTATCCAGCTTATTGGGCAGGTCGTAAATGTCTGTGCAAATGAACTCTGAACTTAAGCCTAGTTGCTCATTTAACTCCCTGGCTTTTTTTATTGCCTCGGTTGAGAAATCAGCACCTGTTGTAGTTGCGCCCATTCTTGCAAGTGATATAGTATCCTGTCCGAAATGGCATTGCAGGTGCAATATTGATCTGCCTTTTACATCTCCCAGCAACCCTAATTCTATATCGTTCAGCGAAGACTTGCCTGCGAGAAATGTGTCCATCCCGTAGAAGTCTGAATTTACGTGGTGCTGTGTTTTCTCATCCCAAAGGGCCTTATTGACCTGTAAGTAATCCTTGATCGGATCCATAAATTAATTTTAGTGTTCGAAGATAAACATTACGATAGTATAGTGCCCGGTGGCTTTACTGTAGGTGGCTTCAAGGGTAATGTGCGGTGGAGGGATTGTATCATCTTTCCCCTCCTTCATGAAAACCAACTTTTTGTAATCGCTTACCTGCCCGAAATTAGGATGAAGTGATAGCGTGTAGCCTTCATGCAGTAAACAGTTGTTCAGCAGGGTTTTGTATTTTTCATAGACGGGACCTAATTCTGCTTTGTTCTTTGTTTGAAAGAAAGCGCACTCGTAAAATAACCCCATAGACAAGACGAACCTGTCTCCGATGTTACCAGGCACCTGAATGCCAGATGCCCACATAGTGGCACTAACGTTAGATGCGAGCATTTTACCCTTGATGTTCCTGAACTTGTTAGGGGCATCACGGGTGATGGTAAGTATTGCACCGCAAAAGTCGCCTTGCTGACCAAAGCAACAGATGGGCAGAATAAATAGAATTATTGTTAATATTTTTTTAATAAACACACTGCAATATACCTGTATGGATTGTAAAAGTATTCAAAAGAATGAGTCAATAATGTATTTTTCATTTAATAAATATATGATTGTCAATGAACTATAAAGAAATGTTAAATAAAAGCTAATGAGATGAACGCATTGTAAATCGAATACTATTTCGTAACTTCGCATGATTCCAATAATCAAATTATTAACTTCTAATTAATAGGATAATGAAGAGATTGCTTTTGTGTACTGGGGTGTATCTTATGTGCTGTTCGTTCACAGGGAGGGTAGTTAGCGCAAGTGAAATTGAAGCTGAGGGTGCAAACAATGAGGTAAAGGCGGGAAATTATATTTCTGCAGTGTATAACCAAATAGACTTTGGTAAGCATGACAGGTTGCCTTATGAGGTATTTGAGAAAGCCTACAAAGGTTACCTGAACCTGAAAAGTGAGGGGAAGTTAAAAGGGGATATCCTTACGGTTTGCAACTTCGAACTGTCTTCGGTTGAGAACAGGATGTGGATCATAGACATGAACAGTAAGAAAGTGCTGTTCAATACTTATGTGGCACATGGGCGCGGGTCGGGTGATGAATATGCAATGTCGTTCTCTAACAAGGAAAATTCTCATAAAAGTTCGCTGGGTTTTTATGTGACAGGAGAAATATATAGGGGTGAGCATGGTACATCGCTTCGGCTGGATGGTTTAGATGAGGGTTATAACACTGCTGCTCGTGCACGTGGTGTTGTAGTACATGGCTCGGAATACGTTTGCGACAAAGTAGTAGGCGCAAGAGGGAAGCTTGGCCGTAGCTGGGGTTGCCCGGCGGTACCTTCAAAACTTTCTTTACCGATCATCAACACGATAAAAGAGGGAAATTGCCTGTTTATTTATTATCCAGAGCAAAAATATTTCAGCAACTCATATTGGCTGAATAAGGAGATCGACGGGGTGCAAGAAGACCTATTTTCTAAGGTGCCTGCAGGAAAAGTGATACAGTATATGACCAACGACAGGGTTGACAGTGTGAGGACGATATTAGTTCAGTAAGGTCATCAGTTTATCATCGCGATGGTAAATATCGCGGGGGAACTGGATATGTTTACCGGTTGTATCTTCAAATGCCGTGAGGTAGGTGATGTGCACCGGTATCTTATTTTTAAGGACTTCCCAGCGTGTTTTGTGAGTTTTGATGACGGTATCCAGTCGGCCGGGCGTGTATCTTTTACCTTCAAGGTCTGATAGCACATATACCGCAAGGTCAAGTGGGCGCTGTAGTCTTATGCAGCCTGAGCTTAATGCCCGGAATCGTTTAACAAAGTCTTCGCGATGAGGAGTATCGTGAAGGTAGATATCCCACTTGTTTGGTAAGTTGAACTTTACATAGCCCAATGCATTGTCGTCGCCGGGCGCTTGTTTGTAATTGTACCGCCTGTAGTTTTTAGCATTGATGGCGGATGCCTGAACGCGTTTACCTTCCTGGTCATACACACGGAGGCCCTTTTTATCCAGGTATTTTTTGCCGCTTTTCTGCAGCCCGGGCAGTACATCTTTTTTAAGGATAGTTGGCGGCACGCCCCATGGCGGGTTGATAACAACATTGGCCATAGTTGCGCTGAGCGATGGAGTCTGTCTTTCGGGTTTGCCAACAACCACACGCATATGCATGGCATTTGTATCGGCCTTGCGCAGGAACATTTCCATAAGCGATACATTGACAATAAGATACAGGTTTGTGAACTGTCTTTGCATCCAACGTGTGCGCTCCATATTTATGGAGATCTTTTGCAAAAAGCTATCAACGGGCGTAGCAAGAGCGGCAAGCGTAACACTATCCAGTTTGCCCGTTTGCGGTATGCATCTATATGCCTGGTAAGCCATGTACAATTGCTTCAGCTCGCTGACGCTATCGTTGGGCACAGGTTCAACCCATGGTATTTCATAACCAATGACATCGAAAATATTATTGAGCATTTCACTGTCGGGGTGCTTAACATATTCGATGCCATCTATAGTCTGAAGGAATGTGCTGTCGTTTGCCAGTTTGGTATAATGCTGGTATTCTTCGCGCAGTAATTTATAAGTAGGCAACTCGCTGCGATAATTGCTAAGCGATGGGTAATCCTTTTTTCCACTTATAAGCAGTTGGGGAGCATTCCATGTTGAATCATTCGGGTAGTACCAGAGTGAGTCGGCCTTTTTAGGGCTTACCTTGCCTATCAATAGTTCTTTTGCTGCGAGTAAATAATTACGGGTAAGCAGCGTATCGAAAGCGATGGCATCGCGTACACTGTTCACTTTATTGGTGTCCAGTCTTATCCTCAGGTTCTTTAACCTTGCCAGTTGGTAACGAGCTGTGTCAAGGCCATCCCAATAGGTGTCTTCCAGTTCATCAATGATCCGCTGAGTTGCGCCGACCGGCCTATAGTTCTGCTTTACCCATATAGGTTGGTAATCGTCTGATTGATAAGTGAAACGCACATCTTCGCTGATGGACCTGAACACTTTTTTATTGGTGGTATCAAACGGTTGTAGTGCTGACCGAAGCTTGAAGGTGAAATCGTTATCACTAAAACCTGATGGTGCGGGTTTTTTCGGCTGTGTGTCGCAGGAAACAAAATGGTGTGCAAGGAACAATACGATACAAACTGCAAGGGCACGGGAGACTCTATGATACATACTGTGGCTATGAGCCGATATTTTGAACAATACTAAGAAAAACTATACCAATTACAACGTTAATTCCTTCATTGGGTCCCAAAATAAATCGTTAAAATCCACCACTTTGTCGTCTTTAACTGTTACTCCTTCTTTTTCCAACAATTGCTGCATTTTTTCCGGCGGGGTAAAATGATGTTTCCCGGTAAGGAGGCCGTTCCTGTTCACCACACGGTGCGCAGGAACTTTTGGCTTCACATTCAAGCAGTTATTCATAGCATAGCCCACTACCCTTGCCCCAGATGCTGCCCCAACTGCAGCAGCAACAGCGCCATAGCTTGTTACACGGCCTTTGGGTACACAGCGCACAACATCATAGATAGCATCGTAAATTGATCCATTACTTTTGGGTGTTGTTTTCATTGGCTCTCATTTTTAGCAGTTCAGTGCGCTTGGGTTCCGCCACATTTGTATAATCATAAGGGCAGTTAAGGCAGCCGTTACCACAACAATATCCCCGTTCAGTAAGATATGATGCTGTAAATACGAGCAAGCCATTTGGTAATATATAATAATCTTTACCCTCTTTCAATCTCTTCTTTCTTTTCAAAACGCCCCTCAAGAACTATCGGATTTTCCGGCAAGGAGAAGGAAACAAAATATATGGTACGCCCATCGGCCAGATGCATTTTTTCATAGAAGGTCTGAATAGCGAGGGGGCCGGTTGCTTTTCCCTTGCCGTATATATCTGCTATGTTTTCGTGGATGGTGCAACCCTGTTCCTGTATGGTCTCTAATGTGAAATCGTACAGCTCTTTAGAGTCTGTTTTTAAATTGATGCGCGAACCGGGCTTTAATATTTGCTGGTAGCCATGCAGAAACCGCGGATGCGTGAGACGGTTTTTTGCCTTGCCTTTTCTCAGGAACGGATCCGGGAAAATGATCCATATTTCTTCTACTTCACCAGGGGCAAAATAAGTAGTTAGCTGGCCAATGTGGGTGCGCAGAAAAGCAACATTTTCTAATCCTTCTGTCAATGCAATTTTAGCGCCGGTATAAATGCGGTTGCCTTTTATATCTACACCAATAAAGTTGCGGTCTTTATGCTCCCTGCCCAAGCCCACACTATATTCCCCTTTACCGCAAGCAAGTTCGAGCGTGACCGGGTTACTGTTTTTAAACCATTCGTTCCAATGCCCTGCGGTATTTTCCGGGTACTGGAGCACATTTTTAAACGTGTCCAACGCCTGAAATTTGATCAATTTCTTATGTCCCATAAATATGTTGCAAAGATAGTCTGAACACCGATTTGCACGACGTAAATTATTTCCCCGCTTGTTTCCTCAAACGCTGTGTATACGGGCATTGCCTGAGGTGTATTTACTGTTGGTTAATATGATTCGTCCCTGAAAATTCCCGCTTCATCCATTTACCCCAACATTTGCCGCGTATGTGTCATAGATTTGTCTGTGTATAGGTTTACGTTACATTTGACTAACGTATTAAACATTTATCAATTAAAAAGTTACAGCTATTACTACAAAAACTAAAAAAATGAAGAAGAGAATTTTACTACTTACAGCTATTGCGGGAATGGGTTATGTTATTTTATCAAGTAATGCCGGAGGGCCTACAACGGGATCTGCGGGTAACCGTACGGGTGCCAAAGGATCGACAGCTAATTGCTCAACCGGTGGCTGTCATGGTTCGGGCACGGGAACTACTGTTGCCGTATCTGTAATGACGGGCACTACAACCGTTACACAATATGTGCCAGGTACTGCGTACACCGTTAAAATACATGGTACACACGCAACCCATACCAAATTCGGATTCCAGTTTGTTGGGGTAAGCGGCACAGGATCATCGCAGGTGAACGCCGGAACAGCAAGCGGATTGCCAAGCGGAGTAGCCAACCGTACAGCCTCCGGGTTGACTATTACCGAGCATACTTCGACACGTACAGGGTCTTCGGCTAGTGCACTTGATGTACAGTTTACATGGACTGCACCTGCGACTTCTGTTGGTGCTATTTATATGTATTGTACCTTGAATGCTGTTGATGGAAGCACATCAGACAATTCAGCTGACGTTGCCGCAAATACAGTTTATACATTAACGCCAAGTACGCTGGCTGTTACGGAAGTTGCAGCCAGTTTTACAGTCAGTGCATTTCCGAACCCAGTGATGAATACACTGCACCTGCAAACGGAGCAACCGGGCAAGTATAATGTAAATGTTTATGACCTGAACGGCAGGAACATTGCTTCTGAGCAAATGGACATTAATGGTGTTGGCAGCATTAATGCTGGTAACTGGGCTGTGGGTCTTTATCACCTGGTAATACAAAAAGATGACAAGATGCAGGTGATACCTGTAGTGAAACAATAAATGCCTTGCATTTAAAATGGGAGCAGGCTGCCTTTGAAAAATAGGGCAGCCTGTTTTACTTTGCAGGATAATGAGTTTTGTTAGTTTCTTAGAGAAGCACTTGCTGACCTGTCCGTCGAAAGCACTTTTTCATATTGAGTGCCCGGGTTGCGGCATGCAGAGAAGTTTCATTTGCCTTCTGAAGGGTGACTTACAGGGTAGTTTGCAGATGCACCCGGCCACTATACCCATGATGGCCCTTGTACTGTTTGCTTTCCTGCACATAGTATTCAAGTTCAACAAGGGTGCAAAAGTCATTGTCATTTTCCAGATCATAGTTGCTTTTATCAGCATTAGCTTTTACATTTACAAAATCACAAATCATAAAATCTATACCTAATGGAAAATCAACAGCAGAATATATTTAACGATGGCCCGCAGCAAAATTTGCCTAATGCAACTGCTGTGCTGGTACTCGGCATTATATCCATAGTAGGATGTTTTTGCTACGGTGTAGTGGGTATTGTTTGCGGTATCATAGCCCTTGTGCTGGCCAAGAAAGATAACAGGATGTACCTTGTTAACCCTGCGATGTACCGGGCATCATCATACAGCAATTTAAAAGCCGGCAGAGTTTGTGCTATCATAGGATTAATACTTTCGGCAATTTACCTGTTGCTGTGCATCGTTGTAATTGCCATGGTGGGTATGGCAGGTTTATTAAATCCATCTATCTGGAGCCAGCTAGGCCAATAGCCATCAATTAAGTAAATAGAAAGCCCTGCAAATGCAGGGCTTTTTTAATATGCTAACACCAGCAATGCATAAAGAAGCATGATCCCATCTACCAATAGCAGGTATACGCGGTCTCCCGGCTGTTTTTTTACATATTGTGTTACCAGCCAAGTGGCAGCGGCCGTTATGCCGGCGCCAGCAAGGCGTTCAGGAATAGGGTGTTTCAGGTATTGAAATATGCTGAGTACCGAATACAATGCAAGCGATGTGTAAATAAGGCGGTAGCTATTTTGAATGCCTACTTTGTTAGGTAGCGTGTAAATATTGCTTTTAAGATCGGGCTTCATATCTCTAAGGTCGAACAGCACGCAAAGGATAAAAACAAGCACAAACCTGATAATTATTTCAAAAGGATATTCAACTATATTCTTTTGCCAGAAAAGCATAGGAAGGATAGACGTAGCCACGGTCCAAACGCCGGTAAGAACAAATATTTTTATGCTTCCAAAATCACGTAGTCGCTTCCTGTCTTTAAAAGGCAGCACAGGCAGATAATAACTGAATGCAACTACACCTAACAGGCCACTAGCTAACATTATGGTGTTTGATTGCCTGTATGACCCAATACCAGCTAAAATGATACCTGCTGTGAAAAATAAAATGTACCATTTGTGGTATTTACGCCTGCCTGCCTGCACACGACGAAGCATTTTGGCAATGCGTGGTGTATTGTAAACCACCAGTGTGCCGCCGAACACCAGGATATGGAGGTCATTGATCAAAAAAGGCGGATTGTTATTGATCAGCCGCTCTGTAGCCATGCAAAGCCCGGTGGCACACAGTGCCGCAAAAACACTGGTGTATAGCAATAGATCTACAAAGCGTATGAGCGGCTTCACTTTGCAAAAATAATGATGCAGTGTTGCTAATTGCACGAAATCTGTAGCTAACTTTAAACTACATGAAAACCATAACACGAACAGTTTGGTTATTATCCCTGGTCAGCTTGTTTACAGATGTGGCGAGTGAGATGCTGTACCCGGTCATACCGGTTTACCTTAACAGCCTCAAATACTCTGTATTGCTGATAGGCATATTGGAAGGGGTTGCTGAAGCAATTGCCGGATTAAGCAAAGGATATTTTGGTAAAATGTCTGATAATATTGGTAAGCGGCTACCTTTCGTAAGACTTGGCTATTCGCTCAGTGCTATTTCGAAACCAATGATGGCATTGTTTACTTTCCCTGTCTGGATATTCTCGGCAAGAACGCTCGATCGCATTGGTAAAGGCGTAAGAACAGGTGCGCGGGACGCATTGCTTTCTGATGAGGCAACAAAGGAAACAAAAGGTAAGGTATTTGGCTTTCATCGCGGGATGGATACAATGGGGGCTGTGTTGGGGCCTACTGCTGCACTTGCATATCTTTATTTTTACCCTGAGGATTATACTACATTGTTCTACATCGCATTTGCACCGGGTATTATCTCGGTTGCATTTACTTTTTTTATCAAAGAAAAGCATCGAGTTCAACCACTCACGGCGACGAAGACCCGCTTTTTTGATTTTATACAATACTGGAAGACAAGCTCAGCCGATTACAAAAGGTTGGTTACAGGGCTTTTAGTTTTCGCGCTGGTCAACAGCTCGGATATGTTCCTGATATTAAAAGTCAAAGCCTCAGGACTTAGCGATACCACGGCCATCGGAGTTTATATTTTTTACAACCTTGTTTATGCGGTTTTCTCATACCAATTGGGCAAGTTGGGCGACAAAATTGGCCTGAAGAAAATATTTGTAATGGGGCTGATAACATTTGCATTGGTTTACTTCGGAATGGGTTTTGCCAATAGTGTTTATCTATACATCGTACTCTTCTTTATTTATGGTATTTATACCGCGGCGACTGAAGGCATCGGCAAAGCATGGATCTCAAATGTGGCAGATAAAAAAGATACAGCCACGGCTATAGGCACCTATGCGGCCTTTCAAAGTATATGCACCTTGGCATCGAGTAGCATTGCAGGTTTAATATGGTTTCAGTTTGGTGCTAAGGCCTTGTTTATCACCACAGGTTTAGCTACCCTTGCTATTGTAGCCTATTTTGCGGCAGTTGTAAAAAAGAGCCGCTAAATTATTCGCAGGAAATAGTGAAAGAAAGCACAAAATGGCATAGAAATTGCACTACACCAGTTAGGAGTTAACCTATTAAAACTCAGTATATGAAAAGGACATTTGTTATATTATTATTCCTTTACCTGCTGATCATTACTTTAAGCCTTTATGAAGGCCTGCATAATTGATCAGGTAAAGAGACGGTTCGTGGTAATGCAGTGATTTGGTTATAAAATACCCTAATGAGCACATAACCAATACACAGATCCTTAAACAAACTTAAAGCGGAATGTTGCCGTGTTTTCGTTTAGGTGTTTTTGCCACTTTGTTTTCCAGCATTTTGAAGCCTTTTATCAGCTTTGTGCGTGTATCTGCCGGCATGATCACCTCATCAATAAACCCTCTTGCCGCTGCTCCATAAGGATTAGCAAATTTTTCAAGATACTCGGCTTCTTTTTCCTTCAGTTTGCCCTCATGGTCTGCGGCATCTGATATTTCTTTTTTAAAGATTATCTCTGCTGCACCTTTTGCACCCATCACAGCAATCTCGGCAGTGGGCCATGCAAAGTTGAGGTCGGCGCCAATGTGTTTGGAGTTCATAACATCGTAAGCACCACCATATGCCTTGCGTGTAATGACAGTTATTTTAGGAACGGTTGCTTCGCTTAGTGCATAAAGTAATTTTGCGCCGTTGGTGATGATGCCATGCCACTCCTGGTCGGTGCCGGGCATAAATCCGGGGACATCGACAATAACCAGCAACGGAATATTGAAAGCATCACAAAAACGTGTAAATCGAGCACCTTTCTTGCTGGAGTTATTATCCAATACTCCCGCGAGGAAGGCAGGTTGATTGGCAACAATCCCTATACTGCGGCCGGCAATACGTGCAAAACCGACAACTATATTTTCGGCATACTCTTTGTGCACTTCAAGGAATGAATCGGCATCCGCTACTTCTGCTATTACTTCTTTTATATCATATGGTTGGTTAGGGTTTTCAGGGATAACACCATTGAGGGCAGGGCGGGATTCATTGCCCATTTCATAGGCATACACCGGAGCGTCCTCTTCGCAGTTTTGCGGCATATAGCTGAGGAGTCGCTTAATATGCTCGATACACTCTATCTCGTTAGCGCAGGCAAAATGTGTAACACCTGATCTTGATGCATGTGTATGGGCTCCCCCCAGTTCTTCGCTGGTCACATTTTCATGTGTAACCGTTTTCACCACGTTCGGGCCGGTTACGAACATATACGAGGTATGTTCTACCATTAATATGAAATCAGTAATAGCAGGAGAATAAACCGCACCACCTGCACACGGGCCCATTACTGCCGATATTTGGGGAACCACGCCTGATGCCTGCACATTACGATGGAAAATATCGGCATAACCACCAAGCGATACCACACCCTCCTGTATACGGGCACCGCCGCTATCGTTCAATCCTATCAGAGGTGCTCCGTTCTGCAGAGCAAGCTCCATTATTTTTACTATCTTCTCAGCATGTGTTTCAGATAAGCTACCACCAAATACAGTAAAGTCTTGCGAGAAGACATATATAAGCCTTCCATTCACAGTGCCGTATCCCGTTACTACACCATCACCCAAGTACACTTCCTTCTCCATACCAAAATCTCGGCTACGGTGAGTCACTAATTGCCCTATTTCCTCAAAAGATCCTTCATCCAACAACAGTTGAAGGCGTTCACGTGCTGTAAGCTTACCTTTTTTATGTTGTGCCTCAATGCGTTTATCGCCTCCGCCTTTAAGTGCCTGTTGGGTTTTCTCGTTTAATAAGGCCGTTTTCTTATCCATAATGGCAACAAACTTAATACAAAAATGGTATTTGGTGTGGCATGGTTCTGTTTTGTAACTTGCGTAAAAATGCGCGGGGGTTATTCATCATGAAAAAAACCATAATTAGTTGCATCGTATTGCTATGGGGGGGGTATATAAATGCACAACAGATACCTGCGTTCAGTGCCGACCAGGTGATACGCTACACTTCGTCAAAAGATACATTATATATCATCAACTTTTGGGCGACATGGTGCGCCCCCTGTGTTGCCGAATTGCCGGAATTTGATGCACTAAAAAAGCGGTATGCTACCCAGCCGGTAAAAGTATTGCTTGTGAGCCTGGATTTTAAAGAAGACTATCCGTATAAATTAGCTAGGTTCATAGAGCGCAAAAGTCTTATGCCCGAAGTAGTATGGCTGTCCGAAACAAACCCTAACGTTTTTATCCCCAAAATTGAGACCAGTTGGCAGGGTTCTATTCCAGCAACAGTTATCGTGCACCCGGGTAAGGGATATAAACAATTTATTGAGGGTTCGATATCTGAAAGGCAAATAAGCAAGATTGCCGATAAGGTACTGCTTGCGCCAAAATCATCCGACAAGGAAGAAGTTGAATAAAGATCCTTATATAAGTTCTGTTAAACGTCTCAGCCAACTGATACAAAACGAAAGTTTTGAGCCAATGTTTGCGTGGGGACTACGTATGGCGCTTGCCGGAACAGTCCCGGTGTTGTGGGGGCTTTCTACAGGAAGGGTAAGCGATGCTATCTGGATCACGCTAACTGCAGAAGCTATAACATGGACAGAACTGAAAGGCTCGTTCAGCTGGAGGGTACGTGTGTTGCTTGCCGGCACATTTCTGGCCGTGTTTTTTTCTTTGGTCGGAAGTTTGGTAGCTCATAGTGTCTGGTTAAGTGTAGTGTGCATGTTGGTGGTTGGATTTTTTGCCACATTACTGAAGAGTATCGGCGACCGTGCCAGCGGCCTGGCACTTTGCGTGTACCTGATGTTCATCATCTGTAATGCATACCCCCTCAATTCTTTCAATGAAATACTTCATCGACTGGCATTAATTGGTGTAGGAGCAGTATGGCCAGTAGCGGTGGGCTTTTTCATTTCGCTGCTTATGCCTGCCCAGGAACCTTTTCGCAGGCATATTGCTATTATATGGCGGTCTGTTGCTGAGTTGGCCGGGTCTGTTGCCGGATTTGCAGCTGGCAAAGAAGGAGCAAACAGGTTCTATCCCAAGGAGAAAGAAGTACGAACCGCTATCGATAATTCTTACCAGTTTTATGGTAAAATGGTGCACCAGATAGACGAAAAAGATGAAAAATACCAATTGTACATGTTGCGTAAAATAGCCGGTATTATTTCAGTGAACCTTGCAGCGGTGGCCGAAGAAGTTGAAACTAATGCAATGAATAGCCTTGACGCATCTGCCAGGGTGAAATTAATCACAATGCTGGATGCTATGCGTGAGGCTGTAAGCAGGATATCTGTATTTATTATCACTTTAAAACCGGAAGAAAAATTACTTGCAAGTTCAAATATCAATCGGGTCAATAATTTGCTCGCCTTGCTCCGTCAGCTACATGACGGCCGCTCAGAAAATATCGCCATCAATAGGATATTGCATTTGACGGAACGGAACATGAAGCTTATGGAGAGCGCACTTCAACGTATCGGATATATGGAAAAAGAGAAGCCAGTGTTCAGGTCATACTCTTTAATAAAAACTTCTTTTGTTTTAAAACCTCAGTATTTTTTTGCTGATCTGAGAGGATTGTTCCAGGTCAACACACTTACACTCAGCTATGCCCTGCGATCTGCTGTCGCTGCGGCTGTAGCGTTGTTTGCAGCTCAATGGTTTAAGATAGATCATGGCTACTGGATGCCGCTCAGCGTCATGATCATTATACAACCTTATTTTGGAGCCACATTTAAAAAAGCGACGGATAGAATCGCCGGTACGCTGGCTGGCGGCATTTCAGGTAGCTTGTTCCTGTATTTACCGGCAGGCCTGCATATAAAAGAAGTCATTTTGTTCCTCTCATTCATTTTCATGGTATATTATCTGCGCAGGAATTATGCCATCGCAGCCTTTGTTATTACCCTGAACCTAGTGCTGCTTTTCAATATTGAGTCTGCTTTTGATAATATGCTCATGGTCACCAGGGCATTATGTACTATAGGTGGCGCTTTGCTTGCCATTGGGGCTGGTTTTGTGTTGTTACCTACGTGGGATAAGAAATGGCTGCCGTCTCATCTTGCTGAAGCTATAAGGTGCAATTATGAATATTTTATAATAACGTTTTATCAGGGTGAGCAACGCGCAAACTGGATAAAGTATAAAAGGGTTGTGGAGTCTAAGAACAGTAATGTGTTCGATTCTTTCAACCGCTATATGCAGGAGCCAGGGGAGGGGAAGTCAACTTTGTATTTCGACCTGGTAATGCACAATATCCGGGTTACGAGGAATCTTAATAACATTCACCTGGAACAAGATGAAGCGCAAAAAAATGAACTCGTATCATCAAATGCTGTTGCCGACAAGGTATCAGAGTGTTGTCAACTTTTTCATGAATTGCTCAGTTCGTTGAAAATAATAGGATATGTACCCCCGCCTGCAGCCCTCCCGGAAAATAGCTCACTGCTGAAGTTGAATGACGCGCAGATGGTCTCTTTACAAAAATTGAATATTGAGCTGAAAACGATGATCGGCGATATCATAAAGCTGAAAATAGACTGATATGCAAAATGCTTACTTTTGAGGCACATGAATTACCTGGGCCATGCATTTCTTTCTTTTGATGATGACGAGCTACTTGTTGGCAATATGATCGGTGATCATGTGAAAGGAAAGGCAGCATTGGAGGCATTTCCCGCCGGTATACGGAAAGGAATTGAGCTGCACCGTAGAATTGATGAATATGCAGATAAACATCCAGCAACCATAAGGGCTAAATTACTGTTCAGGGAACATTACGGGCTGTATGCCGGAGCAATAATGGATACGTTGTACGATCACTTCCTGGCCAATGACCCCAAAATATTTCTCAGTGAAACAACTCTGCTGAAATTCACAGAACGTACTTACGCTCAGCTGGAAAAACATGAGCAATATTTTCCTTCTAAGTTTGCGGGTTATTTTCCCAATATGAAGTTGTATAACTGGTTGTATCACTACCGCAGCCTAAAGGGGATGGAACGATCTTTGGGTGGGTTATTCCGCAGGGCCCAATATATGCCCGATGTGAGTAAAGCTTATGAATTGTTTGTGATCAACTATTATCACCTCAATCAATGCTATTATGACTTTATCGATGATATGATTAAATTTGTTAAAAAAGAGACAGCAGGTTGAAATTATTTACTACACTTATAAATTTGTATACAGCTGAACTAGAAAATATGCGTCGCACTACCTTTTACATCATAACTACTTTTTTTTCTTTATTATTTATAGCCTGCCACCCCGAATCACAAAAAGCTTCTGCCCGTACCGATGATACCCGATTTCACGAATCACCCATACAATCCCCGCCTATGCGTATGGTTTATGACACCATGGGTATGGATAACAGGTATATGATCGCGCAATTAGATGACTATTACTTTAAGCAAGTGAAAGCCGGCTTTAATGGGGGGGTGCTTATTGGCCGTAACGGCAAGATAGTTTACGAACGGTATTTTGGGTTAGCCAACAGGGAAAGAAGGATGCCATCTGCTGCTGATGCTTCAAGCCAATTGGCGTCTATTTCCAAGACATTTACCGGTGCTGCTATTTTGTATCTGTATGAACGCAAATATTTAGACATTAATGAGCCGGTGCAAAATTACATTAGAGAGTTTCCCTATGCCGGCATCACTATAAAAATGTTGCTTAACCACCGGTCAGGGCTGCCTGATTATACGAAATGGGTCCCCAGGTACACCCATAATATGACGAGACCAATTTACAATGAACATGTGATATCTATGATGGCGCGTTATCATCCATCACTTGAATTCAGGCCCAATACACGGTTCAAATATTGTAACACTAATTATGCTGTGCTTGCGAGCATAATAGAGAAGGTAACTGAAATGAGTTATGCTGATTTCATGTCGAAATACATTTTCCACCCATTGGGGATGTACCATACGTTCGTGTATGATCCGGCAAAGGGTTTGCCCGGCAATGCAACTATCAGCTACAAGCGCAACTGGGTGCGTGAGCCTGATATGTTTGCAGATGGTGTATATGGCGATAAGGGTATTTACAGTACTCCGCAGGATATGTATCGCTGGGACCAGTCTTTCTACCAGAATAAGCTACTTAATAATAACATTATTGAGTTGGCGTATGGCCCTTGTTCGTTTGAAAGACCCGGCGTAAAGAATTATGGCTTGGGGTGGCGTATGCTTTGCTACACTAATGGCAATAAAATCATTTACCACAATGGCTGGTGGCATGGCAACAATACATCTTTTTACCGTTTTATAAAAGAAAACATGACCATTGTTATCCTTGGCAATAAATATACAACAGCAATTTACCACCAGGCGCCGGTTATCTATAGTATAGTAAAGGGTGTACCGGTAATTAAAGGATTTGATACGGAAGAATAACTAGGTTGGCTCAAAAAAAAACGCCGGTTATTCCGGCGTTTTTTTATTGAATATTATTTCGTTTATTGTTTTTTATCCTTGTCGGCGCTTTCATCTTCACTATCGTCTTTTGCTTTCTCTATTTTGTCGAATTCAAATATCAGAGAGAAGCGTAGTGTATTAGATAAATGATTACTGGTGATGCCTGATCCGGATGGAACAAGATAAGAAGCATTCAATTGGAATACGTTGTATTTCACGCCAAGTCCGCAAGTAATATATTGGCGGTCACCGTTGTTTTTATCTTCATAGAAATAACCTGCACGGAACGCGATCATATTCTGGTACCAGTATTCAGCACCAAGCGAAACATCTATCTGAGCTAATTGGTCGCCTGTTGAGAATGATTTGAAAATACCATTCACAACACTGATAGTAGTATCGCCGCCGCGCTGTGAAGAAATTGCAGGCACCAGTAATTTATTCAGGTCAAGCGCAAAGGTGATCTTGTTGTACTCGTCAAATTGAGAAGTATATGCAGCACCTATTCCAAGGTTCATAGGAATGAAGTCTTTGCGGGTTGAGTTATAAGAGATCTTTGAACCGAGGTTGCTTGCTACTGCACCGAAGCTGAAGGTGTTGCTCCTGAATCCGTCCAATTCTTTCTTTTTAGAATAGTAAACGCCAATATCTGCTGCGCCTGCATTGCCGGGGCTATATTCGCCCTGTCCGCCATTTTTGCTGAAGTTAACTCCGGCTGCAATGGCTGAATGTATATACCTGAAGCTAAGGCCTGCCGATAAATATTCAGACAACCTGCGAGAGTAACCGAGATCGAAAGAATATTCGCGAGGCAT
Organism: Flavipsychrobacter sp.; assembly: GCA_044224775.1. Lineage (GTDB taxonomy): Bacteria > Bacteroidota > Bacteroidia > Chitinophagales > Chitinophagaceae > Nemorincola. The sequence continues at coordinate 17,793 of JBGAJU010000037.1, forward strand.
ACCTGTGCCAAGAGAATTACCTTGGTCGTTAGTGTAGTTGATATTGCCTAATGAAAAATAACGCATTGATGCACTTATCGCATTCACATTATCTTTCCCAAACTTTCCATATCCTGCGAGATAAGCGAGATAAATATCAGGTACCAGTTCTTTCAGCCAAGGAGTGAGCGTAGCTGAAATACCGTAATTTTTATCAGTAAAAGGCATTTTGGCCACATTCCAGTATTGTGCATTAGGGTCAGGAGTTATTGCTATACCAGCATCACCCATAGCGCCTGAACGTGCATCAGGAGATATTCTTAAGAACGGTACTGCTGTGGTCACAAAAGTGGTCCCAACACTGTTCGAATTCTGCGCAAATACACTTGTGATTCCGGTTGTTAATAAGGTCAAGCTTATTAAAGCTAGTTTTTTGGTCATCCTTTTATTATTATATTTTTTAAAGTTTTGCAAAAATATTTCTTTTTGCCCATTTTTTCTCAACAAATAAAATTCTATGGTTTAGGCTATTAACGTACGATCACTAGTTTTTGGTATGCAGTTGTTTTGTAGCCTTTGGCAGTAGACAAATTTAAACGATAAACATACATACCTGACGGGAGCCTGGACCCGTGATTATCTGTCCCGTCCCATGTAATTTCATTGGTGCGGCTGCCGTTAGGTGTAAAGGTCTGTCTTATACTATTTACAAACGCGCCGGCAGCATTATATATATTTATTTCTATGTCAAGTTCTTCTTCCGGATGGTTGTGCTCAAAAACAAAATGGGTTAGATTATCGAACGGGTTAGGATAATTCATTAATTGTTCTATATCCACCACTTTTCCGTTCACTACCATAAAATCCACGGTACCTTCACCGCTGTTGTTATTTACATCCCATGCTTTTACCGTAATAGAGTGTCTGCCATCAGATAAACCGGTAATCGGGAATGAAACATAACCATATTGGTAGGTATTTGGTGCAGTTTCATAGTAGTCATTCAATATATAAGGAGCTTCCTTATTGCCGTCAAGCACGGCAGTAAGGTCGTGGCCAATATCATTGCCCGAAACATTTATCCCCGTTTTTGAATACAAGGAAACGAATAACGACGTATTGCTGCCGGTGATGCCGCCGTTCAGGAATAAGCTGTCGTTGATGTATGGTTTTACAACAGGGCTTTCGTTGCTGATAACCGGGTGGTCCGAAAATCCACCAACTACGATAGTGGTGTCTGATCCAGCCGCATCGGTCTTGCCATTCTCTGCATAGGTGCTCACCTTGCCTTTGCCAAAATAATAATTGATATCCCTGGGCGTTATGAATGTGAAAGAGAATTTACCATTGGTAACGGAAACCCTGCCTTTGTAAATAACATTGTTCTGAACCTGGTAAGCGTCATCGCAACCGCTGATAGTGGTTATCTTTCTCATCTTGTCATAAAAGGCAACAGAGAGCATTCCGTTAAAGCTATTGAGGACACTGCCATAGTTATCACGCACACTGCCACTTATTATGTATGCACCCAACGCTTTAATCGAATCTGCCCGTTGCATAGAATAAGCATCGGTAGCGCTGTCAAGGGTTATATCATATTGTGGGAAAGCGGGGGTGAGTGCCGGATCTCCCAATAGCGCAAATTTGCGGAAGTTAATGAGTTCAGATCCGTTGGTAGAAGTTATAAACGTAAGGTTTTTGCCCTGACGATATGCATCTCCGAATTTTTTCCATGAAAAATCGGCACGTCTTGTAAACTGGTCGGTAAGATACTGGGTATTGATCTCGCGGTTGTAAAACGCATATACCGCTTCGGTTGTTGTAAGAGTCACAATAACCCCACCGGATTTGCGGATGACAAGTTGTTCTGCGGCAGATACGAATTGCGGATGGTCGAATTGTCCGAAATCACAGGTGGCCGTAACCATTATCGGCAGTTTGGGAGAATTATTCCAGGTATTGTAGTCGTCTTGAGTAAGAATGCGTGCTCCTGACCACACCTGAGGATTGCCGTGCCCGTTGTAGTTGATAAGGAATGTACCTTTAAAAACCTGCTCGTTCAGAGCAGCGTTCGATGTGGGGCATCTGCCGCCTGCCGGTGTTGATATGATAGGCATAGCATCTGTGTACACCTTTTCTGTATTGTACAGATTATTGCCTGCTTTAAGTATTGATCCGGCTGCAGCTTCCCCATCGTCCATGTGGTTGCCTGCCGCATCATATTGATTGTTGCCCACACATCCCCTGTCTGCAACAATGGTTGTTGCTATGCGCCACGGCCCGAGGCTTGCCGGCGATGCATAAGCAATTATCTTGTTCACCAGATTTGTTGCATCATCTGTATTTCTTGCAGGCAAACGGCCTACGCCAATGTCCAGTACATTGAGGCGGGCGTGCTGCTCAATATTTTCACTGTCATCAAGGAAACCATAAAAATCATCGCTCGAAAAGGCGTTGAGGTCGTTCAAAGATTCTGCTGATTCAAACACCGGGACGTAGTTGCAATTATTAGCCAGACGGTTTTTATAATCATAAGATCCTCCACCAAATAACAACAGGTAGTCGGGCATTTTAGCACTGTCTGTGCCCGCACGTTTATAGAACATGCGGGCGAAATCCCTTACAGCACATATGTCTTGCGCGCCTGATGAAAACTCATTGAATACCTGTGTAGTTGTTGCTACTACAACACTCATGCCTTCATGGTTGCGGTGGAAATCGGCCAACTGATTAGCCTGGGGTAAAAAGTCAGGGTGTGTAACTATGATAAGATTAGGCTGAGATAACCCATGAAGGTTTTGATTGGCTACCGTGCCAATATATTTAGGTGTAAATAAATTCGTTGAATTCATGGCAGCAAACTCGTGCAATCTACTGGCATCTTGCACAAAGGAATAGGTGCTACCACTAAGCGTTCCACTCATGACAACCGGGTTAAGTGGGTTCGTAATATCCCAAACGATAGTGTTACCACCGGCGCCAGATAATTGGTAGTTTGCAATATTGCCTGTGCTAACACTTTGCCAATCGCGGAAGGTCATTTGGTCGCCTGTCATTGACAAGCTGCGGCGGGCATTTATCTCTATATAGTTGAGATAGGCGGTCCCTGATCCGTCACGAGGATAGAAAGTGATCGATACGTCAGCAACCTGTGGGCTTGATGCAGCTGTGCCCGTAACATTTGTCAGGTTCATTACATAGTCAGGCGTAGTTGGGCTCGGGAATGTACCAGTGGCAATAACACCGCCGTTTAACGACGTTGTAAAAGAACAGCCACCAACGGCTGATGTTGATGCAACGGATGCTACACAAGTTATATCGGTTGCCGGAGCTCCGATGTCGAATGTGAAAGAACGAGTGGCATTTCCAGAAAAAGTTTCTCCATACCAGTTCTTACCCAAGGCGCCGGGATTTATGAGGTCTTCATCATGGGCATCATAATAATTAAAGCTAGAAACCGTGGTATTTGCTCCACCAATTGGGGCCTGTGTGCCAATTACTTTATTAAGCCCCTGATCTGTAGTAACAAAGTAATACGCGGTATCGCTATATAAATTTTTTGAATGCGTAAATATTTTATTTATACTGTCTTTATACCAACCGGTTGGGCCAGACCCGTAAAAGATAACAAATTCATCATTATCAAAGCTGTTATCACCGTTGCTTTTTACCTGAACCGGGTTTTCAACGAGGTCTGACGGTCGGTCTATTGCATTATTTTCCGACAGCATAGCACCGCCATTACCAAACACACGAACATTTGCCGGGTTAGTGCTTGCCGGGTTGAGGCCCATTGCCGAGATCACACTCTTGTCAATTTTATAGAACCCTGTTTTAACTATGCCCATTTTATACCATGTTCCCGCAGCAAGTGCAGAAGTGAAAACATCGGTTGTTTTAGCTGCTGCATTAGCCTTGACCGGGGCTTCGTCCTCAAATGATATGGTGAAGCTATTTACCATGTTTGCGTGGCTTGCATCTTTTCCTGCTACGTATGCAGGTATTTGTACGACAACGAATGGCCTTTTGCGGTCCATGCCAAGACGGGCAATGAATTGGGAGGGGTCGGAAATTTTGACGTTTGCCGGCAAGGTTACATCTAAGGTATAGCCAACATCAGATATGGTTATCTTAGGAATAGCGTAGTTATTCAGCCATATTTTCTCAATAATGTAGCCTTGGGAAACTATAGTTGCCTCGCCTACCTGAAATTTGCCGGTATAAGCGAATAATGACTGAACTCCTGACAAAATAAGTAGGAGTAAGGTTATGGTTGATTTTTTCATATATTTAGCTAAAACTACGGCGTTTGGGGCCGCAAGGTTTCCAATCAAAATTAAGTAATAAAACCGTTAAAAAGCCACCGGAAAAGGGCTTTAACCCTAAAATAACGTGATAATTTTTCAAATATTATATTCCTGAAAAATAAATTTTAGGAACTTTTTTTTATTTGGCTGGTTGCAATGCTTGAAAATTTGAAAAGAATGAGGTATCATTGTAACGATTTTTAAGGACTTACCTACTATTTAGTGTAAATTTTTTTGGTAAATTATGAAAAGAAAACTCATTGGTTTAAGCTTGTTGTGCATGGGGGCTGCCACATTCTTTACGGCATGTTCAAGTGGTTCTAAAAAGAAAGGCAAAGGAGCTGGAATATCTTCTGTTACAGGCTGGCCTCTTAACGATAGGCGTTTCGGCGGATATGAAGTTACGAATTACCCGGGGCAACTAACTCCGGTGGGCATGGTTTTCGTTCAGGGCGGTAGGTTTACAATGGGTGCTACTGATGATGAAATGCCGACTCTTGAAAATAATAGTCATAGGCGCACTGTTTCTGTTTCTTCCTTTTACATGGACGAGACTGAAGTTTCGAACGTTAGTTATCGCGAATACACATATTGGGCCGGCCGTGTTTACGGGAACGACTTCCCGGACGTGGTTTTAAGGATCCAGCCTGATAGTACCGTTTGGCGTTCGCCTCTTGGTTTCAATGAAAACTATGTAAAGAACTACTTCCAGCACGCTGCCTATAACAACTATCCTGTTGTGGGTGTTAACTGGTACCAGGCAAATGACTTTTGTCAATGGCGTACAGACCGCGTAAACGAGCTTTTGCTGATCTATGCCGGTGAGTTAAGGCCAAACGCAACACAGTCGGGTGAAGACGTGTTCAATACAGAATCTTATCTCAATGGTATGTACCAGGGAACTGAAGGTCCGCGTAAACATCGTGACCTTGATCCGAATGGTGCAGGAAAACGTACAGCAAAAAGGTATGATGGTACTTATCTGCCAGACTATCGCCTGCCTACTGAAGCTGAGTGGGAATATGCGGCTCTCGGTTTGATAGGTAATAACCCAACTCCTGAAAATAAGCGTCGCCGTGGTGAGGAAGTTGTTACAGACCGTAACACAATGCCATGGGGGCCGAAGAATACAACACGCTATGGATTGCATAATCAATACCAGGGCGAATTTGAAGGTAACTTCATGCGCGCCAAGGGTGATGTAATGGGTGTAGCCGGTGGTTTGAATGATAATGCAGACATCACAGCTCCTGTTAATTCTTTCCTTGCTAATGCATTTGGTTTGTATAACATGGCGGGTAACGTAAATGAGTGGGTAATGGATACTTATCGTCCTAAATCGCATGAAGACGTGAATGAGTTCCGTCCATTCCGTGGTAATAAGTACACTCATTTTAAAATGCAGGAAGACGGTACAGTTGAGGAGGTGGATACTTTAGGCCATATCCCTTACCAGGATGTTACAGCATCTGAAATGCTGGCTAATGGTCGTTACGAAGCGAGGACAGGTGACCTGGGAAGCTTTAAAGATGGTGATTCTCTGTCGAACAACTTCTATGCGTACGGTTCTAACACGCTTATTAACGATTCTACCAAAGTATATAAAGGTGGTTCATGGGCGGACCGTGCTTATTGGTTGTCTCCCGGCACACGCCGTTACATGCAAGGTAACTTATCGTCTAACACAATCGGTTTCCGTTGTGTAATGGATCGCCTTGGCAGCCCGGATGGTGATAACCAACCTGGTGGTAACAGCTTTGGCCGCCAGAAGTATCACAAACGTTAAACAAACTATTTTTTTATAGAAGAACCCTCCTGTTTCGGGAGGGTTCTTTATTTTTATACGTATAAAAGACCGACAGTGACGATAGCCCAGTTGTATAAATTGTATCAGCAGTACCCGTATGTGGAGACAGACACTCGCAAATTGCGTAAGGGCTGCATATTCTTTGCACTTAGCGGAGAGAATTTTAATGGTAATTCTTTTGCGCAGCAGGCATTGGATAAAGGGGCTGCATACGCAGTAATAGATGACCGCACTTATGCTGTAAATGATAATTGCATCGTGGTGGATAACGTACTGTATACACTGCAGCACCTAGCAAAATATCACAGGCTACAATTTTCTATTCCATTCATTGCCATTACAGGCTCCAATGGTAAGACCACTACAAAAGAATTGATAGCCGCAGTATTGCGAACAAAGTATGTTACATATGCAACGGAGGGTAACCTGAATAACCATATAGGTGTGCCGCTGACTTTGCTGAAAATTAAGGGTGATGCGCAAATGGCTATTATCGAAATGGGTGCGAACCATCAGAAGGAAATAGCCAGCTATTGTGAAATAGCAATGCCGGACCATGGCCTTATTACCAATTGTGGTAAGGCACACATAGAGGGCTTTGGCGGTATAGAAGGTGTACGTAAAGGCAAGGGTGAACTGTATGATTACCTGAGGACAAATGATGGCACCATTTTCCGTAATACAGACCTGGACTACCTGGAGGAGATGGCTAAGGGTATAGAAGAGCAGGTAACGTATGGCACTGAGCATGCAAAGTACATAGGAAAGCCGGTGATGAAAGATGTATTCTTAAGTGTTGCTGTTGATGTAGATGGATCTGAAGTTATTATAGATACTAACCTTGTGGGTGATTACAATTTTCCCAATGCTATGGTAGCAATAGCTGTAGGGTTGCATTTTGGCGTATCTATAGATGAGATAAAGAAGGCGTTAATAGCGTACAATCCGGATAACAGCCGCTCACAATGGCTGCAAAAGGGCTGCAACAAAATAATCCTGGATGCGTACAACGCGAACCCAACGAGCATGCGCGCGGCAATATCCAATTTTGCAGCGGCTAATCTGCCGAACAAACTATTATGGATCGGAGGGATGAAGGAAATGGGGCCTGAGGAACTGAATGAGCACAGGGAACTGGTAGCATTTATTGCACAGTACAAATGGGGTAATGTGATACTCGTTGGTAAAGAGTTTAAAGGTCTCCAGAATGACTATATATGGTTCGATACATCGGCAGAAGCAGCTGAATATGTGAGAGCTCACCAGCCATCGAACAGTTCTATACTCATAAAAGGTTCTAGGGGCAGTAAGATGGAGGTACTTTTAGATGCGTTATAAAATTAAGCTTATGATGAACTGGGTTCAACTATGTTTTGGCGATATTTCATCGCTCGATAGAAAATCAAGATTATTAGGACGTTTGGAATATTGTTGATTGTATTTAAGAAAAGATATACCAATGTGAGTTGGGTATTATTCATCATTTTTTCAAATGTTGGATAATTCAAAGCTACCCCACAAATAACACCTAACGGTATTAAGTAGGCTGAGATAATACCTAGAGGATGCAGTAACCCAATAAAATCATTTATTTTCTGATAAGCCAATCCCATTCTTATTTGAACATATAATCCAGCCAGCAACAAAAACATCCACAAATAAAAAACACTTACATGACTTATATTCTCGGTCGATAAGTAGATATTTAGAATCGTAGCTACTATAATAGCATAGTTAATGACTATTTGACATCCTACCCAAAAAATGCTACGTGACGATTTAAAGTTGCGTAGATATTTTCTGAAAAATGTTAAAAGGTAATTTCCAATCCCAGTGTTAATAATGAAAATAAGTTCATTGTGTCGATAAAAGCATAAAAAGTATGAAATGACACTATAAGCAATACACCAAAAAATAGCTTTGGAGAAATTCTGAGCGGCAATTGTCTGCTTGTCAAATTCATCAAAAATGCTTTCCATTTTACTAATAACTTAGTTTTCAAAGCTAAAATTAGTACGCAAAGTTCATTAAAACATATAATGCTGGTGTTTGGTGTTTGATTGTCAAAAGCATCATTTATTAGGAATTTTCGCTAAATTTGAAGTTAACAAACCTCCCTTTTGGGGGTAGCGAATTATGTCTAAAAATCTGGGTGAATTATCAGGCAGGAAAGGGCTAAGGGAGAACCTCTTTGAGGAATTAGGTATTGCGGCAACCGAAACCGGTACAGTTTCGAAAGAAAAAACGCAAAAGCTGGCGGAAGAATTCCTGATGGGTACTGCCAATGTATATGGTGCAGTAACTTTTTATGATTTTTTACGCCCGGAAAACCAGGGGAAGAAGGTGTATGTGTGTAATGGTAGTTCGTGCCTTACGGCTGGTACGCAGGATAAGCTAAAAGAAAAACTGCGCGGTGAATTTAAAGAGGAGGAAATAGGGGAGATGTGCTGCCTGGGCAGATGTCATGAGAATAGTTCATTTCATTATGGTGGCAGAAATTATTCGGGTAATGATATTGATAAAGTTGCTTCCATAAAAGCAGGCACGCCAGAGCCGATCGATAAATACAATGTAGCACACGTAGGTACACCGGTACTTACCTGCGATTTTCCGGGTGTTGACATTTTCTATAAAACATTAGGCAAGGCATTTCAACTGGGGCCTGATAAACTACTGGCAGAATTAAAAACATCCGGCCTGCGCGGCCGTGGTGGTGCAGGTTTCCCGATAGGGTTTAAACTAGAGTCTTGTAAGAATACGGCCGGTGATATAAAATTCATTGTGTGTAACGCGGATGAAGGTGATCCCGGAGCATATAGCGACAGGTATTTGCTGGAGGAGCGTCCACATGCTGTTCTGTTAGGTATGATAATCGCGGGTTACATTGCCGGTGCAAAAACAGGAGTGGTATACATACGTGGGGAATACCCTGAAGCAATAGTAATAACGCAGAAGGCAATTGATGATATTCGTGAAAAAGGGTTAATAGGAGAAAACATCTTAGGTAGTGGTTTTTCTTACGATTTTAAACTGATAAAGGCGCAGGGGGCTTACATCTGCGGCGAAGAAACAGCGTTGTTGTCTTCGATAGAAGGGCAGCGCCCAGAAGTGCGTGTGCGCCCGCCCTATCCAACACAGCATGGTTTGTTTAACAAACCAACAGTGGTGAATAATGTGGAGACTCTTGCGTGCATTCCATGGGTGGTAGAAAATGGTGGTGCCGCATTTGCTGCAATTGGTAAAGGAAAGTCGACAGGTACTAAATTGGTATCGCTGGATGGCTTCTTTAAAAAGCCGGGTATCTATGAAGTGGATATGGGTACCCCATTGCAGGTAGTTGTTGATCAGCTTGGCGGCGGTTTTAGTAAGCCGATAAAAGCAATGCATATAGGTGGCCCGCTGGGTGGATTAGTGCCTGTGGAGAAAATAAATGACCTTACTGTTGATTTTGAGTCGTTTGCCCAGAACGGGTTTTTGCTGGGACATGCATCTGTAGTATGCCTACCAGTTGGTTTCCCGGTGATCAAGTATATAGAGCACCTGTTCCAGTTTACAGCACATGAGAGTTGCGGTAAATGCTTCCCATGCCGTCTGGGGTCAACCCGTGGCTACGAAATGGTGGGCAAGGCGCTTACCAGTGATTACAAAATGGACCGGGAATTGTTTACAGACCTGATAACTACAATGGAAATAGGTTCTTTGTGTGCGCTTGGCGGAGGATTGCCATTGCCGATCAGGAACTCTTTGAAATATTTTGATAACGAATTAGCCCAGTATTTCTCATAAAACTACAACTATGAGCAAGCAATATTATGTAGAGAGCAAACCGGCTGGTGGAGGGATATCAGGTAACGGAGTGAAGACCGATGCTAAGATTGCCTATGTGGATGATAAGCCCTACGAGGTAAAAGAAGGAGAGACCATACTCTCGCTCATCCGCCGCCATTTTGGTAAGGGTGCCGTGCCAACATTGTGCGATGCTCCTAACCTGGAACCATTTGGATCCTGTCGTGTGTGCAGCGTTGATGTTGCACTTTCTAAGGGTGGGCCTGTAAAGACTATGGCATCCTGCCATACGCCGGTTATACCCGGGTCATTCATTTATCCTGAATCCGATCGTGTACAGAAGCTGAGGAAAAATATTGTTGAGCTGGTACTTACTGATCACCCACTTGATTGTCTTACCTGCGAAGTGAATAATAATTGCGAACTGCAGGAAGTTGCAGCCCGTGTGGGTATACGCGATGTGCGCTACCCGGAAGGCAAGACACACCTGGACAGGAAGAAAGACCTGAGCCATGCCTATATGACCTCTGATTTCTCAAAGTGCATCAACTGCTTCCGCTGTGTGCGTGCATGCGATGAAGTGCAGGGGCAATTTGTGCTAAGTATGGGTGGCCGTGGCTTCGACAGCCATATCATTAAGGGCATGGAGGTGAATTTTAAAGACTCTGATTGCGTGAGCTGTGGCGCTTGTGCACAGGCATGTCCCACATCGGCGATATCAGATATTTTCGAGTCCAAATCCATACAAGTTGATGAAAAAGTACGTACTGTATGTACTTACTGTGGTGTGGGTTGCAACCTTGAGGTAGCGGTGAAAGGCGGTAAAATAAAATCGATACAGGCGCCTTATGAAGCTGAAGCTAACCAAGGACACACCTGTTTGAAAGGCCGTTATGCTTTCTCGTTCTATAATCATAAAGACAGGTTGCGCACGCCCCTCATCAAAAAGAACGGTGAATTCGTGGAAGCTACCTGGGATGAAGCATACGATTTCATCGCTGCAAAGCTTACTGAAATAAAGAACAAATATGGCGGCGATGCTATTGCCGGCGTATCATCAGCACGCGGAACGAATGAGGAGAATTACCTCATGCAGAAGTTCATCCGCGCGGTAATGGGCACTAACAATATTGATAGCTGTGCCCGTGTATGCCACTCTCCTACCGCCTTAGGTATGCAGCGCACTTTTGGTACAGGCGCGGCCACTAACTCTATTAAAGACATCAAGCTCACCGATTGCATATTGGTAATAGGTGCTAACCCCACCGATGGCCACCCGGTTACGGGCGCTAAACTGAAGCAGGCAGCGTTGAGCGGCAAAACATCTATCGTTATAGACCCGCGCCGCACAGAGCTGGCAAAGTATGCTACTTACCACCTGCAATTGAAGCCCGGCACTAATATGGCCGTGCTCAACATGATGCTGTATTACATCATCAACGAAGGCCTCGAGGATAAAGAATTCATTGAGCGGCGCACGGAAGGGTATGAAGAATTTAAACAGGAAGTGCTTTCGCAGGACATGGATAAGCTGGCAGAGATATCGGGTGTTGATAAAGACCTGGTGCGTAAAGCAGCTATCGCCTACGCCAAAGCGCCCAATGCAATGGAGTTCCATGGATTGGGTGTTACCGAGCATTCGCAGGGCACCCACACCATTATGATGATATCCAGCCTCGCCATGATAACAGGCAACATTGGCAGACCGGGAGTAGGTGTGAACCCGCTTCGTGGTCAGAATAATGTGCAGGGCGCTGCCGATATGGGCTGCCAGCCACACCAGGGCGCCGGCTACTTCGATGTAACTGACCCTGTGTATCATAAAAAATACGAAGAGTTCTATAATGCAAAACTGCCCAACTACAGCGGCTGGAAAATACCACAGATGTATGATGCCGCCCTCGACGGTAAACTGAAAGCTATGTGGGTAGTGGGCGAAGATATGGGCCAGACTGACCCTAACACACAGCATGTAAGGGCTGCCCTCGGCAAGCTGGAGTTGTTCGTAGTTCAGGAGCTGTTCATGACCGAAACGGCAAAGATGGCAACGGTAATTCTACCCGCAGCCTCATTCCTCGAAAAGAGCGGCACATTTACAAACGGCGAACGCAGGATACAGCGGGTGAATGCCGTAGTAGAACCCATAGAGGGTACAAAGAGCGATGGCCAGATAATGCTCGACATCATGAACCGTATGGGCTACAAGCAACCTGAAAAATATGACCCGGAATGGGTGCTCGAAGAAATAGCACAGATCATACCGTTCTTTGAAG
>JBGAJU010000037.1:29984-41371 GCA_044224775.1 Flavipsychrobacter sp.
GTGGAATGAACTCGGCACTAATGGAAAGCAATGGCCGGTGAACAAAGAAGGTAAAGGCACAGACATTTTACATACCGAGTCATTTAAACGCGGCAAGGGTAAATTCATACACAACAACTACAAGAAATCGAAAGAGCTGGTAGATAATGAAAAGCAATACCCGTATATTATCACTACCAATCGTGAATTGGAGCACTATAACTGTGGTGCGATGACCCGTCGCACAAACAATGCGCTGATAATAACCGATGATGTGCTGCTTATTAATCCGGCAGATGCAGAGAAGCACCTGATAGCTGACGGCGATATGGTTTGTGTAGAGTCGGCACGGGGTAAGATAGATGTAAAGGCTAAGATAACTACCGATGTAAAGCCGGGCATATTGAGTAGTACATTCCACTTCCCAGAGGTAATGATGAATAACATCACATCGAGTGTGGCAGATTCTGATGCTTTGTGCCCTGAATATAAAGTAGTGGCATGTAATATCAGGAAGAGCAAGGGAGAGTATAAGAAGCAGAAAGCAACGGTATAAATTTTAACACAGTTATGAAAAATATCCTGTTTGCAGCATGCGTGCTTTTGTCGGTAGTGTGTTATGCGCAGGAAAGGTATATTGGCCTTACCCGTGATTCTATTACAACCTTCCATGCCAGGTATTTCGAGCAGATATATAGCAATGATACTACACTGCTGGTGAAACATAAGGGCGGTCTTGACTGGCGTTACTTTAAATTCGATCGGTCAGGGGTATGTACGGTTTGTGCAAAAGAATTGCTTTTTTACAACGATTTCATCATCCTGGAGAAAAAGCTGAAAACTCAGAAGTTTAAAGACATAGGCGAAACGGTGTTTGATTTCGGTGTGTCTAAAGTAAAGGGCTCAGCATATACCAAAGGAAAAGAGAATTACCTGATGATGTATATGCCGATAAATCCGAATCTTACTGCTAGTACGAGGGCTGTTGTTTATTACAAGACGAAGTAAACATAAGTTATGTCATATAACTTTTTTGTGTCGTTTTGTTGTTTTGCTCTTTTTTTGGTGCATGGCAATGCGGCTTTGTGTCAAACTAGGTTCGAAGTCGGGAGGAAAATATTTCAGCAAAGTTGCATTAATTGTCATGCGGCTGATGGGAAAAATTCACTTGGGTCACCCTTCAAGGGCTTGAAGGGGAATGCCTTGAATCATTCAGATGAATGGTTGGCGAAATGGACTGAGAATCCAATGAAATTAATTGCCGAAAAAAATAAGGAAGCAATTGCTGCCTATAATAGGGGTAACAAGCTGTCTCATCCCGCTTTCCCATTTAAGAAGGTAGAAATGGAATCTTTAATTCTATATCTTAAAACTCTAAAGTAGGATAGGTTAACTGTTAAATACCCCAAACACAACTGTCAGTTGCAAACTGATGGCAATTGCTAAACAGGTCACCCACAAAAAATACCACTTCACAGAAACCTCACTACTACGCACGCTGTAATAATACAACACCAGCATTGCGGCTACAGCTGCAATCAACGATATAAGAAACCCGTTGCCGGGCAACAGGTTTCTTACTGAAGTAATACAAAAAGAAATTAGAATACACGAACCGATAAAGCAGGTAAAAGCAATATTGCTGATGAACAGCCACCGCTGTTCTTTCAGCAGGAAGAAAGCTGCCAGTATTTGTATTGCCCATTTAGCACCTGCTATGGAGCAGGATAGCAACATCATATCCCGGTTGAAATGATACAGGCTGCTGCCACACTCAATGAAATACCACGTAATGGCCGTAGATAAAAAGAAGTAAACTACAGCCTGCGCTATTTTGCGTGTATCAGTTGCCGTAGCCATTAGAACCCGTCGCCATCAAACATATTGCCTATGCCACCTAAGATGCTCCCTTCCTCTTTGCGGCCAAACGGACGGCCATAGGCCAGCACCCTGCTTGCCAGCCTGCTTATAGGTAGCGTTTGCAGCCACACAGTGCCGGGCCCTTGCAGCGTAGCAAAGAATACACCCTCACCGCCAAACAGCGTATTCTTTATGCCGCCTACAAACTGGATGTCATAGTTGATCGTATGAGTAAAGCCGACAATACAGCCGGTATCTACCTTCAGCATTTCGCCGGGGCGTAACTCTTTTTGTACCACATGGCCGCCGGCATGTACGAATGCCATGCCGTCGCCTTCCAGTTTCTCCATAATAAAGCCTTCGCCGCCAAACAGGCCGGTACCTAGCTTCTTTTGAAACTCTATACCCACAGCAACACCCTTTGCCGCACAGAGGAAAGCATCCTTCTGGCAGATGACCTTGCCGCCTAATCTCATAAGATCAAGCGCAATGATCTTGCCGGGATAGGGTGATGCAAATGATACACATTTTTTACCTGTGCCAACGTTGGTATATGCTGTCATGAACAAGTTCTCGCCCACCAGCATACGCTTGCCCGCAGAGAAGAGCTTGTTCAGCAGGCCGCCTTGTTGCTGGCTGCCATCGCCAAAAATGGTTTCCATTTGTATGCCGTCTTCCATCATCATAAAGCTGCCTGGTTCTGCTACGGCCGTTTCGTTGGGGTCAAGCTCTATTTCCACGTATTGCATTTCCTCGCCTATAATGCGGTAGTCTATTTCGTGATTTTGCATCGTTGTAATTTTTGCATAAAATTAGATGCAATTTGTATTTCCGGAGACCTACCTGCAAAAGAACTGTCTTAATTTTCTCTTAATATTTCTGTTCATGTGTGTTTGCCATACCTCGCATGAGTATTTATTATAAGCCAAGATTATCCTTTCCGGTGAAAATGAACGAACTTTAGGATAAATTTGTTTAGTGCTGAGAGATAATCATGGAAGGGTAATTAACTACCTGCGCCTGGCCGTTACCGACAGGTGCAACCTGCGTTGCTTTTACTGCATGCCCGAGGAGGGGATAGACTGGTTATCTCGCAAGGAACTGATGACCTACGAGGAAATGCTACGCGTATGCTCTTTGCTGGTGAAAATGGGTATTGAAAAAATTCGCATCACGGGTGGAGAGCCTTTTGTGAGGAGAGATATAGTGCCGTTCTTATCCAATCTATCCAAATTGAACGGTTTAAAGGAACTTACGATAACTACTAATGGCGTGCTTACAGCACCGCTGATACCTGAGCTGAAATGCCTCGGCATTAAGTCGATAAACCTCAGCCTTGATACGCTTGATCGAAATCGTTTTTTTGCCATTACCCGTCGGGATGAGTTGCCAGCTGTAATGCACACCATGGAACAATTACTACATTACGGCATAGAGGTAAAAGTAAACGCCGTGGTGATAGACGGCAAGAACACTCAGGATATTACATCGTTGGTTGAACTTACCAAAGACCTTCCGGTAAGTGTTCGTTTTATAGAAGAGATGCCCTTTAATGGTGGTGATATGCATTATGCATCATTAAAGTGGGACCATATAAAAATATTTGAGGTCATTAAAGAGCATTTCCCGGACATAAAGAAAATACATGACCCGGCGTACTCTACATCATACAACTATCATATTCCCGGTCATAAAGGGAGTGTTGGCATCATAGCTGCCTATACCCGCTCATTCTGCGGCACCTGCAACCGTATCCGTATTACACCACAAGGTATGCTGAAAACCTGCCTGTATGATAACGGTGTGTTGAACATAAAAGACCTTGTGCGAGATGGGCTAGGTGATGATCAAATAGGTGGTGAGTTGCTGAAAGCGATCGGTAGCAGGGTCAAGGACGGCTGGCAGGCTGAAAAAAAAATGGCTCACGAATCAATGGCTGCAATTGGTGGGTAATATGGTAACCGTAGAAGAAGCAGAACATATAATCCTTAACGAAGTTCGTGACTACGGCACAGAGCTTGTTCTATTTGAACAGGCTTTAGGCAGAACATTAGCTAAAGATATTGTTGCAGATAGAGACCTGCCGCCATGTAATCGTGTGGCTATGGATGGCATTGCTATTCGCTTTTCCGCATTTGAAAATGGCATGCGCTCATTTAGAATAAAAGGAATACAGGCCGCCGGAGACACTCCTTTGGATCTAACGGGGGATGATGAATGCACTGAAATAATGACAGGAGCAGCGTTGCCGGATAGTGCGGATACGGTTGTGCGGTATGAAGATGTAGCTATTAACAACGGTAATGCGATACTTACTGGTGACGCGATAAGAAAAGGGCAAAATATTCATCCTATAGGAAAAGACAAAAAAAGAGGCGAGGTAGTTGTAACCGCCGGTACATTGGTGGATGCCACCGTTATTAGCATGGCTGCATCTGTGGGGGGGGCGCTCTTGCCTGTAAGAAAATTGCCACGTGTGGTGATTATAACAACCGGAGATGAACTGGTGGATACTACTGCACAACCTTTACCGCATCAAATAAGAAGCTCCAATAATTATACTATAAAAGCGGTATTGCAAGCGTATGGAATAGGTCCACATATGCTACATATAGTAGATGATGTAGAGGTGACAAAAGCAAAGATTAAAGAATGCCTGTCGGCCTATGACGTGCTTATATTAAGTGGTGGTATCTCTATGGGCAAGTTTGACTATGTGCCGCAGGTGTTGGAAGAGTTAGGGGTAAACAAATTGTTCCATAAAGTAAAACAGCGCCCCGGTAAACCTTTTTGGTTCGGCAAGCATAGTAATGATGTGCTCGTCTTTGCATTTCCTGGTAATCCTGTATCTGCTTTCATGTGCCTGCACAGGTATTTCATCCCGTTCTTGAAGTCTGGAAGGCAAACAGCTGCCTTTGCTGTATTGGGAGAGGATATAATTTTCAGCCCACAACTACAGTATTTCATGCAGGTGAAAGTGAGTATAAACGAAAATGGCCAGTTAATGGCCACGCCACAGCAAGGCAATGGTTCCGGGGATTACACTAATCTTATAGATACAAACGCATTTATGGAACTGCCGATGGGAAAAAGTAATTTTAGAAAAGGGGAAGTGTATAGGATATGGCCTTTTAAACAAATAATAGCATGAGTGACTTCACCCACATAAATGAAAAAGGACAACCTGCAATGGTTGATGTAAGCGCCAAGCAAGTATCACATCGCATTGCTGTGGCAAGGAGCATTGTCTCAATGCCGCCTGAGGTAATAGCACACTTTACCGATGGAGATATTAAAAGCAAAAAAGGCTCCGTATTTCAGACTGCAATATTGGCCGGTATCATGGGTGCCAAGAAAACAGGTGAATTAATACCGCTTTGCCATCCGCTTGGATTGGATAACTGTAAAGTAGATATTCATATCAACGAACATAACGAAGTGGTGATAGACTGCACAGCGAGCATCACAGCGAAAACAGGTATAGAGCTTGAGGCGCTGGTTGGTGCAACTGTCGCCGCGCTTACAGTATATGATATGTGCAAGGCGCTTAGTCACGATATAGTGATCAAAGAGACAAAGCTGATGGAAAAAACAGGAGGTAAGCGTGACTTCAAACGAGCAGAGTAAACCCTTATTATATGGCCTTGTTCTTGCAGGGGGCAAAAGCGTGCGCATGGGGCATGATAAAAGCATCATGCAGTGGCACGGTAAGGAGCAGCGTTACTATATGGCCGACCTGCTGGGGAAAGTGTGCGGTGAAGTATTCATATCCTGTCGTGAGGAACAACAAACACAAATAGATGGCAGTTATCAATTGCTTGTTGATAGTTATTCCGGTGCAGGTCCCCTGATTGGTATCTTATCTGCCTTCAAATCAAATCCAAACGTTGCCTGGCTGGTCACAGCATGCGATCTGCCGTTACTTGATCTCTCTACCTTGCAGTATTTAATACAAAACAGGGACAGTTCGTCCATCGCTACCACCTTTCAAAGCCCGCATGATGGTTTCCCCGAGCCATTGATCACGATCTGGGAGCCTGCAAGTTTCGAGCGGTTGCAAGTGCACATAACTGATGGTTATACCTGTCCCAGGAAAGCCCTGATAAGAAACGAAGCAAATGTAAAAATGCTAACGGCACCTAATCCTGAAGTTTTAATAAATGCCAATACGCCGGAAGATGTCCGGAAGGTGGAAGAAATTCTATCTAAATAATTGGTTCATTATTAAGGATGGGCCGCTACCCAAACTTCCCCGTCTTCAAACACTTCTTTTTTCCATATAGGTACAGTTTGTTTCAGGGTATCTATTGCATACCTGCAAGCCTCAAATGCGGCATTCCTATGCGCTGCAGACACTGCAATGATAACAGGTATTTCGCCTACACCCAGCAATCCTGTGCGATGGTGGATGAGTATTTTGTGTACCGGCCATTTTGCCAATGCAAACTCCGCTATCTTTCCCATCTCACTTATTGCCATTGGCTCATATGCTTCAAACTCCAGGTGCACGACCTTCTTTCCTTTCGTAGCATTTCGCACCGTGCCAATGAATACGTCAATACCCCCACTTTCAGGAGTTAACACCCAGTCAATACAGGTTTGGACGCTCAGGGCGACGGAGGATATTGTTATGTTGATTTGATTGTTCACTTTTAGGTTTGCACTTTTACCTTTCAACTTAGTATACCTACCCCCCGCTTACAGGGGGGATTATTGCTATTTCATCATTTGCTTTGATAACCTGGTCTGCTGTAGCATACTCGCCATTTACAGCTATCATAAATGTGGTCAGCTGCTTCAGTCGTGGATAGAGTACCGCTAGCTGTTTTTTCAGTTCGTCTACTGTCACGCCGCGGGCATCCACATCCAATAATGGTCCACCCACGATTTCTTTCGCTATACCAAACGCAAGTATCTTCATACTAACTGTTGAACAAATTGCTATGTTTTATCAATACTTCTACACCAGCCACAAAAACCACAACTGCAGTCACCCTACGCACTACTAAGTGGTTGAATTTTACTGCTCCCATCCTTGATCCCAGTTGTCCGCCTATAAATACTGCCGCACATAAAATGCCGACACGGGTAAAATTGACGTAGTCGGTATGACTTGATAGCTGCCCAACAATACCCGATAGCGAATTGACCAAAATAAAAAAGCTGGCAGTTGCTGCGATTTTTTTTGGTGTATCCCATTTCATCAGGTTAAGGATGGGTGAAAGGAATATGCCCCCGCCAATACCCACCATTCCGGAAAGTAGGCCTATACCCCCGCCGATAAGACAATCGCGAAGATTGTTTGGAGTGTGTTCGATTGCTTCGTTATCGGCCAGCTGCCTGTTTTTTAGCCACAATAATATAGAGGCTGCTACAAGGCTACATCCAAGTATAATGAAAAAAGTATCCTCGCTCAACTTCAATAGCGCGCCTATAAAAGCCATGGGTACACTTGCAGCAACAAGAGGTAGTATTTTTTTCCAATCCATCTGCAAGTTTCTAATGAAAATGATAGTGCCTCCTGTCACTACTATAATATTGCATATAAGTGCAGTAAACTTCATTTCCTGAAACTCGAAACCATAAAGCGTAAGTATTGCGAGATAGCTGGAACCACCTCCAAAACCTACTGAAGCGTATACAAAAGCTATTAACAGGAAGATGCCAATTATTTCCCAATGCTGCATAACAATTCAAATGTACACAATAAAATAGTGGATAAAACCCGTACTATTGCATTGAGGCGCGAATCACTCTTTAATAAACTGTACAGTTTCACTACCATAGTGCACCAGGTACATACCACTGGCCCATGTGTTGGTAACTATCTGTATTTCATTGGAATTTCCGGGGAGTATTTTCGTCATTAGTTGACCTGAGACGCTATATACCGATATCGGCAAATTGCTAAGGTATGGAAGACTTGCGTGCACTGTACCCGATACCGGATTAGGATATACTTTGATTCCCGCTTCCCCGAGTTTGGGTATTGATGGTAGTGCAGTTGTAACACCGCTTCCTATCTTCATCCCATTGCCAAAACTAGACACCCACATTTCGCTTGTGTTGAATGGATTAAAGTATACCCGCTCCGGTTGGCGGAAGGGGTAAGAGTTTACCGGGGCCCATGTTGGTGTAGTAGCGCTCATATTGTTGCTCATCCATAGTCCCTGCATTTCTGTAGTAAGATAGGCCCTGCTGGTGTTGGTAGGGTCAAAAGTGATTGACGTAACCCGGTCAAAAGTACTGCCGGTTAATTTTGTCCACGATACGCCCCGGTTGGTTGTTCTGTAAAGCCCGCCCTGGCTGCTGGCAGTAGAACCCCAGTGTTTGAATACGCCCGCATACCAGGTATTCTGCGTAGCATCGGTCGGATCAAGTACAATATCTTTTGTCCAGTATTGCATACCAGCGTCGCTTACATCGCTCCACGAACTTGTTCCCGGATTGTATAGGAATACTCCCGAGCTTGCGGTAAATGCGCCGCCAGACGTTATTCGTCCTGAATAAGTACATAGAAGCTTACCATCATTCAACACCATCATGCAGGCAGGGTGTCCTTCTGTTCGTGGTGGGTTTGCGAGGTGGATCCATGTGCTGCCTGCAAGCGAATTCAGGTTCGATGTCATCCATATACCTCCCGCATCTCCGGAACCGGCATAATTGATAACACTTGCATACATCTTATTGCTGTCGTTTGGGTCTATTGCCAGCCAGAAAACCGGATGCCCGAAGTTGTGGAGCAAGGTCCAGTTGGCGCCGCCATTTGTAGAATAAAATATTTTGCCATTGGCATCTGCCGCATCAAGCTGTGCATCTTTCAGGCGTGTGCTCTGGTACATATCATGTATGTTCGACGTTCCGGCAAATAAAGTGCCTCCGGGAGTCTTAGTAATGCGGTATACCGAATTTACACTCATGCCGCTGCATGTAAATCCCCACGACTTACCACTATCTACACTGCGTATACCACCAATATCACTGAACGCGCCCAGCATAGTACTAGGGCTGTTCCAGTATATCTGCCAGCAGGTGGTGTTTTCAAGCCCTATGGAATGATAGTAGCGTCCCGTAGGTGTTGATGCTCCTGCCGGGTTTGCATCAGTGTTGTTTACATATGCCTGCTTCCACGTTGTACCGCCATTGCTGGTGAGGTGTACGTCGCTGAAACTGCCGAACATTACTTTGTTGGAATTAGTTGGTGCTACGGTCAACCCGAAACACGCCTCACCCCAGCTCCATCCCTTATCACCACCGGATCCTTCCCAACCGGTGCTGATATTTGCATTGCCGGAGGTATTAAAGACCTTCGTCCATCCTGTACCACCCGTTGTAGATTTATACACCAATGGCCCGTTGGTAGCATTGTCACTCCCACCCAGGTAAATGGTATTGATATCATTCTCAGCCATGCCCACATACATAACATAGTCGGCCGAAGTATTGATGCCGCTGGTCTTATTTGTCCAGGTACCACTTGCATTATCCATCGTATACACACCGGCTACAACACCATTGTAGTCGTAAGGCTTTAGTCCGTTGTATACATCTGCGGTAAGGCCTGTAATACAGCAAAACCGTGTGGTGCTTCCGGTTTTGGCACCGGCAAATTGCCAGATCACCTGCCCGGCTGTAATTCCGGTTGTTGTCATTAGCGAAAATGATGCTCCACTTGTGGTCGAATAATACAAGCCAAGGTTGGTGCCGACGTAAATATTAGCTCCGTCAAAAAATACGCCGCCCATTATTGCACCACTGCCGCCACCGGTACTTGCAACAGTTACGGGAAAAGTAACGCCGCCATCGTTTGATAAAACTATTTTATCGTAGTAGTTGAGTAAAACCTGGTTGGGATTATTATAGTTCGCCTTCATAGCATATACTTGTCCTGAAGCAGAAACATACCCGGGTAAAATTGTCCAGGTAGTTCCACCATCTGTGGTCTTTACCGGGTAGCCGTTATTTCCGTCATTATGATAGCTATACGCTATTGTCGCCACATTGGTGAATTCGTAGGTAGATACATCCATTGTCTGTAACCCGGAGAATGGCATTTGGCTGTAAGAATCGCCATAGTTGGTAGAATGGAACATTTCGCTCATGTCGCAGGCTACATAGAACTCATTGTCGTTAGCAGGGTTTATCCGTGGCATGAACAGCGCACCTCCTCCGCCAACACCCCTTGCCGAAAACAGCGCAGGTTGGGCAAATGCCTGTAATGCAACCATCATAAATATGCATGTTAACGTAAAGTATCTATTATTCATAACCGTGGGATTTTAGTTGGATAATATTGTTTAATTTTATGAATTGGACTTTACAAAATGGGTCTGACAGATATAAATATACGATATTTTATGCAATGGAAATCTATCCTGTTAAGCCTGGTATTATTATTGAGTACACAAACCCTCTGGGCCGACAAGCACAACAAGCGCTCCGGTGCCAAGGTAACTCTTGCCAACCTCGCGGAAGGCGACTATGATATAAAATATCTCAGGTTCAACATTTCCGTTACGGACACGTCCACGTATGTAAAAGGAGATGTAGCAGCAACGGCACAAGTAGTTGCAACCAGTATGACCAATTACGTATTTGAGCTGGATCCGGTACTAACAATAGATTCTGCAAAAGTGAATGGAACGCTATTGTCTGTTTCTACCTCCGGTTTTATAAGAACTATTGCGCTCCCTTCTGCGCTTTCTGCAAGCTCCTTTTTTACAGCACAGATATATTATCATGGCACTCCACCATCAGGCAGTGGTTTTTTTAACGGTGTTACCCACTCTACCTCCACAAGCGGCACGCATATGATATATACTGTCAGCGATCCATGGGTGGCGAAAGACTGGTGGCCTTGTAAGCAATCCGCTAACGATAAAATAGACTCAGTAGACATGTTTGTAACTGTGCCACGGAATGTAGTAGATGGAAGTAATGGTGTATTGGTGGGTATAGATTCTGTTTCATCTCCCGGTTATTATAAATACCACTGGAAGACCAAATACGCCATCGATTACTATCTCATATCCATAGCAGTTGCAAAATTTTCCGAATACCGTTCGTATGTGCACTTTACAGGTAGTTCTGACTCGATGCTTATACAGAATTTCTTTATCGATACGGCAACATTCAACCCCTTGTACAAAGCAAATTTCGATAGCATTGGTTTGATCGTTGATTATTTCTCACAACTTTTTGGCAGGTATCCGTTCTGGCAGGAGAAATATGGAGTTTGTTTCACTACTCTTCCGGGTGGTATGGAGAACCAAACTATGACCACCATAGGTGTTACCGATACCCGTACCATCGCTCATGAGCTGGGTCACCAATGGTTTGGTGACGCAGTTACTTACGCCCGCTGGGGCGAAATGTGGTTAAGCGAAGGTTTTGCTACTTATTGCGAGAACTTGTTCTACGACCACTTTTGGGGTGCAACAAAATCTTTATCCCGGCGCCAGCAATATATAGGTAGTGCTACAGGTTACCCGTGTGGCCAAACCTATGTTACAGATACATCCGGCCCTTCAACGCTTTTCTTTCAGCCC
>JBGAJU010000038.1:0-41301 GCA_044224775.1 Flavipsychrobacter sp.
GCAAGTGCGAAACCATAGGTATTGAACCACCTACGAAAGACATAAGTATTGATCTTAGTACAAAAGGATACAGGGTGAATAACGGTAATCAGCTGCGGACTTATTCTTTCGCGCTTGCTTGTTCGCACCAGTATGCGCAGGCGGCCACGGGTAAAACTGCGCCCACGGTTGCTGAGGTGTTCAGTAAAATGCTTACGACTATGAATCGTGTGAACGGTGTGTATGAACGGGAACTTAGTGTTACTATGTCGTTTGTTGCCAAGGAGGATACATTGATCTGGAATGTGGAAATGAGCGCAATAAATGGAGCTGATCCGTTCAGTTCGTTGAACAGTCTGCCCAATCCGTACCCCTGCCTCACAAAAAACCAGGAGATATGTGATGCGCGTATAGGCAATGCTAACTATGATATAGGCCATGTATTTACCACAGGTGCTGGTGGGCTTTCTGATATTGGCGTAGTATGCACATTTGGAGCGAAAGCTCATAGCGTAACAGGAAGGTCAAACCCGACCGGGGATGGATTTGATATTGATTATGTGGCACATGAGATAGGACACGAATTTGGAGCTAACCATACATTCAATAACGGTAATGACGGTAGTTGCGGAAGCAACAACCGGAACGGCACCACCGCTTACGAACCCGGCAGTGGATCGACCATTATGGCGTACGCAGGCATTTGCTATCCCGACAATATTCAGCCGAACAGCGACGACTATTTTCATGCGGCAAGTTTGCGCGAAATGTATGACTATATTACTTTGTCGGGAGATTTTTGTCCGACAAGAACACCCACCTTAAATAAATCAGTGTACTTGCCGTCGTTTACCCGTTCTTATAAGATACCCGCCAAGACGCCGTTTGAGCTTACAGCCCCAACTGCGACTGATTCAGTTAGCAGCACCTCAATAACATATTGCTGGGAGCAGTGGAATATTGCAGAATTGGAGGATGCAGGTAGACGGCTGGTTGACGTGCATACCTCTGGTCCTATTTTCCGTTCATACAAACCATCTAAATCACCGGTACGGGTATTTCCAAAAGATACGATGGTGCTTGCCGGAAAATTAAGTAACGCCGGTAAAGATAATGCACAAGGTGAGAAGGCACCTGATACCGACAGATATCTCACGTTCAAACTGACCGTGCGCAACTTGCTTGGAGGTAAAGGTTGCATTTTGATCCCGGATGACACAATCCATCTTGATGTTGTCAACACGGGAGAAGCCTTTACGGTTACCAGCCAGAATGATTCAACGGCAATTTACTATGGTGGCAGCTTGCAGGAAATTACATGGAATACTGGTGGTACTGATGCATCACCCATACTTACCGAGAGTGTGGATATATATATGTCTGTTGATGGTGGCTATACGTGGCCCTACCATATTGGTAATGTTCCCAATAATGGTAAGGCGCTGGTGCCGCTTGCAAACCCGGATTCTTTTACCAACAAGGCAAGAATAAAAGTTAAGGGCGGAGACAATGTTTTCTTTAATGTGAACAAGTATGATTTCTCCGTTACACATAGTGACGGTACGGACACAGTGATCACCGTGTCTCCGGTTCCCACACATACCAATTTGCGGATAGCATCGGGAAACAAAGGTGCACAGCAGTTTGGAATATATGATATGATGGGTAAGGAGGTTCTTACGGGTAGTGTTAACGGCCTTAAGGACATTCCGGTGCAGGGTTGGCCACGTGGTATGTACATCATCAGGATGCTTGATGCCAAAAAACAAAAGACTGTTATGAAATTTATTGTTGAGTGATAGAACCGTATGAGTACTTCAGATAACAGTATACTTGGATTGAAACTGCCCACTGATCCACGTTGGGCAGATCTTGCTTCCGTTTCCCTGGAAGAAATCCTGACAGACCATGCTTTCTGTGAACAAAAAGCTGCTACGCAATGTATCTCATTGATACAACGATATGCTGATAAGGAAGACCTGGTTAATGCTTTATCCCCAATAGTTACGGAAGAGTGGGGGCATTTTCGGATGGTGTGGGCTGAAATGAAAAAGCGG
Organism: Flavipsychrobacter sp.; assembly: GCA_044224775.1. Taxonomy (GTDB): domain Bacteria; phylum Bacteroidota; class Bacteroidia; order Chitinophagales; family Chitinophagaceae; genus Nemorincola. The sequence continues at coordinate 2,037 of JBGAJU010000038.1, forward strand.
GGTTATTCTTTGGGTAGGCAACGCAAAGATGATTATGTGAACCTGCTGCTGCAACATGAACCCAAAAACGTTCCGGGCGAAGATAAGCTACTGCACAAACTGATGATAGGTGCGATGATAGAGGCCCGGAGTTGTGAACGGTTCAGGCTATTGCATGAAGGTCTTGCTGATGAACACCTGCGTAACTTCTACTACAAGTTCATGGTGTCTGAGGCCGGTCATTACCGGTTGTTCATTGACCTGGCAGAGCAATATTATCCCACAGAAAAAGTTCGTACTGCATGGCAGCAATGGTTGAAAATTGAAGAGCAGGTGCTACAATTGCTGACACCGCGTGGCGACAGGATGCATTAACAACTCATGGTGTTACGCGAAATAAACTACCATTATCGCCGGCTATAAGTAAGTCTCCTCCGGGGCAAAGAGCAATGGTGCGCAAAGTACTGTTAGTGAAATGGGTGTATTCTGACCAGTGCTTGCCTCCATCCTGTGTGAATATAACTTTGCCTTCTTCACCCACAGCCCACCCTTGCTGGCTATCTTTGAATAAAATGCCGTTTAAGTGATAGCTCGGTATAGTGATGTCGTTGCCATTGCGCATCTTGCTCCAATGATCTCCTCCATTTGAGGAGTAGAAGATGCTGCCGCTGTATCCGCATACCCATATCTTAGTGCCATGTATATCCATAGCCGTAAAATCATCGTTAACAATATCCAAAAAACTCCACGAGGCTCCACCATCTGTTGTTTTTTGAACAAACCCATATCCGCAAGTATAGCCGATGCTATTTGACTCCATAACAATTTTACCTAATTGGTAGGGGAGGGAATCTCTTTTCAGCACTACGCCGCTGCTATCTATATATTGCCTTATCCCCGAATTACCGCTGACGCCACCTACAACAATGGCATGAGCCGCGTCGGGAAACGCAATTCCAGTATATGCAAAATATTCCAGCTGACTGAACAGCCATGTCTTACCTGTGTCGTATGAGCGCAACAACTTTCCATCAAAGCCGCATGCATACAGGGCCCCTGACGGAGCGCGCACTATATCCCGCAGCCCTTTACCAGCATCAGGGTGATCTGTTTTTGTCCAGGTATAGCCACCATCGTGCGTGGTAAGTATAGTTGCATTCATGAAACGCTGCCCGCCAACGATAAATCCCGTGTTTTTGTCGAGAAAGAGAATCTTGTCAAACCTGTCTTCGCTTGTGTGGGTATCGAGCTTTTGTACTTTACTGAAACGCAAGAGGTCTTTTTTGCAGGCAGTGGTAAAAAGCAATGCACTTGCAACCGCAAAAAGGAGCATAGAGGCAATATGTTTTTGGAGTACTTGCATTTGCTGTGCAATATAAAGAAACAAAAGAAACTGCAAGCGGGCTGCTTTTAAAATATGGTATAAAGAAAAAGCCCGTGTTGAATAGGCTTTTAGGTTTAGGGTACACGGAAAACTATTCCTTTACAAATTTTGCGGTGGTATATGTATCCCCGCTGCGATACAAAACATTATAAAGCCCCGCCGGGAGACCGGCGATGTCTACTTCATAACGTTTGCCGTCTTTGGTGATAGATACATTGGTTACCTGGCCCAGCACATTGTAAATAGTTAAGCTTTCTTCGTAGGGAGTTACAGGTGCGTACTCAATGAATAACTTGTTTTTTGCAGGATTGGGATAAATGTGTAAGCCACCATATACTGACGGATCAACCATGCTGTTGGGAAGTAACGGATTGTGGTATATTTTCCAGGCAGTGTCGGCAGCGATTTTAATGTTGTTGAAACTAACCGGTTTTCCGCAGCCCCCCTCTCCCGTATCGGTTACTACCATAGCCATTACCATGTGCTGGCTGCTGCCTGAATTCAGCGTAAAATCATTGCTTGATAAAATAAACCGCCTGTCGTCAACCGGGTTGTTGCAAGCACATTCAGACCATTGCGTGTTGATGGAAGGGTCGCCTGTATACACATAGTTAGTATTGGGGCCTGATGAATATCCGTTGCAAGGAGTGCCCGGGCTATAAGGTTCCTTTTTAAAATTCTGGCCGTTTCTCAATCTGGCACGCATATAGTTGTTGTATTGTGTGTCAACAGTTGGGTTGCCAATTATAGAATTATCGTTGTTGTAGTAAGTAAAACTACCGGCCGGCACATAACTTGTGCCGACATCGCCGGGCAATACGATCATTGTTACACCCACTATTGGAACACTTGTGCCGTAAGAATTTGCCGGATGTCCGCCACTGGCACCGTCATCATTGTGACCATTATAGCAGATGCCCATACGCCATGTGGAATCAAATCCGATATAATCATCTCGCCAAAATCCCAGGTCTACGGCATCAAACAATGATAAGCGCACATCGTGATAATTGTTTGACGACCTGTTGATTACATTGAAATCATAATAAACCACATTGTCTATCAATGTTCCCCTGCTATACCCATATGCCATAGCATGAACTTCAATGCCTAAAGGCATGCCATTTGTCTCGCCATGTGAAGGCCCGTTGTCACTGAATATCCACCATAGCGCTTGGTCGCCTGTTATATCGGGGTACTCGCCGAGCAGTGGCTCATAATTTCCATTACTGTTCAGGTCTGCAAATGGGGCCATATTGTTGGTTACTGTTAGTGCAACACCGCCCTTTCCCTGTGCATTCGAGTTGCCTTTTCCGGGCCACCTGAGAATTGACGCAGGTGTGTTGGTGATCGTATGGGTGCTGAGGGAAAGAAAGTACTGTATGTCTGACCTGTTAACTTTCCATATTTTCGACCAATCGGAAGAAGTTGTGTAGGTGAGTGTGCCGCTACTGGTTAAAGGCCCGGGCCAATAGTCGCTGCCATTTTGACGGTACGTTTGTGCAGATATATGTAGGTTGTTACCGGCATCAAAACCGCTTATCCACAGTGAACTGGCAAAATTGATGCTCGCTTTCGAATTTTTAGGGAAATAGGCATGAGCATTTTGTGAGTCGGGGTTCCACCACATGTCCCCATGTACTAATATTGAAGCATTTATGTTATTAATGTCAATGGAATCTATGGTATTAAAAGCAGGCTGAGCGCGTAGCTGAGATGCCAGTGATAATAATATATATATAACAAGGAAATTTTTCTTCGTAATCATTGGCTGTTTTGGTAAAAGCTGGTAAAACGAGTGTTGTCTAAACAGTTAGACGTAAAAAAAGGGTGAGTTCTTGGGTGAGAAATGAAAAAAAATCATGAATTACACCATCTGTCTTGCCTTCAACTCAAGGTATTTATTGATTACATCTACCGATAAGTTCTGAGGGGTGGTCAATATGGATAAGATGCCATGGCGGCGGAGCTCTTTTACTATTTGCTTTTTCTCAAGGTCGAAATGATCGGCTATGGTTTTGATATAGATGCCCTCGATATTGTCCGGGTGAGTATCGCGTATCTCTTTAAGGAGTGTATTCTGGAAGAATACGACGCATGTTAGGTGTCTTTGGGCTATTTTTTTAAGGAAAGGTAGTTGTCGCTCAAGGGACGAAAAAGTTTCGAAATTAGTGAATAAAAGTATCAGGCTGCGTTGTGTGATAGACTTATGTATCACACTCCATACAGCCTCATAGTCACTTTCTTTGAATTGGGTCTCCTGTTTATATAGTGTTTCCAGTATACGGTGTAATTGGTTAGAGCGCCTGTCGGCAGCGATTACATCATTTACCTTATTGGAAAAGGTGATGAGGCCTGCCTTGTCTTGTTTCAACAACGCAACATTCAGCATAGCCAGGCATGCATTAATAGAGTGATCGAGCAGTGTCAGCCCCTCAAAGGGCATTTTCATATTTCTGCCCTTATCTATGAGGCAATATATTTGTTGCTGACGGGCATCGGTATAGGTGTTCACCATCAGGTTGTTACTTCGTGCCGTGGCTTTCCAGTTTATGGTGCGCACATCATCACCTTGTACATAGTCTTTTATTTTTTCAAATTCAAGGCTATGCCCAAGCCTGCGCACTTTCTTAACGCCAGTCATTACGCTGCCTGTTGTAGCCAATAGCTGGTACTTTCTTAATTGTAGGTAAGATGGGTAAACTTTTACTGTAGATTCTTCATTTGCAACGGATGTTGTGAACCTCCGGCGTAAAAGGCCGAGCGGACTTGAAATGTAACAGATAAGGTCACCAAACCCGAACTCGCCCCGGCTCAGCGGCCGTAACTTGTATGAATGCAACATCTCTCGCGATCGGTAATCAGCGGTTATATCTAGCTGGAAATTTCGCATCTGGAACTGCACGGGTAATTCGTCAATAAGCATTCCTTTTATTTTGAAAGGATAGGAGTTGGCTATGGACAGAGTTACCGTATTTTCGTCACCTATACTAAAGCGGGGAGATAAAGCCCGTTTTGCTGTAATCTCGCCTTTGACAATGAACAATAGGGAATAGTCAATTAGTGTGAATAGCGCAATGGTGCCAGTATAAGCAAGAGCCGGCTGGAAAAGTACATGAATAAAGAATGCAAAAAATAGAAAAATAACGCAGCTGCCTACCAGCAGGTACCACCGCCTGCTGATGAAGAGATCGCCGATATATTTTCTTAAAAACTTCAAAATCAAATAAAAATCAACTATTCAACTTGTCAATTACCTTGGTATTTCCATTCTCGCTATTATTTCTTTGATCACGTCATCTGTCGTTGCGCCTTCCATCTCACGCTCCGGTGTTAAGCCGATCCTGTGGCGCAGTACTGCAGGAGCTGCCTGGAGAATGTCTTCGGGAATCACATACATACGCCCGCGTAAAACGCTGTATGCCTTTGCTATCTGCAATAATGCAATTGATGCACGGGGTGATGCACCCAAGTATAACGACTTGTCGTTACGGGTTTCCCAAACGATCTTGGCAACAAACTCCAACAGCTTAGGTTCAATGTGAGTTTCCCTTACCTGGTTGCGGGCATTTGCCAGTACTTCGGGTGTTATGATAGCCTCTACTTTGGCAAGCACGTCAGCAATTGCTTCTTTATTGTGCATGCCCAGTATTTTTACCTCTTCTTCAAGCGATGGATAGCCCACATTTATCTTCATCAGGAAGCGGTCGAGTTGGGCTTCGGGTAGTCTATAGGTGCCTTCATGTTCTATAGGATTTTGAGTGGCTATTACCATGAAAGGTGACTGCATTTTGTGCGTGATACCGTCCACGGTTACCTGCCGCTCTTCCATTATCTCGAATAGTGCAGCCTGTGTCTTAGCCGGTGCACGGTTTATCTCGTCAATCAGTACAATGTTGCTGAATACCGGCCCCGCTTTGAACTGGAAGGTGGAAGTTTGCGGGTTGAAAACGCTGGTACCCAACACATCGCTTGGCATGAGGTCGGGCGTGAACTGTAACCTGGAAAATCGTGTATTAATAAGCTTGGCGAGCAATTTGGCTGTTAATGTTTTTGCCACGCCGGGTACACCCTCAATAAGTATGTGACCGTCAGCAAGCAGCCCGGCAAGCAACTGGTCCACCATGCTGTGCTGCCCTACAATTACCTGTTGTATTTGCTCGTGTACCAGCTCAATAAGCTGGGTGAGGCCGTGGGTATATGGTTGCTCCATGTTTTGTTCCTGTTGTTCCATCCTTTTATTTTTTTAAATGGTTGGTAAATTATGGTTTGGCTTCAGATAGTTTTGAAATTTGTACTATTTCTTTTTTATAAAATTTTTGCATTACCGTGTAGAGTTTGTATAAGTAGGCATCGTCGATGCTCGCTTGTCCCAGTCTTATCTCGTGTATAGTTGATACCACCCATTTTACAACAACTTCATTCTGTCCTGATTTGATCGTGAGCTGGTTAATAAAGGCATCGTTAAGCAGGTTTGTATTCAGGAAATAGTGCGACCGGACCCATTCCAGGAACTGCTGCACCATTTTATCGGCAAGATTACTATGGTTGCCTTTATTGTAATACAACCTTCCCACGGTTTCAACAAATGAAACAGACTCATTCTTCACTGGTGGTATGATTGGGATGATACGCTGTTTTCTTTTACCCTCAAAGAAAATATAGACCAGTATTGCTATAATGGCGAGGATAAGCGCAAGCCGGGTTGCGGGATGTTGCCACAGAATAGCAAAGCTGGACGACTCTGTGCTTCTTATGTAGAAGTCCTGCCAATATACGTGTGTTATACTTGTAGGTAATGTTTGCCAAATACCTTCCATGTACCGCTCATTACCATCTTGCAGGAGAAAGTAATTGGTGAGCGTTAGTGGTGCTGCGTGCAATGTTATATGTCCATTCCCAATAGCATACCTGATAATATTAGGCTGTTCACCTGCATTTCCAAGTGTGTCGGGAAAGATAGCAATGCCATTATTATCATCTTCGTCGGTTCCGGATCCGTCACTGACTGCTTCCGCATTTTCAGTTTCTTCAGTTTCGCCCTCGTTTGCGGCATCATTTTCCGTTGTGTCTATTTTATGCAGAATTTCGAAATAACTTTTAATGGAGCGCCCTTCGTAGCCGTAAGTCTTATTGGGAATATGCCTTAACGTAAGTAAATTTTTGTTGTCAAAATCTTCTTTGTCACTATATATCCTATTGGATTCTTCGCCAGCACGCCACTTATACAGATTTAACTCTGCTTGTATTTTTTTGTCCAGCCAACTACTGAATATGATCACTTCATTGCCACAACGTATAAATTGCTTCAGGTCATCCCACTCTCTTTCTGAGAGATAAAATGCTTTTCCTTCAAGGATCAGTAGCGAGCGGCCTGAAGGATATTTCATTTTATTGTCCATGCTGGTGTATTTGAACCCCTGTGACAATGCTTCGATTTTTGCATCGGGGAAAAAGTACTTCAGCGATTCATAAGCAAGGTAGGTGCCATAAGGTTTTTTGTCTGTATGATCCAATGATAGTTGCCATTTAGTGAGGTCTTGTCCGGTGTCTCCCGAGCATCCTGCCAATAGCAGCAGCATAAACAAACAATATGTGCGACGTTGCATGCTCATTTTAGCAATTGGTTCTTCAGATCATTGAATTGAGTTAGATAATCATTGAACATCTGTTGAGGCATACCAAATTGCCCGTACCAGGCAAACTCATACTGCAGGGATAACTGCCTGAATGGCTTCTTATAATTGGTGTTGTTTAACTCATTATAATACTCGTAATTGGTTTTGTCGCTGCGATAGTTAATGAGTTGCTGTTGCTGCAGTATCTGCAGTAACCACATATAGCTATATCTTACAGCTAGCCTCAGGTCGTTGTCATCAATAGCTTTTTGCAGATGTGCTTCCCAGTTCGTAGACAGAATATTTTCTTCATTGTCTGTAGGACCAGAATCGCTCACCATGCGTTTATTCCTGCTGAACAATATGTTATCCTTACTAAAGAATAACCTGTAAATGACGAGGACCACCACCAATATTACAGCACACCATATCAGGAAGCTACCCAGAACCCCTCCGAAAAACCCGAACAGTGTTTCGAAAAACTTCATCAGGGCAGTTTTCTTATAAGGTTTTTGTTTCACAACACCCTCCCGGTCATCTTTATATCCAAACTCCTTATCCTTTTTAAGTTGTTCCCATTGAGCAGGCGTTATAGTTTGTGGGCTTGTTTGTGCATAAGCAGGTGATGCCTGCATCAGGCAAATGAACTGTAAAAGGATTAGTATTTTCCTGAAAAGGTACATCTGTTATTCGTTAGTTTTTGCAACCCGTTTACTTACGCGTATCGGGTATATCACATAATACCAGGCAATGAATGCGGCCGATGATGATAATATCAATAAACTGAGCCATATCGGCATGCCTGTGTAGCGTGTTACAAATCCTTCGAAAAATGCTGCCACAATAAATACAGGTACAAGGCTCATAAGGATCTTAACGCTGTCTTTAGCTGCTTGCCGTAACGATTGCCCCCTTGTGTAGGTTCCGGGAAACAAAATAGAACTGCCCAATATCAGACCGGCACTGCCTGCTATCACTATCGCAGAAAGTTCCAATGTGCCATGAATGAACACAACAAGAATAGATTTGAATCCGATGTTATGATGAAAGAACATATACTCAAATACGCCCACCATCAGGCCGTTTGTAAATAAAAGATACACTGTTCCCACACCCAGGAAGATACCCATACTGTAACAAAGGAATGCCACGCGGATGTTATTGAATGCGATATACAGGAACATCGCCAACTCATTTCCTTTTTTATATACACCAAACGGGTCGCCGTTGGCAATATTTCGTTCGGTCATATCTACGTAGCCGTCTCCCAATACCGCCCGCACAAAAGTCTGATCGTTGTATGCGGAGAATGCCCCAAGGAATACAAAAGCTAAAAAGTAGGCTGTTGCAAACAGAAGTACCCGGTGGTGTTTGTGTATCACAAGCGGCAATTCAGTTTTCCAAAAAGAAACAAACCGGTTCGATCGTTCTTTTTTGTTCTTATAAATTGACAGGTAGATATTGGCAGCTATGTTGTTGATATATTTGATTGTGTTGCCATAGGGGTAAAATGTTTTGGCGTAAGAAAGGTCATCAACAAGGTATGTGAATCGTTTGGCTACTTCGTCGGGGTCTTCTGTGGGCTCCTGGTAATGTTCCCACCGTTCCAGGTTTCGTTTTATGAACTGGCCTTCTCTCATGTGATGAATATTGCTACAATTTAGTGCATTTACTGTAAACCCATATACCACGATAATGGTATGATCTGTAATAGCAATCAGTTATTAACACCGTCTTTCATAATAATTGTATTTCGCTTATATAAAAGTTTTATGGGGTACTATTTTCTTACCTTTGCGCTCTATGACACAGGAAAACCTGAAGGAAATGCGGGAACGGATGCAACATTTGCATCTTTTTCTTCATATTGATGATAAACTGGCAAAAACGGAGAACGACCGGCAGTTGACTCTTGCTCCAGGCTTTTGGGACGATAATGCGCGCGCCACAGGTATCCTCAAAGAAATAAAGATCAATAAATACTGGACCGAGTTTTATGATAAGGTGAAAAATGCTGTTGAGGATTTTGCTGTGTTGTACGATTTCTGGAAAGAAGGCGAGGCAAAAGAAGAGGAGGTTGAAGAAGCCTACAAAAAAGCAATAAACGACATAGACGAGCTGGAATTTAAGTCGACACTGAATGCGCCCGAAGACGAAATGCCGGCGATGGTGGTAATAAACAGTGGTGCCGGCGGCACAGAAAGCCAGGATTGGGCGGAAATGTTGTTGCGTATGTACAGGATGTATGGAGAGAAGCAGGGCTGGAAAGTGAGCGAAGTAGATGTGCAATATGGTGATGGAGCGGGTATCAAGCAGGCTACTCTTGAGTTTGACGGAGAGTTCGCTTACGGATTATTGAAGGCTGAGAGTGGGGTGCACCGTTTGGTACGGATCTCTCCGTTCGATTCCAACGCACGCAGGCACACTTCGTTTGCTTCTGTGTTTGTATATCCGCTTATTGATGATACAATAGATATCCAGGTAAGCCCGGCAGAAGTTGAATGGGCATTTTTCCGTTCCGGCGGTTCCGGCGGTCAGAACGTGAACAAGGTTGAAACCGCGGTGCGATTAAAACACATACCCAGCGGAATAATTGTGGAGTGCCAGCAGGCGCGTACACAAGGTGAGAACAGGGAGAAGGCGATGACCATGCTGAAAAGCCGCCTGTATGAGGAAGAACTCCGTAAGCGCCAGGAAGTGATGAACGCAACAAATGCAGGTAAGAAAAAGATAGAGTGGGGGTCACAGATAAGGTCCTATGTTTTCCACCCATACAAAATGATCAAAGACCATCGTACTGATTTTGAAGTAGGTAATGTGCAGCCCGTGATGGATGGTGAACTGGATGGTTTTATAAAGGCGTACCTGATGAGTGCGAATACCCCTGCTGAGTGAGTATGGACAAAGCAAAAAAGATAGTTGACTTCAAATTGTTGCGGCGAATTTTTTCTTTTACCCGCCCGTACAGGAAGACATTATATCTTGCAATGGTACTCGCTATCATTCTTGCTATCATTTCCCCATTAAGACCTTATTTAATAAAAGTATCTGTTGATAAGTACATACAGGAAAACCTGCTAATGGGCCTCATTTGGATCAGTGTTTTCCAGTTTGGAATCCTGTTGGTGGAAAGCTCTTTTAGGTTTTGGTTCAGCTATCGTGCTAATTGGCTTGGGCAGGTTGTTGTGAATGACGTGCGCAACAATGTGTTCAGGAAGATATTGTTTCAGAATATTTCTTATTACGATCGTACACCCATAGGCACACTCACTACGCGCACTATAAATGACATAGAAGCCATTAACGATATTTTCTCAGAAGGTATTATTTCTATTGTAGCTGATATACTCACTATAGTTGCAATTATAGTTGTTATGCTTTTTACAGATTGGCGGCTTACACTGGTATGTTTGTCTACGTTCCCTGTGCTTATTGTTGCCACATGGTGGTTCAAAGAAGCTGTGAATAAGTCATTTCAACGGGTGCGCAACGCGGTTGCGGCACTTAATGCCTTTGTACAGGAGCATCTCACAGGCATGTACATTGTTCAGGTGTTTGCTGCTGAGCAGCGCGAAATGAATAAGTTCAAAGATATTAACGCAGAGCACCGCAATGCCAACATAAAGGGAATCTTTGCATACTCTGTTTTCTTTCCCGTTGTAGAAATTATTCTAGCCGCATCTCTAGGTTTATTGGTGTGGTATGGTGCCGTGCGCATTATGGATTATAAAACGACCCCGGGTGTCATCATCGCATTTGTTATGTACCTCAACCTATTGTTCCGCCCGCTTCGTATGATGGCCGATAAGTTCAATGTGTTACAGATGGGAGTAATAGCCGGTGAGCGCGTATTTACCGTGCTGGACAGTGATGAGCATCTGCATACGAATGGTGCATACACAATTGATAAGATCAACGGAGACGTGGAGTTTAAAAATGTACATTTTAGTTATAAGTCAGGAGTGCCGGTACTCAAGGGCATCTCGTTCCGCGTTGAGGCCGGTAAGACCCTTGCAGTGGTGGGTCATACCGGTGCTGGTAAGACGTCGTTGGTGAGCATTCTCAACCGGATGTACGAGATAGAAAGCGGGCATATCTATATCGATGGCCATGAGTTGCGTGAATATGATGTACACAATCTGCGCTCTCATATCGGTATTGTGTTGCAGGATGTATTCTTGTTCTCAGGCACCATTACAGACAATATTACTTTACGTAACCCGGATATACCACGCAGTAAGGTAGTGGAAGTTGCAAAAATGCTCGGTATCCATGACTTCATTATGAAGTTGCCCGGTAACTACGATTTTGATGTGATGGAGCGTGGCAATACACTTTCTCAGGGTCAGCGACAATTGCTTTCATTTGCCCGTGCTCTACTTTATGACCCCTCCATACTTATCCTTGATGAAGCAACTTCATCGGTAGATAGTGAAAGTGAGCTGCTTATACAACATGCTATCGATACACTAATAAAAGGGCGCACATCTATAGTCATAGCACACCGTCTTTCTACCATCCGCAAAGCAGATGAGATCATTGTTATGGATAAGGGTAATATAATGGAACGTGGTAATCACAATTCGCTTATCGCGGCCCGTGGCCCGTATTATAACCTTTACACTGCCGTTGAGCAGATGAAAGAAAAAGATGCGCTCTAAGTAAAGCCTAGTTCTTCTTAAATTCCGTAATTACTAATACTATCCTGCCCTGCGCATCTTTAGGGCCATAAGTACATATGTAATTATCGGGAATAGAAAACGAAGCAGGAACACCCAGGCTTTCATCGTTTGGGTGGTTGAATGGATAGCCGCCGGTAAATTTGTAGGTACCCCCACTCGCGCTCCCGGTAAAACCATTAGCAATAGCCTGCTCATAATTTACGATCATTGCCACTCGTTTAAAAGTGCCCCCCGCTGTATCCAGGTTTTGGTAATAATTAAAACTTACCGTAGCGCCTGTAGCAGAATTAGTATTGCAAATACCAGTACCTGAACAACCTTGTCCTGAAGTATATGCGCCGAAGTTTACTTTGCCGGTGCCTGCAAATGATAAATTGACCGCTATGGTAACAAGGAACATGAAAATAATTGAAAACCGCTTCATATTGTTTTTTTAATGCTATCGCCTTTATTATGATTTAGGGCGGATTATTAATACTTTTGAACTGGGCTAAAATACAAACTTCGAAAATCACCCTTTTATGTTTTGTTGCGGATAACATATTAATAACATGAAAAATACGCATGCCTTTTTTAGTGTTATCCTCATTTGTTTACTTATCCTGATTTCTTATGGAGATACAAATGCCCAGGCATATAAAAAGAAAGTTGATTCCCTTGAACAGATCTTAAGTAAAACACCGAACGACACAGTCAAGTTGAATATATTGGAGGCTTTGTACTATTGCACAGAGGCTTCAGATACTGTTCTTAGTACAAAATATATCTATGGTTATTTAGCAATAGCAGAGAGAGCAAACAGATCAAAGAATATCGAGATCGCATACAGGTGGCTCGGGTTGCATTATTCCATACGTGCGCATAACTACCAGTTTGCGATTTACTGGTATAATAGAGCAGCGGCAGTGGCAAGGGGTATTGGTGATAACGGAGAACAGGCACTGATTCACTCCCTGATAGCAAGAGCCTACGAGGGAAAATCAGATAATGGTAGGGCTCTTGAGCATTATCGAATAGCCATGCAGTTGGATCAGCGGCCGGAAAAGTTGCAGGGCATATTGGGGCAGATGGGAACACTTTACCTTAATATCGGGGACTATCCTAATGCCGCAGCATCCTTTGAAAAAGCATACAACATCCAGGATGAAGAACTGAAAAAAAACAAAAGACCAACTGTTAATGACAGCCTTACCCAAATGGGTTTGCTTATTAGCATTGCTGATGTGGATGTGCAAATGTCTCAGTATGATAAAGCACTTAGCTACTACCAAAAAGCTCAAACACACAATAGTAGTATTAAAAACCCGGACATAAATCTCTGGATATTCCAGGGTGTAGGTAAGTGTTTTCAGTTGAAGAAGGAATATGCCAAGTCTATTCAGAATTATGAGCAGGCTCTACGCATAAGCAGAGAAAAGAAAGATGCAGCAAATGAGTCTGACATGCTGACCAAAATAGGCAACATATATCTTGAATCCGGAGATGTTGCTAAAGCTATGAGTTATGCTGAACAGGCTATAAGCATTGGCGGGAAAGATGCCGGCATGCCAGGTACCTATTTGCTTTTAGGTAAGATTTTCGTAGCAAAAAACAATATTACAAAAGCGACCGACAACCTGAAGAGGGCAATAGCACTCTATAACAGATCGGGTAATGTTGATGAGGAGGCAGTTGCATGGGAGGCGTTAAGTGCTGCATATGAGAAGGCAAAGCTTCCGGCCGGTGCTTTTGATGCTTACAGGCACTACATAGTATTGCGCGATAGTGTTTATAGTGCAGATAAAGCAAGGCAAATAACCAGTATACAAATGCAAGGTGAGTTTAGTCGCATACAAAATGCTGAAAAACTGGAGCAGGCAAAAAAAGATGCGGCAGCAAGCATCGAGATGCAAAGGCAGAAAGTGATGAGCTATGGAGGGCTTGCAATGCTGGGCATGGTACTGGTAGTAGCTTTTTTTATTTATCGTGGGTATAGCAGGCAGAAGAAAGCTAATGTGGCTATCGTTCAGGCGAATGAAGCACTAAACAAAGAGAAACAGGTTTCGGAAAGACTGCTCCTCAACATATTGCCTGCCGATGTGGCCGGCGAATTGAAGGCAAAAGGGAGGGTAAAAGCCAAGTCGTTTGATAATGTTACGGTGCTCATGACAGACTTTGTTGGTTTTACGCTGGCGGGGGAGAAATATTCGGCAGAAGAACTGGTGGCAGAGTTGCACTCATGTTTTGAGGCATTCGACCATATTATTGGCAAATACAAAATTGAGAAAATTAAAACGGTGGGCGATGCCTATGTTGCAGTATCCGGATTGCCTAATCCAAATAACAATCACGCGGCTGATATCGTTAGTGCTGCGATCGAAATAAGGGATTTTATGAATGAACGGAAGAAAGTTTATGGACCCGATTCATTCGGTATTCGCGTAGGTATCAATTCCGGGAAACTTGTAGCTGGTATAGTGGGTGTGAAGAAGTTCGCTTATGATATATGGGGTGATACCGTAAATACCGCTGCGCGTATGGAACAGAACGGAGCAGAGGGAAAAATAAATATATCTGACGCTACCTATGAACTGGTGAAAGATAAATTTATCTGCAGCTATCGTGGGGAAATAGACGCTAAAAACAAAGGAAAGCTTAAAATGTATTACGTTGAGGCACCTATAGTGCACACCAAAGTACAGCCTATACTTTAATAAGGGCCTATACGATTGCCCTCCCAGTTATACCTGTACCTCTTGCCGTGATACTTGCCATTATAATGATGACCTTTTCCATAATGGTAACCACGTAGGTCATTACGGCGATAAGGTGTTGTTGGTGCGCATGATGATATAAGCAACAATACACACGCTATCAGAAGGATCAGATTTTTTGTCATTTTCGTTTGTCTGTGTGAGTAAAAATAACTAAAAAAATGTAACCCCATACCATGCACGTATGACTACTTTATTATCAGCGATTTTCGTTTGACGGAATATGCGTTAAAATAGCCAAGAGCCCCGTTGCTGAAGTTTGATTTGGGGTTTGCAGGTGTTGATCCTGGGTCGCTACCTTCTGCAATAGGTATCAGCATCCTAAAGTACTCATAAACTCCTTCGTCAATGCTTTGGAGTGCTATAGTTACTGAATCACCTCGTCTTAAAGAGTCTTCGGGTTCACTGTTTGTAAAGAGTATCTCCTCAAGTTGTTGGCCCTCACGCAACATGTCGTTTGTAATGAATATATCTCTGTGTACGCTGTCATTAATTGTTTCCACTAGTTTATACCAATTTTTTGTTGCAGCAGCGTCGGTAAAGTATACATGCATAAGCCGCCTCGCGCTGAAGAAGCCTTTTTGCGCGTTAATGCTGTCTATATCCACCGGCGCGTTCATCTTTGATATTGCTGTATAGATTACACCACCTGTTGCTACTGAGAGCGTATATGTTCGTCCCGGTGTGCCTGTCATGGCGGAGGATCGGTAAACGCCCGGAGTCGCCTCCGCCAGGTTTTCCGTATTGCCGGAATCATCAGTCAGTATTACCGTTGCTCCCGTAACCGCAGGAAAACTGTTAGTCTGGTCAAAGTTCACAGACTTTGTCACTTTAACTACACACCCACCCGATTCGTCGCTTATGTTTCCTTCGATAACAACTTTCGGTGCTGCAGAGTTCAGATCCACATGAACCACCTTCTGGCAGGAAAAAAGCGCCAATGAACAACCCAATGCTGATATGATACTGTATACTCGTTTCATGATTAAAATTTGAAGTTATAAGTGATAGATGGTACCCAGCGGAATAGTGTCGTTTGTACTGCCTGTGTTCTCGTCGGATCGTTCGGATCTTCCTCAAAACTGATTGAGTAGGCATTCATCCGGCCGTATGCGTTGTACAACGAAATATTCAGGCTTGATTCGCGTTTAGCGGTTTTCTTTATATACCATGTTGCGCCGATATCCAGCCGGTGGTAAGCCGGCATTCTGTAACCGTTGCGCTCGGTATAGTAATTCACTGCGTAGCCACCAGAGCTGTATTTTCCGCTAGGGAATGTAACTGCGTTTCCGGTATAATATACCCATGATGATGACAACGTCCATTTTTTATTAAGCTCATAGATACCCACTATAGCTATATCATGTGTCCTGTCTTGTTTCGCAGCATAATACTGCCCGTTGTTGATTCCGGGTATTTTTCGCTCAGTACGCGAAAGTGTATATCCAACCCAGCCTGTCAGTTTACCATATTTTTTCTTCAGGAAAAGTTCAATGCCATATGCCCTGCCTTTACCCATTAACAGTTCTGCCTCTACAGTTTCATTAAAATTCAGCTCCGCGCCGTCTTTGTAGTCTATTTGGTTCTGCATATGCTTATAATAGACCTCAGCAGAGAATTCGTAAGAATTATCCTTAAAGTTCCGGAAGTATCCAACAGCCACTTGGTCGGCTATCTCCGGCTTAACATTGTTACTATTAGGGATCCATAGGTCTGTCGGGTTGCCTGATGTTGAATTGGAAAGCATGTGCAGGTTCTGTGTGTTGCGCGCATAAGATGCTTTTACCGAACTCTTTTCATTGATGATGTAATTTGCTGACAGCCGTGGTTCCACATTTACATAGGTCTTTACAAAAGAACCTTGCTTGTACACTGCTGAGTCCATAGCATCGCCTGCGCTGTCGTAGGTATAGAATGTTCCAGGGCCCAGTACGCTGAATGATGTTAGCCTTGCCCCGTATTCCACGCTCACCCTGCTATTGGGCTTGTACTCATGCGACAGATACACTGCATTTTCCCATGCGTATTTCTTTTCAAGGTCTAGTCCGCTTGATGAAGTTGCCGATTTAATGCTGATGGTTCCCGGCACAATGGTGTGATGTATCGTGTTGAATCCAAACCGCAGTGTATTGGAGCTATTCGCATAATACTGAAGATCTTCTTTCAGGTTGTAATCCTGTATTCTTGAGGTGATATTGCCGCTTGTACCACCAAAGTTGATATTGATATTGTAATTGTAGTTACTGGCTATTAACGAGGTATTGGAGAAAAGCTTGCTGCTGAACAGGTGATTCCACCGTAGAGTGCCCGTATAGTTGCCCCAGTCAATGCCAAAGTTGTCACCAAAGCCCAGCACATCTTTTCCGAAATAGCCGGAAAGATATATCCGGTTCTTGTCGTCAAGGCGATAATTTGCTTTTGCATTCAGGTCGTAGAAGTATAACCGAGCCCTGTTTATGTTGCTGTCAGGTGATAGTTTCAGAAATACATCAGCATAAGTACGCCTACCCGATATGGTAAATGCACCTTTGTTTTTTACTATAGGCCCTTCTATCTTCAATCTTGAGGCTATCAGGCCTATTCCCCCTTCAGCTCCATATTGCTTATCATTGCCATCTTGCATTCTTATGTCGAGCACGCTTGCCAACCTGCCTCCATACTGTGCCGGCTGGCTACCTTTGTAAAGTGTTACATCCTTCAAAGCGTCTGAGTTGAACACAGAAAAGAAACCCAACAGGTGCGATGCATTGTAAACAGTAGCCTCGTCCAGCAAAATCAGGTTCTGGTCAGCCGCGCCACCGCGCACATAGAACCCGCTATTACCTTCGCCTGCACTCTTTACACCAGGACGCAGCTGGAGGGTTTTGAGCACGTCTTTTTCACCCATGAGCACTGGTATGGTCTCTATCTCTTTTATAGATAATTTCTCCACACCCATCTGGGTCTTTGTAATATTCTCGTCCTTCTTTTCAGTCGTCACCACTACCTCTTGCAGTTGTTGTGTCTGCTCCGCCAGTTTAAAATCCAGTTTTAAGTTTTCCGCTAGGTTCACTTTTTCAATCCTGGTCATATAGCCCATGTACTGGCCCGAGATCGTGTACCTGCCTTCCTGGATCGTCAGCGAATAAAAACCGTAGGCATTGGTTACAGCACCCACAGCAGGCATTTCGTTCACCTTTATTGTTACTCCAATCAGTTCCTCACCGGTAAGTGAATCGCGTACATAGCCGCTTATAGTGTATTTTTTCCCACTCTGTGCATATGCACAGGTGGATATTCCGAGTATAATGAATAGAGAAAATAAGAAAGACTTCATATGATATAGTTGCGTTTGCGTCAAAAGCAACGCGAAAGTATCATACTTTATTATTGTGGTAAATTAATCCTCTTTGAGGATAAGAAACTTAACAAAATCTTATAACAGCTTACTCCACGGTCACTGACTTAGCCAGGTTTCTGGGCTGGTCCACATTGCAACCACGCATTATCGCTATATGGTAAGCAAGCAGCTGCAGCGGCACTATGGTAATGAGTGGCGAAAGTATTTCCTCAGTTTCCGGCACTTCTATTATGTGGTCAGCTAACGCGCGTATCTGCGTATCGCCTTTGTGTACAACTGCTATTATCTTTCCTTTGCGAGCTTTTACTTCCTGCACGTTGGATACAATCTTTTCGTAAGCGCTCTGGTTGGTTGCAAGGAATACCACCGGCATATTCTCGTCTATCAGTGCTATTGGGCCGTGTTTCATTTCTGCAGCGGGGTAGCCTTCTGCATGTATGTAGGATATCTCCTTAAGTTTTAATGCGCCTTCCAGTGCCACAGGAAAATTGTAACCCCTGCCAAGGTAAAGGAAATTGGTAGCGTCTTTATAAATAGCTGCTATGTCTTTTATCTGCGCATCAAGTAGCAGCGTTTCTTCAATTTTTCTAGGGATGTTCTCCAACTCATACAATATTGTGCGCAGGCGCGAGGTGGGCATAGTACCTTTCACCTTAGCCAGTTGCAGGGCCATCAGCGTTATCAGTGAGATCTGTGTCGAGAATGCTTTTGTAGATGCAACACCTATCTCGGGGCCGGCATGCGTATAGCATCCGGCATTTGAAATGCGAGCGACAGATGAACCAATTACATTACAGATGCCAAATATGAGCGCCTGTCTTTCTTTCGCCAGCGAAATCGCAGCCATGGTATCGGCAGTTTCGCCCGACTGTGAAATCGCAACAACGACATCACTTTCATTGATAATAGGATTGCGGTAACGGAACTCCGATGCGTATTCAACTTCCACCGGAATGCGTGCCAGGTCTTCTATCAGATATTCGCCTATCAATCCGGAATGCCACGATGTACCACATGCAGTGATCAAAAAGCGGTTTGCCTTATCAATTCGGTTGATGTATTCGTTAAGTCCACTAAGCTTAATCCACCCTTGTTGTGCATTCATGCGTCCACGCAGCGAGTCTTCAATAGCTTTGGGTTGCTCGTATATCTCCTTCAGCATGAAATGTTCAAAGCCACCTTTTTCAATGGCCTCTATAGACATTTCCAGCTTCTGTATTTCATGCGACTTCTCTACATTGCCCAGCGTTTTTATTATGTACTGGCCACCGCGATTAATAACCACGTATTCCTGCTCCTCAAGGTAAACCACATTGGGCGTATATTCAATAATAGGCGAAGCGTCCGATGCAATGTAAAATTCGTCTTCTCCTATACCTATTACCAATGGGCTGCCTTTTCGGGCGGCAATAAGCTGATCGGGATTTTTTTTGTTAAGCACTACAATGGCATATGCACCAACTACTTCATTGAGTGCTATACGCACAGCATTATCAAGCGATGTGTTTTCTTTCTTTTGTACTTCCTCAATAAGATTCACCAATACTTCGGTATCAGTATCTGTATGGAAGGTATAACCACGTTTTATCAGTTCTTCCTTTATAGAAGCGTAGTTCTCAATAATGCCATTATGGATAATTGCTATACTGCCTGATTGCGAAACGTGAGGATGTGCGTTTGTGTCATTGGGCTCGCCGTGAGTAGCCCAGCGGGTATGTCCTATACCAATATTTGCCCCAAGGTTTTTGCCAACAACTTCTTTTTCAAGGTCGCTTACCTTGCCGGCTTTTTTGTACACGTTCATCGAGCCATTCAGCAGCGCGATACCTGCACTGTCATAACCCCGGTATTCCAGCCTTTTAAGGCCCTTGATAATTACCTGGTATGCTTCTTTATTACCTATATAGCCTACTATACCGCACATAGATGATGCTTAGTTCAACTTCGAATATACAATAAATAATTTAGGTCTGTACAGGGCATTAGGATGACCGCTGCCGGCCATTATCAGGTGAGCTGAACCATAATAGTCCTGCGTTCCGTTTATCTGCAGGTGGATAGTATCGTTCTTCGCTTTAATAGAGGTCATGACTTCACGTGGTATGTTAACGGTATAAACCCGCCTGCCATTAATATTATGGTAATAGCCGTCTAATACCGACAGGGGCGACAAACTTGTTACAGGATAATAATCTGAAAGTATATAAGTTAGACCGTTTGTAATGCCTGACGGATAGCTACCATTGCCAACACCGGTGGGGTATACTTTTTCAGGCCCAAGGAAGGTGCCGGATGTGAGATAATTACCATATGCGTTATCAGGCAATACTGTCAGCTGTAACTCTGCTTTGTTCAATACACCGGCAGGCAAATTCTTCAATCCTGGTATCACAACATCAATAGACGCACCGGGTTGATTTTGCAATGCAATTATCTCGTCATTCTTAGAAGTGGACGTGTATAAGGTGTTTACGGGATAGTGGCTAAATGACTTGGTTATATTATTAAAATGCGCACAATTGTTGCTGTTAAAGTAATAAGTAACCAAATGTGCACTGTCGGAAGGGTCACTTGTTTTATGTGTATAAACAAGTATGCCAGCCTGTGTATAAACAGTGTTCCCATCCAGTCGGAAAAAAGGATAAGCTTTAGAATGCTGATTTGCGTCTGTAACGCGTACGCAAACACCGTTGAATGCTCTGACAAAATCAACATCCGGGCTGGTGCTATTGATCATTGCAGAATCAGCGTGGAGCAGGTAATGCTTAAGAGCCGGTAGCTTAAGTTTTAAGCGCAGCCCGGGAAAATTCCTGACCTGTGTAACCGAATCATAAGCCGCTTCCATCCAGCTAATATCTACCGTTGACGGTTCGCTAAGCGGGTAGGTAGCATCTATACTTTTATTATCGAATGAATGATAGATAGAGTCATAAGATATAGAATCGGTCATGTAAAATGCCTGGTACGATTGGGTGGCTCCAGCGGTGATATCTCCGAAAGTGAACCCGCTATACGGCAATATCAGCACCGCTGAGTCTATGGTCATACCTTCGTAAATGCCGAAACTTTTATCAAGAGGCACTACCTGGAAGAATGTTGATCCCCTCATCGTGCCGAAAAAGTCATCTTTCAAATTACCAACACCCTGGTATATCGGAACGCCGGGAAGCGTAGTGC
Organism: Flavipsychrobacter sp.; assembly: GCA_044224775.1. Classification (GTDB taxonomy): domain Bacteria; phylum Bacteroidota; class Bacteroidia; order Chitinophagales; family Chitinophagaceae; genus Nemorincola. The sequence continues at coordinate 22,970 of JBGAJU010000038.1, forward strand.
TGGTAATGGAGCTATCATCATAATAAGTGCTGGTCAGACAGGGTAATGAGTCTGAGTATAGGTTTATTGTGTTGATAGCGGGGGATACCTTTGAGTTGATAAGCGTATTTTCCCTGCAGCCGGTTTGCGCATGGGCAATGAAAAGAATGACTGATAAAAACGCTATCCGGCTACGAAAAAGATGCTTCACTCTGTATTGATATTTAACGGCTAAGTTGGTAAAAGAAATACTAAGACTCTGTTAAGCTTTTATAAAGCTCCAATAGTGGGGTTACATCGTCTTTCCAACTAGTCTCATACTTGATCACTTTCTTATATCGGCTTGGTTTCAATTCGTCAGCTACTTTTTTGTCCACTTTTTCAGAGCCCATCACAACTACATCAGCACTCTTACCTCCACCAATGGTCAATGCAAGATTGGTACCTTCTTTGAACGACTCAAGGTCTTTCTCTTTGATCTCGTTGCTGATGATGGCCTTCTTCATGAAGTTGGGATTCAGCTTTTCTTTGAATTGGTTGGCCTGCGCGGTATAGATTACCTTTGAGTAGCCGAATACCGGCTCTTTCTTATAGGTAGTTTTCAGGAAGAGTGGCACCAGCGATGTCATCCAGCCATGACAGTGGATAACATGAGGCGGCCATCCGAACTTCTTCACGGTCTCCAGTGCGCTTTTGCAGAAAAATATCATTCGTTCCGCATTATCGTCATGGAAATTATCCTGGTCGTCGCGGAATACAGTTTTACGTTTGAAATAATCCTCATTGTCCATGAAGTAAACCTGCAAACGCGCATTAGGCAATGAAGCAACTTTTATGATCAGTGGATAATCATCTTTATCAATAATTACATTAATACCCGACAGGCGCACAACTTCGTGAAGCCTGTGGCGACGCTCGTTGATAACACCAAAACGGGGCATAATAACCCTTACTTCCAAACCAGAGTCGAAAGTCTTGATAGCCAACTTGTTGAGTATCTGTGCGAAATCAGTGAACTCAGTGTATGGTGATAATTCGTTGGCAATAATTAGAACACGCTTCTTGTCTGCAGACATTTGGTAAGAATTTGTATTATATTGAAATAGTCTGCAAAATTACGAAAATATTGCATTCCATCCGTACTTTGCACCCTGAAGGGTAAATAAGTCGTATGGTTATCTTTAGGTATATAAAAGATATAAAGGAGTATATAGCGATACAAAAAAATGCAAGGCGAGCTGTGGGATTTGTACCCACAATGGGCGCACTGCATGAGGGACACCTGTCTTTGATCGGGAAAGCCAAGGAGGAAAGTAGCCTTGTTATATGTAGTATTTTCGTAAATCCAACCCAGTTTAACGATAAAAAGGACTTTGAAAAGTACCCTGTTTCCACCGATCAGGACATAGAAATGCTGATAAATGCCGGTTGCGATGTACTGTTCCTGCCATCGGTTGAGGAAATGTACCCCGGTGGTGTGAACAACATAAAAGCTTATGATTTCGGCTACCTGGAAACTGTTTTGGAGGGTGCGCAACGGCCGGGACATTTCAAAGGCGTCGGGCAGGTAGTAGGACGACTGCTGGAAATTGTGGAACCGGAATACTTGTACCTGGGACAAAAAGATTTCCAGCAATGCATGGTGATCACCAAACTGGTGGAGCTGATGGGAAAGAAAGACCTTAAAGTGGTGATATGTCCTACTATCAGGGAAGCAGATGGTTTAGCTATGAGCTCACGCAACAGGCGACTTACAGATCCTCAGCGGGCAATTGCTGTTATTATATACCAGTGCCTCGTGTCGATAGAATCGAAACAGGAGAATACGCCATTCAGTGTGGTAAGAAAAGAATGTGAAGACCTGATGACCGCCAAAGGTTTTGTGGTTGAGTATGTGGCGCTTGCTGACGCAACAAACCTGGAGCTACTTGATAATTATAAAAAGGACACACCTATGGTTGCGTTGATAGCAGCCAGAATTGGGGAGATAAGACTGATAGATAATTTACTGGTTGGAAGTTAGCAGCTCACGCTATTAAAATATGAATGAGCCATTAGCACTCGGTATTGATATAGGCGGCACGAACACGGTTTATGGATTTGTGAACCGCAGGGGAGAGATTGTAAGAAAAGGGACATTGCCTACCACCGGACACAAAGATCCCGGTGCGTACATGTCTGCAATAGAATATGCACTTTCACCTTTGGTCAACGAATTTGGGAGAGAGAATATTAAAGGTGTTGGTATTGGAGCTCCGAATGGCAATTTTTTTACCGGTCAAATAATATTTGCACCAAACCTACCCTGGAAGGGAGTTGTGATACCCATTGTTAAGATGGCAGAGGATGCGCTTGGGATAAAAGCTACACTGACCAATGATGCCAATGCAGCAGCAATAGGGGAAATGATGTACGGGGCTGCAAAGGGTATGAAGGATTTCATCCTGGTGACTTTAGGTACCGGCGTGGGTAGTGGTTTTGTTGCCAATGGCCAGCTGATATACGGCCATGATGGTTTTGCCGGAGAATTAGGGCACGTGATAGCTGTGCGTGAGGGCAGGATGTGTGGTTGTGGTAGAAAAGGTTGTCTTGAAGCATATACCTCTGCAACCGGTATTGTTGCTACTGCAAATGAATGGTTGAAACAACGGGATGATAAAAGCTTGCTGCGCAATGAAATTATAACTGCAAAGATGATACATGATGCAGCAGAACAAGGTGATGCACTCGCTATCGAGTTATTCGACTATACAGCAAAAATACTTGGCCAAACCCTGGCAGATGCTGTGGCAATTACTTCTCCGCAGGCTATAATACTTTTTGGTGGATTGTCTAAATCGGGCGACCTGCTGATGAGACCCCTTAAAAAGTATATGGAAGACAACATGCTGAATATTTATAAAGACAAAGTACAGCTCATACAGTCTGCATTACCTGATGCGGATGCAGCTATACTTGGAGCTAGTGCGCTAGTGTGGTAACTTCCCAACCCTAAAAGATCCCTTTTGTTATCTGATTGCTGGTGTGAAGTGGGGACATCCAAATGGTAAGTATTATATATCTGCGATTAACGGCAAATGGTCACTTATTTCTATCCACTTAGAAGCTAATCCAATTTCAAAGGAATTTATTTTGGGATGTATCTTTTTGCTAGCGAATATGTAGTCGATATGATACGGTTTCTCGAAATTACGGTGGAGGAAAAAAGTTGGATGACCTTCCGCTCCCTGAAGTTTACTATAATATTCGTGATACAGACTTCGTATACCAATTTCTTCTAACTCTCTTACTACATCTGTATGGTTCCACCATCTATCCCATTCGTCCCAAATTTTATTGCTATTAAAATCACCCAAGATAATAGCAGTATCCAATTTGGTTTTATTTATTTGGAGATATTTCCAAAACTGTCCGATGTATCTGAAATTGGGTGAATTAGCGTGGTGATTCCATACTGCTACAATGTCAAAGCTATCATTGATTTTTGCTGAAATGAAGTATTTAGTACCATTATTTTCCCAATCATTTTTTGAAATTTGCACGTCGTTTTTACAGAATATACCCAAACCTTTATTTTTGTTGTCACCTGCCCATAAATAATTTGTTGCCCAGGACCTATATTTGATATCTGAACATTGCGATGGATCTTCACATTCTTGTATTACTATGATGTCAGCATTAAATTGTTCAAGTGTATCAAACTTCTTTCTAAATGCTCCATTGCAATTCCATGTTACTATTTTCATAAAATAAAGTTTAGGGTATCTATGTGGCAAATCTCACCCGTTAAGCAACTCCGGTTTTTCTCTGTACACCTTCCACACAAACTCGCCAAACAAAGTATTGGCCCACGCAAACCACGGACGGGAATAATTTGAGGCATCGTCTTTATGGAAGGACTCGTGCATGAAGCCGGTGTTCGCATGGCTGTGTTGCAGCATATCCAGGCACATTTTTATTTCTTTATCATCAGTGCTGGTCAGGCCACGCATTATAATGCTTAATGGCCATATCCTGTCCATACCTGCATGAGGTCCGCCTATGCCTTCTCCTGCCGTACCTTTAAAATAGAACGGGTTATCATTAGATAGTACGTACTTGCGTGTATTCTTATAGATCGGGTCCTTTGCCATTTCCGGAGCTAAGTATCCTATTGAAAGCAACGATGGTACATTGGCATCGTCCATCAGGTTATGGCTGCCGTAGCCGTTCACTTCATAAGCAAATATCTTTCCGTGCTTTTTGGTTTCCACCTTTGCATCATTGTCTACACCGGTCACTATCTGAGACATCATATCGGTTATGGCCTGCTGATCAACATCAGCTTTTGTTTCGGTAACGAGCGTTTCCAGCTGGCCTAACGCAGCAAAAGCAAAAAGATTGCTGGCCACCAGTAGGGGGAAAATAGTTGCATCATCACTAGGCCTGAACATAGAACAGATCATACCGTTAGGTGCTACGGGATAACCGTAACCGCCCAGTGGCAAACTATCGGTAGCATATTCTGTTTTGCGCATGAAGCTATATGGGCCTTTACCTTCGAAATGTTGTTGCTCCTTGAATGTCTTCAGCACAAGCTTCATGGCTTCTGCCCATTGCGCATCGAATGGCGATGTATCACCTGTTTCTTTCCAATAGCCATGCGCCAAGCGAATAGGGTAGCAAAGACTGTCTACTTCCCATTTGCGTTCGTGTATGCCGCGTTGCATGGTGGTGTTATCGTTTTTCCATGGCCCGCGCTTTTTATCGTTCTTGTAGAACGCATTTGCGTAGGGGTCTTTCAGAATGCAGCGGGTCTGCCTGTTGATAACACCCTTTATCAGGTTCTTCAGGTTCTCATCTTCTTTGCACAGCGGCAGGTATGGCCACACCTGCGCCGATGAATCTCTCAGCCACATGGCGTCTATGTCCCCGGTTATTACATAAGTGTCCGGTTTGCCATCATTCATTTCAAAATCAACAGTGGTGTCCAGCGTATTGGGAAAACAGTTTTCGAACATCCATGCCAGTTCTTTATTGCCTATCTTTTCTTTGATCTCGGAGATCACACGTTCCACGGCATGACTTTTGAATTTGCGTTTGCTTTCGGCTATACGCACAGCAGGAAATTGTTCGTTCGCACCCCAGGCTTTAATGTATGGGGCTAATAATATTGCCGTGGTAGCTAACGATGTTTGCTGAACGAATTTTCTCCTGTCCATGAAAATGTGTTTGAACAAATCTATTCATTTATATTTAATTATTTTACTTTATTGGCTTTTCGTTTGTGGTAGTATCTTCGTTCTATATTGTTCAATTATGATGAAGTGGCTCGTTATTCTTTTGGCTTGCATTGGCGCCGGACATGCCCGTGCGCAGCACCTGCTGAAATATGTGGATCCGATGATAGGTACCGGTGGGCACGGGCACACCTACCCCGGTGCTACTGTGCCTTTTGGTATGGTGCAGTTGAGCCCCGATAACGGCACGCAAGGATGGGACTGGTGTAGCGGATACAACTACGCGGATAGTACTATTGCAGGGTTTAGTCATACACATCTTAGCGGAACCGGTTGCGGAGATTGGGTAGATATATCGGTAATGCCAAACACAGGTATGCTACCGGATACAACGAGAGACTTTCGCATTAAATTCAGCCACGACAGTGAGACTGCCCGCCCGGGTTATTATGGAGTAAAATTGGGTAATGGAATAAAAGTATTCCTTACAGCAACAGAGCGTTGTGGTTTTCATACTTATGTTTATCCCAAGGGGAGCAAGCCTGTGGTGTACTTCAATCTTGCCTATATGATGAATTACGACCGCACAGCAGAAACACAAATTTTCAGGGTTGATGACTACACGATCGCAGGATACAGATATTCTAAAGGCTGGGCGAACGTGCAGCGAGTATACTTTGCAGCAAGGTTGAACAAACCAATTGATCAGTTGCATACTTATACAGTAGGCAGGTTCAAAGAAGGTAACGTGCAGAATGCACAACTGGTTTTTAAAGACCTTGAAGGCCAGCCATTGATGATGAAAGTAGCTTTGTCAAGCGTGAATACTGATAAGGCAATGGAGGCGCTAAGCGAGATAAGTGATTGGGATTTTCAGCGTGTGACGAAAGAAGCTGAACGGATGTGGCAGAATGAAATGAGCAAAGTAAAAGTGACAACCGATAATGAAAACCTGAAGCAGGTTTTCTATTCGGCCTTATACCACACTTGCATGGCACCCGTGTTGTATTCAGATAGGGATGGCTATTATAAAAACGCAAAAGGGCAAACAACCAGGTTAAAAAAGGGACAGCGCTACACAGTGTTCTCGTTGTGGGACACTTTCAGGGGATTGAACCCGCTGTTCACACTTTTGCAGGCAGATCGTAATCCTGATTTTATCAATAGTATGCTGGCATTCTATGATGAAAATGGTCTGCTGCCGGTATGGGACTTAAGCACATGGGAGACAGGTTGCATGAGCGGATACCATGCCGTTCCTGTGGTAGCTGATGCCGTGCTGAAGAATACCCCCGGTGTAGATGCCGAACATGCATACAAAGCTATGCGAGCTAGTGCGTTTCAGAATGTGAGGGGCACAGAGCATTACAGGAAATATGGCTATCTGCCGCAAGACAAGCAAGGCTACAGCGTAACCGTGACACTTGAGTATGCCTATGATGACTGGTGTATAGCACAGGTGGCAAAGAAACTGGGCAAAATGGATGACTATGATCTGTTCATGAAACGCAGCCAGGCATATAAGTTATTGTTCGATAAACAAACAGGGTTCATTCGTGGTAAAAATTCTGATGGATCATGGGTAGAACCATTTGATCCCTATCTCACATCAACCAAGGGTACATCAATGTATGAAGAAGGTAATGCATGGCAATACACCTTCTTTGTGCCGCACGATATAAGAGGGCTCGCTGAGCAATTTGGCACTTACAACAAATTCATCACAAAACTTGATTCGCTATTTACAGTGTCGTCTTCTGTTAAGGGTGAAAGCGCACCACCGGACGTCAGCGGTTTGATCGGTCAGTATGCGCACGGCAATGAACCAAGCCATCATATCGCGTACATGTACACCTATTTGGGGCAGGCATGGAAAACGCAGAAGATGGTTAGAATGATCATGGACTCCATGTATCACTCAAACCCTGACGGCTATGCAGGCAACGAAGACTGCGGCCAGATGAGTGCCTGGGCTATCTGGAGTATGATGGGTATGTATCCTGCAAACCCTGCCAGTGGCCAATATGTTTTTGGCAGCCCTATGTTTGATGAGGTTAAACTGAGTTTACCCAACCATGTTCAATTCGGAATATTAACCGTAAACAACGGTCCGGATCATCCTTATATTCAACGCGTGAAGTTAAATGGCATGCCTTATAGTAAAACCTATATTGATCATACAACGATCATGAGGGGAGGAGTGCTGGAGTTTGAAATGGGACCTGAACCAAACAAGACATGGGGAGCTAACCCGCAGGATTGGCCATCATCTGTGAACAATTAATGGGGAGAAGATCAATGATGAAGATAAAGGGAGAAGGATTGACAGTGTTGGTCATGCTGCTTTTCTTTTCTTTTTCGCTACCTGCTCAACAGCAGTATGAACTAAATTCCGGCTGGAAATGTCATGCATGCAACAGTCTGCATACCTCAATTAACGGAGGCCAGATCTCAAAAACATCGTATTCCCTCACTGATTGGATGACCGCTGTATTGCCGGGTACAGTGTTAACTTCGCTGCTTAGTAACAAACGCATTCCTGATCCCTTCTATGGGATGAACAATAAAAAGATACCTGATATTTATGATGTTGGCAGGGATTATTATACCTATTGGTTCGTGAAAGATTTTGATGAGCCTTTTCCTGCAAATGGTGAGAAGGTATGGCTGGAGTTCAGGGGGATAAATTACAGTGCTGAGATTTTCATCAATGGGGCTAAGGTGAACGATAAGCGTGATGAGGGCATGTATTTGAGACATAGTTATGATATAACGTCATTGCTGTCGAAAGACGGCCATAACCGTTTGGCGGTCATAGTGTTTCCTCCCGACCCTGTTGGTAATCCCAATGGTGGGCAGGGTGGGGATGGTACCATAGCTCACAACGTCACCAATCAATACACCGCAGGCTGGGACTGGATACAACCCATTCACGACCGCAATACAGGCATATGGGACAAAGTATTCATCAAAAAAACAAAGCAGGTGCATGTGGAGCACACACATGTGGTGACACTTGTGCCTGGTAAACGCACGCCGGATGGCACACAAAAATCTGCTACAATAAAGGTAACCACAGAAGTAGAGAATCCGGATGGAGTTGATACTGTAAGCGGCACTGTGCTGCTTGTACTTGGTGATAAGACCACTTCTGTGAAATTGAAAATTGCCCCACAAACAATGGAACTGGTTGAATTACCATCTATAACTTTAGAAGATCCCAGGCTATGGTGGCCAAATGGTTATGGGCCACAAAATCTATATAAGCTAAAAGTAAAATTTCTTATCAATGGAAAGCAACTGTCTGATGAAGAGGAAGTGACGTTTGGTGTGCGTGAGGTGAAAACAGTTTGGAACACACATACTAACAGCAGAGAGATACGAGTGAACGGCCAGAAGATATTCATAAAGGGAGGTAACTGGATAACATCAGATGCCATGCTGCGTTTTTCAAAAGAGCGCTATGATGCTGAAGTGCGCTATCATAGGGATATGAACTTGAATCTTATCCGTGTTTGGGGCGGTGGATTAACAGAGCGTCCTGAATTTTATGAAGCCTGTGACAAGTATGGCTTACTCGTGTTCCAGGATTTTTGGATTTCGGCAGATTGTAATGGCAGATGGTATGATACTTATAAGAAGGATGATACGCTGGTGCGGAGAAAGTATCCTGATGATCACAATTTATTTTTAGAGTCTGCTGAAGACCAGGTAAGAATGCTGCGCAATCATCCGTCGCTGGCTATTTGGTGTGGGGGCAATGAAATAAGGCCTCCTGCTGATATCCTTGCTGTATTGCGCGATTCCTTGTTGCCTTCTTTAGATGATACACGCTACTTCTTCGAATACTCTAATCACGATAGTATGTCGCTGCATGCACATGATGGTCCGTATACTATACAGCCTGACAGGTATTTCTGGGAGCACCGTTCATTTGCTTTCAATTCAGAAATAGGATCTGTGGGTATCGGGGATTATGAATCGCTGGAACGGTTCATTCCTAAAGCCAATATGATTGTACCAAAGTATGACCCAACAGCGCATAAATGGATCGCCGATTCGGTATGGCAATACCATAAGTACAGTAGTTACGATTCTTCTGTTGAAACATATGGGCACGCGAAGGATGTAAAAGATTTTGCCATGAAGGCACAGTTAGTAAACTACAACCAATATCGCGCACTAATAGAAGGAGCAAGCGCACATATTTGGGATTGGTACACGGGTATTATCATTTGGAAAACACAAAATCCCTGGACAGCAATGATTGGGCAGATGTATGATGTTTACTTAGATCCTAATGCTGCTTTGTTTGGGCTTCGGGAAGGTGGTAAGCCGCTGCATGTTATGTATAACCCTGTTGCAAAGTCAGTAATGGTAGTCAACAATGGATTTAAGCCATCGGGAAATTTAAGGGTATTAGCTGCGTTTAATGACTTCGCTGGCGGCTCCGTTCCAATAATGGCAACGAATGTAAATGCACCTCCTGCCAAAGTTTCTTCCTGTTACAACTTTGGCAATACGCTTGACTCATTGTGTAAAGTGTCGGGCGGTTTTCTTTCTTTGTTTTTGTATGATTCTGCATCAAATAAAGTTTTGGATGAAAATATTTACTGGTTACCTGATACAAAAGGGAATTATTCGGGACTTACAAGGATGAAAGATGCTGAGGTGGCTGTTACGGCAAAACATATTGCTAAGGGAAAAGCTGAAGTGACTATCTCAAACCCTAAAAATGGGCCAATGGCTTTTTTTATGCGTGTTTCCGTGGCTGATACCAATACCTACGACCGTATTTTGCCCGTTTTCTGCGATAATAACTATATTACACTGCTTCCCGGACAGCAAAAAATCATTCATATCGACTATGAGGCGAAGAAGGAGCAGGAGCCAATGGTGACGATAGAAGGTTGGAATGTTGAGGAACGGTTTATTGAAATGAAATGACGATATTATGAAGAAGATATTATTAGCCTGTTCACTGCTTTTGGGTGTGAGTGCTGTTGCACAGCATGATGCGAATATGGGTATCATTCCCGCACCCGTTTCGGTAAAAAAATATAAAGGTGAGTTTAAGCTCAACTCTGAAACAATAATATTAACAGACTCTCCTAACCATAAGGCAGTTAGGTTTTTTTCAGAATACCTGCGTAAGGCCGGTATGACCAATAGCGTTACCGACATGAGTTTCCTGGACGAGAAACACAGAAAGGTGAAGAATGTGATCACGCTTTCTGTAAATCATAAAGGGGAGATTCCTTTAGAAGGGTATGAGTTGAATGTGGACGATGGTAAAGTAACACTTGTGGGGCGTAATGCAGGGCTGTTCTATGGTGTGCAGACATTGATACAATTAATGCAGGGTAACAAAAATGGATTTACAATTCCATCAGCTTCAATCAAAGATTATCCAAGGTTTCCTTATCGCGGTATGCATTTAGATGTAGCGCGCCACTTCTTCGATGTTGATTATGTGAAGCGTTATATAGATGCAATGGCATACTATAAACTCAACCATTTTCATTGGCATCTCACTGATGACCAGGGGTGGCGCATAGAAATCAAGAAATATCCAAAGCTCACAGAAGTTGGCAGTAAGCGTGCACAATCAAAAATTGGTAGCCAGTCTAAAGGCGATCCTGAATTGTTTGATAATACTCCTCTTGAAGGTTTTTATACCCAGGAGCAAATAAAAGAAATAGTCGCATACGCCGATGCTCGTTTCATAACGGTTGTGCCTGAAATAGAAATGCCCGGCCACTCTATGGCTGCGATCGCATCTTATCCCGAACTGAGCTGCGATCCTTCGAAATCTTATAAAGTGGGCGAGAAATGGGGTGAGTATAAAGATGTGTATTGCCCTACAGAGGAAACATTCACCATGCTGAACAATATTCTTGCAGAGGTGATGGATCTCTTCCCCGGTAAGTATATACATATTGGTGGTGATGAGGTGCCTAAAGACGCCTGGAAGGCATCAGACTTTTGTAAACAGCTTATTGCAGACAGAAATTTAAAGGATGAAGAGGGTATTCAAAGCTATTTCATCAGCAGGATGGAGAAATACATCAATGCCAACAGACACAGTATAATAGGTTGGGATGAGATACTTGAGGGTGGTCTGGCGCCTAATGCAACAGTGATGAGCTGGCGTGGAGAAGCAGGTGGCATAAAAGCTGCGCAGATGGGGCATGATGTTATTATGACTCCGGGCAGTGGTGGAATGTACTTCGATCATTTGCAGGCAAAGAACCCACAGGAACCACTGGCAATAGGGGGTAATGCGCCGTTATCAAAAACATATGCTTACAATCCTGTACCAACTGAACTCGCAAAAGACCAGCAGAAATATATCCTTGGTGTACAGGCAAACTTATGGACCGAATATATTGCCACTCCGGCTAAAGCAGATTATATGTTATTGCCTCGTATGCTCGCGTTGGCTGAGGTGGCATGGACTCCAACTGCAAATAAAAACTTCGAGAACTTCTCCAATGAGCGCCTGCCGCACCATCTTGCCCAATTGGACGCAAAGGGCTATAACTACCGCGTGCCCACTGCTATAGGCGCGAGTGATACAACATTGACCGTTACTGAATTTACATTTGAATTGCAGCCATCAGTTGAGGGAGCAAAAGTGCATTACACCATAGATGGTTATTCACCCCGCGAAACAGACCTCCATGTCACAGGGCCGGTGAAAATCACAGTACCCGCAAAAAAAGAAATAGAATTTAAAACCATTGTCATTACGCCATCAGGCAAAAGAAGTAATGTGACAACCACCAAGCTGGTGAATAAGTAACTTTAAAATATTATATTTTTACAGCTGTAATTAATTCATTTACAATTAATTTATTTTCCCACAGCCCTTTAAATTATACTTCATTTTTATTAGATTTGTAGCTTAAGGATATCAATGTATATATGCTTAGCCAACCATTGTATGTAAACAGTGGTCTTAAGTGTGTATTGATCGGCATTTAATTATGAAGTATTCGTTTACGCGCGTAATATTTATTTTACTTTTTTTCTGTTCTCTTAATAGCATTAGGCTATGTGCCCAGCAATCGTCTAATGCCGGTAGTGATTTGATCACCAGCCCGAATTATACAACCTTCATTACTCCATTTAAGCAAGTATCGGACGAAGCATTAAGCAATAATATTGGTTATGAACAACACCCCGAAATCGGCATGTTGTTCGCTGAAGCACCGTGCAAAGACTGCTATGAGCTGATTGGCAAGCGTACAGCAATATCAAAGACTTTTATCAAAGCCGGAACCAATGGCGCTGATATCATGCAACAGACCTCGTCGGGCACCATGCACTATAAAGGCCCTAATGGTGAGTGGCTAACTATCAAGTCGAGGTTGCAGCCCGGTTCACAAAAAGGAATATTTGCTGCAGCAGAACAGGAAGCTCCCGTTTCAATAAATACGGTAAATAAGTTTGCTTCGTTAGGTACAACAGGGCAGTCTGTCCAATTCAATCGCAATCTTGAATTGGTATTTTCTAAACCTGGAGGCGCAGAACAAATATTGGGTATGGCTGACTACAGCCATTATACCGCCGGTAACGATGGGGTGTACATCACAAATGCATGGAGCGGTATAGATATTGAAATGCATGTGGTACGTGGTGCCGTAAAAACAAACTTCATCATTAATCATGCAATGCCTGCCTATGCAGGCGGTAGTCTGCATGTGAGAGATCATATGCAACTCTCCGATGGACTTTCATTATACATCCCCGGTGATAACAAGCAATTGCATACCGGCGATATGGAGGTCAGGAAAGCCGGCGAGAGATTGTATGCCATATCTGCAGCCGTAGCCTTCGAAAAAGCAGCAGGTCGTAGCACATTGCAAATGCTGGCTTACAAGATAAATGGCAATGATGTGGATATAGTTATCCCCGGAAATTTCTTCAACAGGGCTGTTTCATCCTATCCTGTTATTATCGATCCGCTTGTATCTTTTGCTACCACATCGTCAGTTAGTGGCTCTACCTATAGCCCATCCTGGACCACAGGTTGCGTTTATACTAATGCTGCTACTGTGCCGGCTAAGGTTACAGTAACAGATATTCAATTCACTTTCCAGTACATTGCGAGCGGCGGAGCATTGACAAATAATGGGGCATACGATTTCAGGCTTAGCACGTGTCGTAGTCCGGCACCGGCAACTCTTTACTGGAATTGCAGCAGTGGCCTTCCCGGCACTTGTGATGCAATTGGCGCTACCATATTTGCAGGCCAGATCGCACCATGTCTTCCCGGGCCGAGTTGTACTTCCTATAACATGGGCCTTTCCATGGACTTCTACCAAAACTATGCATCTGCCGGTAGCTGCAGTCCTTCGTACATTGCTGCAGGTACTCCATTGACAATTACCGTATTCGGACATTCAGTTGAGGCTAATACCATTACGGCAATGCCATCAAGTCTTTGCCAGGGCCAGTCAACTGTTTTAACTGCAACAGCTTCGTATGGTGTGCCACCATATACTTATAGCTGGTCACCGGTAGCCAGTACTAGTTCCACGGTATCTGTTTCTCCGTTAGTAACTACTACCTATACTGTAACTACAACCGATGCATGTGGCAGCTCATCGACAACTACAAAAACCATTAATGTTAATCCTGTGTCGCCTATCAATGGCACAACAACTATTTGTGCCGGAGGATCCTCTGCATTAGTATGTATTCCTTCGGGTGGTACCTGGAGCAGCAGCAACCCAACGGTTGCAAGTGTAGGCCCTTCCAGTGGCGTGGTTACTGGTAGTGCGCTAGGTTCAGCTGTTATCACATACACATCACCTGCGGGTTGTACTTCAACAACTACGGTGAATGTTATCGTACCCGTTGCTCCAATTATCGGGTATATGGCTGTGTGTATGAATAGTACTACTACACTTAGTGATGCTACTGCCGGTGGTGTATGGAGCAGTTCAAGCACATCAGTAGGTACGGTTGGTTCTTCTTCTGGTATAGCTACGGGTATTGCGGCCGGGACAACAACAATTTCGTACACAACACCGGGTGCAGGATGTTTCGCCACGGCAACACTAACCGTTAATCCACTTGCACCAATTACAGGCACTACCAATATTTGTGTTGGAGGTACAACAACATTGGCAAATACAGTGCCCGGCGGCGCTTGGGTGAGCAGTAATACCGCTATTGCGACAGTTGGCTCTGCGTCGGGCGTGGCATTGGGTATATCCGCCGGAACAGCTATGATCACCTACACCACACCTGCAGGTTGCAAAACGAATACGTCTTTAGTGGTTAATCTGTTGAGTCCCATTACCGGCACAACTAACGTATGCCAGGGAAATACAACAACACTATCTGACGCAGCCGGTGGCGGCACATGGTCAACTAGCAATCCCTCAATTGCTTCTATTGGTTCTGCAACGGGTATAGTTACAGGAACAGGTAGCGGCACGGCAACAATAACTTACACTATTCCTGCGGGCTGCTTTACCACAACTAACGTCACCGTAAATCCAATCGCTCCTATTTCGGGTACGCCATCGGTTTGCGTCGGGGGCACTACAGCATTAAGTGATGCTGCCGGTGCTGGTACATGGACCAGTAGCAGCCCATCAATAGCAACAGTGGGTGTTACATCTGGCCTCGTTACAGGTGTTGCAGTGGGTAACACAATTGTTTCCTACACTTCATCGGCCGGGTGCACAGCTAATACGGTTGTTAACGTAGGGCTGCCCACGCCTATCACAGGGCCGGGTAGCGTATGCGAAGGCAGTTCAATAACGCTGACCAATAGCACTACTGGTGGCATATGGATGAGCACAAATACTTCTGTCGCTACTATGGGTGCATCTTCAGGTGTTCTTAATGGTGTCTCGGGAGGCATGGTTGTCATCTCATACACAAACCCATCGGGCTGTTCTGTTACCACAACCATAACAGTAAATGCGAATCCTCCTGTTACCGGGACGTTTATATTGTGTGTAAGCGGCACAACCACGTTGAGCAGCATCGTTAGCGGCGGCACATGGACTTCGGCTGCTCCTGGTGTTGCGACAGTTGGGGCATCGAGTGGTGTTGTTTCAGCTGCCTCAATAGGTACTTCAACGATCAGTTATACTACTCCCGCGGGTTGTATTTCGTCCAATACAATGACCGTTACTGTCCCTGCGCCCATTACAGGTGCGACAACCGTTTGTCAGGGTAACACAATAACATTAAGCAATGCCACCCCCGGTGGCACATGGGGCAGCAGCAATACTTCAATCGCAACCGTCGGGATATCATCCGGTATGATGACCGGCATTGCCGGTGGCACCGCTACAATAAACTACTCCACGACTGGTGGCTGCAACGCTACAACCATAGTGACCGTAAATCCGGTTGCGCCCGTTACAGGTATGGGCGCTGTTTGCGCGGGCAATATTATTGTGTTAAATAATGCCGTTCCTGGTGGTAGTTGGAGTAGCCTTAGCCCGTCAATTGCTACAGTAGGTTCAACGGGTGTTGTAACCGGCATGATGTCAGGCGCAGCAAGTATTGAATATACTACAGGTGCTGGCTGTGTATCGGCAGGCACCGTAACAGTTAATTCTTCGCCATCTCCAATTAGTGGTGGAACACTTGTTTGTTCTACAACCACTTTAAGTAACTCCGTGGCAGGTGGTACATGGAGCAGCAGTAGCACATCTATCGCGGTAGTAAACCCTACCGGACTTGTTACAGGTATTTTACCCGGCACTGCTACGATAACTTACACATTGCCTGGCGGTTGCTATACAACCGTTCTTGTGACAGTTGATCCATTAACTGGTATCTCAGGTACGCCGGTTGTATGCCAGGGTAATACTACTGCTTTAAGCTATCCGCAACCAGGTGGCACATGGACAAGCCTCAACCCATCCGTAGCAACTGTTGATGCAAGTGGTATCGTAACTGGTATTGCTCCGGGTACTGCTGTTGTCAGGTACACAACATCAACAGGCTGCGCTGCTTCCGTTAGCGTTACTGTTTATGCACAACAACCGATTACAGGCTTAACGACTGTTTGCCAGGGTAATACCATAACACTTAACAATACTGTTACAGGCGGTACATGGACCAGTAGTGATGTTTCGGTAGCCACTGTCGGTGGTGGGTCAGGTGTTGTGACGGGCGTTGGTGCTGGCCTCGTTACCTTGACCTACACCACATCTGCAGGTTGTTACAGTACATCGGATATTACCGTAAACCCACTTTCATCAACCACAGGCTCGCACAGTGTTTGTGCCGGCAGTTCAATAGCATTGAATAACGCTACGCCGGGAGGAGGCACGTGGAGCAGTACAGCGTCATCTGTTGCTTCAGTTGGTTTGGGCACAGGTGTTGTGTCCGGAATTACACCTGGGGTAACAACAATAAAATTCTCTACACCATTGGGCTGTATTGCAAATTTTAACGTAACTGTGAATCCCCTCCCTTCTACTATTGGGGGTGTTCCTAAAGTTTGTGTGGGTAGCACAACTGTTCTGACAAATACATTACCCGGCGGTGCATGGACCTGCAGTTCACTTGCTGTAGCTACAATATCGGCAGGTACAGGTATTGTGAATGGAATTACGGCTGGCACAGCGACTATCACATATACCTCAGCGGCAGGCTGTACGGCAACTATTGTTGTGACTGTGAATCCGCTGCCACTGCCTATTACCGGTGTTACATCTATCTGCCAGGGCCAAACCTCAACACTGAGCGATGCTACACCCGGTGGATCATGGAGTTCAACGACGCCGGCTATAGCTTCAGTAAGTGCATCTTCAGGCATAGTAAGTGGATTGTTGCCCGGGTCTACTATCATCAGGTACACTACGCCTGAAGGTTGTTCATCTATCACTTCATTTAACGTCAATGCGCTGCCTGCAACTATCACTGGCGTTAGAGTAGTTTGTGAAGGAGCGACAACTACATTATATAATACTCTGTCGGGCGGCACATGGAATAGTGATAATGCTGCAATTGCCACGGTTGGCTTTACAACCGGAGTTGTTACAGGTGTATCAGCTGGCATCACTACAATTACATATATCACTGCTGCAGGTTGTTATGCTACTGCTGATGTGACCGTTAATCCAACGCCACGTATCACAGGCACTTCGTTCACTAACCCTACAACGTGTGTTAATAGCGATGGAACTATCACATTAAACGGACTAGTGGCAGGTCAATCTTATACAGTTAACTACACAGCCGCTACTACACCGGTAACAATTGTGTTGACAGCTAATATTTCGGGCAGTATTGTCATTACTGGCCTTGCTGCGGGCAGTTACTCGAACTTTAGTGTGACGACTGCATTAGGGTGTACATCTAACGCCTTTGCCGGCCCCATAATATTAACACTGCCACCTGCGCCTCCGGCTTGTGTGGTTGGCTCGAATAGTCCTATATGCGATGGTAGCATGTTGGGCATCACCGCAACAAATTCCGTTCCCGGTGTAACCTATTCCTGGACAGGGCCCGGTGGTTTTACTTCTACAGTTCAGAACCCTATATTCAATCCGGGTACATTAAGCCATACGGGTACTTATACGGTTACTGCAACCAAGTTAGGTTGTGTATCCGTTCCCGCTACAGTAGACGTGATCGTGCATCCTATACCTAAGATATCTGGTATCACTGCCACTCATCCTACAACCTGCGAAGGTGTTAACGGCACTGTTACGCTTTCGGGATTGCTTGCGGGGGTGTCTTATTCTGTAAGCTATACATTTAATGGTAACCCGGCTACGGCAACAATAGTCGCAGATGGTTCGGGTAGGGTAGTGATTAACGGGCTATCTAAAGGTGTATATGCTGATTTCAATGTCAGCTCATTTACATGCTTATCTAATTCGGTAGGTCCTGTTACATTAAGCGATCCTAACCCGCCACCACCTCCTGCATTGTACAGCAATAGCCCCATATGCAGCGGCAAAACCTTATCATTGGATGCTATTGATCCTGTAACCGACCTCACGTATGAGTGGGTTGGCCCTAATGGGTTTACATCGAATCTGAAAGATCCGAAGATCCAGGGTATCTCAATGGCAGATTCAGGCTTATATACATTGACTATCAGGCACCTAAACTGTCCAACAACCAAGTCGATAAACGTTATCG
>JBGAJU010000039.1:0-40508 GCA_044224775.1 Flavipsychrobacter sp.
CCTGTAAGTGGAGTAATGTTGCCTTATGCGATCGCCGGTTTTCGTGAAGGAAGAGCACCTACGTATAGAAGCGATAGAGAACATAGCAATCCCAGGATACTAAGCGGGAAACCGTAAATGAAAGTATCCCATGCGCGCTTCATCTGGTGCCCATTTAGAAACTGGACCAGAAATACGTTGAGACAGATGAAGATATAAGCAGAGATTACTAAATACAGGAAGCCGCAGATAAGGTAAGTTACCCAATGCGGGATCAGTAATGGAAGAAGGAAGGCGGCATTGAACAAGACGTGATATAAAGTAAGTTTATGGTCCATCCAGTCCACGCCAATATCATAGATGCCGAGCAATGCAAATACTATTGCCGGCACCCACCGCAAATAAGCTACCGGTATCTTATGATAGAACGCCATTCCTACTGATAAACGCAGAAACGGAGAAAATAGTATATGTCTGCAGCTAAACGCAGGCGCGGGGCGCGGGGTCATGCACCTCAGTAACATTAGTGTTGTTCACTATTTCCCGGATCACCATGTCCAGTTTCTCGGATGATTGAAGAATCCCCTGTGCTATATCCCTTACCTCGGAAGATGGCCTTTCATCCCTGAATAATTGTGCAAGACCAAGTATAGTTGCCAACGGGCCACGAACTTTGTGAGACTGTATCCAGGCTATTTGTTTTAGCTTTTCGTTCTGGGCTTTGAGTTGCTCTGTGCGGGCCACCTGTTCGGTTATATCGTGTGCTGTACCGTAGAGGCCTGTGAGCTCACCATTTGTCCTCTCTGTAAACGCCTGCGTGTGTAAGTAGCGAACAGTACCGGTTGGCCGAACGATGCGGTGAACGAAGCTTACACTTGAATGACCGGCATACAGTTTACCCAATTCATTTAGTACGGCCAAACGGTCTTCAGTATGGAGAAAAGATTCCCAGAATTCGTAGGAGTGTACATTCTCATTTTCAGGAACGCCGTATATCCGGCATGATTCCTGCGACCAGACGGAAATGCCTGTTGTACAATTCCCAACTGCCCAGATGGGTGATGGCTTGAGCCTGGTTAAAACGGAAGGCGCTGTGTTTCAGTTTTTCTTCGGCCATTCTTTTCTCCGTTACATCGAGGGCAATACCATACACACCTGTTGCTTTACCTGTTTCGTTGTAGTGTAGCTGGCTCTCCCTGTAAATATATCTTACACTGCCATCGGGCCTGACGATACGGTAGTAATAAGCAGAATTTGTGCTGCCGCCTTCCATTTCCTGCCTTTTCTTCAATACATAGTCAAGATCATCGGGATGTATAAAAGCCAACCATGATTCAAGGTCATGTATATTGTTTGTTTCAGGAATGCCAAAAATGCGGCAATGCTCCGGCGACCAAGTGGCAAGGCCTGTGGAGAAGTCAAGTTCCCAGCTGCCCAGGTGCGCTATCTGCTCGGCCTGGCGCTGCCTGTTCTCCTCGTTCATTAATTTGTGCTCGGCTGCAAGCCTTTGTATTTCTTTTTCCAGCTTATCAAGAGCGAAAGCAACGTTGGCCGCTGATTTTTCCAGTAGTTTTACTTCTTCCTTGTTGAAAAAATTCTCTTTATCTGATGCAAGACACAGCAGGTATGTGATCTCTCCCCCCACATTCAGCGGAACAATAATTGACGACCTCATATTATGCTGTGCTGCGAACCACTCCCAGAAGGGAGATGTGCCGGTATATACCGAAGTGTCGTTCGTTACCATGCTGCGACCGGTTTCTATAAGTGTGGCTATCAGGCCATATGGTTCGTATTGCATACAAGCCAGTTGTTCCACTGCTTCGGGTATGAGGTTTGCCTGATTGGTTAGTAACAAATTTCGTTGACCGGCTTCAACGCGCGAAAAAAATGCCGCCCTGAATTTACCGGTAGTTATTGCTAGCCGGCAAACATGGTCAAGTATTTCCTTTTCGTTTCTTGCGTAGATGATCGCCTGGTTTATCTCGCTTGTAAAAGCATAGTGGCGCCGGGCTTCGATGAGGGTAGCCATTGTTTTTTTGCGCAGTGTGATATCGTGAGAGCTGCATGCGGTACCTACCACGTCATATCCCTGCCTGATGGGGTAGAATGAAATGTCGTACCAGCGGTCATATGGTTCGTTGTATTCTTCAACCGTAAAAGTTTCGCCGGCAAATGCGCGGTCGTAATGTTGCTTAAAGGAATCAACCTGCGGTCCGTTGAATCCTTTTACCAAAACTGTCTGGCCTTTTTTTATTTTTTCACCGCACATGTCCTCAACCATAATATCAAAAGCATTGTTTGATGTAACCAGGTTGTAGTGCCTGTCTACGCTCCACATTATGCCGGATATATTGTTGATGAGTGCGCCCAGGTTAGCAGTTTCAAACTCAATTTGTTTGCGCAGCCCGGCATCGGTGGTACTGGCAAGTAATACGTCGGTCAATTGTTTCATAGAGTATATTTTTTGTATAGCAAGAGGGCAAAAATATTGTTGACAGAAAATGGCAAATATGAGTTGAGTCATATTATCACATGATTTTAATCATACTTATATTATTTTTTATAGGAACATATTTATTTATGCAAATAATAAATAATTTTTCATAAGCAGCCGATGTTGTACTTTAGCTGCCATTTCAGTGCACAACTAATGTTGATACTATCTATCGTAATACCTGCTTATAATGAGGGCCCGACTATTCACCGGATACTTGATAAGGTGAAGGCGGTGCAGCTTATTGCCGGCATACGAAAGGAAGTGATCATCGTGAATGATTGTTCTAAAGACAATACGGAAGAAGCAGTGAACAATTATAAATCTGCAAATCCCGACCTGCCTATATCCTACTACAGGCACGAAGTGAATATGGGCAAGGGTGCAGCACTGCATACAGGTATAAAGATGGCTACGGGCGATTATGTGATCATACAGGATGCCGACCTGGAGTACGATCCGCAGGAATACAATATACTGCTAAAGCCAATTGTTGATGGCTTTGCAGACGTGGTGTACGGTTCCCGGTTTATGGGAGGAAACCCGCACCGTATCTTATTTTTCTGGCACTCGATAGGAAATAAGTGGCTTACCACGGCATCGAACATGCTGACCAACCTGAATCTTACCGATATGGAAACCTGCTACAAGTTATTCAAGCGTGAGATCATACAGGGCATAAAGCTGAAAGAAAGGCGTTTTGGATTTGAGCCCGAGGTTACTGCGAAAATATCAAGGGTGCCTAAGGTGAGGATATATGAGGTTGGTATATCTTATTATGGCCGCACCTACGAAGAAGGCAAAAAAATAGGCTGGAAAGATGGCTTCAGGGCTTTGTACTGTATAGTTAAGTATAATATATTTTCAAAATAGCTTTTCACAACACGAATTCTTATTATGTATTGTTTTTTTAGTAGCATTAAATAAAAACCCCAGTTTTAATGCCAAAAAGAAACTTTTTTTTGAGGTTAAACTCATATCTTTGCGCAAAATTTCGAAGCGGTAATGGCTTTAAAGCGTCTCTTTCCCTTGTTGTTATTGGTTTTCGGGCTGTTTGCCTTTAATTTTTCAACTTTCGCACAGGAAGGAGAAAATCACGAAAACGCGCCTGTTGAGGAGCAAGAAGCTACTCATGAAGAGAAAAAAGGCATAAATATCACAGAATTAGTATTCGGGCACGTATCCGACTCCCACGAGTGGCACCTGTTCAGCCTGGAAGGCGAAGGTGGCGAGGAGAAGGAAATAGCTATGCCTTTGCCGGTAATAGTTTACCGTCCGGGTATGGGTCTTTCCATGTTTTCTTACAGCAACTTTCATCATGGCCACTGGCACGAAGATGAGAACGGCAACAAAATAAGCCCTGAGCATGATGGACTTTATGTGGAGAAGAACATGAAGGAGAAGATAAAAGCGGTTGATGGCAGCGAAGTGTATGATTTCTCGGTTACCAAGAATGTGCTTTCGATGCTGGTGGGTGTTGTGCTGCTTTTGTGGCTGGTTACTTCTGCTGCCAAGAAATATAAAGCAGGTGCAAATGTAGCTCCCAAAGGTTTCCAGAATGCACTTGAGGTGATCATCCTGTTCATCAGGGATGAAGTGGCAAGGCCAAACCTTGGTGGTAAATACCTGAAGTTCATGCCGCTGTTGCTTACGGTGTTCTTCTTCATCTGGATCAACAACCTGCTGGGTCTGTTGCCGGGTGGTGCAAACTTTACCGGTAATATAGCTGTAACTGCATGCCTTGCGCTTGTGGTGTTTATTGTTATGATGGCGAACAGCAACAAATATTTCTGGGGCCACCTGCTGAACCCACCGAATGTGCCGTTCCTGGTAAAGTGCCTGCTGGTGCTTATAGAAGTAATGTCTTTGTGTATTAAGCCGGTAGCGTTGATGATACGTCTTTTTGCAAACATGCTGGCAGGCCACATTGTGATACTGAGTGTTATCTGCCTTATCTTCATCTTTGCGCTGATGAACAAATATGTGGGCGGTGGCTTCGTAATAGTATCACTGGCGTTCTCCATCTTCATGTTTATGCTGGAGTTGCTGGTTGCGGCTATACAGGCGTTCATCTTTGCTAACCTTACAGCGGTATTCATAGGCCAGGCAATTGAGGAGCATGCGCACGATGACCATGGACATGAGGCAGCAGCAGCGCACCATTAATAGTGAAACAATTAAGATAGTAATAAAGAGTTTTTTTTAATCAAAAATCCATATAGTATGTCAGTTTTAATGAACATCCTTATGTTAGCCGGCGACACAGCAAAAGCTGGTGGCGCTATCGGTGCAGGCATCGCTGCTCTTGGAGCAGGTGTAGGTATCGGCCAGATCGGTAAAGGTGCGGTAGAAGCTATCGCTCGCCAACCCGAAGCAATGGGCGATATCCGTGCTAACATGATCCTGACTGCTGCGTTCGTGGAAGGTGTGGCACTGTTTGCGGTTATCGCAGGCATCCTCGCTATCTTCGTTTAGTAGCTGCGGGTACAAAGAGTATAACTGCATCCAACGCATAGGGCAGAGGATGCAGTTATTTTACCTCTCTCCCGCGAGGCAAAACGGGAAACAACAAACAAAATTTTAAACAAATCAATTGATATAAAAGATGGATCTGCTCACCCCGGAACTCGGTTTATTCTTCTGGACACTGATAGCATTCTTAGCTGTATTTTTCATACTGCGTAAATTTGCGTGGAAGCCAATCCTTAACTCGCTTGGCGAACGCGAAAAGGGTATAGCTGACTCTATAGCTACTGCTGAGCGCGTAAAGGCTGAAATGAGCCAATTGAAATCTGAAAACGAAAAGTTGCTTGCACAGGCGCGTGAAGAGCGTTCGCAAATGCTGAAAGAAGCTAAGGAAATGAAAGACCGCATCATTAACGAAGCTAAAGAGCAGGCTAAAACCGAGGCTAACAAGATCATTACAGATGCTCAGTTGCAGATACAGCAGCAGAAGATGGCTGCTTTGACAGAAGTGAAGAATGAAATTGGTACCCTGGCACTGGGTGTTGCTGAGAAGATTCTGCGCAAACAACTTGCAGGTGCAGATGGCCAGACTGATTATACAAAGATGCTTGCTGAAGATATTAAACTGAATTAGTGAATTCGATAATTCGGCAATTAGCCTATGCGGTGATTGTCGAATCGTCAGATTGTTGAATTGTCAAATTGAAATAAATGCAAAATCCACGTCTTGCAACACGATATGCGAAATCGCTACTGGACCTTGCTGTTGAAAAGAACAGCGTTGAGGCGGTATTGAAGGATATGCAGTTGCTGCACGAGATATGCGACCTGAGTCCTGAATTTGCATTGATGCTGCGCAGCCCTGTTATACACGGAGATAAGAAGAACGCAATAATCAGCGAGGTGCTGAAAGGCCATGGAACAAGCGAGCTGACAAATGCATTCATGAAACTGCTGGTGAACAAAGGCCGTGAATCGAACCTGGCTGAGGTGGCAGAGGCATTTATTACACAGTATAATACGTTAAGGAACATTAAGGTTGTGAAGCTGACAACAGCTGTGCCGATATCTGAAGATCTGAAAGCTAGCATACAATCTAAGGTATCATCTTTTATGCCGAAGGATACTATCAACATGAAGACGGGTGTAGATGAAAGCCTGATAGGCGGCTTTGTGCTGGAGGTAGAAGATAAATTGTTTGATGCCAGTGTGAGGAAGAATCTGAACGAGATAAGGGCTAAAATAATAGACCACACGTACGAAACGAAAATGTAATTTTTAAACTTTTGAATCTATAATATATGGTTAATATTAAACCGGATGAAATTTCGGCGATCTTACGCCAACAGCTTAGCCAGACAGACAGTGCGGCTACACTGGAAGAAGTAGGAACCGTATTGCAGGTGGGCGACGGTATTGCCCGCGTATATGGCCTTAACGGCGTGCGCCAGGGTGAGCTTGTTGAGTTCTCCAATGGTGTAAAAGCCATCGCACTGAACCTTGAAGAAGACAACGTAGGTGTGGTGATGATGGGTGAGTATACAGAGATCCGCGAGGGTGACAAAGTAAAACGTACTAACCAGATCGCATCTATTAAGGTAGGTGATGGTATGGCAGGCCGTGTGGTGAACACACTTGGTGAGCCTATTGATGGTAAAGGCCCTCTGAAAGGCGAACTGTATGAGATGCCGCTGGAGCGCAAGGCACCGGGTGTTATCTTCCGTGAGCCTGTGAAGGAGCCACTGCAAACCGGTATCAAAGCGATAGATGCTATGATCCCTGTGGGCCGCGGACAGCGTGAGCTGGTAATCGGCGACCGCCAGACCGGTAAGACGGCTATCTGTATAGATACCATCATCAACCAGAAAGAGTTTTACGAAGCAGGTAAGCCTGTTTACTGTATATATGTAGCTATCGGGCAAAAAGCATCTACCGTTGCCGGTGTGATGAAGGTGCTTGAAGATGCAGGCGCTATGGCATATACTACCATAGTTAATGCATCGGCATCTGATCCTGCTCCGCTGCAGTTCTACGCTCCGTTCGCAGGTGCAGCTATCGGTGAGTTCTTCCGCGATACAGGCCGTCCTGCACTGGTTGTGTATGATGACCTTTCCAAGCAAGCGGTGGCTTACCGTGAGGTATCGCTGCTGTTGCGCCGCCCTCCGGGCCGTGAGGCTTACCCGGGTGACGTATTCTACCTGCACAGCCGCTTGCTGGAGCGTGCCGCTAAAGTTATCGGCAATGATGAGGTAGCTAAAAAAATGAACGACCTTCCGGACAGCATTAAGCACCTGGTGAAGGGTGGTGGTTCGCTTACAGCGTTACCGATCATCGAAACACAGGCGGGTGACGTATCAGCATATATCCCAACGAATGTGATCTCGATCACCGACGGACAGATATTCCTGGAATCGAACCTGTTCAACGCCGGTATCCGTCCTGCGATCAACGTGGGTATCTCGGTGAGCCGCGTGGGTGGTAACGCACAGATCAAATCGATGAAGAAAGTGGCAGGTACACTGAAACTTGACCAGGCGCTCTACCGCGAGATGGAAGCGTTCTCTAAATTTGGTGGTGACCTTGATGCTGCTACCAAGAACGTTATCGACAAGGGTAGCCGTAACGTGGAGATCCTGAAGCAGCCACAGTATACACCATATGCGGTTGAAAAGCAGGTAGCTATCATCTACCTGGGTACCAACAACCTGATCCGCGAAGTACCGGTGAAGAATGTGAGGGCTTTTGAAGAAATGTTCCTGATGCAGATGGAAACCAAAATGCCGGATGTATTGAAGGAGTTCAAGAAAGGAGCACTGCCTGAGAATGGCATTGAAAAGATGGTGAAGCTGGCACAAGAGCTGATACCACAATTCAAGAACTAAGACTTAGCATAGCATTGCAAGCACACATAGAAACAGCCACCTTACGGTGGCTGTTTTGCGTTACGAGGAACTATATTTTTTTGGATCTTGTGTAGAGATTGATAACCGGAATGTCGACACACACAGAAACGCTGTAGCGGACATACATTTTGTCGGAATAGTCGTTTGTACCTGTAACATTTACTTTTCTCAGGTTAGGACCAACTTGTGCGCCCATGTTAAATGAAATTGGGGACTTAGGGATTCCGACAGACCAGAACAATCCGGGTGAAAAGATATCTTTTAGTTGAATTGACGGGACCTGTGCAGTTTTATCATCAGCAAACCTGAAAGCGGCGACAGCTCCTAAATCAACAAGGGAAATAAACCAACTGGAAGAACAGCCTTTGACTTTTGCAATGTAAGAAAGAGGCCAAGGCAGTAGCCGATCTCCCCAACTTACAGAAATGCCAATTGGGGCTGTGAGTCCATAGCTATTAAAGCCTCCTTCAAATGTCTGTTCTAATCCATCAATTGTCTCGTTTCCTATAAATAGCCCACAATAGGCGTTTGCAGCAACATTAAACGAAGACTCTCTTTTGATCCGGGCTGATCCAGATGGTAATGCAAATGCCTCAATGGCTTCCCGTACCTGGTCGCTGGTTTCGGCTGTTGCTACAGAAGAAATAAAGCCACCATACATTACCAGTTTAGTTAGTGTGTTATTCAGCTTTTCTATGGTCTCGTCGGTGATTGATAAATTGAGCATATGATTTAAAGCTCGGATATTGGCAGCTATGACCGAAGTATCTACTTTGAGTTCTTTAATTTTCTTCAACAGATCCTTGTTGACGGCAATTAGATCTGCCGCATTTGCTTTAGCGGGCTCTAATTTACTTTTTAGATCGGTCAGTTCTTTTTTATCATTTTCAGCCAAGTTAGGAGTTGTGAGGACGTGATCTATTGCAGATCTTATTTCCGCTAATTTTGGTGAAATATCTGCCTCGTTGCCAGTTGTTTTTTTCTTGTTCGCCTGATCTTTCACAAACTCATAAATATGCACAGCTTTATTTACTGCTGCAGAATAGTTTTTACGATTTACATTTGTTACTAGATCGGCTGCAGCATAGGAAATATCAAAATAGGGGTGGAGATCTTTATGCAAATTGCCAACTACAGTATTTTTTATGTAGGGCAACTCACTTATTTTGGTGCAATACTCCATCATGTCAACAGACGTTCTGAAGTATTTGGCGTACAGCTCCACATTGGTTGAGTCGTTGTCAGACTTCTTATATTCTTTCATCATTTTCTCGAGTGAAGCCGCTTTTTCACTGAATGTAACGATGTAGTTTTTATAAGACTCGTAGACATTGTAGCCGCCATCATAGTTGCTGGCAACTTTGTTTAGGACATCTTCAACTAACTTAAAATTGTTTTCAAATTCAACATTTTTAGTTTTTGCTTGCTGGTAAACTAGTCCAAGGAATATTTTAAATGTAACCCTATCGCCGGCTAACTTTCTTAATTGCTTAGCTGTTACCCAATAATTAGCTGTATCATTCGTCGCGGTATCGCGTAGTGATGCACTGATCAATTGTAATGTTTGGATAGAAGCTTTATAATTCATGTTATTGATGGCATCAAGGTAATCTAACGGATAATCAGCAAGAACATCGCCCAGGTGTATACCATCACGCAGGCTGTTGGCTATATAAAAGCCACTTTTTATTGTAGCTGCTACTTCGGGGTATCTATCAAATATTTCAGGATGGTTATCGATAATGTTTGGAAGGTTTTTAGGCAATTGGTTCATGTCGCTCTTAAAAGCTTCGCGCAAATTCTGGATATAGCGCTCATAATTATAAATCTCGATTCCTATGCTCCCCAGCAGATCATGGGTGTTTGGAAAGATGGTTTTAATATCCCTGTAGTCTGAGTCATCTAGTACCTCTTTGAAACGGGTGAAGAAGTAGATATTCAGTTCTTCTTTGGTTCTCTTTACAATAAACTTTGCAAATCCATCGGCAATATTTGTGACATCAAGACCGCCAATTGAAGATGCGAATTTAGCAGCGTAATTCGTTAAATTTTGAGATTCACCTGATCCGGTAGTGGGAAAATATTTTTGGATGAATGGATTGTAATCTTTACTCGCATTATTGGTATATAATTCTTTTACTGTTGCATATTTTGTTGAATCTGCCCCTTTCTTTTTTTGAATACAATAAGCATAAAGTATACTGCCAACGAATAATTTAGACAACGAGTCGGTCTTAAATCTTCCGGTTGATGAATCAATACAGGCACGTAATGTTATAGCATCATAAAAAGCGGTTTGCGAATAGGCAATATGTTGGCCTATAAGAATAAATAAGAATAGTAGAGCGATTTTTTTCATTGGACAGAATGTTTAAGTGAAAATTTTCTTCGGAGCAATAATACCTACGCTTGGAATTTCAACATTATCAGGATATAAGTTCTTTAATTGTGCTCCTATCCTGTCTACATTCTCAGCAGTTGTGTTGATTTTATTGCTCAAAAGATCAATATCATTATTTAAAGACATGAATAAAGAACAGACCCCCGCAGTAAACGGGGTTGCATAACTTGTTCCGCTCTCAATAATAATTGTATCATTTAGGCCTAATAGGCTTATTTCAACGCCAGGGGAAAGAATGGATATATTTTTTGTCAATTTAGTTTGCTCCCAGAAATTTCTTTTTTTATCAATAGCCCCGACTCCAATAGAGCCACTAAAAGATGCCGGATAAATTTCGCTGATAATGCCCGCATCACCACTATTACCTGTTGATGCCACAATAAGTACATTATTATTCCTGGCATTTTCCATGGCAGTACTTAATTTATCAAAATCGTCCTCATTATCACGATACTCATAACTGATTGATATAATGTTTGCGCCAAGTTTTACTGCTTGGTTTATCGCAAGTGCTGCATTCTGACAACTTAAATCACCATTGACTGTAGCTTTAATAATTATTATGTCAGAATCAGGAGCTACTCCGAAAATATCCGGGCCTTGTGCCGCGATCATTCCCGCACAATGGGTGCCATGCCCGTCAGTATCAATGCAATCTTCCGGTTTTGTAGAGTTATTGAGAATATTATAGTAAAGGATATTCTTTTTTGATCGAATAGATCGATGATTGAAATCAAGGCCGGAATCAATGATTGCTATTTTAATACCATGCCCTCGCGTTTTACTCCACAAAGAGTCAATTCCATAGTCCTTGATCCACCAATCAAGGTCTGGAATCCTGTTCCAAAGGTCAGTCGAAATAGTTTCCACCCCTCCACCCCAGTAATACTGCTTCACTCCGTTGGTGTTCGTCAGAAAATACCAGTTGTTAATGCCCTGGTAACTCTCTCCTGTCACAGTCCCCTCCATATTTATCACCTTCCCGCTGGGCAATACATTTCCCAGGCTCTCGTATCCTCTGCCCGGGCCCTTTCGTATGTATAGGTTCCTTGTGATCTTTACTGGTATCATCCGTCCGGGTTTTCATTTTTTGCCGATGAGTTGGATTTGTTTGCGCCATCTGATACTTTGCCTGCTGATCTGATGCTCACCAGTTTATTAAGCAAGTCGTACCAGAATGGTGCACCCAGTCCGATAGCAATAGCTGTAATGAAAAAACCAAACAACTTGCGTGGGTGTGAGCTATGCAAGATATAGGCAATTTTTAGGTACCGGCTATGCTGTTTTGCAGCGATGTCATAACAGGTTATTCTCATCAGCGAATCGTTGGATTTTTTGATGAGGCCGATCAGACGGGTTGAGTCGCCTATGCTTTTTGTGAGTGAATCCAGCATTGGCAGCAACCGTGCTTTATTTTTTTCTGACAACTGTTTATTCAGCGAATCTTTAAACGTCCCGATTTTTGAATAGGCCGTACGGTATTTGTTCACAGAATCTTCCCTTGACCTATGCATAGCCGCCATTACTGTTGCAAATGTGTCTTTTAAGTGCATAGTTTTAATTGGCAACCAAAGCGTATACCATGTTCCAAAACGAAGACCGTCTTCCCTTAATTTTTCTACAAAGAACGGGTCTGTGCGTCCGTAGTCTTTCCAACCCAGGCCAAGAAGCGTATTCACTTGTTGCATGTCTTTTCTTATCGAGTCCAGTGCAGCCCTGGTAACCGAATCCTTTAAACTATAGGTGCTTTCTTTGTCAGATGCCACTGCGGCCTCTCCCATTTTAGCCAGTTGCTCTGCTGCGGCTTTGTTTTTGGATAAGTAGTTGCTGATCTCAATGGTATCAATGTTAAGGTTGAACGCAAGAAATAAACCAATGGCAAAAAGCCAGTAATGAGTATTCTTCTTGTACCACCCGGTAACCCTATCCATAGTATCATCGTACCATTTTTCCAGGCGGCTCCTGAAAACATCCAGGTCTCCGGCGGCTTCATTCAGGTGGTGGGTAAGTATCTGCAGCGTTTCTTTGTCTATAACCCGTACATTTTCGTCTACCGGTATATCCATTATCGTGGTGTCCGGGGCCCCTTTTGGGATACTCGGTTCTACCTTTTGTAGATCGGGTGTGTATGCCAATGCGCCACTGTCTCTATAGGTGTATTTACCTTTTTTGTACTCATAATCATCAGCGGTATGCTGATCATCAGCTGCATATTTTACACCTACTTTCTTTGAGATGTTCAGTGCGTAGTCATATCTCAGTCGCACTTCTGTTGTGAACTGGTCAAGCACATCCTTTATTGTTGCAAAGTCGGCCGCAGCAGATACCTTGGTTTTGTCAATGTTTTTTAGAGTGTCGATGAGCACCGTTGAAAAATTACTCGGGCCTATATACGAAGGCTTACTAAACCAGGAGTTCTGTCCGTAATTCTTAATGATCGGGTGATTGTAGAACTGATCGTGCATAGTACGGGCAGGTCGTTTCCGAAAAAGAGAAGCACCATCATCTTTCCATTTTCGTAAAGCTTTCTTGAAGTAATACCATGCCAACTTGATTTTCCCGTGGTTGTTGTTGTTTATGGTCTTAGTCAGCATTACTTTAATACCATACTGAAGCATATTTGCCCTGCGCTGCAACATATTGGCAATAGCTTCCTGCATTGCCGTAGCAAAAAGGCTATATATCAGGAAGATAAAGACCAGCCCTGTTACTACGTTTAAAACCGGGTTATCGAACATTCAATAAATTTTTAGTTGTTTATACTGTTATATACCGTTTGCCGCAAATATTGTTAGCGCAACAAATATCTAAAAAAACAAATAGAAAAACTACCGTTAAATAGCGGTATTTTTAAAGAGTTAAATAGTGGTAGCCGATAATATGGCGCAAAACTTTTCAATACATTTGCAGGGCAATGAAATTCTTTTTCGAAAGTTTCGGTAAGCTGGTGTTGATGATAGGGGGTGGTTTTACCCGGCCCGAGAACGGTAAGGTCTACTGGAAGGAGTTTATGGAGCAGTGCAACGACATAGGTATCCGTTCGCTGCCTATTGTGCTCATTATCTCCATTTTCCTGGGTATGGTGCTTACCATTCAGCTGTCTTACCAGCTGATAAGCCCTCTGGTACCAAAGACGGTTATTGCCACACTGGTGCGCGATTCTTCTATACTTGAACTCTGCCCCACGGTGGTTTGTATTGTATTGGCCGGTGTGGTAGGATCAAAAATTGCATCGGAGTTAGGGAATATGAGGGTGAGCGAACAGATTGATGCCCTTGAGATAATGGGTATCAACACAAAATCTTACCTGGTGCTGCCTAAAATAGTGGCGGCAATGATAATGGTACCGCTACTCATCACTATTTCTATAGCCGTTGCCATATGGGGTGGTTACCTTGCCGGTATCTTCTCCAATATCCTCAGCAGGCAGCAGTTTATCTCGGGCCTCACGGCCGATTTTATGCCTTACAATCTATTCTTTGCCATGATGAAGTCGTTCGTTTTCGCGCTCATCATTTCTATTATTCCTTCTTACTATGGTTATCATGTGAAGGGTGGGGCGCTGGAGATAGGTAAGGCATCTACTACCGCGGTGGTAGTAAGCTGTATCCTTATTCTGTGTGCAGATTATGCGTTGTCGCTGATTATGCTATAAGTCAACAAGCTAACCTATTATTGATCCAGGCATTATGGATTACTTCCGCAATTATTGTTGGTCATGAAAACAGACGTTATGCCTTAGTGCCAGATCAGATGAGTAGGTATGCTTTCAGAAAGGCTTTTTTTGACTGGTCAGGGGAGGCATAAATTAATAATGCCCCGCAATTGCGGGGCATTATTAATTTATGAGAATGTCAGTAGTTAATTAAGCCATTTTCTTCAGCTCTTCTACGCGTGCATCGCGGTCTTCTTCCACTTTCAGCGAACCGCTCTTGTCCATATCTACAAGAACAGGAGCCGCAACGAAGATAGAAGAGTAAGTACCGGTGAGCACACCGATCAGCATCGCGAACGCGAAGCCCCTTGTAGCCTCACCACCAAAGACGAAGAGGATGAGCAGGGTGATGAATACAGTGAGCGACGTCATGATGGTACGGCTCAGGGTATCATTGATAGCGCGGTTGATAACACTTACCTTGTCTTCGTTCGGAGACTTACGGAAGTACTCACGGATACGGTCAAATACGATAACAGTATCGTTCATCGAGAAGCCGATCACGGTAAGGATCGCCGCAATGAAGTGCTGGTCAATTTCAAGTGCGAAAGGCACCCTGCCACGGAAGTAAGAGAATACTGCAAGCGTAAGGGCAACGTCGTGCAACAATGAAAATAGTGTACCCACGGAATACTGCCATTTACGGAAACGAAGCAGTATATACAGGAAGATAGCAATGAACGACAGTACAGTGGCCCAGATTGCGCCATCCCTCAGGTCGTCTGATATCGATGGTAATACTGTTTGCGTGCTTTGTACATACTTGTTGACGAATGTTGCAGTATCAGTAGTTGCAGGGATCAGGTTTTCCTTTACAAGGCCTTCATACAGTTTGTTTTGTACTTCTTTTTCCACGGTGTTACCCGGCTTAGTGATGAGGTAAGCAGTAGTGATATTCAACTGGTTGTTAGTACCTATTGTTTTTACGATAGGGAACTCGCCGAAGTATTTTTCCAGTTTGGTCCGAACTTCTTCACTGGTATACTTCTGGTCGAATTTAATGGTATAGCTGCGGCCTCCGTTAAATTCAACACCCTTATCAAAACCTGTGAAGTAAGTACTTGCACCTGCTATCATTACTATAGCTGTGATGACGTAGGTGTATTTACGCATTTCAACGAATTTGAAGTGCGCTTTTTTGAATATTGATTTTGAAAGGCCTGTGAAGTATTTGAAGTGACGCTCACGCTTGGTGTAGATATCAGTTATCAGGCGTGATACAAGGATACCACAGAACAGAGACAACAGGATACCCAGTATCTGTGTAGTAGCGAAACCACGAACAGGGCCAAGACCAAATATGAACAGGATGATAGCCGTGATCAATACCGTTACGTGGCCGTCAAGTACAGGAGCGTAAGAACGTTTGTAACCATCCGTAATGGCCTGTTGGTAACTCTTACCCAAGGCTAACTCTTCTTTTATACGCTCAAAGATGATAACGTTCGTATCCACGGCCATACCCACCGTAAGCACGAGGCCAGCAATACCTGCCATGGTTAGTGTGGCGTGCAGGGCCGATAATACGCCAACTGTAAATACAAGGTTGAGGATAAGAGAAATATCTGCGATGATACCACCCGTATTATAATAGATAAGCATCAACACGAAGATGACAATGAACGACAGTATCAGCGAGTTCATTCCTTTGCCGATGTTCTCTTCACCCAGGGTAGGACCAACCACTTGTTCCTGTACGATGTGTGCAGGAGCAGGAAGTTTACCTGACTTCAGGATGTTGGCAAGGTCTTGTGCGTCTTGTGTTGAGAAGTTGCCGGTGATCTGTGTGTTACCACCCGCAATTTCGCCTTCCACCTGTGGGCACGAATAAACACGGTCGTCAAGCACCACAGCCACATATCCACCTACGTTCTTGCCGGTCATGTCCTTCCATACACGTGCACCGCTTGGGCTCATGTTCATGGTAACATCAGGTTTGCCGTTCAGTTGGCTGAAGTCAGACCTTGCATCAGTGATCTGGTCACCTTCCAGCCTTGCAACACCACCCGGAGGCATTTTTACTGCATACAATGGAATGAATGCTTTGGGGTCGTTGTTCTTACTGCCATCGTCAGCGCCAAAGCAGAAGTGTACGTTAGAAGGGAATTTGCTTTTCACTACGTCCAGGGTCAGGTAGTCCATCACCTTCGCTGTATCCCTCTTCATACAGTAGCCTACAACAGGACCCGGTAAGAATTTCGTTTGCTCCTGGTTCAGGTTAAGCTGCAGCACCATGAAGAGCGGGCTCTTCTTTTGTGCTTCTTCCTGCTTCAGTTTAGTGCTGTCAGTAGTGGTTGAAGCTGCTGCAGTTGTTTTTGCATCACCTTTGCCCAACACGCTTGAAAGAGAACCTGTGTCGCTTTTGTTGGTAGAGGAGTCAGTAACGGCCGCAGTTGCTTTTGCAGAGTCAGTTTCAGATTTAGCAGTAGTGTCTTCTATCTTCTCGCCCGATAGGTAAGCCGCAAGCGCATCGTTAGCGCCAATAAAAGAATTGCCTATTTCTTCGTTCTTGTATGTTTCGAAGAACTGCAGTTTTGCAGTTGCCTGTAAATATTTACGTACGCGGTCGGGGTTGTGTACACCTGCAAGCTCTACAGTGATGATACCTTTCTTTTCATCCAGGTTCACGTTAGGATTGGTTACGCCGAATTTATCTATACGCGTTTGCAGTACGTGGTGCGTACGGTTGATCGCGTCTTTTGCTTCTTTGTTCAGCTTTGCCAGTACTTCCTCGTTGGTAGAATTAAGGGTGATCTCTTTTTCAGATGGCTTAGTGAAAAGGTAACACATCTTCTTATCGGGGTTCTGTTGCTGGTATATCTCGCCAAAGAGCGTGATGAAGTTAGCATCCGAGTTTGCCTTGCGGTTGTTAGCATCTTTAATAGCTTTGTTGAGCGCGGCATCCCTTGGATTGTTGGACATAGAACGCACAAGGTCGTCAAGGCTAACCTCGAGCGTCACGTTCATACCACCCTGCAGATCCAGGCCAAGTGCAAGCTCTTCATTCTTTGCTTCCTGGTAGGTATACTTTTTAAGTACATTGAATACCACCTCGCCCTGCATACTGTCGGTGATGGCTTGGTAGCGTTCATCAGCAAGCGCTTTAAGGTCGGGTCCTGCGGCTGCAGGGTTCATAGATTTGGCTTCGCGCTCTGCCTGTGCGTGCATTTTCTTTTCTGCATTGCGAACAATAAGCGTAAGGGAAAGCTGGTACAGCGATATCAATATCAGCGCAGCGGTAAAAAACTTCACTAAACCTTTTAATTGCATGGGGCTTTGTTAAATTATTCTGTATAATGTGTTGAATGTAAAACGCCCTCACGCGCGCAAGCGCGCTGAGAGGGGTGCAAAGATATGATTTAATATAAAAAAATAAAGAGGTAATAATACTTTAGAATAATTATTATAGGATGCCGGTGGGAGCGATAGATATTATTAACAGTTTCATGCATTATGTAAATCCACAAGGCAAAATTGTACGTAGTTATATTTAAAATTTTAGTTGGTACCTTTATTAGTTATGACCTGAAATATTATGAAAATTATTCTACATGTTTGTTTTGTCATATCGGTGTTCGTTGACAATAGTTGTATAGCCCAACAAGTACTCAAAACTGTACTGGCCGAGCATTTTACCAATACTTACTGCAAAGTTTGTGCAGCCCGCAACCCGGGTTTGTATAGTAATATCGCTAACTATCCCGAAGTACTATATATATCGTATCATCCTAGCGCACCTTATGCGGCTTGCCCTTTGAATAAGTATAATACGTTGGAGAATGATGCCCGTACCAAATATTATGATGCTTATGGCGGCACACCAAACCTTTTTGTTGGTGGTAAGTTGGTAGTCTCTCCTTTTACCGACAATTCAATATTTACGTCGCAGGCGGGTGAAATGACCTCTTTCGATGTTAGGGTTTCGATGGAACAGCTGGGTTCAGATTCTGCAGTCATAAGCGTAGTCGTTAAAAAAGTGGATACCAGCACGCTGTCTGATTTAGAATTGTATGGGGCCATTGCAGAAGATACGTTGTTTTTTACTTCTAATAACGGTGAGGCTTTACATATCAATGTTTTCAGGAGGTCGCTATGGGGTACTGACGCCTTGAGTATTACCGCCCCTGCAGGGGTAGGCGATTCTGTGATTTATACGCAAGTTGTAGCTGTTGATCCTGTTTGGGTAAAGAGCAGGGTGTATGCTATAGCTATGTTGCAGCAGGCTGATAAGCAGGTGGTGCAGGCAGCAGTATCAGCAAAATCATTTGCCGCTGCTGTTTCCCCGGTGGTAACCTGTCCTGTGGGGACTGTATGCATCTATCCAAATCCTGCAGAACAGATGCTTTTCCTGGCAGGAAATATTGTTGGTTCGACAGCGAACATTTATGATGAGACCGGGCGGTTATGTAAGTCTGTTGCCATTACCAGAAGCGAGCAATTTATTGATGTTTCATCTTTAAGAATTGGACTATATTATTTTGTATTAAATAATTCGTCAGGTGTGGTGTGTAAGAAGTTTCTTAAGCAGTAAGATTAACCGTAACGCATCAATTCATACATATCATAAAAAATCTTTTAGGAAATTAGAGCGAATAGCTTATTTTTACGGTAACTAATGTCCCTCCCTATGGGACATGGGGTAAATTATTGGGATTATGATACGTAAAATTACGCTTTTGTGCTTGCTGTTCATTGGTTTTCACAATGTATCACGCTCGCAGGTACTGGATTCGGTTGTTATTTACAGGCCCATAGGCCAGGATACCACCTGCCCCGGCTCACAGATCATGTTCTGGGCAGTGCAGAGTGTCGATACCTTCACCTCGTCTGAATACCACTGGTATATAAACAGCGCATTTACCGGCGTCATCGTTGATACCCTGCATACTACAGCCCCGGTTGATGGCGATACCGTTTGGTGCAACCTCGTTTACCGCAACAGCCTTGGCGTGTGGGACAGCTTCACTTCCAACGAATTCATAGTTTACCGCAACGATACCATTATGCCACGCGTCAT
Organism: Flavipsychrobacter sp.; assembly: GCA_044224775.1. Taxonomy (GTDB): domain Bacteria; phylum Bacteroidota; class Bacteroidia; order Chitinophagales; family Chitinophagaceae; genus Nemorincola. The sequence continues at coordinate 18,979 of JBGAJU010000039.1, forward strand.
CATTTCGTTGACCGCAGGCAGCAATCCCGACTGCACAGGCGGGCCGCTTACCTTCACCGCTTATCCTGTTAATGGTGGCACAGCGCCCACTTACCAGTGGCTCATCAATGGCTTACCTATACCTGCTGCCGACAGCGTAAGCATAACGCGTGTTTTTACAGCAGGTGATACCGTTTCTGTGCAAATGATCGGTAATTCAACTTGCTCTGACCCATACAGTGACACCGCATATTCTTTCGGGGTGCCGATCTCGCACGATTCTATGACGGCGAGCATCAGTATTATTGCTTCCTTCAACCCTATTTGTCAGGGTACCAGCGATACTTTCAGGGCTACTATAGCCAATGCAGGCGCAGGTTACACCTTCCAGTGGTTTGTGAACAGTACCCACATTCCTACAGCATTTGGGCCGGAGTTCATCACTACATCATTGATGAACGGCGACCTTGTTTACTGCAAGCTCATAGCGCCTGATGTTTGTGTCATCAACGATACCACAATATCTAACGTTATTACTATGACAGTCATCACACCGCTCAACGATTCTGCATGGATGATCATGACCAGCGGCACAAACCCCGGTTGCCTCGATTCGCCGGTTACTTTCACCGGTTACTACATGAACTTCGGCACATCGCCCGATTATGACTGGTATGTGAACGGTGCCCTTGTGTCGCACAACACGCCTACCTACACTGCGTTCTACCTCGATGGTGATATCGTTCAATTTAAGGTAACGCCAACTGATGGTGGCTGCTACCAGGATACCTTCATAGCTACCCCTACTGTGCTCATGGTGCGCGACAGCACGCCGACCACGCCATGGTTGTCACTCATTGGCAATATACTTGTTGCTAATTCCGGCGGTCATTTTATCTGGTACTACAATACGGTCAACTCGTGCACAGGTGGCACTATAGTGCCGGGCGCAGTAGATGAAACATGGCACCCGACCACACCCGGCTATTACTATATCAAAAAAGATACCGGCAACTGTTTGTCTCTTTGCTCTAATGTTATCTACATATCATTGCTCGAGGTGAAAGATGTGTACAAACCGGCTGCAAAGATCTATCCTAACCCAACTACAGGCATTGTGAACTTTGAATGGGATTTCCCGGTGAACATGAAGATGGATGTGTACAGCATGATAGGACAAGGATTGATGCACGCCGACATCAGCAACAAAGCCAACCACCAGGCCGACCTGTCTTACCTGCCTGAAGGTAACTACCTGATAGTGCTGCGTGATGAGGACGGTACGAAATCTACCTACAAGGTGAACATTATGAAGTAGCCTGATCAAATTAAAATAGTTGCAGCCATTCTCCCTGAGAATGGCTGTTTGTTTTTAATGTATTCCATCCGGAGACTTCCGCGGTTACCTGTGTTCTTCTACGGTAACCCGTCGACGGCCTTATTTTCTGATCAAACAAAGCCTTGCCGGGTGCACTCGCATAATATGTCATCCCGCGTAAAAAATTTAGTGTGGACCAAACCAATGACAGAAGACTGATCTGGCATAGATTTTGCTCTATAATTCATCCTTCGTTTTGTAAATACCCCTGCGCTGCGGGGGTAGCGCAGCAGATCATAAAAAGTGTTCAGTAAATGTTCAGTGAACGTGCAGTAAATCGTACTTAAAACATTGATAATCAATTGCGTTTGTGCAAATAAAAATAATAGGAGAATGTGCAGTAAAAGAAATATAATATTGGTCATAGGCAGTTATATTAATAAAAATCAACATTAACAATTATTTTTCCAGGCAAACCCAAGATTGGCAGATGGTATTTCGTCTATATAAGTGAGTGGTTAGTTTTTTCAGATGCTACGAAAGGCGCCTTTCATTGTATCATCCGCTCAAAAACCCCAGGTTTCAGGATAGCCCCTGTGAACGTTATGATTTGAAAACTATTGCATCATGCAATCGTCATTTTTCGCGAAAATGACGGCTGCGATGCCCGAAAAACCGGAGAAATGAGAAAGATTGAGTAATTTACTAATGATAAAAGGGTCGATGAAATAAACGTTTTTGGCCCTCCTGCCCCTGGGCAGGTTCCGCGACCACGTGAGCAACTTTATGCCCGCATATTCTGAACAGGAAATAATAGCAGGGTGCCGGAACAAAGACCGGGCTTTACAGGAGCATCTGTATAAAATGTACTATAGTATGTTTTTGAAGGTATGCGCCCGTTATGCTAAAGATATGCAGGATGCCGAGCAATTGCTAAACGATGGATTTCTAAAGATTTTTACCCAGATAGAGCATTATAAGAGTACAGGTTCTTTCGGAGGCTGGATGCAACGCATCATGGTCAATACTTGCCTGGATTACTTGCGCGGCACAGCTTTTAAGGAAGACATGATCATGCATGTGAATGCCATACCGGCCGAGGAGAGCAATATTTCGGTAGGTAATGATGCAATAGAGAGTATGGAATTCAGGGAGCTGGTGAGCATCATTCAGTGTTTGCCTGCTATGACAAGGACTGTGTTCAACCTGTTTGTATTTGAAGGATTCAACCACAAAGAGATATCAGAACAACTGGATATTAGCGAGGGAACTTCTCACTGGCATGTGCACCAGGCGAGGAACATCCTTCAAAAAAAAATAAAGAATACACAACACCAAAAAGTGACGTATGAAGCCAAGAGAATTTGATGACCTGCTAAAACGGAAGTTTGACCAGGCCGAATTTGAGTACAATCCGCGAAATTGGGAGCGGTTGACGGATGAGTTGGACGGGCGTAAGAAAAAACGTGGCATCCTCATGTGGTGGCTTATGCCTGTAGCCGGCGTAGCAGCCTCTGTAGCCCTTGCCATAGGGGTGGCTCCGCATCTGCAGATCACCCCTGCAGTAAGCCCTGAGTTGGCAAAAACATACCATACAGAACATGTACAACCTGCACACGTTGTACCTGTTACAAATGAACCTTCTCGTACGGTAGATTATACAAAAGCCGTTAAGAAAAACCATAAACGCGCAAACAGGCCACAGGCAACTAAAGAAGATAAATTTGCAATTGACTATAACAATGCCATTCGCAACAACACCAGTATAAATAAAAAGGAGATCGACCTGCTGAATGCCCCCGCAAAAAATACTGTGGTTAAGAAAGAAAAGAAGAAAATAATAACAGAAGAGGCAGTTGCCACTTTTAAAGATGAAGTGAAAAAACCACAAACACTGTCTATCATACTTTCGGGTGGTTATAACCAAAGTGTGCAGGGTACCGGTTTTACAGCCGGCGCCACTATCAGAAAAGTAGTGAGCGATAAAGTATTCATAGAAGGCGAGGTGGCCTTTACCAACAGCAGCCTCGTACAAACCAGGTATCATATTGCTTCTTCTGTAGTAACCGAATACGGAACAAGTTCGGCAAGCTCTTCATCCACAGGTATTGGCTCAAAGGTTACCAACCCAGATCGCGCAGGAAAAGATGATGTTCCGGTAATAGACAAAGTAAAGTATGAAAAGCCACAGGCTGAGAACGTTACGTTTACCCAGTCGTATCTGCAGGTATCGCCGGCCGTAAACTACCGTATTGCAAAAAGGCTGTCCATAGGCGCAGGCCCCGATTTTCAGCAGGCACTTGCCGACAAACGCCCTACTAACGACCAGACAGATAATAGTTCGCTTAAAAGGGTGCCATTGTTTGATGTGGGCTTGATAGGCAAAACAGAATTCTCTGTAACCAAGAATCTTAAAGCAGGTCTTGCCTGCCGTAAGGGTATCAATAACGTAGTTACCCCCATGGGCAAATTTATTGACCGCGATTACCTGCAGGTTCAGGTTAAATGCGCCATATTCAATAAATAAGAACTTTTGGCTTTGCACAGATCGCGGCGCATCATAGTGCGCCGCGATCTTTTATGCTGTCTCCAAAAATCGTACTTTTATCTGATGCCGGCTATAACACTGATAACCAACATCAATGCACCTGTCCAAAGGTGTTTTGACTTGTCGCGAAGTATAGACCTGCATATGCTATCGTCAGTAAAAACCAATGAACGGGCGGTTGCCGGCAGGACCAGTGGCCTTATACTTGCCGGCGAAAGCGTGACCTGGGAGGCAAAGCATTTCGGGGTGAAGCAATACCTCACCGTGAAAATAACAGACATGCAGGCCCCTGCATACTTCAGGGATGAAATGGTGAAAGGGGCGTTCAGGAGTATGTGGCATGAGCATATCTTTGAAGCTAAAGGCGATGGCACGGAGATGAAAGACGTGTTTTGTTTTGAATCGCCGCTGGGCATCTTTGGCAAGGTATTTAATGCGCTGATACTGACGCGGTATATGACCAGATTTCTTGAGGAGCGTAATGAGGTGATAAAAAATATAGCAGAAGGGAACGAATGGCGAAAGATACTGGAATAAGATTAATACTGTGCATATGTTTGTTGCTATCGTTACATGTAGCAGCACAGCAGCCTGCTGCCAATTATCCGCAGACCTATTTTCGCAATCCGCTTGATATACCAATATTGCTGGCAGGCAACTTTGGGGAGTGCAGGCCGGGGCACTTTCATAGCGGGCTGGATATAAAAACGCAGGGCAGGGAGAATATGCCGGTGCATGCAGCTGCAGATGGCTACATCTCGCGGATAAAGATGGATAAGGGTGGCTTTGGACATGCATTATACATCACCCACCCTAACGGTTATACAACATTGTATGCGCACCTGAATGACTTTATACCAAAACTGCAGCAATACCTGAAGCGGCAACAGTATGAAAAGAAACACTGGGACCTGGATATGACTTTGCAGCCGTCACAATTCCCGGTGAAGCAGGGAGATCTTATTGCTTATAGTGGTAATACCGGTGGCTCCAGCGCACCGCACCTGCATTTTGAGATAAGAAATACTAAAACTGAGCATCCGTTGAATCCACAGTTGTTTGGGTTGAAGGTGGTGGATAATATAGCACCTGTGCTGGTTGAGATACTTATTTATGAGCAATTGAGAAGTGACCCAATATTACGTTCATTGAAAAAAGAAGATGACCGGAATACAACGGGTAAAGCTGGTAAAGAGGGATATCTAATTTTAAATGACACAATACTGGTTAATGTGCCTGTAGGAATAGGTGTTAATGTTGACGACTATATGGACGGAAGCGAAAACACTATTACTTTTCTTACGGCTCAATTATATATGGACAATAAGATCCAGAGCGAGATACGGATGGATAATATCGGTTATGAAGAGACAAGATACATCAATGCATACGTTGACTATAAAGCAAAAAAACTCCAGGCAAAGTGGATTCAATGTTTTTTCAAATTGCCGGGCAACAAGCTTGACAATATTTATAGTTTCCTTAATGAAGCCAAAGGAGCAATAGTGATGCCTGATAATATTGCACACGAAATGAAGATCGTGTTGACTGACAACAACAACAACAGCACCACTGTTTTATTCTATCTCGAAAAGCCGATGAATCGTCCGCCAACACCTCCTGCACTGCCACTTGAAAATGAGACACTCTTCCGGGTGAACCAGCAGAATACGTTCAGGATGTCTGGCATCGCATTCACTCTTGATGAAAGGCAGTTGTATGATGATGTGTACTTTGCTTTTAAGCAGACAGCGGATAAAAATCTTATTTCAGACAAATACCAGCTGCATTATCCATATGTTCCCGTTCATCATTACTTTGACCTGAAGATAAAGCCTAACAAGTTGATACCTGAAGATTTGAAGAATAAGGTTGTAATGAAATACAGCGATGACAAAGATGAAGACGGCAGGGCTGCAACAGCGACAGACAGTGGATGGTATAGTGCTAAGGTGCGCAACTTTGGCACGTATTGGCTGGTTGTAGATACCATACCGCCAACCATTGAATCCATGCAAAGACAGAATAGTAACCTGGGAAGGGCGAAACAGATAGCGTTTACGGTGAACGACAACATGACGTCAGCGAAGACATTCAGCGGACACATTGATGGCAAATGGGTATGCTTTGAACAGCATGGCGATGATTTCTTTTATAAGTTTGATGAACATTGTACGAAAGGAAAACATACGTTGTTATTTACAGCCGCAGACGAAAATGGGAATGAAGCGAGAATAACACTTAATTTTACACGATGACACATTTAAAGCCGGGAGATAAAGCGCCAGCATTCAGCACCATCGACCAGGATGGGGGTAAAATATCATTAAAGGACTTTAAAGGCAAGAAGGTTGCTTTGTATTTCTACCCGCACGATGATTCTGAAACGTGTAATAAGCAGGCGTGCAACATAAGGGATAATTATACCCTGTTGCAACAGAAGGGAATAGAGGTGTTGGGTGTTAGTATTGATGACCAGAAGAGCCATAAGAAGTTTGAAAAGAAATTCTCGCTGCCATTCAGGATATTGGTAGATAGTGATAAAAAGATGGTGAATGACTATGGTATCTGGGGCGAGAAGCTGTTCATGGGCCGGATAATTGTGAGTACTTACCGCACTACCTTTCTCATCAATGAAAAAGGAAAAATAGACCATATTATTGAGAAAGTGGTAAGCGGCAAGCATGCGCATCAGATAATAGAGACGTGGGGCTTATAACGAAGGTTTATATAGTAATTATCCGTATTTTTGCTGGGATATGGCTAAAAAACACCTGATCCTGTTCTTCTGTTTTTGCGCAGCTTTTTCTGCTCGGGCGCAAATTATTACTACAATAGCCGGAGACGGCACCTATGGTTTTTATGGGGACTATGGACCAGCTACAAGCGCGAAGTTCCAATATATATGGTATGTGGCATTGGGTGGTGCTAATTCTGTTTATTTTACTGATAACTCAAACCATAGGATACGCAAAGTAAACAGCACAGGTATCATCACCACTTTCGCGGGTACGGGTTCACCTACTTTCAGTGGTGATGGTGGGCCGGCAACATCAGCTACATTCATCGGTACATCGGGCATAGCGGCAGATCTTTCGGGCAACATATACTTTGCAGATGTTGCTAACCACCGGTTAAGAAAAATAGATGTTTCAGGCGTCATATCTACGGTGGCAGGAAATGGTACAGCCGGTTTTAGCGGCGACGGTGGCCCATCAACGGCTGCACAATTGAACGCACCCTATGGTATTACGTCGGACGCGGCAGGCAACATATATATTGCTGAAGCAGGTAACCACCGTGTGCGGAAAATAAATACATCGGGTATTATAAGCACTGTTGCAGGAAATGGGACGTCTGGTTTCAGCGGCGATGGTGGTGGTGCTACCAGTGCCCAATTGTATTCGCCTACAAGTGTTGCTCTTGACATACAAGGTAATATGTACATTACTGATGCATTGAACCATCGTGTGCGTAAAGTAAGTGGATCGGGCATCATCACAACAATTGCAGGTACAGGTACAGCGGGCTTTTCAGGCGATGGAGCTGCGGCGACAAGCGCTAATATCAACCAGCCGCTAAGCCTTGCAGTAGATGGAATAGGCAATGTGTTCATATCAGACCAATTCAATCACAGGATTCGTAAAGTGGATGCATCGGGTAATATCTCTACGGTTGTTGGTACGGGAACGGGTGCATTCTTTGGTGATGGCGGCCCGGCGACCGCGGCTAATATCAAACAGCCGTTTGGTATAACTATAGATTCTACAGGTGACCTGTATTTAAGCGACTGGGGTAATTTCAGGGTGCGCAAAGTGAGTTACAGTAACAGGATACCTTTTTTCACTTCAGGATTGGTTGATAGTACCAACATATGCCAGGATTCGGGGCCGGTAGATATAAATACATTGCTGCGTGTGAATGACGCAGACGTTGCGCAAACACTTACGTGGACTGTTATATCAGGTCCCAACCATGGCATAGCTTCGGTTGCGTATACAGCCACTGCAGCGGCAGGGATTATTACACCAACCGGTTTAACTTATGCGCCTTCATTGGGCTATTCGGGAATGGATACATTTGTTGTTCGTATAGATGATGGATATTCTATTGATACCATCACCATTTACATTCGTGTTAAACCGTCGCCGCCAATTGGCCTTATAACAGGCACGCCAATGGTATGTATTGGTGTACCTGTAACAATGCTCAATTCTGTTTCGGGAGGTACATGGAGCAGCAGCAGTAGTATTGCTACAGTAGATGCCGCTGGTGTTGTAAGCGGGTTAGCGGAGGGCGTCGATACTATCTACTACACTACAACTGCGGCAGGTTGTTCGTCTAGAGTGTACCATGTGATCAATATTTATGCAACTTCAGTAACTATAACGGGGGCTAACGCAGTTTGTTTTGACCGTAGCATTACATTGACAGGATCACCAACCGGTGGCACCTGGACAGGAACCAATGGCATCACTACCGTAAGCAGCACCGGGGATATTTATGGTGTGACCCCAGGGGTAGATACGATCGTGTATTCTGTTACCAACCCTTGTGGTACATTTACCGCACCAAAACAAGTGACCGTAAACGCTATGATAGCGCCGGTGGTTGTTATTGTTGCCACACCCGGAGCAACTATTTATCCGGGGCAAAGCGATACGCTTTATGCGAGCATTGTAAGCGGTGCCGGTATAGCGTATGATTATCAGTGGCAATTGAATGGAGTAGATATTCCCGGGGCGACAAATGATATTTATATTAACGATAGCTTTAAGCATGGAGATTCGGTAACCTGCATGGTCACTAATGGGCCTTGTGCTGCATCATCGTTTGGTTGGATATATATTGTATACTGGGGACACGGAATTTGGGTGAACGACCCAGTAAATGATGCGGTAACCGTATCGCCAAACCCGAGTAATGGTGTATTTACCGTGGAAGGATGGTTTGCAACAAATGAGTCGGAAGCTGTATTGGAAGTATCCGATATGGTTGGGCGCATCATGAGTAAAGAAACAACACGCTTAATGAATGGTGTGCTGATGAAGCGGCTAGTTGTGAGTGATCTACCCGGTGGGATATATATCCTGAGGGTAACCGCAGGCGACAGGCAAAAAGTACTACAGATAGTTGTCGGTAAGTAATCAATATTTTAAATAGAAGAGCAGCAGCTATCATTGATAGCTGCTGCTCTTCTTATAGTAAATTGCTTATTATTTCTTACGGTAGTAGATCTGGTCTTCGTTGAACTCATTTATGGCCTGCAGGCTTGAGTTAGCCATACGCTCATAAATGCGCGAAATCTCGATCTGCTCTTTGTTCTCATGCACTTCTTCCAGGTTGTCACCATGCACGGTGAACTCATCCAGCTTGCGGTGCAGTTCCTCCTTCATAGTTACTGCTATCTGGTTAGCGCGGCGAGACACTACTGCGATAGATTCGTAGAGGTTGCCCGTTTTTTCTTTCATTGCTATAACATCGCGTGTCTCCACAAGTGGGTTAACTGACGTCAGCGATCTTCTATTGATGTTGCTCATCGCGTATTTTTTTTACGTTATTACTTGCTTCTGTATATAATTTATCCGCTTCAGGTAAATACTTTGACGACGGATAATTGTCTTTTAACTCAGTAAAGGCACTCATTGCACTGGTGTAGCGCTCTTCCTGCTTTTCTGCTACGCTTGCCTGTGCATATTTGTACATAGACCGCATGATCATATACTGGTACAGATCACTGCTTGGGGACTCAGGGAAGTTGCGCATTACACTTTTATAGGCAACACCTGCAGCTTTGTACTGGCTGATGTTGTAATATAACTTTGCTGCACTTGCCTGCTTCATCTCCAGCTTCTTCCTCGACTCGTCTATATAGTTGTTAGCCTCTGTGAGCCGTGTGGACTGATGGTACGTGTTCACAAAAGACTGCATGGCTTCCAACGCTTTCATTGTGTTGGTTTGGTCCAGCGTGTACTTTGGTGCATATTTAAATAAGCTTACAGCACTCATAAATTCGCATTCCTCAGTATACTGACTTGAAGGAAAATACTCGGCGAAATTCTTAAAAAAGTAAGACGCATCGAGGTAATCCTTCAGGTAATAATAACTATATGCATATTTGTAAAACAGCGCCTCGTAATTACGCGTGCTTTTCATTATAGGCATCAGCTCCCTGTATAGCTCATTCGCATGTTGGTAATGTTTCTTATCATAATACTCATTCGCCTTAGTGAGTTTATAATTAACATCGCTGCTTTTTCTCACTCTTTCATAGCCATTACATGAACTAAGTATTGCGATACAAGCAAGTAAATAAAACAAATTCCTAATGCGAAATGCCATAGAGGGATGCAAATATATCAAAAATAGGTGGTTTTTCATAAATAAATTGTATGAAGAAAGTTAAAACCATAAAGGATAAAAGGCTCCTGAGGAAGCCTTTTATCCTTGATTCTCATAGGAAGGATAGCGATTATGAAAAATCTACTTGATGATTGTTATTTTTTCTCTATATATATTCTCTCCTGAAGCTATTTTTATCAAGTACTGACCGGCTGCAATGCCTTCGTCGTTAAGGGTAACCACCGAAGTGTTGTATTCTGTTTTTGATAATACTTTCTTGCCGAGCATATCATATATGGTTATTTCAGTCTTGTCGGTTTGTTCTTTCAGTTTTATGCCGAATATGCCATTTGACGGATTTGGGTAAATTAAGGGTGCATTATTTGACGATATGTTCTCAACTGATAGATAGCAGGGATCGATAGTGATCGATGCCGAGCCAAACCCTAAGCCCATAACATATGAAATAGTGGCGGTGCCCGCTGAAACGCCGGTTACGACACCTGTAGCCGGGTTAACAGTTGCAACCGATGGATTGCTGCTTGACCATACCGCCCCTGGGGTGGCAGCAGTGAATGTTGTAGTGGCCCCAGTACAAATGTTAGATGCTCCTGTTATTGTGATTGCTGTTGCCGTAACTTTTTTTGTGAGACCATAACCTTGTGCGCAGAAAAAGAGATCACCAGTCGGGCTTATGAATAGTCCTGCCGGAAGAGAGAGATTCGCGGCTGTTGCAGCACCGCCATCGCCGGAATTGCCTATGGTGCCGTTTCCTGCCACAGTAGTAATAACGCCAGACGTATTTATTTTTCGAACCACATGGTTTGAGTGGTCGGAAAAAAACAAATTGCCTGCCTGGTCTACTTGCACGAATGCCGGCATGTTTGTACGTGCCGCAGTAGCAGCGCCACCATCGCCGGTATAGCCAGCAGTGCCGTCACCGCAAATTGTATAGCACAGCCCTGCTGTTGTTACTTTACAAATACGGTTGTGGTTCATGTCTGCTATATATACGTTGCCTGCGGCATCTACGCACACGCCGTTGTTTGCCCAAAGGGCGGCGTCTGTTGCAGGAATACCATCGGCATAACTTGACCCACCGCCTGCGAAGGTGCTGATAATACCTGATGTATTTACTTTACGTACATAGCCATAGTTATAATCACTGATGTAAATATTTCCTGCTGCGTCAACGGCAACATCTGTAGGAAAGCTGAGGCGTGCATCGGTAGCGGATCCACCATCGCCGGCATAACCCGAAATAGTGCCTGCCACAGTGCTGATTATACCAGCAGGAGTTATCTTACGAATACGGTGACCACCATACTCGGCAACATAAAGGTTGCCTGATACATCTATCGTCATGCCAACCGGCTGGCTAATTTGTGCTGCAGTAGCCGGACCGCCATCGCCTGAAGTTCCTGCGGTACCATTACCTGCTATGGTAGATACAATACCGGATGTATTTACTTTGCGGACCACATGGTTGTCCCTGTCGGTGATGTAAACATTACCTGCTGCATCCATAACAGTTGCGCCCGGGAAGTCGAAGCCAGCAGCGGTCGCAGCACCGCCGTCGCCGGAATATGTTCCAGTTGCAGCTGCGCTGCCTGCAAATGTTGAGATAGTTTGTGCTTTCGCAACTATGGCAAAAAATACAAGATATACTGCCATTACGATGTAAAATGTCTTTTTCATGTTTTTATTTTTTGAGGTTAATATTTTGTTGGTTAGAATTGTTTGTCGCGTACTACCAAGCGGTCAGTTTAGTCCATTTGCCATTTTCGAATTTGGCTATACCGCCATATTGCGCATCACCCGAACCGTTGAATTCGCCTCCAACATGAAGTACGCCGTTTACAACAGCAACGGACTTCAGGTTAACATATGGTATCTCGGGAAATCCTGACCACTTGCTGCCATCCCACATAGCTATATAGTGCACGTTTGCAGCGTTCTTTCCCTCGCCGGCTTTTGTAAATGCGCCGATGAGGTATATTTTGTCACCATCAATGCATATATCGCGTACATCGTTGTTAACACCGCCACCAACGGGTTGCCACTTGCTACCGTCCCACATGCCAATACGGTTTAGTATGGTGCCATCACCAGCGTTTAAGAACTTACCAACAACATACACATGCTTGCCATCGCTTACTATGCGTGTGATCGTACCACCAATGCCCCGGTTACCTAATTCAGACCATTTTGAGCCATCCCATTTTGCAACTCCACCCATTGGCTCGTCACCATTAAGTGTAAATATTCCGGCAACATATAGTTCGTTACCCATTGTGGCCATACTTAGTACTGCTCTGTCGAATTGTGCGTTACCAACGTCACTCCATTTTTTGCCATCCCATTTGGCGACGCCTTTGGTTTCAATCGTACCGGCTACTTTCTGGAAATTGCCACCTATGTATGTAGTATTACCACTGGTTGCAATGGAAAATACCTGACGGTCTACGGTTTTGTCGCCCATTGAATTCCATTTTGTGCCATCCCACATGGCAATGTTGTAAGAATTTACCTTAACCGCCTCTGTTTTATCTACATAACTAAAATCTCCTGATACAAATACATTATTACCGGATACTGCAATGTCCGTTACATTGCCATCCACACCTTTTTTGAGAGTGGTCCATTTTCCGGCCTCGAACACGGCTACATTATTAGCTATTCTACGGTCTGCTTTTTCGAAATGGCCCCCTACATATAGTTTTGATCCTGAAGCACACAGGCGTGAAGCCTGTCCCTCGAGGTCTTGTGCTTGTAATGAGGCCGCAATCAGTATTGTTGCTGCCGTTGTGAACATTAATTTTACTCGTTTCATAAAAGTTGATTTTAATTGTTTGTGTTTTTTTTGATAATGCAAGATTAGCACTGACAAAAAGCATACTGCATGATGAGTTAGTGTAAACAGGAAGGGGGTTAGTGAACGCCGTTTTTTTTTTTCACTAACTGAAAACACCCTTTCACTAACCGGGCTATGGTATGGTGTGGAGAATTTTATCTTTGTTGCGTGTTTGTGGTGAGATATATAGCGTTTGTTAGCTTTCTTGTTCTAGGTAGCCTGCGTGTATGCGGGCAGGATCCTTATTATGTGAGTATCAATAAACTAAGCGGGATGCCGTCAAACGCTGTATATGATCTTTTTCAGGATAGTAAAGGTTTTATTTGGATAGCAAACAATGAGGGGCTTACGAGGTATGATGGATTTGAATTTAAAACTTATACGAACCAGGCGCAGACTTCACGGTCGGGTAACCAGGTGGAGGAGGATAAATATGGGAGGATATGGTATAAAAACTTTGACGGTTACTTATATTATGTTGAGCACGACAGCCTGAAGTCGCTTAAGCAAAATGTGAGTATTGGTAATGCGGGGTATGCCATTCTCGATGATCGCCTTGTAGTGCTTCAAAAAAATGGCGTTGATTTTTATGACCTGAAATCGTTACAACCGATAAGCAGCATAAAAATAGTTTTAAACGGCCTGATGACGCAGGAACATTATCGTCAAAAATATTATCTTAATCTTAATGATACCCTTTGCACTATTACGAAAAATGGTAAAGTTACGTTTGAAAAAATGGGTGCAGCCGGTCTTATGTGTGGTTCGTTGCGCGGCATTGTTATCGTTGAAAAGGGAAGCCAGGGTAAATGGTGCTATGAATATGCCGGTGGGAAATTGCATAACAAGATCGCGACGACGGGGGTGGGTTATGTTCATGAGCTGGAATATTGCGACGAGAAATACTGGATGAGTACGCCGGAGGGAGTCTGGGTGTTTGATGAATATGGGAAGAATATAAATGGTAGTTCACCTTTTTTTCCAGACAGGAGTATTTCATCTGTATTGAAGGACAGGGAAGGTAATTTTTGGTTAGGCACGCTTAATGAAGGTGTGTTGTTCGTTCCGGACCTAAGGGCAAAGCTTGCCTCCACACACAATTTTGTACCAAACATCTTATCATCTGTGCAGGGTAAAGTCTTGATCGGGACCAAAAATAATGAGCTCTATACTTACGATATTAAGAGCAATGTTTTCGCTCTGAAATATAAAGGCAATTTACGCCATGAATTCATTTCTTTTCTTGCAGATACTATCAATCATAAATATAGTTTTTGTGTTGACCAGTTTTATATAACCGATACGGCCTTTAAGATCACTACGAGTGGAGGTGTGTCAGTGAAGGATATTGTTATCGTAGATAATAAATATTATGCCCTTGCTACTAATGGGGATATCAGCCTGGTACGGATAAGGCAGGACCTGGTGAGTGATTTCGACAGCTTGTTTGATGCATTTTATAAAAATACCCCAAGGCGATTTAATATTGATTTCGCTTCTGTTATAACATCATGTAGGGGAAGAACCGTTGCTTACAACAATTTGAATGGTACTTTGTATGGTGGTACCAGTAAAGGATTATATGCTATCATGCCCCATAGCATAACTCCAATAACATATGAGGGACGGGAGCTGTATTCCAGGCGCCTTGTTAGTTTCAGAGATAAAGTCTACGTTGTGACGCCACAAAATGAGCTCTTCGTTGTAGATAGTAAGAATGTGGCCGCGAAGCTCTCACTAGTTGAAGAGAAGGAACAATGTTTTAATGCAAAAAAAGCAAACGAAAATTTATACCTGCTAACAAGCAACGGAATGAGAATATTGGACCCTAACACCGGGAAGGTTAACATTCTAAATTCACATCCTGGTATTAGAACGGAGGAGATCAATGATATGCAAGTAATTGCTGACAAACTGGTTTTTTCTTCAGAGCGTGGACTCATCATAGTTGATGCAAATGCTGCGGCAAAAGACACTGTCAATCCAAGGTTTGTTATTAATAGTGTACTAGTTAACGGGAAGCCGGCCCCCAATGATATGACCTTCTCTCACAAAGAGAATGATATTGAGATCAACTATTCGATACTTTCCTTCAACACAGATAAGCGTTACCGCCTGTCCTACAAGATTAATAACGGGAATTGGCAACCAAACTCCGGGGTAACAAGAACACTAAAGTTAGCTTCGTTGTCGCCGGGGACATATAAGATATCCTTCAGGTTGGAATCGGTAAATGTATCCGGATATTTTGCCCAACAAGACATCAATTTTACTATTAAGAAACCTTTTTGGGCTGAATGGTGGTTCCTTGGAGGTGTTCTCATTTCTTTGCTATCCTGCAGTTATGCATACTATAAGTGGCAGACAAGGCTGTTGAAGAAACAGAATGATCTTAAAATAGAAAAAGTGGAGTTGGAACGGAATCTGCGCAATTCTATGTTGACTTCCATAAGGTCTCAAATGAACCCGCACTTTTTTTATAATGCGCTCAATGCTATCCAATCGTTTATGTTTTCTGACGATAAGAGAAACGCATCGACGTACCTGGTGAAACTATCTAAGCTAACAAGGATGATATTGGAGATGTCTGAAAAAGAGAACATAACTCTTGATGAAGAGACGGAAGCGTTAAAACTGTACCTGGAACTTGAGAAGATGCGTTTTAGCGCAGACTTTAATTATGAGTTGCATATAGACTACAATGTAGATACAGAATTGGTGAAGATACCGCCTATGATAGTGCAACCGTATGTGGAGAATGCCGTGAAACATGGCTTGCTGCATAAAAAAGGTAATAAGTATCTTTCCATTTCTTTTAAAAGGTCGGACGACAGCCTTATTATAATCATTGACGATAATGGCATCGGCAGGGAAAGGGCAAATGAACGTAATCAGTTGAAAAACGAGAAACATAGTTCCTTTTCCACTGAAGCAAACAGTAAAAGGATCGAATTATTGAATAAAGGGAGGCGTAAGAACATTGGAGTTGTGTACATTGACAAGGTTGAGAACAATATAGCTATAGGAACTACAGTGATCATTACTATTCCATTAACTTAACAAAATGATAAAGGCTATAATAATAGATGATGAAACAAGAGCGCGCAGTCTTCTTGCAAAGATGCTTAAAGAATACTGTAGTGATGTAGAGGTGATTGCAGACTGCGAAGATCTGCCGAATGGTGTGAAGGCTATACGCAAGCATAAACCTGATCTGGTTTTCCTGGATATTGAGATGCCCGGGCATAGTGGATTGGAGCTGCTTGATTTTTTTGACGAGAATGAGATCAACTTTTCGATCATTTTTATAACAGCATATAACAGTTATGCGATACAAGCTTTCAAACTGTCGGCCGTGGATTACTTGTTGAAGCCAGTTGAACCGGGAGATCTGGAGAACGCTGTGGAGCGCTATAAACGCAGGACTACCAAAGACAGAAACAGTATTGTAACGCTGAAAGAGAACCTCAAGGATGATGCACTGGATAAAATTGCGGTACCGGATTCAAACTCGGTAAGGTTTCTGAACCTTGAGGATATATTATTCTTCAAAGCTGATAATACATACACAGAAATTTTCTTCCTCGACAACAATAAACTGGTCATCAGCCGCACACTTAAGAATATTGAGGACACGCTGACAGGTACTGCGCAGTTTTTCAGATGCCACAAGTCTTACATTGTGAATATGAAGTACCTAACCGATTATGTAAAATCTGATGGTGGCTACCTCGTAATAAAGGGTAAGCACAATATTCCCGTCTCTCCTGATAAGGTAGCAGATCTGCTGAATCAAGCTGCATTTGTAAAAAGATAATATAATTCACAGTTAGAATGATGTCGTATTGACCATCTTAGTTGCAAAGATGGTTTTAATTGTAATTGCGACTCGTAAGAACCTGAAGGCAAGATGGCGCCAAGGTGAGATTACTGCTATTTGGTGCGTTTGTGGCAAAATAGAGCTCACGAAAATATGTTTGCACCGACATTGCTTTCATTTGATTTCAGTAAATATTCGGGTTTCCACAGTAATTCACAATAATCCACAGGCTATTAACAGCAGGTTTATTGATTTAAGGGCGAAAATCAATTGAAACCCTTTACTGCATTGCCTTTTGTGTCATATATCATGATGTGGATAAATATGTTTTCTTAGAATGGTGGGAATTTGTGGGAAATTGTGTTATTTTGTGTCTATTATAGTTATCACACATACTAATGGTCAATTTCCTCGGTGAATATGAGATAGCACTGGACGCTAAAGGGCGTTTTTTGCTGCCATCAGCTTTAAGGAAGCAGATGGGGGAAGGGGCAAGTATGCAATTTGTTGTAAAGCGTGATTTTGAAAATTGCCTGACGATATACCACATGGAAACGTGGAATGCCATCAGTGCAAAACTGAACAAGCTGAATGATCTGAAAAAAGATGTGCGTGAATTCAAGCGTTTATTTCTGAACGGCGCAACAGTTGTTGAGCTGGATAGTGCAGACAGGATGCTGGTGCCTAAGCCATTGCAAGAATATGCAGGCATAAAGAAAGAAGCGGTATTGGCAGCACAAGGCAACAAGATGGAATTGTGGGATAAAGATACGTACTATAATTACCTCCGTCAAAATGCGGTAAACATGAGCAGGCTGGCGGAAGATGTGGCGAATGATAACGGGAACCTTTTTGAAAATCTTTAGCAATGAGTACTCCCGGTTTTTTCCACACAACAGTTCTTTTAAATGAGGCGGTTGATGGATTGGCAGTGAAGAAAGATGGGGTGTATGTAGATGCAACATTTGGAGGCGGTGGGCACAGCAGGCTAATACTGCAGGAACTGGGGCCACAGGGAAAGCTCATTGCATTTGACCAGGATGCAGATGCATGGATGAATAAGCCAGATGATGAACGGCTGATACCGGTGACGGAAAATTTTAAATACATGCGGCGCTTTTTAAGGCTGCACGGATATAAAGAGGTGGATGGAATATTGGCGGATCTGGGCGTAAGTTCTTTTCAGTTTGATACAGCAGAGCGGGGTTTCTCGATACGCTATAATGGTCCGCTGGACATGCGGATGGATAAGCGGTCGGAATTGACAGCGGCTAAGGTGTTGCAAACGTATAGCGAGCAGCAGTTGCATCATCTCTTCGAACAATACGGCGAAGTGCGCAACTCGAAGCAACTGGCGAAGCATATTATTGCACACCGCAGAGGGGCAAATGTACAAACAATAGATGCGCTGAAAGCAATGCTTGGGCCGGTGATAAGGGGTAATCCCAACCGATATCTGGCACAGGTGTTCCAGGCGCTGAGAATAGAAGTAAATGATGAGCTGGGTGTGCTGAAGGAATTTTTAGAACAGGCTGCAATAAGCCTGAAGCCGGGAGGAAGGTTAAGTGTAATATCGTTTCACTCGTTGGAAGACAGAATAGTGAAACAGTTTATAAAAAGGGGTAGGTGGGATGAGAATGAGGCAATGCAAGATGTAAAGCCAATGTTGAAGCCTGTGAACCCCAAACCTATAGAACCTACAGAGGAAGAATTGAAGAACAACCCGAGAGCGAGAAGTGCGAAGCTGAGAATAGGGGAGAGGGTTGCAGAGCAGTGAGAAAAGAGTTGGCCTTAAAAGGCTGCGAATATATAAATGATTAAAGAGGAGCAGAACAAGCAGGAAGAGGTGATGACCCCTGCCCAAAGAGTTAAGAACGACTGGCGGTCGTTAGTGGAGAAAGTATCCTATAAAGCAATCGTCAATAATATTCCATACCTGGCTTTTTTGGTTTTACTGTGTGTGCTGTACATCAGCAACAATCATCGTGCGATAGAGATGCAGAGGGAGTATAATGCCCAAAACAAACAGTTGAAGGAGCTAAGATGGAAATATATAGATGTAAAGTCGCAGCTGATGTATGTGAAGACCGAAACACAGGTGATGAAGAATGCGGGCAACATTGGGTTGAAGCCATCGTTGTTGCCGGCATATAAAATTGAAGTACAAAAGTAAAATCCGGAGGGGAGTACTCTCCATTGCAATATAAAGTTGAATATAAAGAAGGACATACGGTTCAGGGTTTACATTGCATTTACATGCATTTGCTTGTTTGGCTGTGCTATTATTTTCAAGGCAGCGATGATACAGGTAAAAGAGGGGCCAAAGCTTCGGGCGATGGCGCGTGAGATGCATACTCGTTTCGATACACTTATTGCAGAGCGTGGGAATATTTATACGGAAGGTGGCGCGCTGTTGAGTTCGTCTATACCGGAGTTCGATGTGCATATTGACTTCTCGGTTGTTGATACCGCTACTTTCAGAAAGAACATTGATTCGTTGGCATTATGCATGTCGCGGCTGACGATGGACAAAACGCAAGACCAGTATAAAGAAGAGTTTTTGCGCGCATACGAGGAAGGGAGTAAGTATTATCCACTTGCAAGAAGAAAATTCAAATATTTTGAGTATGAGATACTGCGCACATTCCCCATTTTTAACAGGGGTAAGGCGCTTGGAGGTTTCATAGCAGATGCGAAAGAGAAACGTGAGAATCCTTATGGTATGCGTGCATTCCGGACCATTGGTGTTTTCAGAGATAAGAATATGTCGGGTCTGGAGGCTACATATAATAGGGTGTTAATAGGAGAGAATGGTCGCAGAGTGGTGCAAAAGAGTACCGGTAATGTTTGGGTGCCAATAGAGGGATCGGAAGTAGAGCCCCAGAACGGAAAAGATATTGTTACTACGCTTGATATAAATGTGCAGGAGGTAGCAGAATATGCATTGAGAAGCATATTGGAAAAATATGAATGTCTTTACGGCACCTGCATTGTGATGGAGACGAAGACAGGTAAGATACGTACGCTTGTAAATCTTGGTCGCCAGCCCAATGGAACGTACTGGGAAGACTTTAATTATGCGATGATTCCTACGGAGCCGGGATCAACTTTCAAGCTAGCTACTTTGCTGTCGTTACTAAATGATAAACTAATAAATGTAGATCAAAATGTAGATGCAGAAGGTGGCACGGTGCATTTTGGCAACAGGACAATGCGCGATTCGCACTTAGGGCTGGGTGTGATGCCGATATGGAAAGCCTATGCAGAATCGAGCAATACTGCTATGGCTAAGTTGGCTAACAGCAATTATGCGAGCAATCCGCAGAGGTTCATAGATCATCTGCATCAGTTCAGGCTGGATACTTTTACGGGTATTGATCTTTTGGGAGAACGCAGAACCGTTATTACCAGACCGGGTACGGCATCGTGGAGTAATTCATCGCTACCCTGGATGGGAACAGGTTATGGTATACAGATAACTCCGTTGCACACGTGTATGCTTTATAATGCTGTAGCTAATGGAGGCAAGATGATGAAACCCTACCTGGTGAGCGCAATAAGAGAATATGGTAAAGAGGTAAAAACGATCGAGCCGGTAGTTTTGGGGACAGTTGGTGATTCAAACGTAATAGCGCAGATAAAAAAATGTACAAGGGCAGTTGTTACTGAAGGTACTGCTAAAGGTATTGAATCGCCATACTACACAATGTGCGGGAAGACCGGAACGGCACAGGTAGCAGACAAAGGCATCAGTTATGGTGATGGAGTGTACCAGGGTTCGTTCGTTGGTTATTTGCCTGCTGAAGATCCGCAGTATACCATTTGCGTTGTGATACGCACTAAACCTCACTCGCGTGCGTACTATGGCGGTGCTATTGCGGCGCCTGTTTTCAGGATGGTTGCAGATAAAATATTTTCTGAGAATATTGGTGCGTGGGGCGGTCCGTTGGATAGTCTTGCCAGGTATAGTACAGGTATTGTGCCCGCCAAGTCAGCTACGGCAAGAAACTATAATGTGCTGTTCAATGCAATAAGAAAGAAGTTGCCGATGCCGGAAGAAGATGTAAACAAAATAATGCAGGTATCTGCAGATTCAACCAATCGTGTTGTAGTTGCGCCTAAGAGCATGTATCGCAACCTGGTGCCCGATGTGAAAGGAATGAGTTTGAAGGATGCTGTATATATGCTGGAGACATTTGGCCTGCATGTGAATGTGAAGGGGAAAGGCAAGGTGGCAGATCAATCAATAACTCCGGGAACTAGTGTAACTAAAGGACAAGTAATAACAATTCAATTAAGTTAATGCCGATTTTGCGTGACATATTGGCCCACGTAAGCACTGTGCAAATACACGGTGATGCAGATGTTGCTGTGAAGGCACTGTATATAGATTCACGCAGGGTTGAGCGGGACAGTGTATTTTTTGCTGTGCGTGGAACAACCTCAGATGGGCATGCCTTTATTGATAAGGCTGTTGAGTTGGGGGCAAGTGTTATAGTGTGCGAAGCATTTCCGGAGGAACTTAAAGACGGCACTGTATATGTAAAGGTAAAAGAAAGTGCCGGTGCCGTAGGGCCTATGGCAGCAGCGTTTTATGGCTTTCCGTCTGAGCAGTTAAAAGTTGTAGGAGTTACCGGTACAAACGGTAAGACGACAACAGCAACTTTAC
>JBGAJU010000040.1:0-40165 GCA_044224775.1 Flavipsychrobacter sp.
GTCGTGCATTGCCGGCTCACCACCGGTTATTACTGCCAGCCTGCAATCATTGGCAGAGGCGGCCTGTACAATTTCTTCTGTCGTCATCTGCGGGTGTACTGATGCATCCCAGCTATCTTTCACATCGCACCATACACAACCCACATCACAGCCGCCCAGCCTGATAAAATAGGCTGCCTTACCGGCATGAAAACCCTCTCCCTGGAGCGTATAAAAATGCTCCATTACAGGATATGATGTACTATCACTCATTCTTTAAACTAATTGCTTTGAGCCAGTACTGCTCCCTTCACTGCATTGGTGCGCAGCTTTGCGGCAAGCAGTGTGTTTTTCATCAGGCCGCAAATGGTCATCAGCCCCACGCCACCAGGCACAGGGGTAATGTAGCTGCATAATGGCGATACACTTTCAAAATCCACATCACCCACCAACCTCGATCCGCTCTTCTTGGTCGCATCCGGTATGCGGTTGATGCCAACGTCTATCACGATTGCACCTTGCTTTACCATATCTGCCGTAACATATTTAGGCCTGCCTATCGCTGCAATAATAATATCCGCGTTCAAACAAAGGTCTTTCAGATTCTTTGTTTTAGAATGCGCCATGGTCACTGTAGCATTACCCGGGTTGGTATTGCGGCTCATCAGCAACGTCATTGGTGTGCCTACAATATTGCTCCTGCCTATTACAACGCAGTTCATACCTGCAGTATTTATCTGGTAATACTCCAGCATCAGCATGATACCATAGGGTGTAGCAGGTAAAAAGGTTGGTTGCCCTAATACCATTTTGCCTACAGATATTGGATGGAACCCATCCACATCCTTTGCGGGATTAATAGCATTGATAACGGAATCACCCGAGATATGATCAGGCAATGGTAACTGCACTAATATACCGTCTATATTATCGTCATTATTCAGGCGCACCACTTCAGCAATCAGCTGAGCCTCAGTGATATCTGCCGCAAAACGAAGCAATGTTGAATCAAAGCCCAGCTCTTCGCAATGCTTCACTTTAGACCCCACATAAGCTTCACTTGCCGGGTTATTGCCAACAAGTACCGCCGCAAGATGTGGCTTTTTGCCACCTTGCGACTGCCAGTCTATCACTTCCTGTTTTATTTGCTCTTTTATATGAGCCGATACGAGTACGCCATCGAGTAATTGCATGTTACAAAGATAATTATAATGGCTTACTTTTGGCTTAAAGCGATACATATGCTTGCAAAAGATATTATTAATGCAATAGAGGCCTTTGCGCCACCTGTATACCAGGAGAGTTATGATAACTGTGGCATACAGGTAGGCAATGCCGGTGATGAAGTGAGCGGCGTTCTCCTCACCCTTGATGTTACCGAGGAAGTGCTTGATGAAGCCATGCAGCGCAACTGCAATATGATAGTGGCACACCATCCGCTGATTTTCTCAGGGTTAAAACGTATATCCGGGCGCAACTATGTGGAGCGTATTGTATACAAGGCTATCAAAAATGATATTATTATATATGCTGCCCATACCAACATGGACAACATGCTGGAAGGGGTAAATGCAAAAATTGCCGAGAAACTTGGCCTTATCAATACTTCTGTTTTATCTGCCAAAACTAATACCCTCAGCAAGCTATACACATATGCACCCACTAATGTTGCCGACAAACTACGTGACGCCCTTTTTGCAGCTGGTGCAGGACACATTCACCAATACCGCGAGTGTAGCTTCAATACCCGCGGCACGGGCACCTTCCGCCCCGCGGAGGGGACTAATCCGGCAATAGGCGAGGCTGGTGGCGCCAGGGAGGAGGTAGAAGAAATAAAAATAGAGGTGATCGTAGAAAGGCATGCAGAAAGTAAGGTACTGAGGGCATTGGTTGAAAACCACACATATGAAGAAGTAGCTTATGAATTGATCCCGTTGCCCAACACAAACCAACATATTGGATCAGGCATGATCGGGTCCCTGCCTTTGCCAATGACTGAAGCCGATTTTCTGGCGCACCTCCAAAAACAAATGAAAACAGATTGCATCCGTCATACAGCATTAAGCAATAAACCAATTCAAAAAGTGGCTATATGTGGTGGCTCAGGCAGTTTTTTACTGAAAGATGCCATAGCTGCCGGCGCAGATATTTTCATAACAGGAGATTTTAAATATCACCAGTTTTTCGACGCAGAAGGAAAAATCATAATAGCAGACATAGGCCATTACGAAAGTGAGCAGTTTACCCCTGAAATATTTGAAACAATACTTAAGAAAAAAATGCCTACTTTTGCAATCCTTTTATCAAATATTAATACCAACCCGGTAAAATATTATTACTAATGGCTACAGTAAAAGACTTTTCAGTAGAAGAAAAATTAACGGCTGTCCTTGGGCTGCAAAAGATCGACTCTAAAATAGATGAGATCAAGACAATGAAGGGCGAACTTCCTATGGAAGTGAAAGACCTGGAAGACGAGATCGAGGGACTGCAAGTGCGCCTGCAAAATATCGATGCTGAGATCGCCAATATCAACACCTTCATTGAAACAAAGACCAATGCGAAGAAAGAATCGCAGGCTTTGATCAAGAAGTATGAAAAACAGCAGGATAACGTAAAGAACAACCGCGAGTTCGAGGCTATCAATAAAGAAATTGAAATGCAGGAGCTGGAAGTGAAACTGAACGAAAAGCACATCAAAGATGCCACTTTCGAGCAGAAAGACCGCATGAACGCCCGCATTAAAGCAGAAGAGAAAATAAAAGACGTGGAAGAAGCGCTTACCGTGAAACGTAAAGAGCTGGAAAAGATCACGGCTGATACCGAGAAAGAAGAAAAAGTACTTGCTAAGAAATCAGACGAGGCAAAAGAAAAAGTTGACCCACGTTTGCTTTTAGCATACGAGCGGATCCGTGGCAGCTACCGCAATGGTCTTGCTGTAGTTCCTATCCATCGTGATTCATGCGGCGGTTGCTTCAACGTAATACCTCCACAGCGCCAGAGCGAGATCCGCCAGCACAAGAAAATAATCGTTTGCGAACATTGCGGCCGCATCCTGGTTGACTCTGACCTGAACGATAAAGTGAAAATGTAATTCCGAAAGGTGTTCATAAAAGAAAGAGGAGCTGTATAGCTCCTCTTTCTTTTTGTCTTTGAGCGCTCTTATTGTACTGTTATCGTCAGCGTAACCGAGTTTTTCAGCCCATCCCTGTTCACAACAGTAAAAGTGTATTTCTCGGTGCCGTTCACGTTACGTGTGGTAACAGACAGGTCCTTTGAATAGCTATCTCCTTTAGTGCCCGTCAAGGTCTCGGCATAAAAACTTGATGAGGTCCCACCATCATAAACCCTGCTGGCATCAAAGGTCTTCAGCACATCTGCAGGTTCCGCTTTTGATGCATCTATACCTATTGCCACGGTTGTATCTTTAGGCAGGATCATATCTGCGGATACATAGCCGGCAGCCGTTTTAAAAGTGATATTTGGCAGTTTGCCCTCGTCCTCTTCTTTCTTGCACGATACAAATGTTGTAACCGCCAATAATATGGCGAAGAATATGTTTAGCTTTTTCATTGTTTTTAAAATAATAATAATGGCAAGCGTACGCTTTGCCCAAGTAAATAAATAGATTGATATATCGGGATATTTTACACGGCAAGAACTGCCTGCGGAGGTGGCTTCAACACGCTACCGGGGTGATACGGCAAATAAGGGCTAGAATACAATGTATGCTCTCCCTGTCCTCCTTTAAACAAAGGCATCCAGCTCACAAATGCTTCGTGGTATAAAAAAACGAACGGCAACACCTTTACTTTCGCCTCATCGCTTCGCTCAGAAGAGCCAAATATATTCGTATTTACCCGGTCCAGTTTTGTTTCAAACTTATCGGCCAGTGCGGTAATAATATAACCTGTACCGTCCCTGCTTACGCTCCTAATATCATAAAGCTCTCCATTATGCCTCAATTCATCGCCTGCTTTATAGTCTTTCCCCTCACTGTTACTTATCACGATCTTCTCGTAATGTTTGGTCTCCTCACAGTTCCTAACCTCACGCCACTGACTATACTTTACAGCCATCACAGACAGGAATATCAACAAAGGCAGCACAAGCTGTCCAGTGGTCAGTCCGATCAATAATTTGCCATATATTTTCTTCCTGTCGCTCATTTGAATTCCTTTCTCAAGAAGAAAACAAAGTTAATCCCCTGGTTCAATAACCCATAATATTTTAACCGTGAAAGGTGATCCACATAAGCTGTATTTGTGAGGTTAGTGCCGGTCAGGCCGATGGTCCATTTGCCTTTAGGCGTATTAATATTAACGCCCGAAGTAACATTCAGCAAATAATAATTCGCCGTTGCGGTCTCAAACTGTGCCGGCCTATCTTGCCTGAACACATACACATACTCCGGCTCAATAAACACACTGCTGATCTTTTTACGCAGGCTTTTTTCAAAGCGCATGGCAGAGTTCAACTTATAGGCAGGGATGAATGGCAGGTATCCCGCAGTATCTGTTTTGCCCTCTGTCGCAGCAAATGTTTCCTTCAAACTAAAGCCCTTTAATGCAGCAGGCATGATATTCAGCATACATTCCGTGCCATATATAGCGGCATCCTGCTGCCTGTAGCGATAGACCTGGAAACCAAAGTATTTCACTGTGTCCGGAGCCAGATATACATAATCAAGGAAGCGTTGATAATATCCTGAAACTGAGAAAGACCATTGTTTCCTGCTTATATTCAATATAAGGTCTGCATTAATATTCTTTTCTATGGCCAGGTTCGGGTCACCTATTTCATACCGGTATGTGCCTTCATGCACTCCGTTCGATGAAAGTTCAGCCAGGTTTGGAGACCTGAATCCCGTAGATGCATTTGCCTTGATGCTGAACCAGTCGTTTGCATTGTAAACAGCGCCCAGCATGCCGTTGCCGGTTACATCATTTTTGGTGAATGGTGCCACCTCGCTGCCGGGAGGGTTAAGGCTTTTTGTTTTTATAGTTTTTATGTACTTATCGCTAACACCTGCCCCTACCTCTGCAATCAATTTACCGGATACGAGTTTTACATAACCCGATAAGTTGCCCTCCATAAACGATGCATCGGGTATGATGATGCGAAAGCCATAATTAGTATTATGTTCATAGGTGTATTGCTGGTTAAGAACAAACGTCACTTTCTTGCTCAACTCTTTCTCCCATTTCATGCTTTGCAATACAGACAATAAGTGCATTTTCAGGCTTATCTGTCCGCCACCTTCATCTTCTGCCCGCATGTTCGATTGAAAACCTGCATTCACTTTCAGTGTAGACTGTTGAAGCTTAAAGGTGTTTTGCGAACTGAACATATTGAGCATCACATTATGGTGTGGCCCCGACATCTGTCTTGCCCATCGCTCATCGGGCACAAAAAAAGTACCCATGCTATCCATTATAAAACCATACTGGTTGTATGAGAAATTATAACTATTCTCCTGCTCCCACTTACGTCTTTCAAATCCATAACCGGCCTTCAGGTAATATCCTTTATTGCGCGAATTAAATATACGCACCCCGTTGCCATCTGTATAATCTGCATGGTTCTCTCCCCCCAGCCGCACGCGCCACCAATTCTTGCCCTTCCTGTTGCTCACGCCTGCATCGGCCAATATGCCCAGTGTATTTGTGAACAACTGCATACCTGCGCTTGAATAAGAACCCTTTTCAATTGGTTTCTCTTCTATAATATTGATAACCCCACCCAATGCATCAGAACCATACAGCAGCGATGCCGGCCCTTTTATCACTTCCACGCGATCAATACCTATTTGTGATAATCCCAAGCCATGTTCATCCTGCCACTGCTGGTTATCAAACCGCATGCCCGTGTACAATACTAATATCCTGTTGCCGTATAATCCGCGAATGACGGGTTTAGATATCGAATTCCCTGTAGTCATTTGAGATATGCCAGGTAATTTAGCAAGGGCATCACTTAAATTATACGGTGCCTTCGCATTAATATCTTTGAGTGAGTAAGGTAATATGTTGAACGATGTGTTTCTAGCAGTACCCAACTGGAAACCCGTTACTACAAAATCTTCCATCATAACATAATGGCTAGCTGTGTCCATTATATATTTCCGCACGTCTATCTGTTGCGCTGAAGCTGTGATGCTAAACAAAAGAAAAGCTAAGGCTGACTTTTTCACTGCTGCAATTTATAGCTAAAAAGGGAGCGAAAATAATATGGGCGTTATTTGATCACGGCAAGCTTTCTTACAATAATACCATCCCCGGATATTATCCTGCATTGGTAGATGCCGGCCTGCCATGTGTCAAGAGCGATGGTCTCTTTGCTGCCTGCAAGAGGGAATGTCCCAACATACCTGCCTGTCACATCAAAAAACTCAGCTTTAGTGCCTGGGGGAAAAACCGTATTACTTTGTATTGTGCACAGATCATATGCCGGATTAGGATACAGGCTTATCCCCTTATTTTCTTTTATTGCATCAGCATCAAGCACCAAGGCACTATGGCAAACAGCCGAATCATAATGGTATTTTGCCATGAAGCCCAGCTCATGCCCTGCAGGTGTCAGCACATTACTGCCAAAGGTCATTACCGCCTGGAAATCGCCGCCGAGGTAAAAATTGCCCCTGTTATCTATCGCTATTCCGCTCTCATCATCACCCCCACTTGGTAACGCCATACTGGTTTTATACCCTCCCAGCGTGTCATACCATGCCACAAACATCGGGTCATAAGACCATGGTGGCTCATTCAACCTGAACGATTCCAGGATCATCGAATACCCTATAATACCATTCACACTGCTCATCTGCCCGCTTACCCATAAGTTACCGCACAGGTCTAATGCTATACTGTTGGCAATATCGGTCTGACTACCCCCCGCCGACCTGGCCCATACTGCCGTTCCCGCAGCATTGTATTTAGAGAGATACATATCCTGTTTGCCAAAATGGTATAAGTAGTAACCGGCTTCAACAATGCCCGTATCTATGCTACCTGTCATAAAAATACTTTCCTGCTCATTGGTGGTCATGGCCGTCACATTAATGTGCTCATTCATACTTTTCACCCAATCGCAGTTACCATTGGCATCATACCGCACCAGGAAATTCGCCCTGCCTCCGGTTGCTGATGTGCCTGCAAGCGTATATGTTCCCACGTTTATGGAAGGCGAATAATAATGTCCTGATAAGTAGATGGTACCATTTGGGGCAACAGTCATTGCCTGCGGATAATCAGTGGTATCGCCTCCAAAACTCTTTGCCCACAATGCATTCCCTGATGAATCGTATTTAACAAGAAATGCATCCGCACTACCTCCATAACCCGAAGTCCCACCCGAAGGATTACTATTCGTCAGCACCGTACCACCTATACTGATATTGGCCATATAAAAGCTCCCTGAAACATATACCGCACCCGCGCTGTCCACCCCCAACCCGCCGGCATTCGCCTGCGGTGCAACATTTTTAGACCATAGTACATGCCCCGTTGGAGATATTTTCACAAGAAAGCACATCATATAATGGCTGCTGTCCACCAATGTATCGGCACCTATCACGCAGTACATATTCTCATACTTACCCAGCAGGTACAGGTTACCATCAGCATCTGTTGCCATTGAAACGGGGAAAACATTTGTGCCCTGCGTGCCTACTGCCCATTGATAGTTACCTGCAGTATCAGCCTTAGTCACAACCATCTGCGTGTAATGAAACGGATTGTAAACCTTGTGCGGACCAAAAACTGCGGAATCTGCCCAGCCCGTAATGATACCTGAAAGAAATACATTACCATCCCTGTCGGCAACGGTGGGCCAGGTTTCAATATCTGCCCCGCTGGTACCATATACATTACTGCCCACACCCCATCGCCACCCCGTTTGGGCAGATGAGGTAAGTGCGAATAAC
This sequence comes from Flavipsychrobacter sp., assembly GCA_044224775.1. Classification (GTDB taxonomy): domain Bacteria; phylum Bacteroidota; class Bacteroidia; order Chitinophagales; family Chitinophagaceae; genus Nemorincola. The sequence continues at coordinate 7,904 of JBGAJU010000040.1, forward strand.
ATACTTACCACAACGATCTTGATGATGTAGTGTAGCCGCAACGGTGTGGTGTTTTATCAAATATAAGCAATCCTTAAACGTATTGCAAAGGGCAAAAAATAACCCCTCCGTTCGGGAGGGGTTATAAATATGATTATCAGTTTGTTTAAGAAGAGTAGTGCTTACCCATATATATCGCCAGGCAAATAGAAGCAACAACCACCAATGCAATAGCCGCCCACAATCCACCAATGATCTTTTTATAACTGTTATTGGCATCTTTCAGGCTGTGCAGCTCAATGATATTATCCAGGATGTTCTGGATGCGTGAGAACGCTGTTTCTCCTTTTATCACATAGTCATAGGCACCGTATTTCATGCTGTCTATCGCCACTTCTATTTTATCCTGCCCTGAAAGCATGATAACTTCAGTATGTGGGCTAAGCTCCTTTATCCTCTTCAGCACTTCCACTCCATTTTGCGCATTCGGAAGATGAGAGTTAAGGTGGTAATCCAACACACAAATAGCCGGGTTCAGGCCCAGGTCCCTTATCGCGTCTTCACCACTTTCATATGTCTTGAGCTGGTATTGGAAAATAGACCCTATATGGTCTTTCAACATCTCATTCTGGATAGGTTCGTCATCTACCAGGAATATATACTGCGAGCTTTGATCCATAAAATATATTTCGTGTTCGAAAAGTATAAATTTATCTGTAAATATAAAAATAGCAACGCAAAATAGCGCTGTTTTTCCTAATTATTGCTTCTTAATTCCGCAAATGCCTTATCACATATACGTTTCAGGTTGGCTACAAGCTCCGGAAGGCTTTCATAATGGGCCTTTTCACCCGCCGATTGCTCTATCAGGAAGATGTTGCTCACATCTTCTTTTACACCCATATACGAAAGTTGTGGTTTTAGCGAATGGGCTGCTATCTTAATGGTCTGGTAATCCTTTGCGGCAAGTCCCTGGTCTATATTGCTCAGCAACTTCGGTGCATTCTCCAGGAACATACCAATGTATTTCTGTTGCTTCTCTGCATTCCCGGCCGTAAATTGCTTCAGGAAGGTCCTGTCTGTTACTTTATCAGGCATAGGCGGGAACACCTTCTCCTTTTTTGCAGGCTCAGGTGCAGACGCTGGCGCTGCATGCACCACTTGTTTGGCTTTAACAGGACGATTGTTGCCCATCACTTTGTCCATCTTCAGCAACAACTCATCCGCATTAAAAGGCTTGGAAACATACGCATTCATACCTATGTTGAAATACTCCTGCACATCTTCCTGCATCACGTTAGCTGTCATGGCTATGATCTTCACACTGCGCGATGGCTCAGGCATTTTCCGTATCGCTTTGGTAGCGGTCATACCGTCCATCACAGGCATTTGTATATCCATCAGTACTATGTCATACATTTCTTTCTCCAGTTGGCTAATAGCTTCCTGCCCGTTGAATGCCATATGCATGGTCACATCAGGCAATAGTTCTTTCATGGTATCTTCTGCCACCATACGGTTAAACTCATTGTCCTCAACCAACAATATTTTCAATTCGTTCAACCGCTTAATAGCTATGCTGTCCAACACGCTTGCCTGCTGCACCTGCTCCTGAACGGTCGACTCTTCCAGCATAATAATAGCCGTGAACGTGGTGCCCTTGTGCAGTTGGCTTTGCACAGATATTTCTCCTCCCATCAGCGTCACCAATTGTTTCGAGATGGTCAGGCCAAGTCCGGTTCCACCAAATTTGCGTGTCACATCAGCACCTGCCTGTGTAAAGCTATCAAATATCGTATCTACGTATTCAGGCGCAATACCAATACCCGTATCTATCACATCCAGCTTTATCCTCAGCTTCGCACCTTCCTTCTTCACCAGCGTGGCTTTCACTTCCACATATCCCTTCTCGGTAAACTTAACAGCGTTACCCGCAAGATTTATTAATACCTGGTTGATCCGCGTAGGATCACCAATAACCCGGCGCGGAATCGCAGGGTCAACGGTAATTCGCAGCTCCACACCTTTCTCTTCAAACTTCAGCAGCAGCATGTCCTTCACGCTCTGCACTATCTCGCGCAAGTCAAAATCAATATTCTCGATCACTATCTTACCGGCCTCTATCTTCGATAGGTCGAGGATATCATTAATGATAACCAGCAGATTATTAGATGATAACTGTATCGCTTTAAGGTAACGCAATTGCTCGGGCCTGGGGTCTTTTGATAGCAACAGGCGAGTCATACCTACAATAGCATTCATCGGCGTCCGTATCTCATGGCTCATATTCGCCATGAACTGGTGCTTCAGTTGGGCAGTGCGCTCGGCCACTTCTTTTTCTTTCTGCGCCAATTCTATCTGCTGGCGCACTTGCAGGTTACGCAGCTCGTTAATGATCTTCTGCTTGAATATTTCCTCCTTCGCCTGCTCAAAAGATTTCAGGTGATAGAATGCTTTCGAGATATCACCCATCTTATCATAAAGGGCTGACAGCATCTCGTGCACGCTCATCACGTCGTGCTTGCGGTTGTAATCATTGGCAAGGGTAAACGCAGCATTCAGGTATTGCAATGCCTGCATGTTACTTCCCTCATCCATAAATAAACGGCCAAGGTAAAAATTACAGATGATCTGCACTTCTGCATTGCTCAACTCTTTCGCAGTATCTAATGCACTTGAAAGAAATTTGTGCGCATCGTTGAACTTCTGCATCTTGTAATACACCTTGCCCATGCCACTTTCAGCCATGATATAGGCTGCAGTGCCAACTTCAGAGCGCTTTCTGTTCTCGTGGAAGTAACCTAACGCTTCCTCATATTGTTCTTTCTTAAAGTAGATATTACCAAGCGTATTGTAAATGTTCAGCAGGCTGTTCACATTGTCCACCCGCTCAAATATGGGCAGGCATTTCAACGCATACTCCAGTGCACTGTCATAGTCATTCAGGTCATACAACAGGTTGGATATGCTCGACAGGATAACTGACTGGTAGTATTCATTCCCCGATTCTTCGTTGATCGCCAAGGCCTTTTCATAATGCGTTTGCGTACTCGAAAGGTCACCAAGGTCGCGGTAAATATTACCCAGGTAATAAAGTGTAGTAGCTTCAATATTGCGGTCAGAGATCTGCCTTGCTATAGATAGTGCTTCTTTCAGCACCTGTATACCGGCGTCATATTCACCCTTCAGGCGATAACAAAACCCTCTCAGGCAATAGCCCCTGCCTAAACCATGCTGGTAACTAAGGTTGCGTGAACGCGAAATAACCTCATCCGCCGTTTTCATGGCCTCATCTACATCAAAATTCTTTATCTCTTCTGCTATGCCCAGCAGCGTATCTATCCTTCCTTTCTCATCCGTCTGGCCGGCAAGTTTTTCCTGCAGCTCTTTGTATCGTGGCGTATCAAGCATATAAAATTTATTAAAGGGTTATAAAAGTAGTAAAAATCTTTGGGAACTGGTCCCGGCTTTTCAGCAAATGCAGGATACGCTTACTTACCGGCAGGAAATTCAATATAATATTGCGAAAATTCAATTGCCGCCTTTATTTCCGCCTTTTTCGCCCTCGGAAATATCCCAAATAATGCGGAGCCGCTACCACTCATTGCTGCATAAACCGCGCCCTGGTCATATAGCTGCTGTTTGATCTCTGCCAGCACAGGGTGTTGCGCAAATACGGGCTGCTCAAAGTCATTTCTTATATGTTCCCGCCAATGCGCTACCGGTAATGTGTTTAACTGCCGCAGGTCAAACGCTGCTTTGGCCGGTGTTATCATCCCAAAAGCAGCTGCTGTGGACACATGTACCTTTGGGCAAACAAGCTGTATACTATACTTCGCCAGGTCGATATTTGCATCTTCCATTTGCTCGCCCCTGCCTGCGGCAAACCTAGGCCTGTTATAAATAAAGAACGGACAATCGCTGCCCAGTCTCAACGCGTATTCTGACAATTGTTCATTGCTTAATTCAAGCTTACAAAAGTCATTGATCAGCTTCAGCATGAATGCGCCATCAGCAGATCCTCCTCCCAGCCCGGCACCCATAGGTATCACCTTATGCAGGTAAATATCAAGTTCAGGTATCCTGCCGGGCATTTCCTTACTCAATAGTTCGTATGCTTTCCAAACCAGGTTTGCCTGTGTATCACCGGCTACTGTCAACCCTGTTAACTGCATTCGGCTTTTTTCGGCAGGCACTATTTCCAAAACATCACGCAGGGCAAGCGGGTAAAAAACGGTCTCTATGTCATGATAGCCGTCCTCGCGCTTGCGGACCACATATAGCCCCAGGTTGATCTTACAATTTGGAAAGCATATCATACCAACGGTGAAATTATACGTATTTTTGAAAATACATTGCAAAGTTAAAAGCATATTGCAGCATTCCGCGGCATATCTTTGGCTTTTACCCGATACGATGAAAGAAGTTATCAGGCTTAATGACATAAGAAAAAGTTACTTTCTGGGTAAGCAGGAATTACCCGTGCTGAAGGGTATTAACCTGCTCATCAATCAAAGCGAATACGTTGCATTAATGGGGCCATCCGGCTCAGGCAAGTCTACACTAATGAATATTCTGGGCTGCCTCGATAGCCCCTCTGCCGGCGAGTACATTCTTAACGGCAAGAACGTCAGCAAAATGGCAGACGACCAACTGGCGGATGTTCGTAATGTTGAAATTGGTTTCGTTTTCCAGCAATTCAACCTGCTGCCTCGCCTCACTGCCTGGGAGAATGTGGCGTTGCCGCTAATTTATGCCGGTGTATCAAGAAAAGACCGTGAAGAGCGCGCAAGGGATATGCTTGCTAAAGTAGGCCTCAGCGACCGCGGGCATCACAAGCCCAACGAGCTCTCCGGCGGACAAAGCCAGCGCGTGGCAATTGCCCGTGCTTTGATCAACAACCCCTCGTTATTGCTCGCCGATGAACCCACCGGGAACCTCGATACCAAAACATCTATCGAGATAATGGAATTATTCGGGAAGATACACGAACAGGGAAATACCGTAGTGCTGGTAACACACGAAGAAGATATTGCTAAACATACGCACAGGGTAATAAGGATAAGGGACGGTGTGGTGGAAACAGACACAAAGCAACAGCCTATCCTTAGCGCATAGCAACCCCTTACAAATTACAACACTTATATGTTCAAGATATACACAAAAACAGGCGACAAAGGCAGCACCAGTCTCATTGGTGGTGTTCGCGTGCCTAAAAACCACATCCGCATAGAAGCCTATGGCACCGTTGATGAGTTGAACTCCTGCCTCGGCATGGTAAATGATATGTGCAACAGCACAGAGATAAGCGCTTCTATCCGCGAGATACAGGATCGCCTGTTCACCATTGGTTCAGTATTGGCAACAAATCCTGAGAAAGAAGTAAAAATGAAATTACCCGATCTGCACGATGCAGACGTAACATGGCTGGAGCAGGAAATAGACAAAATGAATACTGTGCTGCCGGAGATGCGTTCATTTATTTTGCCCGGTGGCAATCTTGCTTCTTCCACCTGTCATGTGGCACGCTGTGTTTGCCGCCGGGCAGAGCGTATTTGCGTGGGCATGATGGAACATCATGAAGAAGTGCCGCAACTAATTATTCAATACCTGAACAGGCTTTCTGATTATTTGTTTGTGTTGGCTCGGTATATTTCACACATCAATAACGCTCCTGAAATTCCCTGGCGGGCAAGGGTATAAATTGAAAATGCTTCCGAAGAAGCATTTTCAATTAGCACACTTTTCAAATTAGTATCTGCGGAACCACTTACGTGTGTTGGTGTTGATCTTATAGTAGAGTATCAGCGTCAGCGTTGAGTAAGCATCTTTATTGCTCGGGTTGCCACGCATATTGCCCTTTGCATTAGGTTGTTGCAATCCCAGGTAATAACCTTTGTCAGATACATACTGGGCGTTAACAGCATCATCCGGTGCCAGGTGCATTGCATACTCTTTCTGGTCCACATATTTGCCGCTCACACCGTCCAGGTAATCAGTGAACGTCTTGCGGTACATGTATTCGATCCCAAAATTCAGGTGCTCGCCAAGGTCCCAGCGGTAGCCAAGTGCGATGGGTATTGCCGGCTGCCAAGGCCTGTATTGCTTAGGATAGTCAGGTCCCCATCCTTGCCCTTCAAGATGCAGGTCGCGAACTGCAACCCATCTGCCTTCATCTCCCACGGTGCTGTATGTATTAAAATGGAAGTACGCAAAACCAAGTGCCAGGTAAGGTTGTCCTCTTTTTGCCGCACGCTTAGATTCAGGATTGATCCTCAAAAGATCCAGCTCAAATAACAGAGAACCTTCAAACATATATACTTTAGCGTTTTGCGCACGCGCATATCGCTGGTAGGGGTCTTCTCCTTGCAGCTGAACTGATGTCGCCGCATCGTAATTCCATTTATCGGTAGCGTAGAGCGTTCCGTAATTTGCCTGCAGCCTCACCGCAAGGCAGGGATGTATCGTATAACGGCCAAATAACCCACCCATCGATGCCACCTTGTCAAAGTATTTGCTGTTAGTATAGTGCGTGATGAAAGACTTGGTGCCCACATCACCCCACAGGTCACTCAGGCCGGCATTCATGCCTATCGACCAGCCATCCTGCTCAATGTATTCCCTGTATGCATTTTGTGCAAACGAAATATTACAAAATGACAGGCAGCAGCAAACGCTCAATAAGCTAAGGATATACCTGGGTCGCATGTATATGAAAATTTGAGGTTGAAGATAATAAATTATTTTCCTTTAAACACAGGTTTTCTTTTTTCCACGAATGCATTAGTGCCTTCTTTCATATCTTCAGTGGTAAAGCACTCCCCAAAACGCTCAATTTCATTATTGAACCCGCGCGTATCACCCTTTGCTGCATCATTTATGCAGGCAATTGCCTTAGCTACTGCAACCGGGGCCTTTGTTTGCACTTTTTGCAGTATTTCTTTGGCTTTAGGCAACAGCTCTTCCAACGCAAACACATGGTTTACCAGTCCGAGTGCTTTTGCCTCGTCGGCTCCTACCATATCTGCGGTCATGGTCAGCTCCATTGCTTTTCCTTTACCTATGAGTTGTGTAAGTCGTTGCGTACCGCCATAACCCGGTATCAGTCCCAGGTTCACCTCGGGTTGTCCGAATTTAGCATTTGCAGATGCAACCCTGAAATGGCACGCCATAGCCAGTTCACACCCGCCACCCAGCGCAAAGCCGTTCACTGCAGCAACTATAGGCTTCGGACTGTTTTCTATTTTGTCAAAAACCATATCCTGTCCCCTTTTTGCAAGTGCTGCTCCTTCAGCTGCACCAAGCGACAGGAATTCACTGATATCCGCACCCGCCACAAACGCCTTTTCGCCGGCGCCTGTTATAATAACTGTTTTTATTTCCGGGTTGTTATATACTTCGTCCAAAACATTGCTCAGGTCATCGATCACGTCCTTATTAAGGGCATTCATTTTGTCCGGGCGGTTTATGGTAATGATATAGGTACCGTTTTCTAATTGCGTTAATAATGTCATTGCTATTTGTTGATTTATGATTGATTAATTTTTTTGAATTTATATTCTTCAACCCGGGATCTTATCTCCGGTGCTCTTCTACCCAGCCGGTGATATAGTTTGATATTTCTGAGGTTGGCGCACTTGGCGGGAATAGCCTGCCTACTCCGGTTTCCTGTAGTTGCTTCATATCCTCATCAGGAATAATACCTCCGCCTGTCAGCAACACATCATTCAACCCCTTTTCCTTCATTAGCTGGTGCACCTTAGGGAACACCGTCATGTGTGCGCCGCTCAATATACTGATGCCAATTGCATCCACATCTTCCTGCAATGCTGTGTTCACCACCATTTCAGGGGTTTGTCTCAGGCCGGTATAGATCACCTCCATACCTGCATCCCTCAGGGCGGTCGCTACAACCTTTGCCCCACGGTCATGACCATCAAGCCCCACTTTGGCTACCAATACACGTATAGGTCTTTTCATATTGTATATCCGCTATCGCGGGCAAAAGTAATGATTTATAAGGCGCATATACAACTTATAATAAAATTCACTATCTTGCTATTACCGTAACACCTCAATGAAACGCACACTGTACATAATTCTGTTATTGGCCTGTGGCATTTATGCACAGGCGCAGACATATGTGCAACTCTATGGAGGTGTGGGCCCGTCAAATGTTCGTGTCCGCGATATGCATGATGGATTCCAATCAAAAAATGCTTCCACTTCAAAAAATGCATTGGGCTATCACATCCAGCTGGGCATTGGCCGGCAATGGGGCAATCTTTTTGTTACCAGCGGTATCGGTTATATGCACACCGGCAGGAACGTAACCTACAATTACTGGGCAAATGCTATCGAAAGTCCGGGAACGCACAATATGCGTCAGGCCCGCAGATCCGAAGATTATAGCCATGTAACGATTCCCCTTAACATTGGCTACGGCATAAGGTTATCCGAAAAGTTATCGCTCATACCCTCCATTGGAATATTAGGCTCATATAATACCAGTGTCCGGTTCCGGCAAACAGACCGTGTCAACATGGCAAACGTTTACCACATCGCCCTTTTCGATCTCGACTATACATACAAAGGCAGTACCATGCGGCCATTCCGGCCATACAGCCTCTGGGGCAGCGCACAGGCAGATGTGTCATACAGCCTCACTTCAAGGATAAGTGCCTTGGTTGGTATCAGTTACTACCGCATGCTCACCAGCATTATCGACCCACGGGGATACCCGCAACATCTTTTCCCAAAAAGTATGTACAACAGTTTATTGTCATTCACCGCAGGTATAAGAGTTAGCCTTGCCAGCAACAGTGCCTCCCGCAAATACCCGCTTTCTTCTTGTGGGAGGTGGTAGAAATCTCCACCCATTCTTTTACTACCTTTGCTCTCCTATAATAAATAGACATAATGAGCGAAGAACGTTCCCTCAATTTCCTTGAGGAAATAATAGAAGAAGATATTGCGGCAGGCAAAAATGGCGGCAGGGTGCATACCCGTTTCCCGCCTGAGCCTAATGGCTACCTGCACATTGGCCATGCCACTTCCATTTGCCTCAACTTCGGTTTGGCAAAAAAATATAATGGCAAATGCAACCTGCGTTTCGATGACACCAATCCTGTAACAGAGGAAACAGAATATGTAGAAAGCATTAAGAATGATATCAAATGGCTCGGCTTTCGTTGGGATGGCGAATACTACGCATCAGACTATTTCGATAAGCTGTACGATTTTGCAGTAGCGCTGATAAAAAAAGGCCTCGCTTACGTTGACGACAGCTCTGCCGAACAGATAGCCGCCACAAAAGGCTCTTTTGAAAAACCCGGCATTGAAAGTCCAAACCGTAGCCGCAGCGTAGAAGAGAACCTGCAACTGTTTGCCGACATGAAAGCCGGTAAATACAAGGATGGCGAAAAGACCCTCCGCGCCAAAATAGATATGGCGCACCCCAACCTGCTCCTTCGCGACCCGCTCATGTACCGCATCAAGCACGAGCATCACCACCGCACCGGCAATAAATGGTGCATCTATCCCATGTACGACTACGCCCATGGCCAAAGCGATAGCATCGAAGAGATAACACACTCTATCTGCACACTCGAGTTCATTCATCACCGCCCGTTATATAATTGGTTCATAGAGCAACTGGGTATTTTCCCGTCGCACCAATATGAGTTTGCACGCCGCAATCTTACCTATACAGTAATGAGCAAGCGCAAACTGCTGCAACTGGTAAACGAAAAACACGTGGCCGGCTGGGATGATCCACGCATGCCCACCATCAGTGGTATGCGTCGCCGCGGTTATCCACCCGAGGCTTTGCGCCAGTTCAGCGATACAGTTGGGATAGCGAAACGAGAGAATATAGTAGATGTTGGTTTACTGGAATTCTGCGTGCGCGAACACCTCAATAAAACCTGCAACCGCGTAATGGCGGTGCTCGACCCTGTAAAACTGGTGATCACTAATTACCCGGCCGGACAAACAGAAGAATTCAAAGCAGAGAACAACCCTGAAGATCCTTACGCAGGCAACCGCCACATACCTTTCAGCGGCGAGCTATGGATAGAGCGCGAGGATTTTATGGAAGATGCACCTAAAAAATATTTCCGCCTGGCTCCCGGCAATATGGTTCGCCTTAAGAATGCATACATTGTAAAATGCGATGGCTGCAAAAAAGATGGTGCGGGCAACATTACAGAGATACATTGCACTTATATACCTGAAAGTAAGAGCGGTAACGATACCAGCGGGCTCAATCCAAAAGGCACCATACATTGGGTGAGCATACAGCATGCAAAAACCGCTGAGGTGCGTATGTACGATCGCCTCTTCAGGGTAGAAGATCCATCGAATGAAGAAGGAAATTTTAAAGATTACATTAACCCCGATTCGCTGCACATACTACCGTCGGTTTATATAGAGCCTGAACTGGCAAAAGCACAACCCGGCGATAAAGTACAGTTCATGCGCAAAGGTTATTTCTGCGTTGACCAGGATAGCACAACTGAAAAACTCATCTTCAACCGCACAGTAACATTAAAAGATGCCTGGGCCAAAGAAGCAAAGAAAAATTAATGTGGCAATGTGATGATCCGGCAATTCGAATGATTTGTTAATTGTCGAATTGCCGGATTGTTTAATTGGCTAATTTATTTTCCCGCTATCATACTTATCTCCACCTGCACACCCTTAGGCAGTCCTGCCACCTGTATGGTTTCGCGCGCCGGTGCATAGTCAGTAAAATAACTGCCATACACTTCATTCACGGCACCAAATTGTCCCATATCCATCAGGAAGATGGAGGTCTTTAATACATTATTAAAGCTCATGCCTGCTTCTGTCAATATTGCTTTCAGGTTTTCCATTACCAGTCGCGCTTCATCTTTTATGTCACCCTTTATTACGTCACCCGTTTTTGGGTCTATCGGCACTTGCCCTGATATAAAAAGCATATCTCCGTATTGCACTGCCTGGTTATATGGCCCTATCGGCGCAGGTGCATTGTCAGTGCGTATTATTTTCTTTTCCATATCGCAAAAGTAATAGCAATAATTAAATCGTTATACACTTACTTTTGCATCCGCAACATGCAATACTTACTACACATAGATACTTCTACCGATACCGGCGCTGTTGCCGTAGGTGCCGACGGCAAACTTGTAGCTATCTGCACCAACACCGAAACGCGCAATCATGCTGCAACTTTAAATGTAATGATCAATGATGTGCTTGCAGATGCAAATATTTCTTTACAGCAATTGAATGGTATCGTTGTTTGTGCCGGCCCCGGATCATATACCGGCCTGCGTATAGGTATGGCCACTGCAAAAGGTTTGTGCTATGCATTAGATATTCCTTTGTTGCTTGATAACCGCCTCACACTTTTGGCTTATCAGGCATACAAACATCATAGCAATGCACCGCAATACATATCGTTGTTATTTGCTCGCGAAAAGGAATACTTTATTGCAGTTTACGATACTAGTTTTACCTGCATATTATCTCCACAGCACATTATGGAGGAACAGTTGAATGTATTAGTAAAAAATACAGAAAATTCGGTCATCATAACAAATGTTCCTGATATTGCTAACACATTGGATTTTAATAATTTACGGATAATTCAAGACACGCAGGTGAACTTTGATTTATGGGTTGCCTATGCCTTTGAGCAATATAAATGTAGCAACACCGTAAATCTGGCAAACGCTGAACCTTTTTATCTTAAACAAGTTTTTACTCATAAATAATTGATAATCAATTATTTAACACCAATGTTTCATGCATAAAATTTGCATTTTTAACGCTGCGTTAACTTTTTTTTTAAATTTAATGTACATCATATCGGTTTAATTGCGTATGTTTGCACCCCACTTTGATTTTTTAGTCGGGGTTGGGAAGTAAGCAATCAAATTTTTTAATCAATTAACACCAAAATTTCAATTAATGGAAACGACGGTATCAGCAAACACTCTGGTAATTCGGAAGAGCGAAGGTTCCAACGAGCAAATCAAGTTGGACTACGTAGCTGTTAAAAATGCAGCTATGACATTGAGGGCAATAAACCACAAACTGCGTCAGCAGATCGTGAAGTTGCTGGAAGAAAACAAACGCATGAATGTAACTGACATCTATGTGAAGTTGCGTCTGGAGCAGTCTGTTGCTTCTCAACATCTCGCTATCCTGCGCAGAGCGAACATCGTGATCACTGAGCGTGACGGAAAATTCATTCACTACGCTTTGAATCATGCGCGTATTGCAGCTGTGGCTAAGTTCGTTAATGAGCTGGTTCACTCTGAAGAAGCGAATGGTTAATTCGTGGTTACCTTTTAAAAAGAACGTCCCGATGATATCGGGACGTTCTTTTTTTTAATTTACAACTATCATTTACGCACAACCATACTTATCAACCTGTTAACCAACCTCATCCTTTCCTGATCGTCTCCCAGGTACTGTACAAACTCTCCTGCTCAGGCCGATTTGCAGGCACTTCACTTAATGGCCGGCATTCCACTAAGCCTTCATGACAATCTTTGGGCAGCATCTGATACAGCTGTGTTCCCTTGGTTTTCCAGTCTATCATATCATCACTCACTTCCTTTATCACCTTGCCGGGATTACCCACAACCAGGCTACGCCGGGGTATTATAGTTTTTGCAGCTATAAAGGTCATTGCACCTATAATGCATTCATCACCAATTTCTGCTTCATCCATTATCACCGAATTCATCCCCACTAACACATTGCGGCCTATACTGGCACCATGTATTATTGCACCATGCCCAATGTGTGCACCCTCCCGCAAAGTCATCGTCACTCCCGGGAACATATGTATCGTACAATTTTCCTGCACATTACATCCGTCTTCTATTACTATGCCACCCCAGTCGCCACGTATGGCTGCCCCGGGCCCGACATATACATCTTTACCTATTATTACATTGCCGGTAACCGCAGCAAGCGGATGCACAAAAGCCGACGGATGCACCACCGGTATAAATCCTTTGAATGAATAGAACATTATTCAAAAGTATAAAAATGCTCCGGTAATTGAACAATTGTCACAACCACTAAAACCACGCACTGAAACCTCGGGTCCTTTAGCTACGCGCACCATATAACGATAATATTTTCTCTACCTTTACCGTCAGAAAATATTATAGAATATGCGTAAAATGCAGGTAATGAAAAGCAATTGCATAACAACATCTGTCATCTTGATATTTATGCTGCTGTCTGCAACAGCAAATGCACAGCAAAAAAATCCTTTTGACCTGCCAGCAACCATACCTGTTCCACAGTGGGTAACGCAAACCGACTGGAACAAACCTAACGTTCACAAGCTCGATTCGCTGATCGAAGTTTACAGTCATGATACAAAAGATAAAAACGAAATAGATAACAACGTGGAAGGCGATGCAGAAGGATTTAGGGAAGACCCTTATATCAATGCCTACATCCGCTGGAGAAATGATATTGCTCCTTTTATTCAGGAAAACGGCGACGTGAAATATGATGCCGGGTACCACAAAAAACAATTACTCAACTCTATTGAAAACCAGGGACAAAAAAAAAGCGGCAAAAACGAACGCACCACAGCCGGCGCCGCTAACTGGACTTTGCTGGGCCCGGTAGAAACCTACCGCACCAACGGCGGAGGATTGCGCAACTACCAGACCAACATCTACTGCATAGCCATTGCACCATCAAATCCATCTGTACTCTATGCCTGCTCCGAGCCGGGCACCACCTACCGTACTGCCGACAAAGGCCTGCACTGGGTATCGGTTAGTGATACTTTATACAGTTGCGGATCAAAATCTATCGTTGTCGACCCAACCAATGAGAACATTGTTTATACATACGATGGCGGATCAAGCACGCTGCTGAAAACAATCAACGGCGGTGCTTCCTGGGCGGCACTAACCGCATATACAGGAGGAGACGGCAACGCGATCGCCATAAATCGCAGTACAGGAAGAATACTTATCACAGGCTCAACATCCATCTATTATAGCGACAATGGTGGTACCAGTTGGACCGCAGCTGCGGGCAGCACAGTAACAGGCAGCCTTTATGACTTGGTCATCGGTGCCGCGGGCACTGACACGGTCTATGCTGTAGGTTCCACCTCAGGCAATTTACTGGTACTGCTCCGCTCCACCAATGGCGGCACCACCTTCACCGATGTAACAGGCGCTGTTGCCGGAACAGATACAAAAGGTGCCAGGTTAGGTGTCACGGTAGCCAACAGCAATTATGTGTACTGTGTTAACCTGGGCAATACAACGCCTCCCAAATTGATAAAAACCACCGACCGTGGCAACATCTGGGGTATCACCGCAACATCCACATCTACAACATTGACCGGCAGTTCTGCAACTACAGGCCTTGGCATGTCCAATGGCCAGGGATATTACGACCTGGGCATAGTGGTTTCGCCGGCCAATGCGAACACAGTAATTGTGGGCACTACTACAACCTACAAATCAACAGACGGTGGTGTGAACTTCAGCCCCGTCGGCGGCTATTCAGGGCCATTTGCATTGCATCCTGATATGCAACAGGCTGTTGCGTTGGGCAGTGATGCATACATCGCAACAGACGGCGGCGTTAATTACTCCAACGACTTTTTTACAAATACTGCCAACTGGTCTGTGCGCAACCATGGCCTGAGAAGTGCTGATTACTGGGGCTTCGGCCAGGGTTGGGACGAGGACGTTGTAGTGGGCGGCAGGTATCATAACGGTAATTCTGCACAATACGAGTTTTATGGCGCGGGCAATGCCCTTTCTTTAGGTGGCGGCGAAGATGCAACAGGGCATGTGTTCCACGGCAACGTGCGCACAGCCGGCTTCCGCGATATCGGCACTCTGCTGCTCCCTGCAACTTTAACAGGCCCGGTGCAATACAATGCTGCAAATGTGCCCAACACAATGTGGCCGCAAGACGACTACTACGGCCTGTTCTCCAGCGAGCTTGCAGTTGGTCCGGTTTATTCCAGTGTCTTTCATTTAGGCAAAGACAGTATTCTATGGCGGTCAGCCAACTCCGGCGCTTCATACACTGCACTGCACAATTTTGGCAGCGGCAATAAAGTATGGCGTTTTGAGATATCCCGGAACAACCCGAAGGTGATCTATGTATGTGCAAGCAACGGGCTGTACAAAAGTACCGATGCAGGCGCCACCTGGAGCACTCTTACGCTGCCCGCTGCATGGAGCTCATATAATACCGATGTTGCTATAGATCCGCTTAATGACAGCGAGGTTTATGTTTGTATGGCAAATGCCGGTGCAACAAATAAGGTGTTCAGGTCAACCACGGGTGGCGCTACCTGGACAAACGTAACCGGCACAACACTATCAGGAAAAAAAGTTGCTTTTCTGCAATATCACGGGGGCTCAAATGGCGGGGTCTATGCAATTACCAATACACGGCCATCGAAAGTATATTATAAAGACAACACAATGTCTGACTGGATCGACTTCAGTGCCGGGCTACCTGCCAGCCTGCAGGCAAGGGAAGGCGGGCTTATCTTCTACAGGGATACTAAGATGAGGATCACAGGCAATTGCAGCATGTGGGAATCTCCGCTCTACGCAACCGGCGGACCGGTAGCACAACCAATGGTTGACAAAAAATATTCCGGCTGCTCAAGGGATACTTTTAACTTCTACGACTATTCCATGTACGACGAAGCAGGTGCTACCCGCCTCTGGACGTTCACCGGCGCATCATGGGTAAGCAGCACAAGCTCCCGCGCGCCAAAAGTTGTTTATCCGGGACCAGGCAGTTACAAGGTTTCCCTGCAGATCACCGATGGTGCGGCACGAACCCATACAAAAACAATAGACAGTATGGTAACTGTATCTGACACTTACTGCAGCGCCGACACGGTAGCCGGCAAATGTCTGCAGCTGAACGGCACATCGCAAACCGTTAACCTGGGCGTTGCTAACATTAACAGTAACAACTTTTCAATTTCATGCTGGATACAACCAAAGGGCAACCAAAGCAGTTTCTCGCAGATAATTTCGCACAACACTTACCCGGGCTCAGGTAGCTATGGCTTCGGTTTCGGGTTTAAGTTCAATGGCTATACACCCAACCTCATACTTTGCTACACAGATAGCATGGTCAATTATTCAGGCACCAGTAGCCTGGTATGCGACAGCACAAAATGGAACTACGTTGTACTTACCTACAGCCCCGGTGGCGTAGTGCTCTACCTCAACGGCATCGCTGATACGGTAAACAGTTACTCTCCTATGCCCGTCATCGATCTTTCTCAATCGCCGTTCCTTGCCAACCTCGATGTGCATTCAGGCCAGGGGTCCCGCTACAATGGCAAGATCGATGAAGTGAAAATATACAACTACGCATTAAGTCGGGACGAAGTGAGGGAGAAAATGCACCTCATCACCGACCCCGCCACCGAAACAGGGCTGCTCAAATATTTCCAGTTCAACCAATACGATGCTGTTAATGGCATGTTGTACGATGTGAAAGGTAACTTCAACACGTTTGTGCCGTCTGCAAATATTGTTACTTCCACTGCACCTGTTTCTTCCGGCCGTGTCTATCGCAATCCATCGATTACTGCCGGCGGCCTCAATGCTTTTGGCGCAGCAGGCGTAGATATGCACCTGCCTGTTTCCGGCACCTACCCCGATGGGGAAGTTGTTGCGTTCCACCTCTTCAGCGACCCTGATACCAAACCCGATGCACGCGCCACCGTACCGGGTTATTTTATCATCAATAACTACGGCAGTAACGCCACCTTCACACAGCCTGATAGCGTCCGTTTTAAAAACCTCAACATCACTTATGCAGGCTTCTCTGCCGGCGACTTCCGTTTATTCAAACGGGAAACCGGCGACTTTGGAAGCACATGGAGCGCAGAGCTGGATAGTGCCGCCACCTACAAATACATATCAGGCAACAGCGAACTCACATGGAAGTCTAACAGCTATATCACAGACCTCAACCACCAGTTCATTATGGTTAAGAACGACAGCGCACATGTCAGCAATGCGGGGGTCATTAACCCTGTGCGCAAGCAATGGACCGTGTCCGAATTATATCCCAATCCCGGCAGCGAATGGTGTATGGTCAACATTCATGCCCCGGTAGCTAAGAGCACTAATGCTTGGTTTACAATTACCGATGTTACCGGGCGTGAGATAATGAAGCTGGCCGAAACACTGGATAAAGTGGACAATACAGTGCTTATTCGCTTACCCCGGCTGTCTGCAGGCACTTACACAGTGCATATCGAGATTCCGGGCGAGGTTACAGAGACTAGAAAACTGGTTGTAGAATAATAGTGGGAAAATACTCACCACAATTTTAACCCGGAAAGGATATCCTGCTTGCCTTCATAGCTGATAGGTATCTTTTTATACATACCGAACCTGCCGGCTTTTATGGTGCCCTCAAGTCGCACATTCATGTCCTTGCTGGTAATTAACTGAAAGGCATTGCTTATTGCATTTTTCAGGTCCACGTCCAGCAGCACAGGCAGAGAGAATGTGTCTGCCCTCGCTACTTTATGTTTTCCCTCAACCCTCATTTGCCCAAGGCGGGTTTTATTCAAAAAAACCTCCACATCGGCCTGCTTCAGTTTTATCATATGCCTGTTAGGATTATACAGGCGTATGTCCATGCACATTGTAGTCTGGTCTATTCCCGCCTTTTGCACCCTGCAATTTTGTACGCTATGGTACACAAGGTCTTTAGATGGCTTGCAGGATACAATGCCCGATAATAACAAAATGCATATTACATGTTTCACCACGAAAAGATAAGGATATTTCAGTTAGTAATTATTTATACCGCCACCCGACTTTCCACCCCAATGCGATGCTCAGAGCATAGCCCTCGCATTTGTCGTGTGTATTCCGCGCCGTAAAACCTTCATTCCAGTGATACAGCGTTTTCTCCTGGTCAGGTAACAACGAATTATCTACTACCCTATACCTGATACCCAGCCCCACATACATATCCATAAAAACAGAACCCTTGCGCGACATAACAGCGCCTAACTTCAGGTGAACCGTATTAGCATGCTTGCTTACAGCATACTTTACTTCACTCTTCGGCGGCTCTTTCAATCTATCGGTAACTTTATACGATTGCTCTTTGTAGGCATACTCAAGCGCTATGTATGGTGCTTGCTCCATATTATCCACTATTGATACGGGAATATAATATTTCAGGTTTGCCTTTGCCATGTAGCCCGACTCAAAGAAAGGGCCTGCCTCCAGCGATACAGACAATGGACGATATACCCGGAACTCTGTGCCCAATGTAAACCCATCGGCATAAGTGCCACTAATAAGTTGACAGGGCATTACGTATATGCTGAATGGTGGATGCAGGTGGGCTGTATCAAATTGATAGTTCTTTGCCGTCAACTGCATGGGAATAAATAACACAAGGAGGAGCGCTCTCATAATCAGATATGCTATATAAAGCAAATCTTATGCCGCGTTTATCGCTTCTTACGGCTCACCGCTTTCTCAGCAGCAGCAATAATGCTCTCCTTAGTAAGTCCGTATTTATCCAGTAGTTGTTTAGGGGTGCCACTTTCGCCAAAGGTATCCATTACCGCCACATATTCATGTGGCGCAGGACACTCGCGCGATGCAACATTGGCAATACTGTCGCCTAAGCCACCGTTTACCTGGTGCTCTTCAGCAGTAACAATGCAACCTGTTTTCTTTATAGACTTGATCACCGCAGCTTCGTCCAGCGGCTTGATGGTGTGTATGTTGATTAGTTCTACCGAGATGCCTTTTTCAGCAAGCGCCTTAGCTGCCTCTACCGCCAGCCACACCATGTGGCCACACGCAAAGATGCTCACATCAGTACCTTCAGCAAGCACCTGTGCCTTGCCAACTTCAAAAGTTTGGTTCTCTGGGGTAAAATTTGGCCACTTTGGCCTGCCAAAGCGCAGGTAAACCGGCCCTTCGTAGTCTGCTATTGCTATGGTTGCTGCTTTTGTCTGGTTGTAATCGCATGGAACGATCACCGTCATGCCCGGCAGCATTTTCATCATGCCTATATCTTCCAGCACCTGGTGGGTAGCACCATCCTCACCCAAAGTAAGGCCCGCATGCGATGCGCATATCTTCACATTCTTGCCGCTATAGGCTACGCTCTGGCGTATCTGGTCATACACGCGCGATGTAGAAAAGTTCGCGAACGTGGTCGTATAAGGTATCTTGCCGCCAATAGTAAGCCCTGCAGCCACACCTATCATATTTGCCTCTGCAATACCGCACTGTATAAAACGATCAGGAAATTCCTTTATAAAGCCGTTCAGCTTCAGTGAGCCTGCAAGGTCTGCGGTCAGCGCCACCACATTAGGGTTGCGGCGGCCGGCCTCTAAAATTCCATCACCAAAACCACCACGGGTTTCTTTTTCATTAAGTATTACGATATCGTTGAGTGTAGACATAAGTTAAAAGGAAAAGCGAAAACCTAAAAGGGGATTTCGTACGCAAAAATACAGAAAGAGTTGAAAGGAAAAAGTAATAAACCGTCACTCGTAATTGTCTTCCATGTTTTTGTAACAATTATGAACCAGGTAAATTGTTACTGTAGTTGCTGTATAATCATAAACAATTATGTATGGAAATCTATTTACTTTTATTTTACGCAGTGTTTTTTCTTTATCAGTAGATAAATAACCATAATGTTGCGGATTCTGAGCAATTTGCTGGTAACGCGCAGTGAGCTCCTTCAAAAACCGCTCACCTAATCCTTCCCGTTTTTCTTCATAATACAAATACGCGGTCAAGGTATCAGCCTGAGCTTCTTCCTTTATCAGGACATCATAAGTCATCTTATTTTTTATGTTGCCTTATCAAGTTGAGGCTTTCTTCAACTGTGTATGATTTAGAAGTCCCGTTCCTATGATTTTCGCGTCTTTGATAGATCATGTTCATGGTTTCTTCATCAAATATCTCGCTGTCATTTGTGGGAATACTATCTTCTACCAGTAAATAAATGGCAGACAAATGCCGCTCATCAGCAGTATCAATGTACTCATGCAACTTTTCCCTCAATGTTTCGATCCCCATTGTCAAAGGCTTTATACAAATTTAAACAATTTAGAATAGATAACCCTTAAACACTATGATTTTAACTACGATTTCATTATTTGGTCTGCGTGTACCCCCAATCCTTCAGCCAGACAATTATTTTATCCTTATAATCCCCCTGTATTATAATGTAGCCATCCTTCACACTGCCACCTGTGCCGCACTTGGTCTTAAGCAGCTTGCCAAGGGATTCCATATCATCATTGGTGCCTACAAAACAATCTACAAGCGTTACCACTTTGCCCGCCCGTTGCTTGGTATCCAGTTTCACCCGCAGCTTTTGCTGGTTTTTCGGCAGGGTTTCGGCATTTTCTTCCGCAGGAAAATCATTAAAAAAATCCTTATTGGTAGAATAGGCGAGGCCGTCCGGGCGGGATTGGTGTTTTTTAGACATAGCAAACTATTTCGTAGCAAATGTAATAGTTACGGCATATTCCTAATCCACACCAAAGTCGTTCACAAAAGATTTTTCAGGTGAAATATCCTTTGTGTCAATTCCAAGTCTCTCTATTAATATTTTATTAATCACCAACTCCATTTCTTTTCTTAGTCCGCCACTGGCATTCAAATAGACATAATTCAAATGCAAAATTGCGTAAGTTAGCTCTCGTAATGTTTTGTACGGAACGGCAGTGCGGAATGGGTCAAATAATGGAGAGCTTACACGAACGATCATTAACCCAATTACTAACCCTGATATATATAGTATGCCTACGGGCAACAAAGGAAAGTAAAACGAGAGAACCCATGTTAAAATGCCATAGAGTATTAACCCAGAAACAAACGCAATTATTACCATTGTTCGAGGAAATACAAGTTGTGGCAATTTCAAGGTTAATTTTTCACTTAGCTGCTTCCATACGTTTCTTCTGTTTTTTTGTGGTATCACAACCTCAGTAATTGACGCAGGAGAAATGGCCTCATCAATGTGAAATTCCTTTTTCAAAATTAATCTCAACCTATAAAAAAGCACTTGAGAACGACACTGCTGTGAGTCGTCACGCCTTATAAGATCCCAGACAACATCATACATCTGGCCAACAGTATTTATTCGTTCCGCTACTTTTGATGGAATATCAATTCCGAACGTCCTTTCAATTTCTACCAGTAGTTCAACGGAGTCGAGACCCATAAATTATTTTACCAAGCTAAATTAAAAATAAAATTAAAACGACATTAACTTACCATCCAATCCACTAATTTAGCACTCTCAAAATTTCAATAATGAAGAAAGTTGTATCGGGGGCCGATGAGGCCATTCATGATATACCATCGGGCGCTACACTCATGATGGGTGGTTTCGGCTTGTGCGGTATCCCGGAGAATTGCATTGCGGCCATCGTAAAAAAAGACATCAACAACCTCACCTGCATTTCCAACAATGCCGGTGTTGATGATTTCGGTATTGGCCTGATGCTCCACAAAAAGCAGGTAAAGAAAATGATCTCCTCATACGTAGGCGAGAACGCTGAGTTCGAGCGCCAGTTGTTGAGCGGCGAGCTGGAAGTAGACCTCATTCCGCAAGGCACATTGGCTACTCGCTGCATGGCGGCCGGCTATGGCATGCCTGCTGTATGGCTGCTGGCAGGCATAGGCACAGAAGTGGCCGAAGGCAAAGAAGTGCGCAACTTCAACGGCAAAGATTATTTGCTGGAAATGGCCTTCGATGCCGACTTCGCCATAGTAAAAGCATGGAAGGGCGATACCCAGGGCAACCTCATCTTCAAAGGCACTGCCCGCAACTTCAGCCCGCTAATGGCAATGGCAGGTAAAGTGACCATCGCCGAAGTAGAACACCTGGTTCCCGTTGGTGAATTAGACCCCAACGAAATTCATGTGCCGGGTATATACGTACACCGCATCTTCGAAGGAAAGAACTACGAAAAACGTATTGAGAACCGAACAACCCGTAAAAGAAACTAACAATGGCTTTAACTAAAGAACAAATAGCAAAACGCATAGCACAGGAGCTGCAGGATGGTTTTTATGTGAACCTCGGCATAGGTATTCCTACGCTTGTTGCCAATTATATCCCCGAGGGTGTTGACGTAGTACTGCAAAGCGAGAACGGCCTGCTGGGCATGGGCCCGTTCCCTTATGAAGGTGAAGAAGACCCCGACCTGATAAATGCGGGCAAACAAACCGTTACCACCATTCCCGGCTCTGCATTCTTCGACAGCGCAATGAGCTTCGGCATGATACGCGCCGGCAAGGTAGACCTCACAGTGCTTGGAGCAATGGAAGTAGCCGACAACGGCGATATAGCCAACTGGAAGATACCCAAAAAGCTGGTAAAAGGCATGGGCGGCGCTATGGACCTCGTGGCTGCAGCAAAGAACATCATAGTTGCCATGCAGCACACCAACCCAAAGGGCGAGAGCAAGCTGCTGCCTCAGTGCACACTACCCATCACAGGTGTGCGTTGCATCAAAAAAGTAGTTACTGATCTCGGCGTATTCGATATCACCCCCGATGGTTTCAAATGCATCGAATATGCCCCCGGCGTAACTGTAGACGAAATAAAAGCAAAAACACTGGGCAGGCTGGTAATAGCTGACGATGTGAAAGAAATGGCGGTATAATGGATACCATCACCATCTACCACAACGGCGAATGCAGCAAATGCCGTGGCGCACTGGAAATACTACAGGAGCGCAACATCCCTCACGATGTACGCTGGTACCTCGCCGAGCCATTAAGTAAGGATGAACTGACTGCATTGCTCAAAAAACTGGGTATCCCACCCTCCGCACTCGTACGCAAAAGCGAGCCGCTCTATACCCAGCAATACCAAGACAGGAACATCTCCGAAGAAGAATGGCTGGAAATACTCGCCACAAACCCCATATCGATACAACGCCCCATTGTAGAAAGAGGAGATAAAGCCATCATTGCCCGCCCGCCTGGGGAAGTATTGAATTTTCTGGGGATATGACTCCTCCTTTTTAACCTTTTCACAATTACCCCGTTTCATTGAAATGCCTAACTTTATCGGTTCCTAATCCCGGTAGATGAGGTATTTTCTTATTGTGTTCTTGCTGGTCGTTGCGCTCGATGCTTCCGCCGGTGGCAGAAAGCGTTATCGCGGCGAGCCACGGTCAGAAGTTGGGCTCATGAACAATGTGCTCGGCTGCCTCAGTAATAAAGACTCCATCGGCTACTTTTACCTCTTTCCGCCGTTCGATACCCTGTGGGCGCTTGTCCTTCACCACCCCGACCGCTCTCCTGCTGCGCAGCGCGACCTCAGCTTCATAAAAGAGAACCCAAAACTTCTCCTCCAGTACGACCCCATGTATAACTACAAGATCATGGCAGGCTTTATGGGTGTGCTCACCAAGGGAGAGGACTCGGGCATACACTGGAACAGCATCGTCATGCAGCGCTACGAGCTTTATCGCCAGGTACCCACCACCAACGAGCTGGTGGGTTACAACCGCATCGTACCCGAACGCTTCAGAGGCTACATGTTTGTGCGCGACATGCTGGGCAGGCTCACTTTTTGTATCAGCATTGCCGAGATACAAAAGATAAACGGTTATTTCTTTGGCGGGCACTTACTCAATATTCTGGAAGCATCCACCATCGAAGAGTTCGAACGAAAAGAGGAAGAAGAACGTAAGTACTTCGAATGGCTGAAGAACAAAGCCGCTGATACCCTGGCCAATGATTCCTTACAGAATGCCCAGCTGGATAGCATTGCCCGTGCAGATTCCATGCACAAGGCAAACCCGCTCACCATTAGCCCCAGCGATGAAGACTCATTCAAAGCGCGCCGCGAGGTGGTGGACAGGCGATACTACGAAGGCATGTTCGATGAGGAGTACCATGTAAAGCTGTATGTGCGGTATATGAAAGACTTGCGCACAGGCAAGATATCTGCATGGGATGGCCTCTATAAATTTGGCGACCAGATGGCTTATGTGCGGTTGAACATTACTAAAACACCCGAGGGCAAATGGGTAATGGAAGACGATCCGCCAATAGGCACCATGGAACTGGAGCTTGCCAACAGGGTGTACACCGGCTCCTGGACCAATAACGACAACCAGACCGGCTACGATGTGGAGCTGAAGCAGAAAGAAATTGAGCAGAAAATGCTGGAGCGGCTGGATAATATATTGGACAAAGGCCTCTCCGGCCGGTCAGACCAGGCAGTGAAGGAAGAGAAAGCCAAAAAGCCCAAAGACGATGAGAAAGATAAAGATGATGGGAAGTCTAAGGATAAGGACAAAGAAAAGCAGGATACCGACAAGCCAAAAAAACAGAAGAAAGTAAAACGAAACTGGAAAGAATACGACGACTAAAAAATAAGCTATGAACAGGCCAGCAATTACAACATTCGGAGAGTTAAAGAAATCAGGCTATACACCAAGAACGGTTAAAGACGAGATAAGGGCAAACCTTATCAGCATGGTGCAGGCAAAGCAAAGCCCCTTCAATACCATACTTGGCTACGAGGATACCGTCATCCCCGATGTGGAGCGGGCCATCCTTTCGCGCCACAACATATTGTTCCTGGGCCTGCGCGGGCAGGCAAAGACACGTATGGCGCGCGAAATGGTGAACCTGCTGGACGAATGGATACCCGTTATAAAAGGCAGCGAAATAAACGACAACCCCTTTGCGCCTATCTCTCACTTTGCGCACAAACAGCTCGAAGTGAATGGCGACGACACACCCATCACCTGGCTGCACCGCACCGAGCGCTACGGCGAAAAACTCGCAACGCCCGATGTTTCCGTTGCCGACCTCATTGGCGATATAGACCCCATAAAGGCCGCCAACCTCAAGCTAAGCTTTGCCGATGAGCAGGTACTGCACTACGGCATCATACCACGCTCGCACAGGGGCATATTCGTCATCAACGAGCTGCCCGACCTGCAGGCGCGCATACAGGTTTCCCTCTTCAATATTTTGCAGGAGGGCGATATACAGATACGCGGCTTCAAGCTGCGCCTGCCGCTCGATATTTTATTTGTCTTCACCGCAAACCCCGAGGACTACACCAACCGCGGCAGCATTGTTACGCCGCTCAAAGACCGCATAGAAAGCCAGATAATCACCCACTATCCAAAGACCATAGAACTATCAAGGTCTATAACAGAGCAGGAAGCAAAAATACTGCCCGAGCAGATGGACAAAGTAGAAGTGCCCGACCTCTGCCGTATGCTCATAGAGCAACTGGCTATGGAAGCCCGCAAGAGCGAATATGTGGACCAGAAGAGCGGCGTATCGGCAAGGCTCACCATCTCGGCATACGAAAACCTGGTAAGCACGGCCGAGCTGCGTGCCATCGCATCAGGCCAGGCAAAGACCATGGTACGCATTGCCGACTTTGTTGGCGTCATACCCTCCATCACCGGCAAAATAGAGCTGGTGTACGAAGGCGAGCAGGAAGGCGCACTCAATGTCGCGCACAGGCTGCTGGGGCAGGCTATACGCACCCTCTTCACCCAATACTTCCCCGATCCGCAATCGTTCAAGAAAGTGCGCGAAACACAAAAGCCAAAACCAACCCCATACCAGCCCATCATCGATTGGTTTGGAGCCGGCAACGATCTCGCACTTATCCAGAACGACAGCACAGAGGTTTACCAAACTAAACTATACAGTGTAGATGGCCTCTATGCAGCCGTAAAGCAATTCTACCCCAAGGCAGATGAAGCCCAGGCAGCCCTCCTCATGGAGTTCCTCCTGCATGGACTATCAGAGTTCTCGCTCATCAGCAAAAAAGGAGTAGAAAAAGGCGGCTACACCTTCGCAGATATGCTCAACAGCATGCTCAACATAGACTTCGACGAAAGCCCCGAGGAATAAAAAACTTAAAAGAAAAAAGAAACCACACTTCCCCTTAAAATCACACTTCCCCTCTTGAGAGGGGTCGGGGGTGTGTTTACTCGCGCGCAGCTCACTCGCACCTACGCTCCCTTCTTACTCAAATACAAATCCAGATTTGCTTTCACAGTTTTAGTAGAAGGGTTATCTGCACCATACAGTTTTAAAATTACGTTGTACGCTTTTTGGGTAAACTCTATGGCTTTGTCTATATCACCTTTATCTCTCCATGCGAGACCCAAGTTATTATATCGTACAGCTACACTTGGAGTTTCTTCGCTATTTAATTTTAAGTCTATCTTCAGGCCTTTTTCGCAATATTCTATAGCCTTATCTGAATCGCCCTTGACCCGCCATGCCACACCTAGGTTACTATAATCTCTCGCTACATTCGGGTTTTCTTCGCTAAATAATTTTAAGTGTATCTTCAGTGCTTTTTCATAGTAATCTATAGCTTTATCTAAATCACCCTTGCCCCGCCATGCCACACCTAGGTTATTATAATCTATTGCTACATCGGGGGATTTTTCACCAAATAATTTTAGATCTACTTTCAGTGCTTTTTCATAGTAACTTATGGCCTTATTAAAGCTACCTTTGTCATGCCAGACATTGCCTAGGTTATTATACCGTATTGATACACTAGGGTTTTCTTCACCAAATAATTTTAAATCAATTTTTAGTGCTTTTTCACAGTATATTATAGCTTTTGCTAAATCACCCTTGAGCCGCCACACTTCGCCCAAGTTATTATAATCTATTGTTACATTGGGGTTTTCTTCGCCAAATAATTTTAGGTCTATCTTCAGGGCTTTTTCATAGTAACCTATGGTCTTATCTAAATCACCTTTGAACTGCCACGTAGTGCCTAGGTTATTGTAAGTCGTTGCAATTGTCAGGTTTTCTTTACCAAATAATTTTAAGTATATCTTCAATGCCTTTTCAAGGAATTCAATTGCTTTGTCTAAATTGCCCATATCCTGCCATATCAATGCAACGTTATTGTAATCCGTTGCTACTTCACTGCTCTCCTCACTATGCTGCTCCCTGTCTATCACAATCGCTTGTTCCATATATTGCACTGCCGGCCCCAACAGGCCAAAGGTGCGACATAAACTAGCCGCTTTTCTTAAATACCCTGTACTATACGGCGGTATCTTCGCAGCAAGTTCATAATATCTAAGTGCTTCTGCATACTCCAGCTTCAGTTCTTTTACCCTACCAATTTGGTAAAAATCTTCTGCTACTTGTTTCATCCTTTCTTCCGCGGCTTCTCTCAGTAATTCTTCTGCCTTATCATAGTCCTTTTCCTCTATGGCAACAAGCGCTTGCTGTTTTAATTCACTCTTACCCTGCTCTGCATCAAGAGAAGCTTTTAATTCTTTTTGTGTGTTTTCCTGTTGCGCTATTATTTCATCTTTTTGCCGTAGTTGCTGCTGTAAGAATTCAATGTCTGCATTATGTACACTGCTTTCTTCTTTCTGCAATTTCAATAACTCTGTAGCCAATGATTTCACATCAAGCTGGTTAACGGTCACTGGCCCATGGTAATTAACTATTTGTTGTGCTTGCTGGTCGGTTTTGTTATCCTTGTTTACCTGTACAGTGCTTTTATCATTTGCCTTGGCTAGGATATTCTCATTACCGTTTATCGTATTGCTCATAATGGTGATATTAATAGGACTTTCATTTCAAACTATTATAAAAATAAGAATTATTATATGAGAGTGCTCCATATGCTCCTCTTTTGGGTCTTTTATAGCAAGAAAACCCGCCACACACATAGGTTTTTGCTCAAAAAATTCTTAGATTTGAAATTGTTTTATTATCATTGCTCTTGGTATGAAGGCATTTTTAGCAACCGTGGCCGGCCTCCTGGCCTGCATAGGTATTACATTCGGGCAAAACCTGCCACCCGACTTTTATTGGGAAGTAGGCGGCAACATAGGCTATAGCAATTTCGTAAGGCCAACAGGCCCTGCCGAAAGCTACCAGGGCACCCGTACCTTTTCCAGTACCGATAAGTCACTGCGCCTCAACTACTATCCGTCTCCAAACTGGATGCTCAGTTTCGATCTCGGCACCCGCAGCTGGGTCTCCGCCGGCGATTGGCTGGTTAACGACCAACAGGGCAAACAGCTCATGACCCGCGAAGTGAAATTCACACTCGCGCAGAACGCCATCAACGAGAATGTAGGTATCAGCTATGTTATACCTTTTTACTCTGCATACAACACCTACAATAAGGCTAACCTTTACTTCGGTGTCAACGTTGGCCTCATGCAAACCATGAACGATGCATCAATAGGCTATAGCCGCTACAATGCTGCGCCCGATTCTAACCTCCGCTATACATCCAGCTACAACTACGCAGCCGGCAAAGGGGTTAATTTTGGCATACAGCTCGGTTACACCTGGTACATCATCCCGCGCCTCGGCATCAATATCGATCTGGGTGTGCGCTACGCAAGTATCAAAACTAACGATACCCGCTACGGCTCTCAGAACATGAAGTACAACCTCCTCTACTTCCCCGAGACCATTGGCATCAGGTACAGGTTCTAAACTGAAAATATTATTTGCGCCGGCTGAAACAGCCGGCGTTTTTCTTTCTTGGCAGTATATCCAACCCTGTCGCAAATAAGCGATTTAACTTCATGTTTCTGTCCCGGGCTGGGTCTCCTCAGTATCTTTGTGCGTAGCAGCACTCGGCTGTTCGCACCGGGCACTTTGCGCACATTTAGCCCAAAAATGCACCCACCAAACACCATAAAAAAACACCCCTGTTTTTTACACCCCAGGATCGGCCAAAACCCGCGCCCACAGCCAAAAAAAATTTTCCATCATGGTACTGTTATTGTACCATCATAGTACTGTTACTGTACCATCATGGAAAATAAATTTCCCCATCCCCAAAACCTTGCAGACCTTTACATGATTATAGCCCGCTTATCGGTCTCTGAAGGCCTCTCCGGTTGATAAGATCACTAAACCGGGATGTGCAGATTGAGTGAGCAAAGAATGTGAAGCAAATGAGCAAAAGTGAGCAGGAAATGAGCAAAACAAAAAATCACATATTATATGAGGATCAACAGATTGCAACGATATGTGCACTCCAGACAGTTTTTTTTTCAAAAATGAGCAATAACGAACTCATCACTTACGATTCACGATTTTTTTTATACCCGGCAGCACCATCGTTTTTAAATTTTGCAAATATTAAACCCTTTACGAACTTTACTTCACTACAAAAAGCAGTTTTGACCCACTAATGTCTCAACCCAATTCACATATAAGGCCATCCGCCGATCTCAGCACCCAGGAGCGCGAGTATGAGAATACCATACGTCCGCAAACCATCGAGGAGTTCTCCGGCCAGCCAAAACTCATAGAGAACCTGCGCGTGTTCATCAAAGCGGCAAACCTCCGCGGCGAGTCGCTCGATCATATACTCTTCCACGGCCCTCCCGGTCTCGGCAAAACAACACTCTCACGCATCGTTGCCAACGAGCTTGGCGTATCCATAAAAGAGACCAGCGGCCCGGTAATAGAAAAACCCGCCGACCTCGCCGGCCTCCTCACCAGCCTCGAGCCGCGCGATGTACTCTTCATAGACGAGATACACCGCCTCAGCACCGTAGTAGAAGAGTACCTCTACTCGGCAATGGAAGATTTCAAGATAGATATCATGATCGACTCCGGCCCGGCTGCAAGGTCCATACAGCTTACGCTCAATCCGTTCACACTGGTGGGCGCTACCACACGTAGCGGCCTGCTCACGGCTCCATTGCTCTCGCGCTTCGGTATAAAATCAAGACTTGAATACTACACCGCCGATGTGTTGCAGCAGATCATCACCCGCGCAGCAGGCGTGCTCAACGTCCGCATCACCTCCGATGCATCGCGCGAGATCGCCGGCCGCAGCCGCGGCACACCACGTATCGCCAACGGCCTCCTGCGCCGCATGCGCGACTTTGCCCAGGTGCTCGGCAATGGCGTCATAGACCGCGGCATCGTAGAGCACGGCCTCAAAGCCCTCAACGTAGACGAAAGCGGCCTCGATGATATGGACAATAAGATACTCGCCACACTCATAGATAAATTCAAAGGCGGTCCGGCAGGCATCAACAACATAGCCACCGCAGTAAGCGAAGAAGCCGGCACCCTCGAGGAAGTATACGAACCCTTCCTCATCCAGGAAGGCTACATCATGCGCACACCCCGCGGCCGCGAAGCTACCGAGAAAGCCTACAAGCATCTTGGGCGCCATAAAGGAGGTGATGCCAACATGCTTTTCTAAGCAAAAAAAGCCGGTCAAATCGACCGGCTCCATAAAATATTAGTTGTATTAATTACCTCTGAAGTGCCCGCGGTGAGGGTGCGGCCTCATACCATACCGGTGTGGGCCCCAATACATCCGCCTGATGTTCTGATGCTTCTCACGGCCCCAGCGCTTACTGAATTTACCAGAGCGCTTCCACGACCTAAAGTCAGTACCCCTCTCATAACGCATCTGGCAGCTGCCAAACCCTATCAGCAGGATAAGCATCACCACCAGTGAAAGTATCTTGTTTCGCATAATATGGTACTAAGATAAGCCAATTAGTGAATAAGTCAATCCCCACCAAACCTCTATTCTTCGGTTTTCTTCTTCCTTGCTGTTTTCTTGGCTGGTTTTTCTTCACCTTCTGCAGCCGCTACCTCTTCTGTATCAGCCTTTTTCTTTTTAGCTGCTTTTTTGGGTTTTGCTTCAGCTTTCGGCTCTTCAGCCACAGCAGCTTCCGCCACGGGAGCCGCTTCTTCTTCTGTTTTTTCTTCTTCAAAACGCAGCAGGTCATTCGCTTTCAGCAGCTCGTACCATTTCAGCATCTTCTTCATATCGCTGGCATAAACGCGCTCATCATCAAACTCAGGGAATATGCTTTTGAAATATGCTTTAATAGCATTGGGGTCAGCACTCTTAGGATCTGCAAGCGGCGTAGTTGCCTCGTTTTGCAGCATCTTCTGAAACACCTCCTGCAGGCGCACATTTTCACCTGTAGTATAGACTTCAATACTTTCCAATGGTGTTACATTGTGTTGACGCGCAGAAATGAACTTGGTTGTTTTGTCAGCAACACTACGCACTATTGCGCCATCGCTTTTTGTGGTCAACAATTGGTAGAGGCCGCTTAATCCTGTTACTGCTACTATTTCTCTGTATTCCATAATCTGATTTAGAAGGGCAGCAAAAATATACTTTTTAGGCTAATTAATCTTCAATTTTACTTGAAAAAACAGCCGTTGTATTTGCCGAAACTATATTTGTGTAAAAAACGTGTGTAACTTGTATTACAGACCATTTATGCAGCGTTCAGTTTATTATATATTTGCGTATGATTCTCTCTGATTCCCGTATACTTCAAGAAATAGAAAAAGGTACTATAGTTATTGAGCCTTTCGACCGCGCAAAATTAGGTTCAAATTCATACGACGTCCACCTCGGCAAGTATCTTGCCGTATACGATGATACTATGCTTGATGCACGCAAGCACAACACCATCAGCCACTTTGAGATACCGGAAGAGGGTTATGTACTGCTACCCGGCACATTATACCTGGGTGTGACTATGGAATACACTGAGAGTCACGCACACATACCTTTCCTGGAAGGTAAGTCATCCACCGGCAGGCTTGGCATCAATATTCATGCTACCGCCGGTAAGGGTGATGTGGGCTTTTGTAATGCCTGGACACTGGAGATTTCCTGTATCCAGCAGGTACGTGTTTATGCGGGCATGCCAATAGGACAGCTTATTTACTTTGCCGCGGATGGCGATGTGATCAACAAATACAACAAAAAAGAAGGTGCAAAATATAACAACCGCACCAATAAGCCCGTTGAAAGCATGATGTGGAAGAACAAATTTTAATACTCCAGGGTAATATCATTTAGGCAATGCGATGACGAATCGTATACCTTTGACTTCTTTACTTTTCACTTTTATAAAGCCTTCGTGGTCTTCAACTATTTTTCTGCATATCGCCAGGCCTATGCCGATGACTGAAAATTTGTGCCATCGAGTAGCTGGACCAGGCCAAAAAAAATTGTGTTTTTCATCAAAACCTATTCCGTTATCAACAACCTCTATCAGCGCATACTTGTCATCAGCATCCAGATGATGCATCTTTTCTTCTGTGTTCATATCCCTATATTGTCAGAAAGTAGTTTGCGAAGTGAAAATATGCAGGTTATTATATGCCAATAATGCCGTTATTGCTTGCTCGGATGCGAGCAGTAGTTTTGGGCTTAACGGAGTATGTCACTATTAACATAAAGGTGGTA
>JBGAJU010000041.1:0-39537 GCA_044224775.1 Flavipsychrobacter sp.
CATAAGTGCTATCTCCTATACCTGCACAACTACCATTAACTATCCATTGGAAGTGAGGCATTGAACCGCCACCAGTTGTTGTAGCCATAAATATGACAGTTGAATCCGGGCAAACAGTATCTCCCGGACTTATTGTTATGCTAATGGCCGGCACAAAGACCGGATTTACCACCATATTAATTACATTACTGACCTCTGTTGCTGTACCCGAACATGCCCCACCGCTTACAATAGCTGTACACCTGACGGAATCTCCGTTTACAGGTACATATGTATACGAGCTTCCTGCTGAACTTGTCAATGCCCCATTTACATACCATTGATAAGATACACTTCCGAAAATTGTACTTATAACTGCATTAAAAGTGACCGGAGTTCCAGCGCATACAGTGTCGCCTGCAGTTGAAGAAATAGAAATAAATGTTCCGTTGTTAATCACTATAGTATTGCTTGCAGAAACAGCCGTGGGACAGCGTCGACCAGCAGATGTAACGACACAGCGAACTGAATCCCCACTTAATGGAACATATGAATATGCAGGACCTGCAGAACTAACCAATACTCCATTTACATACCATTGATAACCCAAAACAACACTGGAAGTTGTGACAGATGCATTGAAAGTAACTGCTGTACCCGGGCATACTGTATCGCTGGGAAAAGCAGCAATAGCAACTAACGCACCACAACTAAAACTATCACTTAATTTAGAAATGTAAAATGCCTCGAAATTAGTTTTCAGTGAATCGGTATTAAATACTATAGGATTTAGTGATGTTTGGGTATGATCACCTACCATATATACGTTACCCGCACCATCTGCTGAAAGGCAATTAGGGTCGTCTCCTCCCGACGTAAGCCCCCAACCACTCGCATAACCTCCGGAAATTGCATAACTGGCAACAAAACTCCGGTCATAGCCCATGCTTATAGGTAAAATACTTCCGTCAATACTTACGGGTTCATCATAAGCACCGCTAACAAAGATTTTGTTGCCGGAAACGGCACTACTGTAACCACATACCGGTAAAGTTGGAGATCCGATAGATTTTCCCCATACGGATGTATCCGCACTGGAATATTCAACTAAAAATAGAGCAGGCTTAGGAACAGCTCCAGGATAAGTACGGGTGATAGTTGTGGAGCCAAAACTAATAGTTGTGTCAGAAAAAGATCCTGTAATAAATATATTACCATGAACGTCCTTTGCTAGTCCCATCGCTACTGCTCCGTATGTTCCTCCTCCCTCTTCTGCCCATAAAGCACCTCCCGTAGCTGATGACAACTTTGCGACATATACATTCGGCGTGTCATTCGGGTTTAATACAGCAGAAGGCCCGAAGGTAATAACAGGCGATGTGAAACTGCCGGTAATATAAATGTTACCGGTAGATTCAACTATATCAATGCTATGATCAAAACCGGATCCACCAAAAGATCTCGCCCATATTAAAGCACCGGACGAATTATATTTTGCAACATAAATATCACTGCTTGCACCCGACGCATCACTATTGATAAGGGTAAATGGTGGTACGGTCATAGTCCTTTCTTTGAAACTTGAGGTTACATATATATTGCCGATTGAATCAGTGGTCACCCCTCCTGCTCCAAGAGAATATATATCTGTCCCGCCTAGCCGGAATCCAATCTGGCTTCCAAGGTTAGTCCCTCCTTTAACAGCCCACAAGATGGTACCATGCGGACTTATTTTGGCGATAAAGTAGGGTCTTCCACCTGTGTAGTTTGTTAAAACATGTGAACCAATTTTTATCGAATCAATAAAAGAACCGAAAACAATAAGATTACCCTCATTATCAGCGGCAATATCTGTTAGCCAATTATAACCGTATACAGTTTGTCCGGCCCATAAGCACCTTCCTGCGCTATTGTATTTAGTCCAAAATATAGGGTAGCCAGGCCTCATCGTTGGCAATAGTACCACACTGTCAAATTTTAATGTATCCGCTGATGACATTGCAAAGCCGGCGCCATATACATACCCAAATGGATCAGCAGCTACAGCATATCCCTCAACATCCCGCCAAGATTTTGATGTTCTCCCCCACTTCCAATTTTGGCCATATAATTCAGATATATTCCAAAAAGAACAGGAGAAAACTAGATATAGTATAAGGTTTTTCATAAAGTAAAATTACTATGCCCCCTCATTACAAAAATAGGTATAAATATCCGTTTTTTACATACACAATTATGCAATATCAACTCAATCGCTCATATAAGCAATAACAATTACATTAACTACTTATTAATAATTTTTTAGCATTCTCCCCAAAAATCGGTAATTTCATACCATATTAACAGCCTTTACCCAACCTTTCAGAATCGGTATCGGTCTATAATGTTGTAGTTTTTAATCACCAATATACTTGTCTATAGCTTTGGCATATACTACAGGGCAGGCCAGCGAGCTGGAGCAACTCATTCATGGGTGCATACGCAATGAGCGGAGCGCGCAGGAGAAGTTGTATCACCTGTTCTACCCTAAGATGATGGCATTGGTGCGGAGATATATAGATAGCGAGATGCAGGCGGAAGAGGTGCTGAACAATGGTTACCTGAGGGCTTTCCAGAAGGTGAAGCAGTATAACTTCCAGGGCTCTTTTGAAGGCTGGTTGCGGAAGATCGTCTTTCATGCGGTGGCAGACTATGTGAAGCAGAATGCCCGTTATAATGACAACATTGTAATGGTTGAAAAAGACGAATATGTGCACAAAGACCATGCAGACAAACTGTATTATGACCAGCTACTGAGTATGATACACGAACTGCCAGACGCGACGAAAATGGTATTTAATATGTATGTATTAGAAGGATTTACGCATAAAGAAATAGGAAATTTATTAGGTATAAGTGAGGGGACATCGAAATGGCATTTGAGCGAAGGACGAAGGGTGCTGAAGGAGAAGATAGAGAAACAGGAACTACACCTTAAGATGTAGAGCGGAGGAAGAGAGCGGAGAGCGAAAAGTATTAGTAAAAGCATTTTTAAAATATAAAATTTATCCACATGGATAAAAATTTGGTAAACATCGGCCCTGGTGCGGCAGCTATATAGAAGAGAAGAAAGAGCCGGTGGTAATTGAAAGAGTAAAAAGATCGGTAAAAAATATTTCTAAAATAAAACTTTATCCACATGGATAAAAATTTGGTAAACATCGACGACCTGGTGCGGCAGCGGCTGCTGGGGAGCGAGGAAAAAGAGCGGGCCGGAGCGTGGGCGCGCATGAGCGAGCTGCTGGAGGAGGAAATGCCACGGAGGCGCGGAGCTTTTGTGTGGCGCCGTACGTATAGCGCATTAGGTATCCTACTGCTGGTGGGTGCCATCAGCCTGGGTGGCTATGAACTGAACAAGTTCAGGGGCCCGGGTAATGACTCTGACAATACATTAGCTGCATCCGCTCCTGCAGCTAATGGAAACTATCATGCTGCTACTTACAATAACACAACTAATAACACAACCGCA
This sequence comes from Flavipsychrobacter sp., assembly GCA_044224775.1. Taxonomy (GTDB): domain Bacteria; phylum Bacteroidota; class Bacteroidia; order Chitinophagales; family Chitinophagaceae; genus Nemorincola. The sequence continues at coordinate 3,488 of JBGAJU010000041.1, forward strand.
AATACTGAACATAAAACTATTGCCAGCAACACAACAACTGACAATAACGAACCGAATAATACAAACAACAGACAGGCAAATAAATTAATTGCGGCTAATAACATTGGTGTAAAAAAATCTGAAGACAAGACAACACCAAACACGAACAAAGCAACTGAAGTTGCAAAAAATACACCAACCAGTAAAACTGCGAACAGCAGTGTATTGGCGTCTAATACGACAGCGGAAAATCCGGACAATCAAAAAGGACAAGTTTCGAATAACACCACTAAACGTGTTGATGCTATTGCAGGTAGTGATGCTGCGTCTGACTACAGCAAAACTGTAAAGAATAGCAACCCTACTACACACACAACTGCTGTAAACGAGAACAGCAAAAAAGCCGCTACAGGAAATGACAATAGCAATAAGGTTACTAAAACTAAGCCAGCCGACAACCCTGTAGTAAAAGCAGAAGCAAACACCACAACAGCGGTAGGTTCGGTAGCGGACAACGGAATCATTACTAATAAAACAGCAAATGAAGTTGTTCCCGCTAAACAAGACAGGAAAAACAAAGCGAAAGTTGAAAAGACAGCCCGGACAAGCGGTGCGGAGATCGGAAACAAAACAGTTGCTGTAAAGAAAAGCGAAACCAAAGCTGGCAACAAAACTGAAACTGCTACCGATGTTGCAGCTTTAACAAAAACCACTTCTGCTCTGAAGATCGAAGAAAAAGCTGTAGCAAAAACAGCGCGTGGAAACAATGCGAAGAGCGGTAATGTGAACCCAGAGCAGAGAAAAGGCGCGGAAAGCAATGATGACCTGGCAATATTGAATAGCTCAGCACCTGCAGGCAAGCCTGCCGCTGTAAAGACAACCAAAACAGCATCGAAAGTAACAGTGCCCGTTAAGCCTTCAAAAATTGCTGCAATACCGGGCAATACAAAAGTTAAGCCGGCCGCAGTTACATCAACCATTGCTAAAACTGCCACCCCAACAACAACTACTGCAAGTAATACTGTGGTTGCCAGTGCTACGCACAATAAAACAGGCGTACCTGCCGGCTTCAGCAACAAGATACCAGGAGCTAAAAAGGCGGAAAAGACAGGGGCTGATGATATGAAGGATGTATCGCTGGTGAACTCGAGGAAACAGAAAAGAGTGATAGAAAAACTGGTGGTTCTGCAGCGCTACCTGAAAACTACCTCAAGGGAGAATGACCTGAAGCTGGATACTATATCCATGGAATCTATTACGGAAGAGTTTGAAGTGGCTTCTGCAGAGCGTGCAGAGGCAGCTAAAAACGGCAACTCTGTAGCAGTATCAGAAAACCCGGACATGGACAGCTCACCGATCAAGCCCAGTGCTTCTTCTGAAAGCTTTAGCATGTCGGCGAAAGAAGCGAACAACAAACAACCTGTTGGCGCTAAAACACTTGAGAACCTGAATGCAGCGTTCAACGATATTAAATACAATGCGGGCAATGCTACTTTTGCAATGGGCGTAACCGGCGGTATCAACAGGACGTTCTTCGGCCCTAATAACTTTATGGGCTTCCAGTTCGGTATATCAAGCGTACTGAGCTTTAGCCAGTCGCTGAGCCTGATGGCGGAACTAAAGTACTTCAACCGTATCAATAACGACTACAGCATGCACGATGACTATTACCAGTACACCGCGCAAGGTAACGGAACTTTCAAAAAAGAACTTGTTTCTAACCCGTATAGTATAGCTACGCTGCAGAGCATAGAATTACCAATAGCTGTTCGGTATACTTCGGGCAGGTTCAACTTTGCTGTGGGCCCGAACGTTGTGTATACTTTCAACGTCAACGCAGGTAATTACAGGACCGTAGATCCGAACAATGCTGCAACCTATGTATCAGCAATAGGTAATGATAACACCGCTAAGTTGAAAGCTGATGACTTTAACTCAAGATTCGGATTGGGCTACCTGTTTGGTGTGTCTTACCAGGTATCGCCAAAAGTGACCATTGACCTGCGCGATGTGCAAACCATATGGGATAATGCTAAGACCGATGGCGCGAAGGCCGTATCTACTAACCTGTTCAGAAGCCCATCGTTCCAATTGTCATTGGGATACAGGTTTGGTGGTGGAAAGAAAGATTAAGATTGTCGTTTCAAATACAGAAGAACCGGGAGTCTATGCTTCCGGTTCTTTATTTGTGGGTATTTGAATTTGCTAATCCATAGGAATTAGTTTTTTCGCATAAACATCAATCCTCCACACCCATTGCTTCGGTTTTCATTTTCCTCGCATTCTCATGACCAATATAGGCGTCTATTCTTTTCTCGACAAAGTATATGACAGGTGTGAGTATGACAGCCACTGTGAACTTATAAGAATAATTAACGAGGCCAATTGCGAATACCCGCTGGAACGACCATCCATTGCCAATCTTAAACGCGATGAAAAGCACGATAAAGCTGTCTATGAACTGGGATGCAAGCGTTGAGCCTGTAGCACGCAACCAAACATGCTTACCACCGGTAGCTTTTTTTACTTTGTGGAATATCCATACATCCACCAACTGGCTTACAAGGAACGCAGTGACACTACCGGCAATAATCCACATGCCCTGGCCGAAGATACTTGAGAAAGCGACCTGCATATCGGGCACGCCCTGCTCTTTGCGGCTACCTAACCAAAACGATTGCTCTGCGGGAACGTGTATGGCAAAGTAGAACATGAGAAAAGCGTAGCAAATGAGTCCCACCGCTATATAGGAAATGCGCCTTACGGCCCTAGGGCCGAAGTACTCGTTCACAATATCCGTCATTACGAACTCCAAAGGCCATAGTAATACACCACAGGTAAGTGTGAAGGTGAGCCCCTCCTCTCCCAACAGCGAAAATGGCGTTGGCGTGAGGTCAAAAACCTGCTCCAAAGAGAATAATTTGCCACCAATACACTCAGCTATCAGCGCATTCGCAACAAAAAATGATGTGAGCACCACAAATACTTTGGTGGGCCGATGACTAAGCATTTCTTTAAGCATAACAGGATATTTATACATTTACAGCCTATTACACATATATATTTCATCAAAGCACGTGAATAGCCCTCAAACAGTGTAATAAACCGTATTAAGTAATCTTAAACAAATGTATCGCAATTTCAAAAAGGGGCAAAGGAACTATATTTTTATAGCCTTTAGCCATACTGCTTAAGCAGATTCGCATTAACTTTACTAAGCAATGCAGATAAGCAAGTATATACTGCCTGTGGTTGTGGGAGCGATGTCGGGTATGATGCTGATAACCATAAGCCAAACCAAGATAGTAGTAGCCTATGGGAACGAAGTTATGCCTGATACTGCTTATTGGGTGTTAGTGGGTGTATATGCAGTGTGTTCGTTTTGTGCCGGATTGATAGCTACGGCAATAGCACAAAGGGATACTGCCATTCCTGCTATAGTGGTCGGAACTGTCCTGACACTTGCGGGCATATATAATATGTTGCACCTAACACACCCGGGCTGGTTTGTAGCCGGGAATATTGTTGCCTATTTGCCTTTTGCTTACCTGGGATATTTGCTAATCAGGAAAAAACCTTTGCCCTCTTAAAAATCTGGCACAGAAATAGCTGGATAAAAGTTAACTCGCTGAAACAACTAATGTATAAATTAACGTTTGCCATATTGCTGACATTGGGAGCACCAACGGTTTTTGCACAAAAGCCGTTGGATACCTTCAGGTTGTATTTTGACCTGGATGTGGCAACACTGAGCCCTAATATTGAGAAAAAGATAGACCTGCTTATTTATAATGACAAGATCATCAACGGCAGTTCCGTAATGATAGTTGGCTATGCCGATTTCCTGGGATCGGAAGGCTACAATAAGAACCTCTCAATGGAGCGTGCGAGAAATGTTAAAAAATACCTTGTTACCTATGGCATAGATTCTAATTATGTGAAGCTAGTTGAAGGCAAAGGCAAAGTGAACCGTGACGGGCATACCGACCCATCGGGCTACCCTACCGACAGAAGAGTAGATATTGTGGTTAATAACCGAACAAAAAAGCTGGTGACGGACAACAGCAAAATGCCGATAAAACCTCGGAAAGACAGTGCCAAAGGAATTGTGATGAAGACAACGAATGTGGATGAAATAAAAAACCTGAAACCCGGGGCTACCCTGCTGCTAAAGAACGTTTACTTTCCACCCGACAGACATGTTATTAAACCTGAATCGAAGGAAACGCTGGAAAAGCTTTTTAATGTGCTACGCGAGCACCCAAACCTGAAAATAAGTATTGAGGGGCACGTGTGCTGCATAAAAAATGCCACTGATGCCAAGGACATAGATACCGATGAACCTACGTTATCGGTGAACCGAGCACGGGCCATTTACTATTATTTGATAAGCAGGGGAATAGATTCTACCAGGCTGAAGTTTGCCGGATTCGGGCGCCGCAGGCCCGTTATAGAAGATGAACAAAATGAATGGGATGCGGAACAAAACCGCAGGGTGGAAGTGAGGGTTTTGGAAAACAAATAACCAGTCGAATAATTCCAACGTTGTGTTTGCAATTTGCCTAGCGGAACGGTATACGCATCTGCGAGCCGGATGGTTGGTCTTTATGTGTATTACCGCTGCTACCGGTGCCAGGATTCTTCCCCGTTTTTTTGTGGTATGACCTATTGCTGCTCAAAGCGATCTTTATAGCATCAACCATATTATCGGCAATGAAACTTCTTTTGTCTTTTGTTTCAGTGCGCTTACGAGTTACTAAATAAACGTCGTCTTCTGACAACGTAAACACAACCGGTATATTTGTGAAGTAAATACCATTAACAACCTCGTTGTATAAATCAGTGATCTCGTTATTCGACCTGTGTGCATCGAAGACAATAATATCGGGTTTCACCTCTGCAATGAGTTCGTTAATATTTTGAAGATTGAAAGATGTAAACACTAACATATTTCTTTCTCTAAGCAGTTGCGCATCGGCAACCGATGAAAGCGGGTCATCCCCGAGTAATAATATCCTGATACGCATACGATACTTTTTAAATTAAATGCATAAAAAACCATGCCAGATTTGAGTATTTTTATGAAATGTGCTGAATGTGTTAATTGTATGTCTATGTGGAATAAACATTTGATGAAATACTTATTTATCCTGCTTTGCACTACGTCGTTAGCAACCATGACCATTGCTCAAAGCGGCGCTGCATTAATAATAGGCAGGCAAGAGTGGATGGCACAAAACCTGGATGTGGACGTTTATTGGGATGGCGTTGCAATACCAGAAGCAAAAACAATACAACAATGGCGCGCATATAATGCAAGCAAAACAGGTTGCTATTGCCGGTATGACAACGAACTCTGCTATGGCAGCATGTATGGCAAGTTATATAACTGGTACGCAATAAAAAGAGGAGTTGCCCCAAGGTGTTGGCGCGTAGCAACGAAGCAGGATTTTGACAGGTTGGTAATTTATTTAGGAGCAGATTCTGCTGCTCAAAAATTAAAATCCACACACAGTTGGAATAACGATTGGAATGGCAATAACAAAAGCACTTTTAATGCACTTGCCGCCGGCTGCAGGAATGCAAATGGCACCTTCAGCTATGTGGGCAGGGAAGCTTTTTGGTGGGTAGCCGATGGTCGCAAAACCGGGCCAGGTAAAGAAACAGGCTTATATCTTTTTCTGAATTACGATAACAAATATAATTACGAAGCCAGTACTGATTTCGGTTTTTCCGTACGTTGCGTTCGTGATGTTGGCGAACCCTACCCTAAACCATGTGACTAGCATAACAAGGTATTGGTAAGGATATTATGCCAAATTATTACAGAAAAGAATTTATGTCCAAAATCACTGTTATTTTATTATTTAGCCTGATCTGCCTGCCTGCCGCTGCACAGGATACCCTACGTTCGTTTCTAGTACGAAAGCAACCACCCTATTTGCATTTGGCCACGACGAAACATAAAGAAGCGAGCTTAAGCAATAAGATAGTAAGAGGAACGGCGTATTCGTTTACGTATAATGCTGTTATTGGCTCAGCCCTTATTTTTTCACCTGAGCAGGTGACCAAATGGGATAAGAAAGATAAGTTTACAACCGACGCAATACTGAACCAATATAAGCGCGCATTTACGACCGCCCCCGTAATAGACGAAGACCTGTTGATTGTAGACTATTTGGGGCATCCCTACCAAGGCAGCATTTACTACAACTCACTACGCTGCCAGGGAGCCAATGGATTGCAATCTGCATTGTTTTGCACTGCCCATGCCGTATTGTGGGAATATGCGTGGGAGGGCGGAATAGAACAGCCAAGTATACAGGATCTGATAGTGACACCTGCCGCAGGTATTTTACTTGGAGAATTAAGCCATGTGCTGACCATAAAAATGAGCAGGAACGGTTTCAGATGGTACGAGGTTGTTTCCGTTTGTTTGCTAAACCCGATGTATGCGGTCAATAACGGATTTAAGGCTCGCCGGAACCAGAATTGGGCAGACTAATACAATATTAGTTCAAAGAAATACCCGGGAGCGTAGCCGGCAGGGTATTATGGAAGAGCAGGGGATGACATGATACTTCCGTAAAATGGTGATACAGCGGGAAAGCAAGCACCATTTCCATTGCCTCCTGCTCATCTTCGGCATTGATAACGCACCAGATCATACTGCGGCTTGCAGCTACGCTGTAAGAAAGTATTCGCCCTTCTGAGAAAAGTTTATTGATGTGTTCGCGATGCACAGGAATCACTGCAGCAAGCTCATCATCGAATGGCGGCAGTTCGAACTGGAAAAGGAAAGATGCCATATTATTGATCAAAGATAATTTTTATTGCGTAATTCCGAAAACAGTTTCGCCCCCAAAAGCGGGGGCGAACACTTATTTTACCTTAATGCTAACATCATCGCAAAAGCGTGACGTTGCCATGTTTCTTTATTCGTTGCCCTGTTATACAGAAACCATCTGCCTCCCAAACGTATACCCCTTGTTCACAAGGCTTGTCAGCAAACGTACCATCCCAGCCAAGTGTCGGATTAGTGGTTTCGAATACCAAAGTTCCCCACCTGTTGTATACACGGAAGTGATTCAATTTAACGATGTTCTTATTCAAAATGCGGAATGTATTTACTGACGAATAAGGGCTTGCGGGTGCAAATGCGTTAGGCAGGTATATGTCACCACAATCCAACCTAACAACAACAGTATCGCGAGCTGTACAACCAAAAGTGTCATTCAGTTCTGTGACAGTTAAATAATAGGTCATATCCCGTGGCGGGAAAACGTACGGATTAGGCACTGTCGAATCGCTCATAAAGAGGAAGGGCTCCCATTTATAGTTGTAACTGCCAGCCAATGTTGTGAACGGCCCACCCAACATAGATGTAGCACCATCGAGAATATAACGGTCGGGGCCGGCATCTGCACGCACTTTGCTTACGTGTACCCTTACTGCAGTATCAATGATGCAGCCAAAGGGATAATAGATGGTTACAGGATAAGTATGCGAATAGTCAGGATAAACCCTGGCAGAGTCGCGATACAAATACATAGTATCAATATTGTAACCATTCTGCCACCTGAATGAATCTGCCTGGCTGGATACAGCATACAACCTTATAGTATCGCCTTCGCATATTGTAGTATCCTGGTTCATAGCGATAGGCGGGTATTTTAACACGGTAATTGATTTACAATCCACACGCATTGTTGGTGTTCCCTGATTGATAACAAAGTAAATATTGTAAACACCGGGAGTATCGTAAGAATATACCGGTGGCTTAGCTTCGGTGAACGAGGGAATAGTAGAATGATGACACTGCTCGATGTTCACGCGTGTCAACGTACTATCGCCGGGATTAACAATGAAACCGTACAGGTCGTCATTTGAACGATTGCGCAATATGCTTGATATACTTGACGGGAATTTCATACCGCCGATGTTGTTGTAGTCAACCGCATTGTAAGCACCGGTAATTGTTGCCATCTGGATACTTATCAGCTGACTGGTTGTACTATCAGTAATGTACGCGTATATCGCACCACAGTCGCGCGTAAGCGTGATAGACGATGGCTGATCGATCCTGAAGTTAAACGTAGGATCGTTTGGCGGAGTTGCAGTTACGTCACTTCTCAACTTATCACTGGTGCCGGTATGCAGGAAAGTATAATCGGGTGCGAGCGTTGAATCAAGATCAAAACGTGAAACAAAGCTACTTACACCTGTGTTGGTTACAAACAGGTACCACTTGCCATTATCGTACATTCCGGCAAGGTCTGTAGGACTTTGCAACAGGCCCCATGGGTTTCCATAATCAAAAACTTTAGGTGTGTTTGAAACGTTGTATGAGAAGTCGAGGCGGATGAGGTTATTGGTATTGTGGTTGACCACATAGCCGAACCAGTTGTAATCCTTATCCTGTGCCACGAATATGCCTTTAGGATAATTGAGCACACCAAAATGATCGCCAAAGTTGGCGATATTGGGTTTAGGGTTGTTAAGATGCAAACCGAAGTCGATACGAGCAATGCTTGATGTAGCGGGCTCAAAGCCACCGGTCACAAATATGTGCCACTGGCGGGAATTTGTATCTTTCAGAATGAACAAAGATGTAGGATTGATAGGCAAACCTCTTTCCAAATTACCGAAATTGGTTACTGTTGGTGTGTTAGTAAGGTCGTTACCGAAGTTCAGGCGAAGGAATTCGCTGGTACGAGAGTTTACAACAAAGCCATAGTAGCTGCCGCTATCGTAAACAATATCAATATTTGCCGGAATATGAAACCCGAATTTGTCGCCAAGATTAGTGCCGGTAGGCGCATTCATCATATAGCCGGAACAAAAGCCCCAATAGTAAGACAATGCGTTCCAGGCCGGGGTATCGGGCAGAACCGTAATTGGTTGATTTATACACACGGTATCGGGTGCATAAAAAAGAGAATCGGGTGAAATTCTAAGTATTTGAGCGTTGGTTTTATTTAGTTGTGAACATAACAAAACCACTATGAGTAGCAAATATTTTTTCATATTTCTGCAAAAAGTAAACCTAATCTTCCGCTAATATAAACTATTAACCGTTAATTTTGGCAGCAAAAGTGAATATTTATTTCTGTAAAGCAAAAAAATATATGTTCGGTAAATTAAAATCTAAATATCTATTAATTATAGGTTTAATACTTATATTTTGTGTTTTGGGTGAAACCCAGGTAAATGCCAAAGAAGGGATGTGGATACCAGCCACGCTGAAGGCACATGAACCAGATATGCGGGCAATGGGATTGCAGATACCTGTGGAGCAATTATATAACAAAGATGGTACCGGCATGAACAATGCGGTAGTGCTTTTCGGGCGGGGATGCACCGGAGAGGTGATCTCTCCGCTTGGGCTAGTGCTTACCAACCACCATTGCGGCTATGGTAGCGTGCAAGGATTGAGCAGCACAGAGCATGACTACTTTGCCAATGGTTTTTTTGCTAAGAATATGGGCGATGAGTTACCGGTAAGCGGGCTTACTGTAACGTTCATCCGCAGGATGGAAAATGTGACGGAGCGTATACTGACCGGTATAGCAGATACACTAAAAGGCGCTGCAAGAGATAGTATCATAGCCCAAAGAATAGCTATTGCGGAGAAAGAAATAAAGGACGCCACCAAGATGGACGCTTTGATAAAACCTTATTTTGAAGGCAACCAATACTGGGTGGCAATAGCCGAAACATACCGGGATATAAGACTGGTTGGTTTTCCGCCAAATGGTATTGGCGCTTTTGGCGGTGATGTGGAGAACTGGATGTGGCCGAGACATACGGGTGATTTCAGCATGTTCCGGATATACGCAGGAGCAGACAACAAGCCTGCGGGATATTCTAAAGACAATAAGCCATACCGAGCAGACCAATATTTTAAGATAAATGCGGGCGGCTACAAGGAGGGCGACTTCACTATGGTATACGGCTTTCCCGGCACAACACAGGAGTACATTTCATCGTACGAGCTGAAACAAGTGTACAACATAACTGACCCGATAAGCATAGATGCAAGAACAAAGAAGCTGGATGTATGGACAAAGCACATGAGCGCATCGAGGGATATTTTTATCAAATATACGTCCAAGCGTGCAGGTGTGGCAAACGGCTGGAAAAAATGGCAGGGCGAAGTTGTGGGATTGAAACTCAACAATGCCACCGGTAAAAAGGAACAGTTTGAAAAATCTTTCCAGCAATGGGCTGCAACCAGCAACGAGTACCCTCTTGCTAAAACAATCTTGCCGGAAATGCAAAATGCCGCAGCAAATATAGACCCACTGATAACACTTGACCAGTATAATAAAGAAGCCGTGCTGGGCATAGAATTGATACAACAGGGTGCAGAACTGGGGAAGCTGATAGGTTGCTACAGGCTGAACCTTGACGAAAAAGCGCTGCGTGACACCCTGACGAAAGTATGCAACAGCATGGATGGCTTCTTTAAAAACTATGATGCTGCCACCGACAAGGATGTTTTCATTACACTATTGACGCTGTACTTTAATAAATGTGCAACAAAACTGCCGGCAATGTATGAATCAGAGTATAAGCTACATAGCCAAGATATCAAGGCATGGGCAGATGATGTGTATAACAATAGTGTTCTGACGTCAAAAGAAAAGCTAATGGCGGCCATTGCAAATGCAACTGCGGCAGACAGCACAAAAATAATTGCTGACCATGCGTGGAAGCTGTATAATGCTATGAGTGAATCGCGTAAGAAGATACAGCCCCAACTGAACGAATATTACACACGCATGAAATACCTGAACAGGCTATATACACAGGCGCGAATGGGCATGAACAAGAAAAAGACGCTATACCCGAACGCGAACCTCACATTAAGAGTAACTTACGGGCAGGTAAAAGGATTAGATCCTGACGGCGCTGCAAAATATTCTTTCCAGACCACACTTGGAGAAGCAGTAGCACTTGATGACACTACCCAGGAAATATTTACAGTGCCCAAAAAACTAAAAGAGCTGTACCAGAAAAAAGACTACGGGCGATGGGGAGTAAACGGCACAATGCCATTAGCATTTGTGGCATCGAACCACACTTCCGGCGGCAACTCCGGAAGTCCGGTGCTGAACGCTAAAGGAGAACTGATAGGCACTAATTTCGACCGTGCATACGAGGGCACGATGAGCGATTATTACTTTGACCCAAACAGGTGCAGGAATATCTCGGTAGACATACGCTACACTCTATTTATAGTTGAGAAGTTTGGTGATGCCGGATGGTTAATAGATGAGATGAAAATAATAAAATAAAAAGTCTATTTATTCCTTGACAATCTTCTTATAAACTGCAATACCATTGCCATTCACTTTAACGGTGTAAACGCCGGATGGCAATTCGCTTATACTCAGTGTATATGAGGTGCCCGAAAACGTTTGCCGAACCACAACTTGTCCAAGTTGATCAACTACTTCAATAGTTGCATTTGACACGTGCAAAGGCAATGATATCGTTATTTTATCCTGACCGGGATTAGGAAAAACACTAACAATTTCATTTGCAACTACCTCATTCACACCGACACCAGATACAGTGAGCACTGCGTATGCAGTAGTATCGGCACAACCCCAGGTATTAGCTACTACGCAACGATAATGAGCTGCATTGAGCGCAGTAGTAACTCCGGCCACACCAACAATAGACGACTTAGCGGTAAACACTGCAGTGCCACCGGTTAGCTTTGACGTTGACAAAGGCTGTAAAGTGATCACACCGCAGGTATCTCCGTAATGAATTGTTTCACTGTCATTCAATACCCTATCGTAAATACGCACATCATCGATCACACCGTGGAATGGAAATATTTCGCTACTACTGCTAAAAATATGTTTTCCTATAGCGAGGCTATCCGCACTTGAACCTATAGACGAGCCAGTTACCATATTCGGCACAGTGCTTTTCAATTGCCCATTCACCCATATTTTATATTGGGCGCCGTCCCACGTGGCAACTACCCTATACCATGTACCTGTAGCAATGTGCGGAGTATACTGCCATAGATATAGGCCACTCACACCTGACCCCGTAGTGCCTGCAGTAGCCGCGAAAACCTGTGCTGAGCTATCTGTAGCGTTACAGTCGCCTCCATCATAAAAATTATCAGTGAACTGAATTGAATAACTACCCGGCTGTAAGTTTCGTCCGCGGCAAACAACAAAACTTCCCTGACAATAGCCATCATAGAAACCACTCACCTTTATGATGGCACACAATGAATAATTGGTGAGGTTGAGATCTGCCATATATGGGGCAGTTACAACGCTTGTCAATCCGTTAAAATAATAGGCTTTATTCGCAAATCCGAACCTATCGGTAGTTGGCAGGATGGAAGTAGCGTGCCCATTATGGCCATTACCTGATACGTCACTGACTGTCCCATTCATGTCCCAATGAGCGATCAAACCCATAGAACCCTGAGCCAATAAATTAACAGTGGAAAATAAGCAAACTGAAAGGAGTATATGTTTCATAATATGCGGTGTATTTGTACAAAAAATATTAGCTTATGTATTTCACAAGTTCGTCTTTAATAATATATAGTGGGGACGCGATAGCATTCACATATTGTGTATTACCCTCTTTATCATTTCGTATTGAGAACTGTATGCCGCTTGCTTCGCTCTGAATCGCGTTCACCACATACTTTCCTTGTGCGCCATTGTATACCATGTAAGGGGCGCCGGATGAACCAAACCTGAAGTAGCCTTTTACAAGATAGCGATACCCTTCGAACACATAATTGCCACCAATATCGTCGGGGAAAATATTGAAGTGATCGATCATTCCTTCGATAGTAGCATCATTCAGCAAACGCCCCGCAGGCCCGCTGGGCGAGCTTTGCAGGCAATACATTTTTTCGGTATGCTCATCAAGAAATGTAAAATCAATGTCAATTGAAGGTATCTTATCTACAACTTCTTTAGGAGCATTGACAATCTTATACAATGCTATATCGGCCCCATAAAATGCATTCACCAATTCCATTTCCAGCAAGAATGTGTGCTTCTGCGCATCCTGGTCATATAACCTGCGGGTATCGGTAAAGAATTGCGTTGCAGCGGCATCATTATAAAAGATATTATTCCTAAACTGCAGCACCAAGTAAGGATTGCATATTTTTTTCTGCGCGAGCGTAACCCAACGCGTATCGAAACGTTTTTGTTTCAGTACATTGGCTATAGCCTGTAAATTGCCAGGCTCCATACTATTGAGGTATTTTTTGTGCGTGTAAGGATCAGTGAAATAATGAGTTTCCATGAGCCTGTTTTGGGAGCCATCCAGCTTAGGGAATATTTCCTGCTTGTACAAAGCCTCATCAATAGACCTGTAAAAACCTGCCTGCGAACGCAGATTGTGGGCGACAGACAAAAAATAGCCCCCACCAATATGAAAAGTGCAAATGTTGTTCTCGAAGGTTCGCCTTTCGGGCTCGTCGATGTTATATATCCACATCGTCCGCAAAAGTGGCGATGTCAATTCATTGATGAGTGCCAGTCTTTTATTCAACAGATCGGAAGCTGCTTCATTACCACCAAATTGTAAAAACATGGGAATGTGATTTAATTCTATCGCTACAATGATATGAAAAAAGGAAAATAAACCCTAACACAAGATTTGCACTAATTTTACGTTATATACATTTACCAAACCTTTACTATTATGAGGACCTTACTATTCTGCAGCCTGTTGTTCATGGCTTTTTCATGCAAGAAAAATAATCAGCCGGTGCAACACGATTTTTCGTTACCTGGCACATGGCGCTTGTTTTCGAGAGTGGGCGGAATAGCCGGCATAAATGAAACTTTTCCTACAAGCCAAGGTAACCTGACTTATATCTTTCGAGCAGACTCTACCTGTACTGTTATTGATATTACAGGCACTGCAAACAATACGTTCAGCATTGCCCCTGACTCTGCTTATATCTGCCACTGTATACGTGCCTTTATTAACATTGCAGGCAACAGGATGCTTATAAGTAATGCGCACGATACATTATGGCTATCGCATGATGTGAATGATGCGCTGGGTTATGGCTTCATTAAAGACTACTAGGCACCGGGATGATCTATATGCCGCACCAGCACCCGCTTAGCGATCGGCAGGAGTGTTTCATTAAACGGTACGCTTAGAGGGAACTCAACTTTATATACAGCAGGATTTGGGAGTGTGCGAATGGAGCGAATAATATCGAGTTTTATCTGTTCGTAGGTGTTTGCGAGGTTTTTTGTACGGCTGTCGATATACTCCATTTTAATGCCCTTATACCTGGCATCTTTATGCTCGAACAGTGTAATATTATAGTTATATATCCTTACTTCTGAATGATCGCCATAGCGCAAAAACACGTAGCCTTCATTTTTATACAGCGGCATAATACCCACCGGCTCCACTAATAGCTTTTTTTCAACGAACTCATATATCTCCGCACCTTCGTTTATTGTGCTTTTCATCTCATCTATCGCATATTGGGTTATCTGCTCCAACTCTTGCATGAGTTCGTCATCGGCAAGCATATTTTCATACACCATTTCCAGCCTTTGCAAGTTCATCTGATCAAGCTTCTTGGGGAACTGATCCTGTAATAACTGTTTATTCTTGCGGAAAGCAAGAAGGTTGTTGTAGTGATAGACAATATCGGCGAGCTGAGGATAGAGTTTTGTTTCGTTAAAGCACTTTTTCACTTCATGGAGATAGGCTAATAGCCTGTATTTCTGCAACTCGAAATCTATATATCCTTCCATGAACCATGTTTCACTTAATGTCATATATCCTCCTTTGTTTCCTATAAAATTATACAACAAATGCGATGCCAAAGCCTGATATGGTGTTTTTAAATGTTTGTAAATAACATGTTTTCCACAATCTGTAATGGGTATTGCCTTAGTTGAAACGTAAATGGCCGCGATTCATGTGTTACCGTTCTGCACCTATTTTTCCATTGAAAAACCACCTATAATATTGATTTTTGCCTATATTTACGGATATTTTGGGGCAAATAACTCCTGAAAACACATCATTAGAGCACAGGTTGCTTCCGGAACGGGCATACCTGTAGTATTATTTTATTGGCTAAAAACATGAATATGAAGAAATTATTCCCATTACTCCTCTTAGTGGTATTTTCATTTACCGCAAAGGCACAACCTTCTTTTACCCTTGTAACACCTGCGTGCCATAATGATGGAGTTTTGTCGGCGACCTTTACCGGCCTTACTGCGCCTGTGACGGTTAAATGGTATACGCATGGCTCAGCAGGCACTACGATCATGCATACAGGGGTTGTTGGCCCGTCTGATGCTTTGACTGGTTATTCCGGCGGCCCGATATCCATATCGGCGACGGATGCATTGGGCGTGTTTGATTCAGGAGATTATGCGGGTACTGCACCGTTTACCATTTGCCCTCTGACAATAGCTCCCGGTGTTTGCCCCGCAAAAGATACCCTTACTGCTGCCGTATGTAGCGGCGGAACGGGTCCATTCCACTACGAATGGTATGAAATCGCTACATCGGGTATAGTCGGCACTGTAAATCCGATACCTGTGACACAGGGTAATATATACGGAGTTACCGTTACCGACGCCGCAGGCTGCACTTATGGATCTTTGGTTGACGACATACAGATATTTGCTTACGAGACCCCGGCTTTTACAGTGACCATGAACACTACTACCGCAGCGTGTACAAATGGTACTGCAGAACCGGTAGTTGTAGGTAGTGCGGCAGCGCCCCTTACTTACCGCTGGTCGACGGGTGCTACGACGCATACAATAGGCAGCCTTGTAACAGGCACCTACCAGGTAACCGTAACTGATGGTTTGGGATGCTCGGGATCCGCATATGGTTTTGTACCTCAATCAGTGAGTGTTACTGCTCCTGTAGTACCTACACCAGCAACCTGCACATCATCTGACGGCACTTTGATCGCATTCGGAACAGGTGGCACTGCGCCTTATAGCTATGTGTGGAGCAACGGTGCTACTACACAGTCGCAATGCGGATTAGGCACAGGTTTTTATACCGTAAATGTTACTGATGCTAATGGCTGTATTGGCACGGATGGTGGCTTTGTCGGGGTTTCTACGCCGATCGCTATCACCTATACTACAACGCCCAGCTTGTGTACCAGCCCGACAGGTAATGCCACATTAACCATAACCGGCGGCACCGGCCCTTATACAACAACCTGGTTCACTTCGCCTGTACATACCGGTGTAACTGCTACGCTGTTAAAATCAGGCAATTACTATTTTGAGGTGACTGATGCGGCAGGTTGCAAGCAAAGCGGCACTGCTTTCGTGCCACCCATAAATACAATCAGCCTGAGCTTCCTGGCTACACCTGCAGTATGCACTGCTGCTAATGGTAAAATGACCGTTTACCCTGTAGGCGGCCCGGCACCTTACACTTATCTATGGAATACCGGCGCTACAACAGCTACCATTACGGGCAGACAGGCAGGCAACCATACCGTGACTGTAACAGATGCTGTGGGTTGCAAAAGCACCAAGACATATTACCTGCCATCTACATCATCCGTAGGAGTGGGTGTGGTAACAACCCCTGCAACATGCCTTTACGCAAACAACGGTGTAGACAGCGCATGGGCATGGGGAGGCACAGCACCCTATGCATATGGATGGAGTACAGGAGGCACAACCAGGACCATTACGGGTGTAACTCCCGGTCCATATTGGGTATATGCAACCGATGCTGCGGGATGTACCACACCGAGAAAATATACATACATGTCTTACGACACCACAAATACAAGTTGTTATTGCACGATAGAAGGTACCGTTTATCATGATGGCAATAACAACTGCGTACAAGAAGTAGGAGAAATAGGAATACCCAATACACAAATAAAAATTTCCAGCAGCACTTTTGGCACTGTGTACACTTACACTAATGCAAGTGGCTATTATTCTTACAAAGTACCTTCAGGAATTTATACCGTATCGCAAACATTACCGGCTCATCACTACTTATCTGCCTGCCAGATCAACGATATTCCGTTGGCGATAACTGCAAGCACAGGCTGCCTGAACACTATTAATTTTGCTGACTCGGCTGATACGACCCATGATATGCACATCAGCACATGGAACTATGCGCCACCTGTAGCCGGCAATACTTATTCGCAAATAACTATTGTGACCAACGAAGGCACCGTTCCGGAAGACTCATTACTGATCACGTACAAGCCTGACGCACAATTTTACGCGCCAACATTCGTAAATTCCTGCTATTTCTCATGGACGACCAATTATTACAGCGCGGATAGCATGCCATCACTGGCACCGGGAGCTTCTACACGTTTCTACATGAACTATCACGTGCCTGCCAATATTTCGGTGGGTTCAAATGTAACCTTCAGGGATACAGCAGTGCATTTGCAACCAACATCGAACATTTCTACTGATGCTACACCATGGAATAACACAAGGCTGTATACGACACAGGTGGTGGCGTCTTACGAGCCAAACTTTAAAGAAGTAAGCCCTAAAGGCAGCGGGAGTGCAGGCATGATACCTCATACAGATTCTGTACTTGAGTACATGGTACACTTCCAGAATACCGGCGCGTGGATGGCAGAGAACGTTACTGTAATAGATACCCTTGATGATAACCTGGAGTGGACAACCCTTCGACCCGTATACTCCTCATCACCATGCGAGGTGACGCTTACGCAAAATGGGCCAAGGAAGATAGCGAAGTTTGTTTTTAACAACATAAACCTGCCAACAAGATCAAGCGATGAACAGCGTAGCAGTGGTATTTTCACATACACCATTCATATTAAACCCACGCTGCCTGTAGGTACTGCATTCAGGAACAGGGCATCGATCTACTTCGATTACAATGAACCTGTAATGACGAACACTACGCTGAACACACTGAGCTCATCAGGTGCAAACAACCATGTAAACAACACAACAATCACGGCTGCGAATTCTTTCACTATCTATCCAAACCCTGCTGAAAATAACTTCAGTGCGGTTGTATCCAGTGAAATAGCTGCAAATGCCGAAATGCGCATAGCTGATATTACCGGCAGGACAATGCTTATAAAAGCAGTTAGCCTGCAGAAAGGATCACAAACCATACCAGTGGATGCAAGCAACCTGTCATCAGGCACTTACATCGTGACGCTGAATACAGGATCTAGCGTGCAAACACAGAAGCTTGTTATCATGAAGCGTTAAGAATAATATCCGTTATAAAAAAGACGGGCTGCTCTGTGAGCAGCCCGTCTTTTTATATGTTAACAACACTATTAACCGAAAGCAATAGACATAACAGTTAAATATATTTAAGTATTACTAACAAATTGTGTGCGGTGCCCGTCAATATAATTTCAGACAACTAAAACTATGATTATGAAAAAACTCATCCCTCTGATCTTATTCATTGCCCTGGCAATGAATGCACAAGCAATAGTAACAATTACACTTACCTCTCCGCCATGCCATAGCGATGGCGTCTTAACTGCAAACTTCACCGGCCTAACCCCTCCATTGACTGTCACCTGGGGAACATATGGCTGGTCAGGAACAACCATCACCCATACCGGTGTATCAGGTTTGACCGATGTCTTAACAAGTTATGCCGGGGGAAATATTTATCTCACAGTAACAGATGCCGGAGGAGCTACTGACTGGGGGTCTTTCAGTTCTCCTCTTCCATTTACCTATACGGTAACCGCAACACCAGCCTATTGTCCGGCTTCAGGTACGGCAACAGCGAGTGTGACCGGCGGAACCGGGCCATACACTTATCAATGGTATACCGTACCAGGTATGGTTTCAGTATCAACAGCCAACCCCGCTACCCTTACAAGTGGTACATATGGTGTGCGGATCACTGATGCGGCGGGTTGCGTTTTCGGTTCGGAATACTCGTTCGACAGTGTCAGTATATATTCGATTCCACCTTTTACTTTCTCTGCATCCGGCACGCCTGCCAATTGCACCAATGGCACTGCAACTACAGGGCCAATAACCGGCAGTACGGGCCCGTTCAGCTATTTATGGTCTAACGGAGCTACCTCGTCGTCCGTTACCGGCCTGGTGACGGGTTGGTATAGTGTTACAGTTACGGATGGTTCAGGCTGCTCGGGCGATGACTGGGTTTACATTAACCAAGTTGTTTCTATCGGTGCGCCAATAACGCCTACCCCCGCTACCTGCACAGCTACTGATGGAGCTGCTATCGTATTCCCCACTGGAGGAGTTCCACCATATACTTATCTATGGAGCAATTCAGTCACGTTGCAATCGCAATCCGGGATGCCCGCAGGCGCTTATAATGTAACAGTGACAGATGCCAACGGATGTATCGGAAAAGGATACACAACTATAGGCACATCTACCCCTATTACAGTTACCTATTCTACCACAGCAAGTTCATGCACATCAGCCACCGGCACAGCAACATTAGTGCCAACTGGAGGCACCGGCCCATATACCTACCAATGGAATACCCTGCCTGTTCAAACAACTGCTACTGCAACCGGCCTTGCACCGGGAACTTATGGTTTTAAGGTAACAGATGCAACGGGGTGCGTAAGGACAGGTAGTGTTCCTGTACCTCCTGTAAATGTGATCACTGCATCTGTAGCTATCACACCCGCACTATGCACTTTAGCCACGGGTGCCGCAACAGTAACCCCTTCGGGCGGTGTTGGCGCGTATAGCTATTCGTGGATAGGTGGCGGATCGACATCCGGTATCACGGGAAAACCAAGCGGAGGTTACACTGTAACCATTACCGATGCTATGGGCTGTAAGTTGGTCAAGAGCCTTTATATACCTGAAAGCTCCCCGGTCACACTGGGTGTATCATCCACACCTGCATCATGCATCTTTACCAGCGATGGCACAGCAACAGCGGTACCAAGCGGCGGAACCGGCCCCTATACCTATAGCTGGAGCGGCACGGGAGGTACAACCAGTTCCGTTTCCGGTTTACCAACGGGGCATTATTATGTAGATGTTGTTGATGCTTCAGGCTGCACCGCATGGAACCATATATTAGTTGGGTACAACACATCTGCTACCAGCTGTTATTGTACCATTAGCGGCACTGTGTACCACGACGCAAACAACAATTGCACCCAGGATGTTGGCGAAGCGGGCATACCTAACATACAAATACAATGCAGTGGCATGGGGTATACTTATACAGATGCATCAGGCAACTATTCATTTAAAGTTCCTTCCGGATCTTACACCATATCAGAAACAATAAAGTACCAATATCCTTTGTCAAGTTGTCAAACCAACTACATTCCGGTAAGCGTTACCGCTGCATCGGGCTGTGTGCATACAGTAAACTTCGCCAATGCAGTGAACCCACTACACGACATACACATCAGCACATGGAACTACAATTTTGCAGTACCCGGCAACCCATACATGCAGAACATGGTCATAACCAATGCAGGCACAGTAACGGAAAGTGTAATCCTGGCAGATTATAAACCAGATGGACAATTGCTCAGCCCGACATTTGCACCGGGCGCAATTTTCAGTGGCTCGCCTTATTGGTATACTTCAGGCACCGCCTTTCCTACCCTTACCCCCGGAGCATCGCAGGCATTCCTGAATACATACAGCACACCAACAAGTATCCCGCTGGGTACCAGTGTATTGTTTAAAGATACAGCATCGTATATTGCACCAATCAGCAACTGGCTTGTTGATTATTCCCCGGCAGACAATGTCAACTATGTGAACACAGTAATTGTGTCATCTTATGACCCTAACTTCAAAGAAGTGTCGCCCAAAGGTACAGGCGCAGCAGGAACAATTGGATATGGTGATTCTGTGCTGGAGTATATGGTACATTTCCAAAACCTGGGCACATGGCCGGCTCAAAATGTAGTAGTGATAGATACACTTGATGACGATCTTGAGTGGACATCCCTGCAGCCAATGTACCAGTCTGCACAAGGTCAGATAACGTTAAAACAAATTGGCTCTTACAAGATTGCCACATTTACATTCAACAATATCAACCTTCCACCGGCATCAACTGAACCAGTAGCAAGCAACGGTATGTTCACCTATACGATCAAAACAAAACCCGGGCTGGCATTGGGCACTACATTCAAAAACAGCGCGTCAATATATTTTGACTACAATGCGCCTGTTAAAACAAACACAACTTTAAATACCCTTGGTACACCATCAGGTGTTAGCAATGTTACCCCGGATGAATATCACTCCTTCACTATATACCCTAATCCGGCAGGTATGACATTTCATGCTGTTATCAACAGCGAGAATGCAGCGAATGCTACGATGACGATATCAGATATTACCGGCAAAACCATCATCAGCAAAATAGTGGAACTACATGCCGGTGCACAAACCATAACAACAGATGTGAACCAATTAACACCGGGAATGTATTTTGTAAGCCTCAATAACAATGGCAAAACAGAGACATCCAAATTGGTTATTATGAAATAAGTTCTATAGTGCCTCCCTTCTAAGCCCATCCGCGTTTCCGGATGGGCTTTTTCTTGGGATTCGGACTATCTTTGCAACATGGCGAAATTCTATCTGAGGAAAAAAATCGGCGATCGAGTAGCAAGCGGACACCCGTGGATATTTGGCAATGAATTGGGAGACAGTGAAGGCACCGCAGAGCCGGGAGATATTGTGGAAGTTTATTCATACAACGGCTCTTTTGTGGGTAAAGGCTATATCAATCCTGCATCGCAAATACGTATACGCTTGCTTACAAGAGATAAGAATGAGGTAATTGATGCGCATTTCTTCCACAAACGGATAAAAGAAGCATGGGAATACAGGAAACAGCTGGGATATATAGAGAATTGCAGGCTGATATTTGGCGAGGCAGATATGCTGCCCGCACTGATCATAGATAAGTTCAACGATTATTTTGTAATACAATCGCTGGCTTTGGGTATAGAACGCTGGAAAGGGGCTATAGTAGATGCCATACAAAAGATATTCAACCCTAAAGGGATCTATGAACGTAATGATGTGCCGGTACGTACCGTGGAAGGAATGCCCCAGATCAAAGGATTTCTGTCGGAACCATTTGATACAAATATCATCATCAATGAGAATGGGCTTAAATTTCATGTAGATATAGAGAACGGGCAAAAGACGGGGTACTTCCTCGATCAGCAGGACAACCGCCGTGCGATAAAACCAATTGTCAAGGATGCTGATGTACTGGAGGTATTTTGCTATACAGGCACTTTTTCTCTGCACGCCGCGTACTACGGAGCAAAAAGTGTGTTAGGACTCGACATATCGGAAAATGCGGTAGCTACTGCGCGGAGAAATGCTGAGCTAAATGGCTACCAGGATGTCTGTAAGTTTGAAGCGATGAATGCTTTTGATGTTTTGAAACAATGGGCAAAAGACGGCAGGAGGTATGATGTTGTAATGCTTGACCCGCCAGCATTCACAAAAAGCAGGGAAAATATACAGAAGGCAGTGACCGGCTACAAAGAAGTGAACCTGAGAGGAATGAAGTTGGTGAAACCCGGCGGTTTCCTGGTGACAGCGTCGTGCACCAACCTTGTTACTCCGGAAATGTTCCTTAACGTGATCGGTGACGCCGCCAAAG
The DNA here is from genome assembly GCA_044224775.1 of Flavipsychrobacter sp. Lineage (GTDB taxonomy): Bacteria > Bacteroidota > Bacteroidia > Chitinophagales > Chitinophagaceae > Nemorincola. Next base: position 26,129 of record JBGAJU010000041.1, read on the forward strand.
ATGCCCGCCGCACGCTACGGCAGGTGGAATGGCGAACACAGGCCGGAGACCACCCTATTCTTTGGAATGTGCCTTCTACCCAATACCTGAAGTTTTTGATAGTCCAGGTGTTGTAAAGTAATCGTTTTAGCACTCACTTAAACTTATGGGCAGTTGCACAGCTAACCCGCCCTCAGCCGTTTCCTTGTACTTATGATCCATATCGAGTGCTGTTTCCCACATGGTATTCACCACAGCATCGAGCGATATACGAGCATGGTCGGGATTGCTCTGCAACGCAAGCTGAGATGCAGTAATAGCTTTTATGGCACCCATAGTATTACGTTCTATACATGGCACCTGAACGAGGCCACCTACAGGATCGCAGGTGAGGCCAAGGTGATGCTCCATAGCTATCTCCGCTGCCATAAGGCTTTGATCAACGGTGCCGCCAAGTGCTTCTGTAAGGGCTGCAGCAGCCATTGATGAGGAAACGCCTATCTCTGCCTGGCACCCCCCCATCGCGGCAGAAAGCGTTGCTCCTTTCTTGAAGATGCTACCTATCTCAGACGCTGTAAGCAGGAACTTAATGATCTTCTGGTTATCGTAACCGTCGCAAAAAGCTATAAAATATAAAAGCACTGCGGGCACAACACCGGCAGCACCGTTAGTAGGTGCTGTAACAACACGGCTGAAGGATGCATTTTCTTCATTAACGGCAAGTGCAAAACAACTCACCCAGTCGAGTGTATACTTGAACGAATGACCACCACTGCGAATAACAGCAAGCCACTCATCAAAGCTGTTGTATGGTTTATCAGCCGTAAGGTTTTTATTAAGTTCAAACGCACGACGTTTTACCTGCAAGCCACCGGGCAGCTCGCCACCTATATGACAGCCCCGAAAAACGCAATCCCGCATAGTCTCCCATATACGCAATACACCGGTATGTGTTTCGGCCTCGGGACGCCATGTATTCTCATTCAGCATTACTACACCGGATATATCGAGACCTGTTTTGTCGCAGGCTGCTAGCAAGTACTCAGCCTTTTCTATAGGATACGGAAGTCTAACCAATGCACTATCATCGTCTTCTTCACCCTCTTTCACTACAAAGCCACCACCAATCGAATAAAAAGTCTCAGCAATCTCATCTCCATCACTATAAGAGCACAAAAAAGTCAAGGCATTGGGATGGAACGGTAAACTTTGATCGAACAGGAAAACAACATCTTCAGCGGGATCAAAATTTATTACATGCTCATTATTCAGGTTCAATTTCTTCTCAGCAGAGAGTTGTTGCATCCTGGGATCTATCATGTTCACATCGAACGTAACAGGATCCTCTCCACATAAACCGAGCAGCACAGCAACATCGGTACCGTGCCCTTTACCTGTCTTCGCCAATGACCCATACAATAGCACTCTTACACCTGTTACTTTTTCAATTCCTTTTTGCTTAACAGATGCTATGAACCGCTCGGCGGCCCTCCACGGGCCTAATGTATGTGAGCTACTGGGACCTATTCCAATCTTAAAAATATCAAAAACCGAGATGCTTTCTTGTTTCACGGGCGCAAAGATAAGGCATATGAGGAAAGCTAAAAGTTAAGAGGCATTTAAAAGGAATCCCCTGTTGCAGATATACCGCAAACAGAGGACTTTACAAACCACATAATTAGATTTACTTAAGGCATTAGTACCGTATTTACAACATGGATAACACCATTCTTCTGATAAACATCTTTAATGGTCACTAATGCTGAATTACCTTTCATGTCTTTCACCATAAGGTTCTTCCCTTTTTGCCAAACTGTGAGCGCTTCGCCCTGAACGGTTTTCAAAGTAGCCATTCCGTTACCTGCTTTAACTTTATCCATCAGCATTTTTGAATCCAGCAAACCGGAAACAACATGATAGGTGAGGATAGAAGAAAGTTGGGACTTATTCTCAGGTTTCAGGAGGTTATCGACAGCACCCGCGGGAAGCATATTAAATGCTGCATTTGTGGGTGCAAAAACAGTGAACGGGCCGGGGCTTTGCAGGGTTTCGACCAGGCCGGCAGCCTTTACAGCAGCCACAAGCGTTGTATGGTCTTTAGAGTTTACTGCATTCTCAACAATGTTCCTGGCAGGGTACATGGCTGCGCCTCCTACCATTACTGTTTTCTGCGCAAATACTGTGGTAGCACTACATGCGATCAATGCTATTGCAAATACCGGAATAACAAACAGACGTTTCATAAACTGAGTTTTTTTGAGTGGTTAAAAATGTTTTACCAATACATCTACGTGAGCTTATTTATTTCGGATTTCAGGAAAATAAAAAAAGTTGCAGAACGCCTGCAACTTCATGAATGTCAACAAGAAAAGTTTTTAAATCACACCTTACCCATGCGTTTCAAGACCTTCTCAATATCCTCAGGTGTGTCTATACAGTGGCTTTCGTATTGGGTAGTAACACATTTTATCTTAAAGCCTGCCTCCAGCCAACGAAGCTGTTCCAGCGACTCAGCTTTTTCTAACGACGACACTGAAAGTGTCGTGATCTTCTCCAGAATATCCCTGCGATAGGCATACATACCAACGTGGCGGTAATAAGTGTGATGCATATGCCAATCTTTCTCGTCAACCCCTTTAACAAAGGGTATCACCATGCGGCTGAAGTAAAGCGCCTCCATTTTGTCATTCAACACTATCTTCACTTCTCCCTTATCAAACAGCTCTTCGTAGTTACCCACGGCTATCATCTGCGTAGCCAACTCAACCGAGCCATCTTTTAGAATTGCAGCCAATTCATCTATCTGCGCAGGGTTAATGAAGGGCTCATCTCCCTGTATATTGATAACGTACTGATATATGTTGCCTATTTGCTGCAAGGCGTCCCAACAGCGGTCTGTGCCGCTTGGGTGACCAGCACCTGTCATCACCGCTTCACCGCCAAAAGAAACTACATGATCAAAAATGCGCTTATCATCAGTAGCAACCACCAGCTTGTTCAATGAAGTGCTTTTTGATGCTTCTTCATATACACGCTGTATCATACTCTTCCCCTGTATATCTATAAGCGATTTACCCGGGAACCGGGTAGATGCATACCGTGCAGGAATAATACCGGCTATCATTTAGGCTGTTGTTCTGTTATTTCTGAATAGGTTAATGTATAAAAGGAGGGTTCGAATGCGTTGCGGTTGGTAATGTATTGATGATAGGTATCAGTATAATTTACGCGCTGAGTAATGGTCTCATCATACTTGCCGCTAAGTCCCATAAGCAATTCTGATGCCTCTCGTATCGCATTTCTGCTGCCATCCATAGCGGTTATGTAATCGACCAGCTTATTTCTTTGTGCAAATGTTGATAGTAGAGGACTGCCGGGACGACCGATCATAATGCGCAAACCCACGAGCTCCGCTACAGACAGATCAAGCACATCATCATAAAAAAAAGCAACCTCATGCGGCTCAATGCCATGCCTTTCACATAAATGCAGCAGTGCTTCTTTTTTATTTTTGACGCTATAATAGACCCCATGAAAATGTTCCCTTCTGGCAAAAGTGAACGCCGCGGTATTTAACTCTCCGGTAATTACGGCTGTAAACGGAATTTTACCTTTCCATAGGAAGTGATTAAAACGGAGCATATTTATGCCCATTGAATCAACCTCATTAAAAGGGCTGGAACCACTTGCATCCTTAGTGCCATTATTGAAAACGCCATCCCAGTCAAAAACAAAAGCCTTAACCTTCATCAGTTTTTCCTGCAGCGTTATCGGCTCAACAAGAAAAGTGCCATGGAAAAGACTTTTGAGATGGTCGAGATCAGAGGTAGTCATACAGATCAGTATCTTTTCAAATCCTGTATATCCAGCATGCCGCAAGGCTTGCCATTCTCTGTAACAAGAATAGTATCCACATTCATTTTCTTGAAGATGCCTTGTGCCTCGTTCAGCAATGCATTTGCATCAATGCTAACAGGCGTTTTATTTACGACATCTCCAACTTTTTTATCAAGAATGTGCTCGCCGTCATTCTGCAACAACCTTCTGAGGTCGCCATCTGTGAATATGCCACTGAGGCTGCCATCGGCATTCACGACAGTTATACAGCCAAAGCCATACTCAGTCATTTTCACAATAGCATCTTTCAGGTTCGAACTTTCACTCACGATCGGGTTAGTACCATTTATGGCTTCCTTCACACGCACCGTCATCAGGCGGGTATCAGAAAGGAATTGCTCAGTGCCAATTGTAGTGAAATTGTTGTCAGTAAGCGACTTCAATATCTTCAGTGGCACAGTGATAGTATGCACACCCACATTTATTGCATTACGCACATGCTCTGTTGTGCGAACCGAACTGAACATGATCTTGGTGTCGTAGCCATAGTGATTAACGGCATCTACACACTGCTTCACCAGAGCCAATGCATCATGGCCCTGATCTTGCAGGCGTCCAACCAGCGGGCACACATAAGTTGCACCTGCATGCATAGCCATATAGGCTTGCTGCAGGGTATAAACAAGGTGAACATTTACCAAGAGGCCATCGTTGCGGAGCAATTTACATGCACGAACTCCCTCTAATGATACAGGTATCTTGAACACCGTCTTTTTCGGATCCAACCCTAGTTTCAACTGGCGGTGAGCTTCTTTAACAACATCTTCGGCAGTATTACCCAAGGCCTCTATCTGGAGCACAGGCACCATTTTAGAAAGTTTCACTATCGTGCCGTCAATATCAGCGATACCCTCGCGCTGCATAAATGTAGGCGTTGTGGTAAGGCCATTAAGAAATCCCAGTTTAAAACCTTCTTCTATTTCCTTAAGGTTGGCTGAATCCAAGTATAATTCCATCTGTATTTATATAAAATTTATTAATAACAAGAAAACTGGTGCAAAACTACACTATTTATTTATCCCCTGTATTTCACCTCTATAGCATGCAGCTCTATCAGAGGCTTTAAGAACTCCTCCAATGCGTAGACACTAAGCTGGCTGGCGGCATCGCAGAGGGCTTTTTCAGGCTCCGGATGGGTTTCGATGAATATTCCATCCACCCCTGCTGCAACCCCTGCCCTGCTCAACACCGGCAGGAACTCACGAGCACCGCCTTTGGCATCCGCACTTGGGATACCATATTTGCGTATGGCATGGGTAATATCAAATACCACAGGATAGCCAATATTGTTCAAATGATAAAAACTGCGGGGGTCAACAATAAGGTCGTTATACCCCATAGTGTAGCCGCGCTCGGTGAGAATGATCTGGCTATTGCCTGCTTCCTCACATTTAGCTACCGGGTGCTTCATATTCTCGGGCGCGAGGAACTGACCATGTTTAATGTTGACCACCTTCCCGGTTTTTGCAGCCGCAACCATCAGGCCTGATTGCATACAGAGGTAAGCAGGTATTTGCAATACATCGCAAACCTCAGCTACAGGCGCTGCCTGATCAGGGTAATGGATATCTGTTAATAACGTAAAGCCAAACTGCTCTTTTACTTTAGCTAATATCTTGAGCCCTTTATCCAAGCCGGGACCATCATAATATTTAAGGCTACTTCGGTTATCCTTAAGGAAAGAAGATTTGTAAATGATGGGTATGTTCAGCTTTGCGCTTACTTCCTTCAGCTTTTCAGCCGTTTTCATCATTATCGACTCATCCTCGATTACGCACGGACCTGAGATAAGAAACAACTCATCTGTACCGCAATTAATGTTGCCTACTTTTACTTTTTTTACGCTCACTTTTACATTCTTTTATAAAGTTCCTTAATTGTATCTAACGATACTTTTTCTTTCCAGTCGGCACCTATGGCGTGGTTCCACATGTGCGGCAGATTATAAGCTACTTCCGCCATCGCGGTGATGGTTTCATCACTCCAACTTTTAGCCAAACCTTGCGGCAGTTGCACATTGTGTTGCACCAACATTTGTTTCAATTCCCTCACCCCTTCACCATAATAATCTTCCAAATGCTGGAATGCTACGCAATTTGCGTAGCAATGTTTTTCACCCAATATCTTAGATAATCCGTAAGATAACGCATGACATACACCCACTTCGGAATAAGTAAGACTAAGCCCCCCCATCATGGATGCCACCATAAGTTTATCGTCATTCTCGGGAGTTTGCCCCGACTTTTCGCCAAGATAAATATCACGACAAAGTTTCAATGCCTGCTCAGCAAAAGCATGACTATACGCATTGTTCAGTGTTCCATTTTCAGATTCTATACAATGAATATAGGTATCCATGCCTGTATAGAGCCATTTATCGGTAGGCACCGAAGCGATCAGCTCAGGATCAAGTATCACCTGGTTAAAAACCGTCCAATCGCATTTCAGACCAAGTTTTTTAACCGGCCCCGTGAGTACAGCCGTCATAGACACCTCTGCACCCGTACCGGAAATAGTGGGCACTCCCAAATGGTAAATACCCGGCTTCTTAATAAGGTTCAGCCCCTGGTATTGCACAGATGAACCTTGGTTAGTGAACATGAGCGATATTGCTTTGGCAATATCCATAATGCTACCGCCACCTATGCCAACAACACCCGCTGGCAAGCCTTTTGAAGCCAGTACTTCATCACGAAGGTTATCTATTTGCTCAGTAGTAGGCTCATGCGGATCAACATCTATAAACCTAACTATATCTTCAGGTTGCGCTGCAATGCGCTTTTCCAGTTCCTTTCCTTTAAAATAGTTATCTACTACAAAAAGAAAGAACTTGTTATTCTCATTACGCTTTTCGGCGAGTATATTCCCCATCTCTGAGAAACTGCCACGACCGAAAACAACCTTATCTATGTTTTTAAAATTCTTATGCATGTGTGTGCGCTAATAATTGTTAAACGTGAGCAGGTATAGCCACTTCAACACATCCTGCTATCTTTTGTCCTAAAGCTTTTATTTCCTCTTCAGTCCATGTGCAACGGATAACAAAAGACACCAGGCGACCAATTACTTCCTGGGTTTTTGGCAATTGCAGGTTATTATAGTCCTGTGGTATGCCTAATACTTCTGCCGGAAGTTTAGATACGGTCTTCATATTTTTCAGGTGGTCCCACTGATTAATGAAGTGGTACATATTCAGATACCAGTAGTTGAATCCACCCACTCCTGCTTTATTCAATTCATCAACAACGCGTTGTGCTGTTTCCCTGTCGGGCAGCATCATGTTGAGAAATGTAGCTGAATCGCCCGATGGGTCTGCAACACGGGCGAATGATATACCTTCTGTTTTTGAAAGGATGTCTTCCAGCATCTTCTTATTCTTGCGATTGGCAGCCAATATCTGAGGCACTTTGCGTGTTTGCGCCAAGGCAACAGCAGCATGTAATTCACTGATACGGTAGTTAAACCCAAGTACCGGATGCTGTTCCATACCACGGTTGTTGCCTACGTGGTTATGGCCATGGTCTGAATAGGCATCAGCCATTTTATAGGTTTCCTCATCGTTGGTAACGAAAATACCTCCTTCGCCTGCAGTTGCTATTTTGAAGAAGTCGAAAGAATAACTTCCTGTTTTACCAAACAAGCCTACCGGGGTGCCTTTATAAGAAGCGGCAAAAGCCTGCCCGGCATCTTCCACAAGGATAAGATCATGCTCTTTCACCACCTGCATAATGCTATCCATATCGGCCATGCCGCCGCACATATGCACCAGGCAAATGCCTTTAGTTTTCGGAGTAAGCACTTTCTTTATTCCTTCTGCACTTAAGCATAGAGTTTCGTCTATCTCAGCAAAAACAGGTATCGCACCCACAAACAAAACAGCCTCAACGCTGGCTATAAATGTAAATGGGGGACAGATAACCTCGTCGCCCGCACCTATTCCGGCAGATGCCAAAGCGATTGCGATAGCAGCAGAACCATTGGACACGGCATGTGCATATTTAGCACCCAATACTTTTTTCACCTCTGCTTCAAATTCGCGGGCTTTCCATATACCATTGCGCTGGGCATCATGGTTATATCGGAAAAGCATACCTGTATCCAATACATCCATTACCTCCTTACGTTCTTCAGCTCCGAATAGTTCTGTTCCTGGCATATTAAAAATTTTAAGTTTGCAAAATTACGGTTTTAACCCCAAACGCTAAAACGGCAGCGTTATTGCTTCAACCAACTATTATGCTTAATTGTATCTACGATTTTCGGGCTCGCGCCAATATGCTCCTGCATGAAATTCTTCAGGGAGCTATGTAATGATTGGCGATAATCAACATCCTCTATCAATTTCTTTAACTTTTCTTTAGCTTCTGTGGCATCACTTACAGGAAATACATATTGGTGAGCTACTAATTCCCTCGCCTCTACAAACTTCTCATATATTGGGCCAAACAGCACCGGCAAACCAAAAACCGCAGGTTCAAGAATGTTATGGATACCGCCTTTCTGGAAACCACCACCTATAAATGCTATCTCTCCGTAAGAATACATACGTGAGAGCATGCCCATTGTATTTACTACTAATACCTTTCTGTCATGCGCTGCAACTCCATCTTTAAGTTCGGTAAACAAAATTGGTTTATTATCGAAAAGCTGCTGTATTTTTCTGATGTGAGCATCGTCAACTTCATGAGGCACGAGCACCATTTTCCAGTCATCGGGCAATATGTCCAGGCAATTTTTCAGTACTTCTTCATCCCCCGGCCATGTGCTGCCTGCAATTAATATTTTATGATGCCCCTGAAATTCTTCGATGGCAGGGATTGGGGCTAATTTGTTGGCAATTGTTGCTACCCTATCATACCGCGTGTCGCCTGAAATGATGATATTACTTTCAATACCCACTTTTTTAAGCATTCGTTTGGACTCCTCATCCTGCACAAAGAACCATGTAAAATTTTGCAGCATCCTCCGGAACAAGCCGCCATACCATTTAAAAAACGGCTGATCTACCCTGAATGCCCCGGACACCAGCATTGTCGGTATCTGCCTTGACTTCAAAGCCTTCAAATAATGATACCAGAACTCATACTTTACAAACAGCGCCATTGATGGTGCGATCAATGTGACAAAGCGTTCAGCATTGCTGTTATTATCATGAGGCAGATAAAATACATAGTCGAGCAGCTTGCTGTTCTTACAAGCCTCATAGCCGGATGGAGAGAAAAAAGTAACCACGATCTTATAACCGGGAAACTCCATTTTCATAAGTTCCACCAGTGGCTTTGCCTGTTCATACTCGCCTACCGATGAACAATGAAACCATATTCTCTTTTCTCCCTGTTTTAGCGTAGCTGTTACGTGCTGTTCCCATCCCCTTCTGCCATCTACCCACTTTTTTGCCTTGGCGTTAAACGCCGAGTAAACCCTGATGGATAACTGGTACAACAAGAGGAAGAAGTTATATAAGAACAACATTCTATTGGATTATTAATTATAGCTTACCCTTCTCAAACTGTAAATTTTTGAAGTAGTCTACATCCTTCATCAGCGAGTTGTATTTTATCAACTGTTTGATCCTGGCCGTCAAGAACGAAAGCGGAGACAAAATAAATATGGCCGTAAGCAACAAATTCTTGAATAATAATACTCTTTGAGCACGGTTCAGGTCGCCGGGGCCACCCTTTTCTCTGATGAATTTTGCCCAACGCCTGAAATTCCTGATGCCTCTTTGTTCCAATATAACCAATCCAGGTTTCAACTCTACACCCCTTTGCATCAGCAACTCCCGTTGCAGACCGATGAGGTTATTTTCATTAAGGTGTTTATAAATTATATGGCCAAATCTTTCGGCGTCAGCAATATCTCTGTCCTGCACCCCGGCTGCAGGCAGCCATTGGGAAGCCGCTTTCTGTCCTTTGAATGACCAACGGATAACCGTTAAAAGAGAAACCAGGTTAGGATTAGTATCTGTCAATACTATATTACCTACAAGGTGAGCATTTACTCCACATAAATACTCTTTTACCTTTTCCTGTGCATGCAGCCACATATTACGGCAACCCACCACCGTAACAACGGGTTTACCACTCAGCACCTTAGCAAACTCGCTTTGCAGAAATGCGGTAGTTGGCTGAGATGGATTAAGGAACCATGGCTGATAACCAAAGATCACCAGGTCATAATCCTTTTTGTTCAACTCCGGGGATAACGGCTTTATGTCAGCAGGTAAATGTTCGACAGTTTCCGGCATCGCATCAAAAAAGTTCAATGCATTCCAGGGGAATGGGAACGGCTTTACAGGCTCTATTACTCCATAGGTGACATCAACCTTATCCAGTACACCTGATAAAATGCTATCTAAAATCTGTCGGAGCTGGCCTGTTTGTGTATAGTACAGCACCAGTATTCTTGGCTTCATTCGGCAATAAAGGTACTAAACGACCGTAAGATACATATACGCGTAAACAAAACGGGCGCTTTCAGGCACCATAACAAGAAGACGGTCACCTTTTTTGAGCTTACCGCTATGGAAAAGTTCTTCAAGCATAAGGTATGCAGAAGCACTGCCCACGTTACCTACCCAAGGCAAGTTGTAGAACCATTTTTCGTAGGGGATCTGTAAACCTATTTCAGTAAGGGTATCATACATCTCTTTCTTGAAGAACTCGCTAGACATATGAGGCAGGAAATAATCTATATCGTTCGCGGTAAATCCTTTTTGCTGCATCAGTTTACCCAGGTACGCACCGCCTTTTTTAATGATATTTGCTCCCAGCAGGCGTGTATCCTGTTTTAATGAAAAGACGCTATCCGTGCCCCACTTAGACACGTCCATATCATTCCACCCTGTCAACGACCCGTCTTCATTCTTCACCGCCCCGGAATACATACATGTTTCCAGTTCATTTGCGTATGAGCTAATTTCCAGCCACTCAATTTTCAATGAAAGACCTTCTTTATTGGGCTCTGGCTGTAGAAGAGCAGCCCCGGCACCGTCACTCAGCATCCAGCGAAGAAAGTCCTTTTCGAAAGCGATGTAGGGATTGCGCTCCATTTCCTGCCAGCTATCAGCCTCTGATTGGTAACGCGAAGCCATCAACCACGAAGACAGTCGTTCGGAGCCGCAACTTGCGGCCACATCCGTCATGCCTGCACCAACCGACATATAAGCGTATTTCAAACCCTGTATGCTGCTGCAGCATGAGCCGGCAGCACTGATGATCTCAATATTTCCTGCACCGAGCTCACCATGCACCATAGACGCATGTGACGGCAGTATTTGCTCGGGCGATGTAGTGCCCGCAGTTAATAATTGTAGCTTATTGACAGGAAATTTTTCATCGAACAGGGCCTTAACCGCTGCAGCAGCAAGCCTTGCATTTGTATGTGTACTTATCCCGTCTTTAACTGCATAGTACCTGGTCTTTATACCATTATTCCTCAGTACCAGCAACCTCGCTCTCGATGGCTTTCCATTGATCATTCCTAAAATACCTTCCATCTCATCGTTGGAAACCGGTTCATTTGGCAGGCATTTAGAAAGTCTTGTAATATAAACTGACCTCACTACTATTAATTTGGGTGCGCAAAAGTAACAATAAATTTGAGTTTATTTTGTCGTTATTAGCTGTAAATATCAGCATCGATCCAACTCTATAATATCAGTAATAAAATATTTTTCATATCTCAAGATTAAAGCAGCATAATCATCAACAAATACTAATCGCGTAAATATAATTTATTGGTTTTAGCATAACAATACCACTTATGTGGTATTTGTTAAGTTTGAAAGAACCTTCGCTCTATATTTGCAGCATGAATAAGGAAATTGTGGTTAGCGGTATACGCTCTACCGGTTATTTGCATTTGGGTAACTACTTTGGCGCAATACAGAATTATGTGCTGATGCAGGAGAATTATGAGTGTTATTTCTTTGTGGCTGACTATCACTCCCTGACCACACATCCTGACCCAAAGGACCTGAAAGCTAACGTTTACCGCGTGGTAGCAGAAAATATTGCCAGTGGACTTGACCCGAACAAAGTTGCCCTGTATGCACAAAGCGATATCCCTGAAATACCAGAGTTGTACCTGATGCTGAATATGCTTGCTTACAAAGGCGAGCTGGAAAAAGTGCCTACGTTTAAGGAAAAAGTACGCTCTCAACCTGACAATGTGAACTCAGGACTCCTTACCTACCCTGTACTGATGGCAGCTGACATATTGATACAGCGTGCCGTAAAAGTGCCTGTTGGCAAAGACCAGGAACAACACCTGGAAATGGCACGTAATTTCGCTAACAGGTTCAACACACGCTATGGCCAGGATTTCTTTCCGGAGCCGCAGGTTTTCCGTTTTAATCAAAGTGCTGTTAAGATAATGAGCCTGGATGGCAACGGTAAAATGAGCAAAAGCGAGAATGTGAATGCCACAATATACCTGAGCGATGATGATGACACAATAAGGAAGAAAATAATGAAGGCAAAGACCGACTCGGGCCCAACCGAGCACAACTCTGAAATGCCTGAATATATTCAGAACCTATTCCTGCTGATGGACCTTACTGCCAAACCGGGAATTGCGGATACTTTCCGCAGCCAGTTCAATAATTGTACCATTCGTTTCGGCGATATGAAAAAACAACTGGCAGAAGATATGGTGACTTTTGTACGCCCCATCCGCGAACATGCCGCAAGTCTTCAGAATGATCATGCAGCAATACAGAAGATACTCAAGGAAGGGGCAGAGAAAGCCCGTGTTGGCGCATCTAAAACAATAGCCGGGGCGAGAAAACTTATAGGCATTAATTATTATTAAACCTTTTCCGTTTTATTTTATTGAAATTGCTCACTATATTGTGTAGCTCCAACACTTTTTATGCCTCCAAAACAAACAACCAAACATATAGCTATTGCAGGAAATATAGGCTCAGGGAAAACGACCCTGGCCGGGATGCTTGCCAAGCATTATAAGTGGGAGCCTCACTTTGAGGACATTGAACATAACCCATACCTGGTAGATTTCTACGAGGATATGCCACGTTGGGCGTTCAATTTACAGGTGTACTTCCTGAATACGCGGATCAAGAACCTGATAGACATCCGCAATGGCACAGACACAGTAATTCAGGATCGCACAATTTACGAGGATGCATATGTGTTTGCCCCTAACCTTTTCGATATGGGGCTGATGACCAAACGTGACTATGAAAATTATACTTCTTTCTTTCAGAATTTGAAGGCGCTCATCAAGCCACCGGATCTGCTTATTTACCTGCGTGCATCAGTTCCCGCACTTGTTGACCAGATACAAAAACGCGGAAGAGAGTACGAAGAGAATATAAGGCTGGACTATCTTAAACGTTTGAATAGCCTTTATAACAAGTGGATCGACAAATATACAGATGGCCCCTTACTGATAATAGATGTAGACAACTGCAACTTTGCCGACAAAGAAGATGATCTTGCCGATGTGGTGCGCAAGATAGATGCACAGCTCCACGGCCTCTTCAGCAAAAAATAGGTTTGCCTTTATCC
>JBGAJU010000042.1:0-35361 GCA_044224775.1 Flavipsychrobacter sp.
GGACCCGCAACATCTGCAAACCTCAATGCTGCCAACGGCGGCGCGTTTGATAAATTTGGTAACTACTACGTTTGTGAGGTGTTAGGGCATAAAGTAAGAAAAATAACCCCAGGAGGTCTTATAACGTTAGTTGCTGGCACAGGTGTTAGTGGCTCTCTGGGTGATGGAGGTCAAGCTACAGCAGCTCAATTAAGCAATCCAACTGCTGTAATAGTAGACACATCTGGCAATATTTACATCGATGACCATAATAACATGAAAATTAGGAAAGTTAACAAGGTAAGTGGGGTCATTACTACAATCGCAGGTACAGGTGTGGGTGGCTATACGGGTGATGGAGGTCCCGCTACAGCAGCTCAAATCTGGGGTGTTGAGGATATTTGCTTCGACAAATTTGGAAACTTATATCTTTCTGACCAAGTCAATGTAAGGGTTAGAAAAATAAGTACAGGCGGCATAATATCAACGTTTGCCGGTACCGGAACATTGACCGCATCGGGGACAGGAGATGGAGGACCTGCTACAGCTGCAACTTTCAACTGGGTTTCGGGACTAGCTGCTGATGATACAGGAAACATATATATAGCGGATATGAACAGCGCTAAAGTACGCAAGGTAAATCTAAGCGGTACTATCTCGACTATAGCGGGAAATGGTGCGTTCACTTATTCCGGAGATGGGATACCGGCAACAAATGCACAAATTAATCCGTTGAGACTAACATTTAACGAGTCCAATAATCTTGTTATTGCGGATAAGTATAATCGCCGGATTTTAAAAGTAGATAACGCAGGCATAATTCATAGTATAGCTGGAAATGGGGTATCTGGTTTTAGCGGTGATGGAGGACCCGCCACCGCCGCTACATTTGATTTTCCGGCAGGTATTGTATACGACAGCTGTGGTAATCTCTATATCGCTGAATCCAATAACAGACGGGTGCGAAAAGTATCTTTTAATCCTCTGTGCAATCCTACTCTTCAAGAACCCGAATTAACTAAAAACGTTACTGCAGAAGTTTATCCCAACCCTTCAGTTGAATATATATATCTACAGAATGCACAAGCAAACACAATATTTCAACTTAGCAATCTCACTGGTTTAGTAGTGCAGTATGGAAGCTTAAGCGAGAATAATAATGTTATTTCTATAAAAAGCCATCCACCCGGCATATATATGTTGGTGCTAACAGATGGAGCGGGCAACCGAACAGTACATAAAATAATAAAAGAGTAGTGTACTAATATATAAAACTTTATGAAAAAGATAATTTTCTCAGTAAATGGCGGCATAGGCAAAAGTATTGCCGCTACTGCCGTGTGCAAGGCCATAAAAAGACAATACCCGAACGATGAACTGATAGTGCTTACCGGCTACCCCGAGGTGTTTGTGAACAACCCTAATACCGACAGGTATTACAACAGTGCCGACACGCAGTATTTTTATACCGACCATGTGGCTGGCAAAGACAATATATTTATGCTGCAGGAGCCCTATGTGTGGCCCCCGACTTCATTAACCGCAAGGGCCACCTGGTAAGGGTGTGGTGCGAGATGAATGGCGTGGAGTACAACGGCGAAATGCCGGAAGTATTTGTGTCGCACAAAGAAAAGACAGAAATGGCAGTGAAGATACGCAGCAATAAGCCACTGCTGCTGATACAGACGAATGGCGGCACATCGAAAGAGACCGACAAATACTCGTGGGCGCGGGATATGCCCATAAACACAGCACAAAAGGTAGTGAATGCCCTCGCTGATAAATATACGATAGCACACATACGCCGGCCCGACCAGTTGCAACTGCACAATACGGTAAGCGCCACAGGCGATAATTTCCGCCAGCTGGCAGCTGTTATAGCCATAAGCGATAAGCGCTTGTTCATAGACAGCTTTGCACAGCATACCGCCGCCGCGCTGGGGCTGCCATCGGTAGTGTGCTGGATAGCCAATATACCGGAGCAGTTTGGCTACCCGCTGCACACCAATATTATTGCCACCCCTGCCACGGTAAAGACCAGCCTGAAGAATTCGGTGTTCAGCCAATACAATATTACCGGTCCGGCATCAGATTTTCCTTATAACAGCGAGGATGAAATATTTGATGCCGATGCAATAATTGCTGCCTTATGCGCAGATGCCAAGCAAACGGTGATAGTGAAGGAGGAAGTGGCAGCAATCCAGTAAATGATAAGTACTGCCCAATAGTGGTATGAACCGTGAACGGTGCCAACGCCGTGGATGGTGAATCCTTATTACCCCGCCCGGACAATAGCCTAATTAAAACCAACTGTATTCATCTGGTTAATGTTATTTGCTGTTGATTTGGTAAATTGCTAAAAATCCATTTTATGAAAAACCTGATAAAGATATGCCTGCTTGTTTGTGGCGTGATGCGTTTGTGCAGTGCGGACGCGCAAACGGAAGCCATGTATTACACCAGCATGGGCAATTTTAAAGTGCGGCTGACAGATACGCTGATACCAAGAACGGTGGACAGCTTTATAGCGCGGGTATCGGAGAAATTTTATGACCACCAGATATTTCACAGGGTGATAGACAATTTTATGATACAGGGCGGGGACCCGCTTGGCACAGGCTATGGCGGACCGGGATATACATTGCCTGATGAATTTAACCCGACCCTGAAAAACGTACCCGGTGCTTTGGCGATGGCGAATGCAGGGCCTAATACAAGCGGCAGCCAGTTTTATGTTAACCTGGTAACCAACGCACACCTGGATAACCATTATACTGTTTTTGGCATGGTCATCGAGAATTTTACGGTGGTGCAGAGCATAGGCCATGTGCCAACAAACTCGGGCGACAAACCGCTGACAGATGTGCGGCTGGACAGCATAAGGATAACGAAGGTGTATTATCCTGCCGGGGTGCATAATGCTATTAATAAAGCGGCCGTCTCCATTTACCCCAATCCTTGCAGGGGTGTTGTGAACATAGATGTGCCTGATATGACCACAAAGGTGGAGATAATGAATACAGTGGGGCGCGTGGTGTATTGCACAACAACAAAGGGGGCAACTAAAATAGATGTGCATGAACAGCCTGCCGGTTTATATTTTGTGCGGTTATCTAACATAAACGGTGTATCTGAAAGTAAGCTGGTAATACAATAACAGGCGGTTGTTGCCTTGTCGGAAAATGCCCCTTTTTTGTCTTGTACGGGTAATACTTGTCAGCATTTCCTGTTGCACCTTTGTACCGTAATCAAACATTCAAAACCAACCAAAAAAATGAAACAGATATTTATCAACCTGGCAGTGAAGGACCTCGCAAAGTCGATGGCATTTTATACGAGCATGGGCTTTACCAACAATCCGCAGTTCAGTGATGACACGGCGAAGTGCATGGTGTGGAGTGATTCTATTTTCGTGATGATCATGACACATGAAAAATTCAATGGTTTTGTGACCAAGCCCATTGCAGACACAAAGAATAACATAGCAGGTATCTATTCGATGTCGGTGGAGAGCGTGGATAAAATGAATGAGATGATGAGCAATGCACTTGCGGCTGGTGGCACTGAGCCAACACCGGTAAGGGATTATGGTTTTATGCAACAGCGCACGATAGAAGACCCGGACGGGCATACGTGGGAAGTGTTCTTTATGGATATGAGTAAGTTCCCAACGGGGCAGCAGGCCTAATTTGGCTTCTGCATGTGGTGTGTATTACCGGTAAGACCGAAATAGAAAAGATGTACTTTGTGTTAATCCCCTGCTGATGGTTCGATCGTTGATCACGGGAGGGGATCTTTTATTGCGTTTAACTACCGATTAGTAAAATACCGTTTTTTAACGGTAGCATTAATGGTTTCTTTTTTGTTGATTTGAGCAAACATTTTTTATGAAATATCTGAAATATACCGGCGCCATACTTGTGGCTGCAATGCTGTGTGTACAAACACATGCCCAGGACAAAGTGTATTACGGGCTACTGCATGCCCATACCCTGTTCTCTGACGGATCGGGTACGCCGGAGGATGCGTATAAAATGGCGAAAGCCAACAAGCTTGATTTCTTTGCCGTGACTCCGCACAACCATGCTGATGCAGAACAGGGTGCGAAGGAGCGGGCAGACAATGTGCTGATAGCCTTGCAGCCGGAGTTGTATAATGGCAACAACAACGTGACGGTAAACCGACAATTCAAAGACCCGGGCAAGAATGAGACCAAAGTTGTGAAGCCCCTTTTGAAAACTGCCAAAGATGAGAAGACAGCGACCTTTATACCGCTATACGGGCAGGAATATTCTTCGATATCGAGCGGGAACCATATGAATGTGCTGGGGATAGACCATGTGATAACAGTGCCTAACGGTGATTTTAAGGGCCTGGTAGCCGAGCTGAAAAAGATACAACAGGCGGGCGGCAATGTGCCCGTATTGCAGCTGAACCACCCGGAAGTGCATAATGACCTCTTCTACAAAGGCAATGATGAGGGTACCAAGGATCATATGTTCAACGATTACGGCATTGACCCGGGCGATCTTGGACCACACTTCAAGAACATGGTTGCCGCCCTGGACCCTTATGTGGACCTGATTGAGATACTGAGCGGGCCGGCAATGGCCAAAACAAGGCAGGCATCGTACCGCTATAGTGCAAATGAAAACGACTATTATTTTTACCTTAAGCAGGGTTTTCATATATCGCCATCGGCGGGGCAGGACAACCATTATCCTACATGGGGCATGGTGACGGATGCACGCACAGGTGTGGTGTGCAGCTCGCTGAGCGAGGTTGAACTGTACAAGGCCTTCAGGGCAAACAGGACCTTTGCCACCGAGGATAAGAACCTGAGTGTTATTTTACGCATAAATGATAAGATAATGGGCTCATCGATAACCGCTACCGACGGATCTGACCTGAAAATTGAGGTGCAGGTGAAGGACGAAGATGAACCTGATGCAAAATATGCTGTGTATTTGTATAGCGGGCAGGTGAATGCTGAGATGAGCACCAGCGCCACCGACTGGAAAGCACAGGACGGACAAATGGATGAGCATGAGCTGGACGGGAACGGCACCCTGAAAATAGATGGTATGGTTGCCGTGAAAGCAGCAACCTTTTACTATGTGAAGGTGGTGCAGGATGGCGATGACCGGGCATGGAGCGCGCCTGTGTGGGTGAATGAGCCCAAGGCAACCAACACCACAACTACCACAACACAGGCTGCAAAGTATGTGTGGACATCAGGTTCATCGGCCGTTTATCATGTGAAGGGTTGCACTGCGGTGGACAGGATAAGCCCGGAGAACAGGGTGACGGGCAACACGCCGCCCGCAGGCAGGCGCCAGCACGACTGCACACTGCCGGACGAGCATTGATATACCCGGGCGATAAATTTTTTGTACCTTAGGATACATTCTCTTCTTTAATTTAAAAGCGAACCGATATGCCAAACATAACACGTGGTAAGGGCTGGATAAAAGACCTGCCTGACTTCAGGGATCAGACGCTGACGACCGAACGCCTGACAGAGAAACAGAAATCGAAAGGGATAAAGAAGCCCGTAGGCGACATTCTGAAAGGGCTTGCAGGCGCTAAAAAGCCGGTTAAGGGTGCGGCCGCGACAAAGCATGACCTGCGGGAGTGGTGCTCGCCGATAGAGAACCAGGGGGCGTTAGGATCGTGCACGGCACATGCCGGCACTGCATTGTATGAATATTATGAGAAGCGTGCGTTTGGCAAATATATTGACGGGTCGAGGTTGTTCCTGTACAAGGCTACACGCAACCTGCTGAAGTGGGAGGGAGATGACGGAGCTACGCTGCGCGCCACGATGGGCGCACTGGCATTATTTGGTGTGGTGCCTGAGAAATACTGGCCCTACCTTGAGCATAAGTTTAACGAAGAGCCCAGCGCATTCCTTTACTCGTTTGCGCAGAACTACCAGGCTATATCGTACTACAGGCTTGATGGTGTGGGCGTGACCAAACCTGCGTTGCTGCAAAAGATAAAAGAACACCTTGTGAACGGACTGCCGCTAATATTCGGGTTTACGTGCTACTCATCTCTTGACCTTGCCGATGAGGGTAACATACCCTTCCCGGATGTGAAGGAAGATACCGATGGCGGGCATGCCGTGATGGCCGTAGGGTTTGATGATAAGAAAGTGATCAAACACCCCAATAAAAAAATAAGCACAACGGGTGCGATAATGATACGCAACTCATGGGGCACGGAGTGGGGCGATGGTGGCTACGGTTGGCTGCCGTATGAGTATGTGCTGCAAGGCATTGCCGAAGACTGGTGGAGCATGACGAAGGCAGAGTGGATAGAGACGAAGCAGTTTGGGTTTTAGGTCAGGATTTTCTTTTGTTACTTAATTGGCCGAAATAAATAGCAGAAGGTAGACTTTTGTAACTTGTCGTTTCAGAAACAATTGAACTATGACAGTAAGTTATTCTTTAGATGAGAAAGACTATTTAACCCATCAGCTTTACATTGCTTCGGTGTCAGATAGAATCAAAAAGAAGAGGCTGAATAACCGGATATATGTTCCGGTAATTTATTTTGGGATAGGATTATTTTTAAGTACGCTTAATTCAGCAGGTACATTCTCGGTACTCGTGTTCTTTTTTGTTGCTGTTTTATGGTTTCTATTTTATCCTCTATGGGAAAGCAAACGTTATGTCAAACATTTTGAGGCGTTTGTTAAGGAAAATTATGCGGACTTAATTGGGAAAACAATCACTCTCGAACTTACTAATGACCATATAATGGCAAAAGGTGAAGGGAGTGAAGCAAAGATAAATATGAAAGAGCTACAAGAAGTTGCGGATATTCCTTCGAATATTTTTATTAGGTTTCCCGGTGGGCAATCAATTATTATACCTAAGGAGCAAATAGCAAATATAGATATGCTTACGGTAAATTTGAAAGCTTTAGCGGCAAATGCAGGTGTACCATACACCTTTCACGAGACTTGGGAATGGAAATAAAAAAGCGCCCTAACGGACGCTTTTTCAATATAATGTACTCTAAGAGAGTTAAACTTTAAAGTGCGAGAATGCTTTGTTCGCTTCAGCCATACGGTGAGTGTCTTCTTTCTTTTTGAAAGCACCACCTTCACCTTTTGCTGCTGCAACTATCTCGTTAGCCAGCTTGTCGGCGATTGTTTTGCCGTTACGCTCGCGGCTGAAACGGATGAGCCATTTCATGCTCAAAGATATTTTACGGTCAGGGCGAACTTCAGAAGGTATCTGGAAAGTTGCACCACCAATACGACGGCTACGTACTTCTACAGCAGGCGTAACGTTTACCAAGGCTTTTTTCCATACCTCATAACCATCTTCGCTGGTTATTTTGCTCACTTTGTCGATAGCATCATAAAAAGCGCTCAACACAGTTGTTTTGTTACCACCCAGCATAAGGCAGTTAACGAAACGTGTAACGTTCTTATCGTTGAATCTTGGATCCGGCGCTAACGGAAGTTTTTTTGCTTGTGCCTTTCTCATCTATTTGATTGGCTTATATTATTTGTTATGAAAATTATTTTTTCTTGCCAGCTGCTGCAGCTGCACCTTTCTTATCACGCTTAGTACCATACTTGGAACGGCTCTTCTTACGGTCTTTTACGCCGGCAGTATCGAGCGCACCACGAACGATGTGGTAACGTACACCCGGAAGGTCTTTAACACGGCCTCCGCGGATAAGCACGATTGAGTGCTCCTGCAGGTTGTGGCCTTCACCCGGGATGTAGGCGATCACCTCCACTTTATTGGTAAGGCGCACTTTCGCTACTTTACGAAGTGCTGAGTTTGGTTTCTTTGGCGTTGTTGTGTACACACGGGTACAAACTCCACGGCGTTGTGGGCAGGCATCAAGTGCGCGGCTCTTAGATTTAACGCG
Source organism: Flavipsychrobacter sp. (assembly GCA_044224775.1). Classification (GTDB taxonomy): domain Bacteria; phylum Bacteroidota; class Bacteroidia; order Chitinophagales; family Chitinophagaceae; genus Nemorincola. The sequence continues at coordinate 7,876 of JBGAJU010000042.1, forward strand.
CATCTGCTCACGGCCTTTACGTACTAATTGTTGTATGGTTGGCATACTTGATTTAAGTATAATTTTTAAACGGAGCGCAAAGATAGGGGAATAATTCAAAAGTAAAAAGTAAAAAAGTAAAAATATTATTTGCAAGCGCCATAATTCACATCACAGTCTATCAAATTATAATATTTTACTATTCGGATGGCAAATTTAGTGCAAAAATGGCACTAAACAGCGCGAAAATCAATAAATATAATGAAATATTTATTATAAATAAGCGCTCGTGTGGCCATTATAATCCAAACTGGCGGAGGTGGTGCTCTATGTGTTTGTTCATGAGGTAACCCCATGTTTTGCGTGACAAATTACCAAAGCCCGGGTGCGTTTTGAATTGTGTGCCCGGGGGCATTGCTGCAAACCGTTCTATTACGCCTATTAGTTCTGCCATGTCTTTGTCAAAGTCGGTTCCTTTTCTGCCATCTTTACTGGTATCGTACTTTGGCGAGGTAGGCGAACTTTTGGGCCACTGCCTGATACCATATATTATTAACCAGCTGCCAAACTTAGAAGAAAGGAACGAACTTTTGGCCGGTACTTCAATTTCTCCCATTGCTGTGCGTATAGGGTCGGCCAGGTGGGGCAGTAAATTTCCGGCAGTGAGCCGGCCCCAAGCGGGCTGTGTGCCGGGTTGGAGTTTTTTGATACGGCTGATCTGCTTTTGTCTTTGTGCGGGATCGAACAATGTGGGCATACCTCTGCTAATTTATTCCTTTGCTCATTGCCTCTACAATTCTTTGTGATGCTTTACCATCCCCGTAAGGGTTGGAGCGCATAGCCATGGCATCGTAGGCCACCTGGTTTGTGAGCAGTTGTAGGGCCTCGGTGTATAAAAGGTCGGGGTCGCTGCCTACTTTTAGTACTGTACCTGCTTCCAGTGCTTCCGGGCGCTCCGTGGTGTCGCGTAATAATAATACCGGTTTGCCCAGGGACGGGGCTTCTTCCTGCACACCGCCGCTATCGGTGAAGATCAGCCTGGCATTATTCATGAGCCACAGGAACTCGGGATATGCGAAAGGTGGCGTGAGATGTATCAGCGGGTGGTTGCCCAGCAGTTCCTGTACCACATCCTTAACGTTGGGGTTGAGGTGAACAGGGAATATTACGGGTACATTGGTGTCATCCACCAGTTTTTTTATGGCAAGAGAGATATTGCGGATGCCCTCGCCATGGTTCTCGCGGCGGTGCATGGTTACAAGGATATAATGTTTTATCCCATCCAGTTTATGGTCAATAATACCCTGCGGTATGGTGCCTTCTATTTTCTTCAGCCCGAGGAAAAGTGCATCTATGCCTGTATTGCCGGTAATGGCCATTTTATCTGCCGGTACCCGTTCATTCAACAGGTTCTGATAGGATCGTTGGGTTGGCGGATAATGAAAATCGGCGAGGCTGGTGGTGATGACACGGTTTATCTCTTCGGGGAAGGGTGAGAATTTATCGAATGTGCGCAGGCCTGCCTCTACATGATGCAACGTTATGCGGTTGTAAAATGCAGCCAAAGAAGCAGCGAAGGTAGTGTGGGTATCGCCCTGCACCATTACTATATCGGGCTTTTCCCGCTTCAGTACCTCATCTATTTTGGTGAGCAGCTTTGCGGTGAGCCCGGCAAGCTGCTGGTTAGGCTCCATTACGTCGAGTGTGATGTGGATAGGTATATTAAAGAAGTCGATGACCTGCTGCAGCATTTCCTTGTGCTGGCCCGTAGAGCAGACAATGGTGTTAAACTTCTTATCAGCCTGTAGTGCTTCTACTACCGGGGCAAGCTTGATAGCCTCGGGGCGTGTGCCAAAAAAAATGATGACCTTCTGCATGTATCGTACTTAGTCTTTGATCACGGGTATTTTCTCTACGCCTGTTTTTTTGTACAGGGTGAAGTAAGACCCTTCAGGGTTGCGAAGGTAATCTATTTTATAACCTTGTGGTAAAAGTGTATGCAGCAACAGGGCGTCCTGCCAATCGGGTACTTCTATTTTGGTGACCTTATTTTTTACAACGTCGGCAGCAATCACGGGGTGGTTGTATCGCGTCTTTACCAACGAGTTTTCTTTGAGGGTGCCTACGGCAAAAAATATAAAGGCGGGTATTATCAGAATTGCTGCAAGGCTGTGCCTGATGGCACCATTTACCTTGGGGCTGTTATAGCACACATAAAGAAGGTAGGCGATGAACAGGCTGCTGAATGGCAGGCCGAATGAATGATAACGGAAGTAGAGCGAGGTGTAGTGGTGTGATCTTAAACAGAGCAGGAGCAGGAATATACTGCTGCTTATACCCAGGGCGAACAAGATATGGAGGTTCATTCTTTCTGTTTTAGTGGAGGCCGCCAGTATGCCAATATAATAGAGCATAGGCACGAAAAGGAATGACACAAGAATGGTTATGATGTTATCCTTAAATGCAGGCAGCACAGCTTTGAAGTTGATGGCCACATACTTCATGCTGCGGGCAAAGGCTTCCGATAGTTTAAAGCCATAGTCGGTATAGCCCTGCTCAATGTGCTTGCTTTGAGAGGTCATAACATTTAGTCCCGAATAGGCATGGTAGAAAAATATGGCAAGCAAAGAAGCAGGGAGCAATATGGCTATAATGTTCTTTAAGGTAAAAAGTGTTTTGCCTTTTACCCATAACAACGCACCCAGGAACACAACAATGATGTATATGCTGAGGAAGTGTGAGAGGACAGCACAAACTGAAAAGAAAGAAGTGAGCAATAGATATATGGCTTTCTCTCGGAAAATGTACCGATAGAAACACAGGCCGGCAAAAGTTACGAACATAGTGCCCATGGCATAGGACCGGATCTCGTGGCTCATGTTAATGAAATTGAGATCGGTGACGAGCAGTATGAGGGCGATGCCTGTGAAGATGCTGCTATTCAGTAATGATCTTGCCAAGAAGTAGAAAGCAATGAGCGCGGCTATGGCGCACAGTTTTGTGAGCAGCACGTACATGGGCACGTTGTTGCCAAAGATTTTTGTGAACCAATGCAGTTTGTAGTTGTATAAAAAGCTGTTGGCGTTGTCATTTACAGTTGCGTTGAAGACCTGTGTGGTATTGTTGAGCTGCTCCAGTTGTGCGGAACTGATAATGGTATCTTTGGAGAATTGTGTATGGGTATCGTGGCTGATGCCCTTGCTGCAGAGCATGCTCACCGTCTCATCATACCATATCTCTTTTTTGAATGGCAGGATGAACACTAAGGCAATAGCGCAGATAAGGCAAAAAACATTTATTTTTTGAACGAAACTATTCCCGGTAATTGTTGGCGCAGCCATTTATGGTTTTAGTTTGCCTCTTTTGTAATCGAGTAACAGCTTAAGTGTCTGACGCATTGTCTTTTTCACATTCATCTTCGATTCACCCTGCTTCAGGTCGTAGCGCAGTATCATGGGTATCTCGTTCATGGTGGCGCTTTGGCCGGCTACCTTCAGCAATACCTCTACCATGCAGCCAAAACCTTTCTGGGTAATGAACTTATCACCATACACACGAATGGTCTTCTTCAGCATGTCTACACGGTATGCCCTGAAGCCGCAGGTATAATCGCGGATGCCCTCGAACCCTACCATTACACGAAACAGCATGCCCGCTGCCCAGCTAAAGAAGGTGCGCGACTTTTTTAATCCTTTAATGCGGGCACCAGGCTGATAGCGGGACGCTATGACCAGGTCGCTGCCCTCGGCCACCTGCTGCGCCATGCGCTGTATAAGGAAAGGGTTCTGGCTATCGTCAGCGTCAAGGGTCACTACAATATCGGTATCCTTCAGCCCTTCAATAGCTTTGCGCATGCCCTGGTTGATTGCGTTGGCAAGGCCGCTGTTGGGCTGAATATCCAGCACATCTATCTTAATATCTGCTTTGAAATTCCGGGCTACTGCCAGGGTATTGTCCTTGCTGCCATCGTTCACAACAAGCACACTGGCATCCCACCTGTAATAATTATAAGCTTCATTTATTTTCTGAAGCAGGGGAGGTAAAGATTCTTCTTCGTTATATGCAGGTAATACTATCCTTATGTGCATGTGTTTGGTGGTGTTCCTTTATCAGTTATCTATTGAATTTACGATAAGGTAGGCTTATGATGGCGAAAATAATCTATTTTACAGTATGATAACAGCTCTGTGGAAAAAGGGTGCATTGGTCATATTTTCCGGCCTTCAATTGCTTCTACTGTTTTGCGGAACGATTCGGGAATCTGCACTTTTTCGTTCTTATTGAAGTCGAAACATACGATGACATCATGTGCTTCAGCCGCAACTTCGTCCTGCTCATTAAGTATCCGGTGGTGAATGCCGAAGCTGGTGTTCTTCATGAACTCCATTGTTGCTTCCACCACAATATTGCCCGGATAGAATAAAGGTTTGATAAAGTTGCATGAGGTGGAGAGCAATATAGGGCCTATTTTGGTTTCGCTGAAGGTGGCGGCCAGGCCGGTCTGTTCCCAGTAATTTACCCGGGAGGCTTGTATGTATTTGAAGTAGGCCACATTGTTCACATGGGCGAAGAGGTCCATCTCGCTCCAGTCTATCCTGAGGGGTAGTTTTACGGGAAAGTGATTCATGCGATAAAAGTACGCAGAACTGCTATTTTCCCTATCTTGCTATAGGAAAGCCGTATGAAGTTTTCATTGTTTTTTCTTGCCGTAACAGTAATTGTAGCTTTTTCCTGCAAAAAGGAGAAAAAGAAGGTCTATATGAACACGGCAACTATTGCAGGGCATAACTATACGGTAGGGCCATGCCATGGGTTGTATTATATAAGACTGGATAATCCGGGCAGCCCCAATGTTACGTACACATTTGATACACTGCCGCCGTATAGTGGTATCAATCTACCGATCGTTACGGCATCAAATCCGATTAGAGTGCAGTTGAACTGGCATAAAGCTGCCAGCTGCGATAAGATAGTGATAGATGAGGTGGAGCAGATAAAGTGATCTTTAGTAAAATAAGTACATCAGGCGGAAGACCCAGAGATTGTTGTATTGCTTTGCGCGGGCAAAATCTACCGGTGGTATCTCTGTGCGCATGGGCATTAGTGAGTACTGGAAGCGCACATTGAGGAACAGCCCTTTCCATAAATGAAGATGGGCACCTGCAAGCAGATCGAAAGCATCCTGGCGGAAGGGGTACTTGCCCTGGAAATCAACAACAGAGTCCTGGGTGTTGCTTAGTTTGAGCACAATATTCTCTTTGCTGTTCACGAGTCGCCCATAAGAAACCCCGATACCAAAATGGCTTTTACGCTTGTCGAAGTAATTGAGCATGATAGGCACCTCGGCATAATTGGCGTCGATGCCGTATTTTTTGAGTGTCAGGAGGGGATTACCGGGCGACTTTTGCGGCAGGTTGCTGCGGCTGCCTTTTTGCGAGTACAGTATCTCCATACTTAAGGCGGCATGGGTGGCAATATGTGCATAGGCGATAGCGCCAACATTTAACCCTGCACGACGGTAGCCGGCATAATAATCACCATCAACCTGTGCGAAATTGGCACCTGCTACAAAACCTGCATAGAATAGTTTAGGATCTTCGAGATACATGCCTTTGGATTCCTCGTCCTCATCTTGTGCACACGCAATCCCCGAAAAACCCATTAAAATAACCGTAATGGTTATAAGTGTGGCGAAAGTTCTACTTTTATTCATCGAAAACGGGTTCGCTCCCATCCATATAGACGAAATTTTTGTTGTAAATCTTTGGGAGGAGCGATAGAACATTTTAAACGGTACTAATGAGTTTCAAATATACGCCAAACACGCTAAAAAAACTGGAAGAGCTTTTTGATGAGGCGCGCTATATAATACGCTATGAGAAAGGGCACTTTAACAGTGGTTACTGCATCCTGGAGGAGAAAAGGGTAGTGGTGATCAATAAATTCTTTAATGTGGAGGGCAGGATAAATGCACTTATTGAAATACTGCAATCTATTACCGTAACTGAAGAAGAGCTGAGCAGTGAAGGCCTGAAATTATACAAGCAACTCAAATCAGAGCCAACGTTTGGTGAAGACGCATCGGTTCAATCTCAAATGGACATGTAGGTGAAAGTAACGTTCCTTGGCACCGGCACATCGCAAGGCATACCTATCATAGGCTGCCAATGCTCCGTTTGTACATCTGTCAACAAAAAAGACAACCGCCTGAGGACATCGGTATGGGTGAAGACCCCGGAGGCCAGCATTGTAATAGACAGCGGCCCGGATTTCCGTTACCAGATGCTGCGCGCCAAAGTGCACCAGCTTGACGCCATAGTTTTCACACATGGTCATAAAGACCATATCGCGGGTATGGATGATGTGCGGGCCTATAACTTCATTCACGGCAAGCCGGTGGATATATATGCTACCGAGGAAACAATGGGGACTATCAGGCGGGAGTTCAGCTACATATTCGAGAATGCGAATTACCCGGGCATACCACAGATAAACATTAACACCATAAATGCATGGGAGCCCTTTGAGATAAACGGGCTGAAAATAACCCCCATACGCCTGCTGCATTATAAGATGGAGGTGCTGGGTTTCAGGATAGGTGACTTTACCTATATAACCGATGCCAATTTTATTGAGCCCGAAGAGCTTGCCAAAGCCAGTGGCAGCAAAGCCCTTGTGCTGAATGCCCTGCGCCACGAGCCACACATATCGCATTACACACTGGCGCAAGCCATGGAAGTGGCCGGAACGGTGCAACCGGGGGAAACCTATTTTACGCACATCAGTCACCAGCTTGGCCTGCACGATGATATTGATGCCGGGCTACCCGCCGGCATGCACCTTGCCTATGATGGGTTGGAACTGGAATTTTAGTACAGCCTTTACTTTCGTATTTTTGCCAACTTATATTATAGTGAATTAGTTATATGGAATATAATTTTTCTGATATTGAGAGCAGGGCCAAAGACAAATGGGCTAAGGAAAAGGTTTATAAAGTTTCGAACGAGAGCGACAAACCCAAGTGCTATGTGCTGGATATGTTCCCGTACCCGAGTGGTGCCGGGCTGCATGTGGGCCACCCGCTGGGGTACATAGCATCTGATATTTATGCACGCTACAAAAGGTTGTGTGGCTACAATGTGCTGCACCCAATGGGGTTTGATGCTTTTGGATTGCCGGCAGAACAGTATGCTATAGAAACAGGACAGCACCCGGCTGATACCACCCAAAAGAACATTGCCCGCTACATAGACCAACTGAATAAAATAGGCTTTTGCTACGACTGGGACCGCGAAGTGCGCACGAGTGATCCTAAATACTATAAATGGACGCAGTGGATATTCCTGCAACTCTTTCATAGCTGGTATGACAGAGCGCAGCAGAAGGCAAGGCCGGTAAGTGAACTGATCAGCATTTTTGAAAAAGAGGGTAATGCAAATAATGTTTGTCCGGGAGATGATACGATACGTTTTGATGCTGCTGAATGGGACGGATATGATGAAAAAGAAAAGCGCAGAGTATTGATGCAATACCGCATAGCCTACCAGGACTACGCACAGGTGTGGTGGTGCGAGGCATTGGGCACTGTGCTGGCGAATGATGAGGTGGTGAACGGAGTATCGGAGCGGGGCGGGCACCCGGTGGAGCGTAAGAATATGCGCCAATGGTTTTTGCGCATTACGGAATATGCAGAGCGATTGCTGACTAGCCTTGACAATCTTGACTGGAGCGAGGCCATGAAGGAAATGCAGCGCAACTGGATAGGCAAGAGCAATGGTGCAGAAGTGTATTTTAAGATAGACTACAGCGATGAGCGTGAGGATAATATTATCGGCCCGATAAGTGTTTTCACTACACGCCCTGATACCATATTTGGTGTTGACTTTATTGTGCTGGCACCGGAGCATGAATTGGTGGATGCAGTGACCCTGCCCGCACAGAAACAAGCTATAGAGGAATACAAGACCTATGTGAAAAGTCGCAGTGAGCGCGAGCGCATGAGCGAGGTGAAGCAGGTGACGGGTTGCTTTACGGGGGCTTATGTGCAGCACCCTTTCAGTGGGAAGAAGGTGCCGGTATGGATATCGGAATATGTGCTGGCGGGCTACGGTACGGGCGCTATTATGGCGGTGCCCAGCGGCGATGAACGCGACCATGCTTTTGCGAAGCATTTCAATATACCCATTACCAATATTTTTGGTGACAAATACACAGGCGAAGAAGCGTATAGCACCAAAGCGGGCACCATACACAACAGCGACTTCCTGATAGGGTTAAGCATACCAGATGCCAGCGAAGCCTCTATCAATGCACTGGTAAAGGCAGGCTTTGGTAAGCGCAAGGTGAATTACAGGCTGCGCGATGCCGGCTTCAGCCGCCAGAGATATTGGGGCGAGCCATTCCCTATAGTGTATGTGAATGATGTGCCGTATGCGACAGATGAGGAACAAGAGAAGAGTGCAAAAATTGAATTGCCCGTAGAACTACCGCACGTAGAAAGCTACAAACCCGGTCCTGAAGGGCAGGGGCCACTGGCGAATATTGATAACTGGGTGAACACCCCCGTTGGCAAAATGGAGACCAACACTATGCCCGGCTATGCGGGCAGCAGCTGGTACTTCCTCCGCTACATGGACCCGAACAATGACACCACATTCGCAGACCGCAAAGCCACCGACTACTGGAACCAGGTTGACCTGTACATAGGCGGCACCGAGCATGCCGTTGGCCACCTGCTCTACAGCCGCATGTGGACAAAAGCTTTGTACGACCTTGGCCACATTGGCTTTGATGAGCCATTTAAGAAGCTGCTGAACCAGGGGATGATACAGGGGATGTCTTATTTTGCTAAAGCTTTTTTTGTAGAATCGACAGACTGGGAAAAGGATTTTCGAAAATTGTATGCATCATTTGATAATGTTGAGAAATTTAGTGATACTGGAGAGCTTTCGCTAAATGGCAAAAAGTATTCAATATTGAAAGACGAGATTTATAAAACGCAAACTTTTAGATTAAGATTCGCACATCTATTTGTTGACACAAAAAATAGGTTAACAAAGTCCGCATTAGAGAGAACATTTGAAATGGCAAATGTTCAGAGTGATATTCAAATAAGTGAATTTTTATGGGATGGAAAGACTGAAGACGGTGAAGAATATATCCAATGTAAGTCTGAGATCGAAAAAATGTCCAAATCCAAATACAATGTTGTCAACCCTGACGATATTGTAGCGCAATATGGCGCAGATACCTTCCGTATGTACGAGATGTTCCTCGGCCCTATAGATGTGAGCAAGCCGTGGGATACCAAGGGTATTGAGGGTGTGCACCGTTTCCTGAAGAAGATGTGGCGCTTGTATGCCGATGAACAGAAGGGTTGGATAGTAACAGACGAAAAAGCCACCGATGCTGAGCTGCGCATACTGCACAAGACCATTAAAAAGATAGGTGAGGATATAGAGCGTTTCTCTTTCAATACTGCTGTGAGCCAGTTCATGATATGTGTGAATGAGCTGAGCGGGTTGAGCTGCCACAAGCGGGATATACTGGAACCGCTGGCTGTTATTATTTGCCCGTTTGCACCGCATATGGCCGAGGAGCTGTGGCAGCAATTAGGCAATTCAGGCAGTGTGATAGATGCAGCCTACCCTAAGTATGAAGAAAAGTATGTGACGGAGAACAGCAAAATGTATCCCGTAGCCATAAACGGTAAGACCCGAGTGGAAATGGAGTTCCCGCTGGATGCCGAGCAATCTTTCATAGAAAAAGAAGTGCTGGCAGATGCGGCTGTACAGAAATGGCTGGAGGGCAAGACGCCTAAGAAGTTCATTTATGTAAAGGGGAAGATGATAAATGTGGTTGTCTGATCAAATTTGGGAATGCAACTCAATGAAGAAATAGCTGAACTAAAGAAGAACATTCTTTCAGGAGACAAAACCCATTATTGGGATGCAATAATGAGATTAGCTGCTATTGGCGGGGATGGAGTTTTTGAATTTTATGTAGGATTACTGGATTCAGGCGACCCGTTTGTAAGGAATGCCGGTGCGCATGGCATCATGTACATGGAAGATGACCGGGCACTGGAACCTTTACTTCATGCTGTATTCAATCCCATAAACGGAAAAAATGTTGCTTCGTTAGTTTCTGCATTGGGTTTTGTTGATTGTAGCGGCAAACTAAAAGAGATTTTTCAGATTCTTTTTTACTTTCCTTATGAATGTAAAAAGCATGCAGAAAGTATTCTTAACAGCCAGCAGTTTGAATTTTACAGGACCGACATCGTAGATGTGCTGAATATGTGGCAGGATTTAAAAAGACATCCTGAGAAATCCCCCGACTTTCTGGATAGTGAAGAGTTGATTCGGGAGGCGGTGGACGCTTATTTACACTACCTCAGTGAGTAGTTATTCGTATTATAGTAATATGCCTTTTTTAACAAAAAACAGGTAGAAGCCCCTTTAGGGGTTTGGGGTTTGAATTACCTTTGCACCCATGAGATCCAATAAAAAGACCATTTTCTTTGTTTCTTTCTTTATGCTGCTGGGCGTGAGTTTTATAGCTTACGTTTTTCCGAAGATAAAGGCGAACCAGGACAAAGCTCCGCAACTGCCTATTATTGGCAACGACCTTAACCATCATGTATCGGAATTCTCTTTTGTCAACCAGGACGGCAAGACCGTTACCAATGCTGATGTGAAGGGCAAAGTGGTTGTGGTGGAATATTTCTTTGCCACATGCAAGGGTATTTGTCCAAGAATGAACGAGAACATGGAGAAAGTGTACAAGGCTTTTCGCGGCAATAAGGATGTGAAGATACTTTCGCATACTGTTGACCCGATGAAGGATACTGTGCAGGCGTTAAAAGCCTACAGCCTGCGCTTTGATGCCGACCCGGCACAATGGATGTTCCTGACCGGTGATAAGAAACAGCTTTACGATATGGCGCGCTACAGCTACCTGATAAGCGCGGAAGATGATACGGCAGGGGTTAGTGTTGACCAGGACTTTATTCACGACGAGCATTTTGTGCTTGTAGATGGCTACGGACGTGTGCGTGGTTTTTATGAGGGCACCAAACCCGAAGCTGTTACTAAACTGATAGGCGATATTAATACATTGCTGAAGGAGAAGGATGCACCTGCCCGGTAATTAATGCAACGACCACCCCAGCAATAACCAACCTAACACAATAAGTGGTGCCGGCACTTTGGTGAAGTTGAGCATACAGAAGGTAATGATGACCACCACCAGGTTGCTCCACTGAAAAGCCAGTGCTTTATCGAAAGCTATTGACTGGAACAATATCATGCCCGATGCCCAGATGATACCTACTATTGCTGCATTGATGCCCTCCAGCGCGCGGAAGATGATAACGTGGTGTTTCAGGTTATGATATACCGGGAAGAGGAAGAACAGCAAAAGGGTACTGGGCAGGAACACTGCTGTGGTAGCCACAATACACCCCAGCACCTGCCATATGCCCCCATAATCGCTCATGGCAAGTCCGCCGGCAAAAGAGCATATAGAGAATACGGGCCCGGGCACGGCATGCACCAGGCCAAAACCGGTAAGCAGGTCTTCCGCCGATATTATCTGCGATCCGGGCCTGCGCACGAACTGCGAGAACATGAGCGGCAGCAATGCTTGTCCGCCGCCAAACACAATGGCACCGAAGCGGTAAAAGTTCTCAAACAAGTGTGCAAGGCGCTCCTGGTGCCAATGTTGTTGTGATGATAACTCGCTGATAATAATTGCAACCAGGTAGATGACCACGAACAACCAAAGGTGGAACCAGTTGATCTTCTTTGGTTTTTCCAGCGGGGCAGGGATACGGTTGTTACTGAAGTTGCTGATGGTGCCACCTATCAATATCAAGATAGGGAATACCCACGGCGAGTTGATGAACAGTGTGGCTACAAGGCTACCCAGCATGATACACGCAGTGGCAACAAACTTCACACTGCTCTTCATCATCCGCACAGCGGCAAAAAAGATGAACCCTACCGACATGGGTGTTACGTAAGAGAACAAGTTTGTCTGGGCGTCGGTTTTATCAAAGTAGGTAATAAGAAAGGTTAACGCCCCCATGATGAGCGCCGCCGGAAACACCCAAAGCAGCAAGGTGATAATGGCCAACGGTATGCCGCCCCGCTTCATGGCTATCAGCGTCACGGTTTGGGTGGACGATGGGCCGGGGAGCATCTGGCAAAAGGCATTATATTCTAATAATTCATCTTCTGTTACATCCTTTCTTTTTTGCACAAAGGTCTTCACCATCATGCCCATATGCCCGTGGGGCCCCCCAAAGGCAGTGAAAGAATATAAAAAAACAGATTTGATGAATGGTACATGCCTCAGCAACATCCCGCGGCGAATTAGGAAATGAAAGTAATAAAAAACCCTAAATCCCTAAAGCCAAGTCCGCTCATTTTGCAAAATGTGCCCGTTTTAAACCATTTTATATGGCCTTTTTAACCGGTTATCCTATCAACTTTTCAACTAAAAACGTATCTTGCAGCCACAAATTACAGTCATGAACCATTTAATGCTCAATGCTTTTTACGATAGCGTGAACAAAGGCTTAGGCCCAACCCTTACCTGGGTATTCTTCTTCCTGATGATCATAGAGTTGCTCTACGTTACTATTAAGTACGCAGACGGTTCTGTTGACGAAAAAAAATAATCTTCTTTGTCCTTAAATATTGCTGATATCCGCAGGGAGTATATGCTTGAGGCGCTTGATGAGGAAGTTGCCGGGCATGACCCCATTGCTTTTTTCAGGAAATGGTTCTCTGAGGCTGAAGGAGCACAGATAACAGATATCAATGCCATGACGCTGGCAACGGTGGACGCCAATGCTGCTCCGCATGCACGTATAGTGCTGCTGAAGGGCCTTGATGAGGAAGGTTTTGTATTCTTTACCAATTACGATAGTGCGAAGGGCACAGAAATAGCAGCTAACCCAAATGTAGCACTCGCCTTTTATTGGAAGGAGCTGGAGCGGCAGATCCGTATAGAAGGTAGGGTGAGCAAGGTAGCCGAGGCAGAAAGCAATGCCTACTTTCAATCGCGCCCGGCGGGCAGCAAGATAGGCGCATGGGCATCGCCCCAAAGCAGGAAGATCACGCACCGCAATATCCTCGATACCAATTATTCTAAGTACGAGTCTGAATTCTCCAACATAGATATACCAAGGCCACCGCATTGGGGTGGTTACCGTGTTATTCCCCATCATATTGAATTCTGGCAGGGCCGTGCCAGCCGTATGCACGACCGCATAGTTTTTACCCTGGAAAACGGAAACTGGGAAAGGCACAGGCTGGCACCCTGATGGACCATTATGAAACGGATACTGTTATTATCGTTATTGTTGTTCGTGTTGATAGCTGCCTGCAAAAAAAGCACGCAGCGTGTTAACCCCACAACTCCTGTAGATACACTTTCCTTGCTCACGGCGCACAGGTGGTATGTTGATTACATCTGGAACGACAATAACAACAATGGTTTGATGGATACAACATCCGGTGAGATAAAACCCGGCACACTCAACTATACAACCTATACCTTTTTAAGGAACGGTGGTTTTGTTGACAGCATACCCAATAAGTTATTGTACGGCACCTGGTACTTTAAAGGCGTGACCAGGGACAGCGTTTACATTACTATTGATACCCTGGGCAATTACCTGCACAGCATACAAAGCATCTCTGCAAACAACATGGTAACCAGGCGCTGGGGCTCATTAGAGCGCTGGTACTTTGTGAAATTCTAGAAGGGAGGCTATTTCTTTATAGCGCCGTTATACTTCTTCTCCCATCTTATAGCATAGCCAAGATACAGGTTGAAGATAAAATTGGCGCCTTTGTCGCCACGACCAAAGCCCGCAATATACAGCGGTGCCAGCTCGCGGAACGATTTGCCATTCATGATGAATTTGCCGCGCAGGTTCCATCCTGCATACAAGCCTTTGAATATTTCTACGCGCATGCCGCCCGTTAGCTCCAGCCAAAAGGCATTATAATTTTTGCCTGGCAACGATTGCAAAGAAGTATTGCCCCACACACTGTCTGTTATCATGTAAGATACACTGCTCCTGTTTATGGGTGCAAAGCCGGCACGAATACCCATCATCATCATGTCCCAGTCTTTCCAGCTATCGCGTGCCAATATGCTTTTGTTAAAACCCAGTTGAATAAAAGGATTGCTGGTGGTGTATTTCAGGTCGGTATAATTTACTTTAGAGTTGCCCCAGCCGCCTTCAGCAGTAAGGTAGAATTCATTCTTAAAATAATAATCGACCTGGAATTCGTAACCTGTTCTATCGGTATAATAATTATTAGCCCCAAGGCGCACAAGGTCTATGCCAATAGCTAACTGGTGGCTTGCGCTATCGGGCTTCTTTACCTTGCTATCGCTAACAGTATCGGCAGCCGCATCCTGTGCAAATACAGGCATGCTGCCACCCATCATCCACACGCTAATAGTTAGGATGAATAAATATTTGCACATGCTTTGTATTGACATTGTTGTTTACCGTTGTGTTGAGAATATCTACTGAGTCGATCGCCTTATGTGTTGTGCGGATAGAGTCCAATCCGTAAAAATAAACGAAGCCGCAAGCGTTGGAAAGGAACTTAAGCTGGCGCCGGTAATAGAAGGATATTGTGTCCAATTCGCCGCCATGTGTTGGCGAGAACAGCCATTGACAAAAACCTGTGTCGGGCGATAGTGATAACGTAAATGTTGTTGACGGGCTATATAGCACCGTGTCGTTCTGCAGCATTGACACCGGGTAGAATACGGCTGATGGAAGCGAGCTGTCTACCGGTATAGTGCTGGTGTCGGTCTTTAAATGAATACTGTTAACGATAAGGCTTGCAGTAACAGGGTCGAGGCAGGGCTGGCGCTGCTGGCTGCAGGCAAACCACATTATGGAACTAAGCAACAATAGTGTAGTGGTGATCCTAGTCATTCAGCGTATTCAGTATTTTGTCTATCTCCCCGATCACTGTATCCAGCTGCTGGCGCATGTTCTCGCGTTCCTCATCATTTTCAACGGTGTTGCCCAGGCGCACACTCACCATATCCTTTTCCAGCGAGGTAAGTTTTTTCTGCAGCTTTTCCGTTGTCTTTATCTGGTCGGCAATGGTATCCTTCAGCCGTTTGTTCTCCGACTCCAGGGCTGCATGTTTTTTCAGCAGCGTATCCAGCTTTTTGCTTAGTTTATCCAGTGCTTCCATTATTCACGGATTTGTGCGCTTAGCTTGTTTTTGTACACATCCATCAGTTGCTTCATCAGTTGCTCTATCTCCTGATCTGTCAAGGTACGGTCTTGCAGCTGAAAAGTATAGCTCAGCGCCAAAGATTTTTTGCCCTTGCCCAGCTTCTCGCTCTCAAACACATCAAACAACCCGAATGATTGCAGCGCATCCAGCTTCAACTGTTCGGTGGTTTTCTGCACCTGTTCGTAGGTAATAGTGTTGTCTATCACAATGGCAATATCACGCTGCACGGCAGGGAATTTCGGCACTTCGGCATACTTTATTTTTCCCGCAGCAACGGCCTTCACCCACAGGTCCCAGTTGATCTCTGCAAAGTAAACATCCTGTTTCACATCAAACTCCTTCAGCCTTTTAGCAGTTACCTGCATGGCAGTGCACAAGGGTTGGTTCTTCCACTTCCAGGTGATGCTGCCATCTTCGCTATACGCTGTAGCAACATTCTTTATCCCGCCATATTGCAGCAGGTTGTTGATGATGCCCTTAAGGTGAAAGATATTGGCAGGCTGTGCTTTCTGGTCCCAATGCGTGGTGCGGATATTGCCTGTAACGCTTATTGCCAGTTTTGCTTCCTGTATATACTTACTATTGTGCTGCGTATAAGTATTCCCGAATTCGTACAGCGCCAGGTCCTGGCTCTTGCGGTTGCAATTGTATTGTATCACTTCCAAGGCACCTTCCAGCATACTTGGGCGCATCACATCCAGCTCGCTGCTCAGGCTGTTGATCATCTTCACCAGGTCGGTACGCTCGGGGTAATACTTGCTGTTCACTATAGAATTGGTCAATATCTCCTGCAGGCCCATGCCACAAAGCAGTTCGGCAGTTTTGTTGCGTAGCGCACCATCGCCTTGCTGTGTTTTTGCGAGCGAGATGTTGAGCCGTAATGGTATCTGTATGTTGTCCAGCCCATCAATGCGCAATATCTCTTCCACAATATCTGCCGGGTGTGCCACATCTGTTTTGTTCGATGGCACCTTCAGCGTTAATGCTTCACTAGTTTCGCTGATGATCTCAAACCCTGATGCGGTAAGCAGCTCCTGTATGGCTATCTGCTTATAATGTTTGCCACTAAGCTTGTGGATGTAGTTATAAGTTACCGTTACTGTTTGCGGTTGCAATGGCTTAGGGTACTCATCCACAACAGCCGATGCAATTTCACCTCCTGCTATTTCCACTATCATTGCTGCGGCGCGTTTCATGGCTGGTATCACATTGCTGATGTCCACTCCTTTTTCAAAGTGAGTAGCAGCATCCGTGCGCAGGCCATGGTGCAGCGATGTGCGGCGTATGTGTGTTGGATCAAAATAAGCGCTTTCTAAAAAAACATTGGTTGTGCCTTCATTAATGCCGCTGTGCAGCCCCCCAAACACACCACCTATTGCCACCGGGCCTTTTGCATCGCATATCACCAGGTCGTTACCTTGTAGCTTTCTTTCTTTCTCATCCAGTGCCATGAAGGTTGTTCCTTCAGGCAGGAACTTTA
The DNA here is from genome assembly GCA_044224775.1 of Flavipsychrobacter sp. Classification (GTDB taxonomy): domain Bacteria; phylum Bacteroidota; class Bacteroidia; order Chitinophagales; family Chitinophagaceae; genus Nemorincola. The sequence continues at coordinate 24,622 of JBGAJU010000042.1, forward strand.
CAATGATCTCACCACCGTTTATCTTATCCGCATCAAACGCATGCAGCGGCTGACCGTATTCGTGCAGCACATAATTGGTGATGTCTACAATATTGTTGATGCTGCGCATGCCAATGGTCTGCAAACGCTTCTGCAGCCACTCCGGCGATGTGCCCACTTTAATATTCTTTATGCTGATGCCTGTATACCTTGGACATGCATCAGGCGCTTCTATCCTCACCTTTATTCCACTCCCGGCGCCCTCTTTCAATTCGGTCTGTGGCATTTTCACCGCATACTTACCCTCCCTGTGGTGAGTAAGATAAGTGCACACATCGCGAGCCACGCCTATATGGCTATTGGCATCAGAGCGGTTGGGTGTGAGGCCGATATGTATCGCCAGGTCGGCCTGCGGTATGTTGAAGTATTCTTTGGCAAGCATGCCCACAGTGGCTTCTGCCGGCAATATCATGATGCCCGCATGGCCCTTTCCCAGGCCAATTTCGTCCTCTGCGCATATCATCCCGCAGCTTTCCTCCCCACGTATTTTTGCCTTTTTTATCAGGAATGGCGCACCTTCTGTAGGGTGCACTGTTGTGCCCACGGGTGCCACTACCACCTTTTGTCCTGCAGCCACATTGGGCGCTCCGCACACTATCTGCACGGCTTCCGGGCCGCCCAGGTTCACGGTGGTCACGCTTAATTTATCTGCATTGGGGTGCCTGCCGCAGGTCAAAACCTCGCCTATCACAAGCCCCTCAAGGCCTCCGGGAATACCGCCCACTGGCTCAATTGCTTCAACCTCAAGGCCAATAGAAGTAAGTATTTTGCTTAATTCGTTTACTGGCAAGGGTTCCGGCAGGTATTCCAGCAGCCATTGGTATGAGATGATCATTAAAAACTAAATTTTGGCAAAGATAGGTTCTTGATTATAGGAAAATGTCACTTCTCATGCAAAACCCTTTATACAGTTAATATTTTATTTTTTTTGTGAATTAACGTTAGTAACCGGAAAAATATCTGAACTTTATGTGCATAAGGCAGGTTTTATGGTGGATAAGGCAAGTGTGGGCGTGATTAAATTTCTAACATTTCCAGGTTTTCTTTTTCATTTTTCCGTTTACATTCGTTTCACTCCTCCGGTTTTTAACCTTCACTTAATGATGGGGTAACAGTTTGGAAACATTGAAAAATGTCCCTTTTCTGAGCCAAAATGAAGAAAAAATGTCCGGCGGAGGCGAAAAAATAACATTACAACTTACTATATAAGTACTAACCAAAGAATGGCAGTAAATATTAAAAAAGATTTTGGTGGAACATCGCGCCGCAAACCTGACCTCACAACACTGGTTTATGGTAAGGTGCCACCGCAGGCCCCCGAGCTGGAAGAAGCAGTGCTCGGTGCCTGTATGCTGGAGAAGGACACTTTTGCGCAGGTGCTGGAGATCATCCAGAGCGAGGAGTGTTTTTACATGGACGCCCACCAGAAGATATACGCTGCCATGCGCCGCCTCTTCGATAAGGGTACCCCGGTCGATCTGTTAACGATAACTGAAGAGTTAAGGAAAGTAAACGAGCTGGAGCTGGTGGGTGGTGCCTACTACCTCACCCGCCTCACCATGAGCGTATTATCAAGCGCGCACGTGGAGGCGCACGCCCGGATAGTGATGGAGAAATTCATCCAGCGGGAGCTGATACGCATCAGCGGTAGCGTGATTGGCGATGCTTACGAAGACAGCACCGATGTGTTCGACCTGTTGGATAAAGCAGAGTCGAGCCTGTATGAGATTACCGACAAACACCTGCGCAAGAACTTCAAAAGCCTGAAGGACGTTATGGTGCGCACCGTGAGCGAGATAGAGGAGAACATGAAGAAGACGGACGACCTCACCGGTGTTCCCTCAGGCTTCAAGGCGCTGGATGGCCTCACCGCCGGCTGGCAGAAGACCGACCTCATCATCCTCGCGGCACGCCCTGCTGTGGGTAAAACGGCGTTCGCGCTCAACCTGGCCATGAATGCGGCCATGAACCCCGGCAAACAATTCCCGGTGGCGGTGTTCTCATTGGAAATGGGTGCCGGCCAGATCGTAAAAAGGATGCTGAGCGCTGTTACCGATATTAGCATGGAGAGCATCACCCGCGGTAAGATGGCCGACCATGAATTTGTGCAGATGACGCAGCGAATGGACAAGCTGTCGAGGGCTAAAATATTCCTCGATGACCAGGCGGCCCTCAACATCTTCGAGCTTCGTGCAAAGGCACGCAGGCTGAAACAGAAGCACGGTATTGAGCTGATCATCATCGACTACCTGCAGCTGATGCAGGCCACCGTGAATGGCGGCGGTAACCGCGAGCAGGAAATAAGTAAAATATCGCGCGACCTGAAAGCGTTGGCAAAAGAGCTGGAAGTGCCGATAATAGCCCTCTCGCAGCTCAACCGTTCGGTAGAGAACCGTAAAGAATCGAAGATGCCGCAGCTGAGCGACCTCCGCGAATCAGGAGCGATAGAGCAGGATGCCGACCTTGTTATGTTCCTGTACAGGCCGGAGTACTACGGTATCAACAACGATGCCATGGGCGAGGCAATAGAGGGCGAAACACACATATCTATAGCCAAGCACCGTAACGGCAGCACCGGCGTAGAGAAGGTGCGCTTTATTAAAGAATACCAGAAGTTCGTTGACCTTGAAGATAACCGTTTCAACAGCGGAGGTGGTTTTGGTGGTAACTTTGGAGGTGGTGGCGGTGGTTTTAACCCGGCCAACCCTGCAGGGCCAAAAGACAACCCGATGGCAGGCATACGCCGCGACCCGAGCGAATTCACAGGCTCCAAGCTATACATACAACCGGGAGTGCAGCCCGGCTTCCAGACACGGCCATCAAAAGCCAACGATGTGAACTGGGACGAAGACGACATGCCCGGCGGCAACCCCGGCGGTTTCAGAAAGGCTTCGCCACCTGATGAGGATGTACCGTTTTAAAATATTATTCATGCCTTGCTTTAGCAAGGCTTTTATTTTTCAATAGCTAACAGGAGATCGAACTTTTGTTATTTTAGCATTAGTGATTAGTTATCTCTATAACACAAACGTAGAGTTATGAGCTATGATTTAATGGTTTTTAGAGCCGAAGCTGCACCTCGAAGCAGACCCGAGTTTATGATTTGGTATGCTCAACAAACAGAATGGGGCGAAGAGCATACTTACGATGATCCAGCCAACTGTTCAGTTGAACTGAGAAATTGGTTTATGGACATGATAGAAATTTTCCCTGCCCTTAATGGTCCACTTGCCGTTGATGATCCGGATAATTACAATGTGACGGATTTCTGCATAGCGAAAGATGTCATTTATGCCGCTTTTTCATGGTCGGTTGCGGAAAAGGCTTATGAGATAATGAAAGAAAAGGCTGAACAGCATAAGGTTGGTTTTTTTGATGTAAGTGCTGAAGATGGCGATATTTTGTTTCCTAATGAGAACGGGAAAAATATGCCTATTGACCGACCTGATAATCTTTCCTCAATTCAACAAATTAGGGGTTGGGCAAAACCGGGACAAGAGAATTATAGCATTAGAGATATTGTTTTTAGCAAGTTAATTCCGCAAGCAGAAAATATAAATACACCTCCGAAAACGAAGCAAAAGTGGTGGATAAATTTTTTTAGACGCCAATAATCATTTTGTCGTTATTAGTTTCCCAACCAACAACCTCGCGCAGGGCAATCTATGATACAGGTTTGATCCAATAGCAGAGCCCTTGCCGAGCATGGGGTGAAGCAATCTCGCGTAACATGGATAGATTTTCACTGTTGGCAGCAAGATATCGAACTTTTGTATTTTTAGTATCAAAAACTGCATGAGCGCCGTACATTCTGAAGATTCCAGCAAAGAAGATGATAAGATAATTGAAGACGTTGCAAAGTTTGGGTGGCATGTTGTGATGATAGAAGCGACCGATTATTTTCCTTCATTTGCATATACTGTAGGGTTATGGAAGAATTATAACCATCCTGAAATAATTGCATTCGGGCTGTCACTCAAAACTCTACACCTCATTCTCAATGACGCCGGTGACAATATTAAGAAGGGTGGCCATTATGAAACTGGTAAAGTCTATTCTGATTTTTTTACAAATGGAGATGTTCAGTTCGTTTCGGTTGATAAAAGGAGTATGCGAGACTATTTCGGTTACGCAATCTGGTTTAATGAAGGAGTCGATTTTCCCGCATTGGAATTAATATGGACTGATAGAGGCAATAAATTCCCGTGGGACGATGGGTATGAAGAAGAGTTTCAGTACAAGCAACCATTACTTGACCGTAATGCAGAATTCAAATACAGAGAAGTAAGGAATCTGGCTGTATTCACAACAAGACAATGGATTGAAGAACATAAACCGATAATTAGAGTGGTGCATGACGAAGAAGGTGATTGGCAGTTCTTGACAGGCGATCAAATGCCTGAAGATATTCGTATCGTCTTTAATCTTGATTATGGAGAAGGAGCTGAAAGAGCCAACAATTTAGACACTTGGCATCGGCAGACAGTTCGTTATGACGAATGAGAAACCATGTCCCTGTGTTGTCAGTAGTGTTCCAAAATAAAAAAGAATGATGGGCGTAGATTTTATCTCTCGCCGTTGTTGGTGTCCCCACCAACAACCTCGCGCAGGTCACTCTCGCATTTTAGCAATAATCTAAAATCTTAATCACATACAACTAAAGCAAGCATAATACTTACTTTTTTATAGGTCTATTTATTCTGTTTTTCGAGAATAATTTTATTTATATCGTCATTTGTAACCAAGCTTTTAAAGCTATCTCCCATATTAACAACAATCTGAGCTTCAAGCTTTTTATCGGTAATTAACCTGAGTGTTCCTTTTGCTACCGGACTTTCACTTTTAAAACCATCTACAATTGTGGTTAATTCTAGCAAATAGGGCTCCTTTGAATAATCAATTTTAGACTCTAATTCTATTTTTCGCCCAGGCGCTACATTATCGTTTTCTCCACCAAAAGTTACGCTCCCCACACTTATTGATGCACGATGTGCCTTATAAAAACGCAGAGATACCGGTGTATTAAGAGATTCACCTTTCCATTCTCCAATAAGTACTTCGTCTTGATCAGCGCACCCCGAAATAAACTGAACCATGATAATGACTATCACATGGTAAGCCGTTTTTTTGAATGACATTTCCATATTTCAATATTAGATAGTTTTTCGCCGTTGTTGGTGTTCCTCCCGCGCTGCACTTTCCGTCCCTCGCGAGTGTCCCTATGTTGTCCGTATTGTTCCAAAACAAAAATAATAAGAATGATGGGCGTAGATTTTATCTACGCCTGAACACGGAGGCAAGTCTCCCGACTTGCGAGTAATACTCATGCATCCTCTGGCAACAACTCACAAATTCTGCCCATTTCAAAAAATCCACAAATTCGAGTTCAGGCAATTAATCACAATACTTCCCAAACTCCACCGCAGCTGTTTTATCGCCTAACTCAATTGCTTTATTAATATCCTTGCAAGCGCTTGCTTTTTGGTTCAGTGCAATTTTTGCTGTTGCTCTTTTCCGGTATAGCTCGGCATTGTTGCCATCCAGCGCTATTGCTTTGTCGTAGTCTGCTAAAGCGCCTTTGTAATCTGCATTGGTATATTTCAGATCAGCTCTGGCCACATATGCGGTGGCATAGTTGGCGTCGGTTTCAATGGCTTTGTTGTAATCATCCATGGCACCACCCAGGTCATCCTTGTATTCTTTTATGGAGCCACGGTTGTAATAGGCTTCTGCAGCGTCACTCGGATTTGCTTCTATCGCTTTAGTGTAGTCTGCCAATGCGCCATCATAGTCGAGCATACTGTTTTTCATTACACCGCGGTTATTGTAGGCGGGCTCACACTTTGGATTGATAGCAATGGCTTTGTCATAGTCGGCCATTGCGCCCTTTTTATCGTGCAGAGCCTCTTTGGCAAGCCCCCTGTCTACATAGCTACTTGCATCAACCGGGTCCAACTCAATTGCTTTGGTAAAATCCGCAATGGCACCTTGCATATCATTCAACTCGCGTTTTACCTTTCCACGGTAGTAGAATGCATCAGCATCACGTGGATTGAGGGCAATTGTTTTTGTATAATCCTCAGCGGCGGCTGCAAATTGTTGCATCTTTTCCTTCGATCTTCCCCTATAATAAAAAGCTTCCGAATCTGCTGGATTCAATTCTATCACTTTTGTAAAATCCCCGATAGCACCACTGTAGTCAGCGGTCATATATTTCGAGAACCCCCTGTAATAATATGCGTTTGTATCCTTAGGGTCACTCTTTATCATTTCGCTATACTCAGCTATTTCCTGAGCTACCTTATCAGGGCTGTCAATTGCAGTTTTCTTTCCCTTATACGGGCTTTCCCATTTGGTATTTGTATCGCAAGAAATACCCGTTACGATGCAAATAAATAAGGTGCAGAGTAGTCTCATTGCGGGCATATGCTTAGATGTGGTTATGAAGATAATTAATTTCCCATTGTTGGGTATAGTAGGTACATTTGGTTTATGGATACACAGGTTGCTATACATATGCCGACTGTGAGTGATCCAATAAGTAAACCAAATATTTTATGCCTGAAGGAGGAATTTATGTAAAGGTCAAACGTTCTGATGTAAGCATGCAATTGCATCCGGGTTCAGAACCGTATGAGACCGAAGATATATCTGCCCAGTTGGTAGACCACCTGTGTTTTAAATACGGGTATAGCCGCGAGGGCGCGCGCGACCTAGTGCAGTGGTATTGGCAGGATGAAGAGGACACCGCATTCATCGGGCGTGTAAAAAAAGAATTTTTAGAGTCCGGCTTGTTGGGTAAAGACTATATCCCGGAATGAATCTGCAGGTTCTCCAGCTGCTACCAGCCCGGGATTTCTGCTGTGTATTAATTTGGCTTACTGAATATGTAGATGTACACCGGCAGGTCTATTGCGTTTTTGTCGTATGCTACTATCGTCATGCAGTGCTCCGAGTGGTCGTTGAATGATGATGGAAAGCCCGAGATTATCCAATCGGTGTAGTAGGTGTTTTTGTCAAGGGTGATCTCTGTAAGTGTGTGCGTCTTCGGGGCCACCTGGTCTCCATAGCTCGTTTTAAAGTACCAGTCTAATGGCTTGCCGGCCAATACCGTCAGCACAAGTATTTTTTTGCCCGGGTAGCAAACGTTGTAATACATCAGACTGCCAGGGTGTGCTCTTGTAAAATCCGGCAAAATGCTTTTTTCAAGTTTAAAGCCATCATCGGCATAGGTCTTAACAAATTTCGCAAGTATGTTATCCGGCACTCTTTGGGCGTGCACCACGGCTGCTGCCAACTGTATGAATACAAGAAAGGCGAAAAACAATTTCTTCATAAAGGCCTGGATTTTAAACTGCTATGTAAATGTATAACTATAAATCAGTTTTTCGCTGTGCCGTCAGGCCCGGTCAATAAAACAGGCACAAAAAAAACACCCGCGAGATCAGCTTGTTTTCAACCACTTAAATACTGCTCAGCCGTCGCCCATCCTGCAATACAACGATTTGTAAAATTTTCCACCATAGTACTGTTACTGTACCGTCATGGTACTGTTACTGTACCATCATGCAAATTAATTTTGGCAGCAAAAACTGTATGCGTGAACTTTACACAGATGCCACCCGGAACGCACGGCGGCACAAGTTCTTTGAATAACTGATAACGATTGACCAATGGCCCGAAAATATCCGGGTATAAAATATACCCTAAACCACGTTTCTTATACCTTTTACCCCGTTTTCTATACCCTTTTATACCCCTTTATACCTTATAATAAAACACATAAACCGCTCCCATGGCTCATTGCACTACAAACCAACCCGGATTATTAACCGCAAATCGGCCCTATCTCAAAATTATACCTTCTTTCAATAAATTTGGTTTATGGATAACACACAACGCAGTTACGATACACTCAGCGAAGCTGTCAACGACCTCGCAAAGAGGGGATATACCGCAGACTTTCTCTTACACGAAGAAAAAGATTGCCTGTATTGTGCAGGTAATTCGTTGGAGTTATCGCCCGAAGATTTTGTTATCGATGAAGTGTACCGTTTTGAAGGCATGACCGACCCCGCCGATGAAAGTATCGTGTTCGCCATCTCTTCAGCGAAATTCAATGTAAAAGGGCTGGTGATAAACAGCTTCGGCGCCAATTTTGGCTACCGTTCGTCAAAGCTGGTGGCGCATTTGCAAAAGCATTTGTAATTCCGGGCAACACAAATCCTAAAAATCCTTAAATCCCTGTGTTTATGTTCCTCAATATTATCTTTGTCCTCCACTAAAAAGTTCAATTATGCCATCAGTAAATGTATATCTAACCTTTAACGGTAATTGTGAAGACGCATTCAATTTCTATAAGTCGGTATTTGGTGGTGAGTTCCCATACATAGGCCGCTTCAAAGAAATGCCGCCACAGGAGGGAGTGCCTCCAATGTCTGCTGCAGATGCAGAAAAAATAATGCACGTATCATTGCCTGTTGGCCCGCATACAGTGCTTATGGGCAGCGATACAGGCGGCGAATGGTCATCGAGCTACAAACCGGGCAATAACTTCTCTATCTCAGTGAACGCAGACAGCAAAGAGCAGGCGGACCAAATATTCAACGGCCTTGCAAGCGGCGGTATGGTAACCATGCCCATGAATAAAACTTTCTGGGGCGACTATTTCGGGATGTGCACCGACAAGTTCGGCATCAACTGGATGATGAGTTTCAACGAGAACCAGCAAAAGGGCTAAGTTCTCGTAAAAATCATTTTGCAAAGGGTGCAGAAACACCTTTGTCCTTTGCTTATTCGGGTTGATCAATGTTAAAAAATAGAATATCATAGTAATATTTCGTAGATTGGTGTATAAAATTTACGGTTATGGCTATATTATTATCAGGAGGTGGTTATGCCAGCGATAACTGGCTTCTGCTCATCTCGCCACTGGTAGCACTGGCGGTCATATTATTTAGTACAGACTTTATGATAAAGTTCATAAAAAAGCGTCGGCAACTGAAACATAACCGCAGCCAGGACTGAGGCATTTAGTTAAATTTATTAAAATTAAATCGCATAAGAATTATAACTGCAGGCTTAATTAAATATTTGGGTTAATTTTGCGGGCTCTATTCAAAAACTTAGTCTGCTGATAATGAGCCGTATCTATTTTGATAATGCTGCTACCACCTCCCTCGATCCGGAAGTACTGGAAGCGATGATGCCCTACTTTACCGAAAAGTTTGGTAATCCGTCGTCCATCTACTCATACGGCAGGGAAACCAAAATGGCTATCGAGAACGCCCGTAAAACAGTAGCCAAAATATTGAATGCTGCGCCGGGCGAGATATTCTTTACATCAGGGGGAACGGAAAGCACCAATACTGCGATAACGGCAGCCATCCGCGATCTGGGTTGCAGGCACATCATCACCTCTAAGATAGAGCACCACGCTACGCTGCACACGGTTGAGCATATGGAGCATTTTAAACATGCCACGCTGAGCTACGTTCGTCTTACCGATAACGGGCACATTGACCTTGCGCACCTGGAAGAGTTACTGGCAGGTAATAAAGAACGGAGTTTGGTTACTTTGATGCATGCCAATAACGAAGTGGGCAACCTACTGAAAATAAAAGCAGTGGGTGAATTGTGCAAGAAGTATGATGCTATATTTCACAGCGATACAGTGCAGACGGTTGGGCATTACCCTATCAACCTGAAAGATATCTACGTACACTTCATTAATGGTGCAGGGCATAAGTTTCATGGCCCCAAAGGTGTGGGCATTCTTTATGTGAACGAAAATGTGCGCATCAAGCCGCACCTGCACGGTGGATCGCAGGAACGCAATATGCGCGCGGGCACAGAGAACCTTTATGGCATAGTTGGTTTTGCAAAAGCCCTGGAAATAGCCACTGAACGCTATGAGCAGGATAGCCAATACATAAAAGGCCTGAAAACATACATGGCTGAAAAGCTGCAGCAGAATTTTCCGGGAGTAAAATTCAATGGCGATACTAATGGCAGTAGCTTGTATACTGTGCTGAATGTTTCCTTCCCGATGAATGAAAAATCGGATATGCTTCTCTTTAACCTGGATATGGCAGGTATATGTGTGAGCGGTGGCAGTGCCTGCACCAGCGGTGCAAATTCCGTTAGCCACGTAATATCCGCTATATACAACGGTCAGGCAAACGATATGGTGCCGATCCGTTTTTCGTTCAGCAGGCACAATACCAAAGAAGAAATAGATACAGTTCTGGAAAAACTAAAAGAACTGGTATAGACTGATCGTTACCGGTACATTATTTATTGCCGCATTTGTAACATTTATTTGAGAAAGTAAGGACATTTGCACGAACGAAGACTATGTTACACAAAACGAAGATAGTAGCAACCGTAGGCCCTGCCTCTAATACATACGATAAGCTCCTGGCACTTGTAAATGAAGGCGTTAATGTCTTCAGGCTCAACTTTTCTCATGGAACACATGAGCAGCATCTGGAAGTGATCAAACACATCAAGAACATCAACAAGACCTATCGGCTCAATATTGCCATATTAGCAGATTTGCAAGGGCCGAAGTTGCGAGTTGGAGAGATACAAGACAATGCGCTGATGCTGAAAAAGGGAGACCATTTTTATTTTACCAATGAAAAATGCATAGGCACATTAGCAAATATCTACATTTCGTATCCTTCCTTTTTTATGGAT
>JBGAJU010000042.1:35424-39465 GCA_044224775.1 Flavipsychrobacter sp.
AAAGAGATAGGAGAGGACAAGCGTGTTAAAGTTGAGGTTCTGACTCCGGGCATATTATCGTCTAAAAAAGGGGTGAATCTGCCCGATACAAGAGTGTCACTGCCTTCATTATCCGAAAAGGATCTGATGGATGTGGACTTTGCAATAGACCAAGACGTTGACTGGATCGCGCTTTCGTTCGTGCGCAGGCCTGAAGATGTGCATATGCTTCGTGAGATAGTGAAGAAGAAGAACGGGCTTGCCAAAATTATTGCCAAAATAGAGAAACCTGAAGCACTTGAGCATCTACGCGAGATAATTTTGGCGTCTGATGCCGTGATGGTGGCGCGTGGTGATCTTGGCGTAGAGATACCGCTGGAGAAGATACCCATGATACAGAAGAGTATTATCCAGAAATGCATACACAGAGCAAAACCTGTGATCATTGCTACCCAGATGATGGAGAGTATGATAACACATACGCGCCCGTACCGAAGTGAGATAACGGATGTAGCGAATGCAGTGATGGAAGGTGCGGATGCTTTGATGCTGAGTGGTGAAACCGCTGTTGGGCAACACCCGGAGCTGGTGATAAGTACTATGGTGAGCATCATTAATGAAGTGGAAAAAGTAGAAACCGTATATAACCGCAATCTTGTACCCCAAAAGCATTCGCCATCTTTCCTTAGTGACGCATTGTGTTATAACGCTTGCGAGATAGCAAAGGATATTGACGCGAATGCACTGATTGGCATGACTCAGTCGGGCTACACAGGGTTTATGCTGTCCAGCTACAGGCCACATTCACCGTTATATGTATTCACAAAGACGCAATCGTTGGTGAACCAACTGAGCCTTAGCTGGGGTGTGAAGGCTTTCTATTATGATAAGGAAGTGAGTATAGACGATACGATCGCAGACCAGGTACAATTCCTGAAAGAGCGTAACCTGTTGAAGGCAGGTGACGTAGTGGTGAATACCTGCAGCACGCCCATACAAGAACACCTGCCCACCAACATGCTGAAGATAACAAAGGTGGCATAGCGGTTTTTCTATAGCTTTGTGTAAACACTCTACTGTGCGCGTAGCCTTTATTTGTTTCCTTATTGTCATTGTATCGCATGCCTGTGCACAGGAGGTGTCTTTTAAAGATTCTATTGCTGCGTACAATGTCCAACGCATACATACCAATAAAAGGGGCATGAAGGTGCTGGGAGCTATGGGTATTGCGAGCGTGGTCTCCGGAGGGGTTGGGTACTTTACCGCGCAGCAGGATGAATGGAAATACTTTCATGAAATGAATGTGCTTTGGGGTGCAGTGAATGCGGGCATAGCCTTTATGGGTATGAATGGTGTAAGGAAAGAGCTTGCTGCCAAGTATAACTATAAACAGGCTTACGACCGCTACCGCTCTAACAAGAAGCTGTACCTCATTAATGCCGGGCTGGATGTGGTGTACATAGCTGCCGGTGTGGGGCTGAACGAGTATGGCAGAACAGCAGGCAATGATAAGGCCATATACCAGGGCTTTGGAAAATCTATTGCTATACAGGGTGTTGCCTTGCTGCTGTTCGATAATATTATGTTCGCATCTCACCACAGGCACAACAGCAAATGGCATATACTGATGTATGACCTTAGGTTTACAGGTAATGGCATTGGGTTTATACATAACTTCTAGAGTTTACTTCCACCATTGTTCATTTTCTATTTGTTGTGCCTTGCTTTGTTTTATACTATCATCGCCATACAACCAGGCGTTCCTATAGTTTTGCCATCCGTTGTTTTCGTATTTATCGGTAGGGGAAAATTCTCCGGCGCCACCATCTAATTCACCACTATCCGGTATTCTGAAATCGCCCCAGTTACATTTCTTTTTTACATTGCCCTTATAGCTAGTCCATACTCCCTTGAATTGATTATTGCAATACCCATCCGCCACAAAGTAAGTACTGTTGTAATAGAGCTTATTCTGATAGATCAGCCAGTCTGATCCCATGGTTCCTGAAATATAACCGCTCATATATTTAGCACTATCTTCATAGAAAACACAATGACATTTTACGTGACCACTTTTAAATTGAGCCGAAATGTCACTGTCAATAATATAGTATGCAGTATCAATAATTAGCTTTCCCTTGAAGCCGCAAATATTGTTTTTTACCTTTGTTTTGCCTGCTATGTTATATTGATATGGATTTTTCTTGTCTTTTTTTACGGAAATGAAATGAATATAAAACCTTTGGTAATTGTTGCCGATAAACCCCAAGGGTTCAGGAAACGAAAAACAACGTGGGTCACGATAGAAGGTATCATCAACATACTCTAAATTCAATATACTATCTGATCTCCATAATTTACTTAAGTCATAGTATTTTATAGAATCATAGAATTGATACATTTTAGGTATTTGTGTAAAGCTATTTTGTGTGACAAGCAATAATGCCAACAATAACTTTATTTTCAATTTCATACAATCACTTTGTTGGTTTATCGCTCATATAAAACACCAGTTCACCGCCTTTCACTATCTCGATGTGGGTGATGTAGGTGCGGTTAAGGGGTTTGCCGTTCAGGGTAACTTTTTTTACGTAAACATTCTTGTCGCTTTGGTCTACGGTTTTTATAAAGAACATGCTTGCGTTATCAAAGCGTAAAATTGCTTTGCTAACTGTGGGGCTGCCCAGCTCATACCGATCGCTGCCGGGAGCTACGGGGTAGAAGCCCATTGCACTGAATAGGTACCAGGCGCTCATCTGCCCGCAGTCGTCATTGCCGCTCAAACCATCGGGTGTGGGGTGGTACATTTTCTTCGTTATCATGCGCACACGCTCCTGTGTTTTCCACGGTGCGTCGGTCCAGTTGTAGAGGTAAGCGACGTGGTGCGATGGCTCATTGCCATGCACATAGTTGCCAATAATGCCATCGCGGGTAATATCTTCAGTATGGGCAAAGAAACTATCGGGCAGTTGCATGGTGAATAAAGAATCAAGGTGTTTGGTAAAGCGGTTTTTACCGCCCATCATTTTGATCAGTGTATCGGGAGCATGGGGCACATAAAGACTATAGTTCCATGTGTTACCTTCTATAAAACCGGGCTCATCGGTATTCAGCACATTGAACTCTTTCTTAAAACTGCCGTCGCTCATGCGCGGGCGCATAAAGCCTGTAGATGGGTCGTAGACATTTTTATAATTCGCTGAGCGTTTGATGAATTCCGTGTACACATCAAACCGATCCAGCTTTTTCGCCATTTGGGCTATGCACCAGTCGTCATAAGCATATTCCAATGTCTTTGATACCGATGAACTGCTCTTATCCTCGGGCACATAACCCAGTTTCATATAGTATTCTAACCCATCATAGTTTTTATGACGGGCCGTGGCAATACAGGCATCGAGGGCTTTATTTGCATCGAACCACTGATAGTCGCCAGCACCCTTTTGAGACTCCTTTACAACTGCATCAGCAATAACTGATACACTATGATAACCTATCATGCACCAATTCTCGTTGGCACTGTTGCTCCAGACGGGCAGCATAAGGTGGGCGCTTTGGGTGTAATGTGCCAGCATAGAAGTAATCATATCGTTATTCTTACCGGGCTGGATAAGGTTCAACAATGGATGCAAGGCCCTATAGGTATCCCAAAGAGAGAATGTAGTATAATTGGTTCCACCGAAATGGGGATTTTGGTCAACTCCGCGATAGGATCCATCAACATCCATATATATAGTGGGGCTTAGGTAGGCATGATAAACAGCAGTATAAAAATTCTGCTTTGTTTCTTTATCTGCTTCTATCACTATTTTATTCAATTCCTGTTCCCATTGATTCTGGGTCCGCTCCCTTATCCCGTTAAAATCCGGGCGAGGAGTTTCTTCCCGCAGATTGGTTAATGCATTTGCCATACTAAGTGGCGATATGGCAAACCGGATGTTTATCTTTTCACCTTCGGAAGTACTGAAATCAAAATAAGCACGTATTTGTGTCCCAGCTATTTCCGGGAAGTTTTTAGTTTGATCGAACTTTCTCCAAAATCCGCGGTACACTTGTTTTTTA
>JBGAJU010000117.1:0-5520 GCA_044224775.1 Flavipsychrobacter sp.
CGGCGCCCATGCCCCAATGTGGCTCAGCAATGCCCTCATCTTACCTAGTACATGCGCTGGCCCGTAAGACCAACCAACTCGCACACCTGTCGCAGCAAATGATTTGGAGACCCCATCTATAAAAATGGTATAGTCTTTCATGGCCGGGCGCAGTGCAACGGGATTATAATGCTTGATACCGCCATAAGTAAGCAATGCATACATCTGGTCGAACATCAGGTAGAGTTTTTTCTCTTTGCCCCGGCGGCGGCTGTTCTCTTCCAGTATCATATCACAGATACCTTCCAGCGTTTCTTTAGACATCGTAGTACCCGTGGGATTTTGTGGTGTGCACAGGCACAGCAATGCAGCGCCGCTGATGTGTGGCCTTATGTCCTCAACCGTAGGCATAAAGTTATTCTCAGGATAGGCATCTATGGTACAATGATGCCCGTGGTTCATCGCCGTATAGTGGTTATTATTCCAGGAAGGCACGGCGTAGATCACCTTATCATCTCTGTCCACAATGGTTTTGAACAGTGCATAGATAAGCGGGCGCCCACCCGACGCTATCTGCACCTCGGATGGTGAGTAATGTATTCCCTCATGCTCCTGTACAAATGCAGCAACCGCGCTCCTTAACTCAAGCAACCCATCTGCAGGCGGATAATTGGTAAACCGCTCCTGGTAGCTTTTAATGATCTCCTGCTCCAACTGTTGGGGTATAGGGAAAATTTCGGGATCAAAATCACCTATTGTATAGTTGTATATCTTCTCACCATCGCGCACGCGCCTGCTGATCTCGTTGCCCAGTTTCACGATCTCAGACCCTATCAATGATTCTGCAAGTTGGCTAAGTGTACTCATACTTTTTATTAAAACAGAAAGGTAGCAATTTTCACTATTTTCTCAACCAATATTTCATTTTTGGATAGGTAAATTCATCTGCAGTTACGCCATACCTAGGCTCTGTTATCATACCAGGCCATTGCAGCATCGGCACAGTCATATATCGTCCTTCACTGAAATTTTCGATGATATTCTGTGAAGCGTCTTCATATCCTACCCATTAATAAATGAAACTATTTTATTGATTATTTCAGTTTCCATGATTTATTTTAAAATACTGCACCCAACTTATAAAACATAAAGTACATTTTTAACCTTCCCTTCACTATGCGCACAATTCCTGCAATCTTAAAAATAGGTAACTTACATGCCTTATATAAGTATGTATAACATAATATCCCGGCTGCTGTGCATTTTTTCATTGTTGACATTAAATGCCCCGGCCTATGCTACGAAACTATTTATCCCTATGGATGCCGATGCGCAGCAGGCCCATTTGAAAGCTTATGGCATTGCCTATGCCGCATTGAAAGCCGAAATGACGGTTGACTGGCTTTTAAACTACAAGGGTGGCAGCTTTTGTATGGATGACAATGATGCCATGGTGCGCCTTTGCAAGCTGCGCGGCGTGAACTATGAGATCATCAGCGAGGGCCAATACACCGGCATACTGAACGAAATAGCCAACCCTGATTTTAACGGCGATATTATTAAACTGGAGAAAGCGCCCAAGATCGCAGTCTACACGCCGTCAAATAAAGAGCCGTGGGATGACGCTGTGACCATGGTTTTGACCTATGCCGAAATTCCTTTTGACAAAGTATATGATGACGAAGCATTGGCCGACGGATTGGTGAAGTATGACTGGCTGCATCTGCACCACGAAGATTTTACAGGGCAGTATGGTAAGTTCTGGTCGCAGTTCAGGGCGGCTAAGTGGTATCAGGACGATCAGAAGTCGGCAGAAGCAATGGCTGCTAAGCACGGATTTGCTAAAGTGTCACAACTCAAGTTGGCAATAGCCAAAAAGATACAGGCCTTTGTTGCCGGCGGCGGCTACCTCTTCGCCATGTGCTCTGCAACTGATAGCTATGACATAGCAATGGCTGCAGAAGGCGTAGATATTTGCGAAGTGCCTTTTGACAACGATCCCATGGATCCAAATGCCCAAAGCAAGCTAGACTACACCAGGTGTTTTGCTTTTAAGGATTTCCGCATATCCACCAACGCCATGGAATATGAATATTCCACCATTGACAACACCAATGCACACAGGCCTGATATGATGAAAGGCGACTACTTCAACCTGTTCACATTCTCAGCCAAATTCGACCCGGTACCCAGCATGCTTACTCAAAACCATACAACCACCGTTAAAGGTTTTATGGGACAGACAACAGCTTTCCGCAAAGACCAGCTGAAGTCGGGCGTATTGGTTATGGGCGATTTTAATGCACTTAATGAAGCAAGATATATTCATGGTGAATTTGGCAGAGGCACATGGACATTCTACGGCGGCCACGACCCTGAAGATTACCAGCATATGATATACGACCCACCCACCGACCTCAACTTACACCCCAGCTCACCCGGCTACCGCCTGATATTGAATAATGTACTCTTCCCGGCAGCAAAGAAAAAACCAAGAAAGACCTAGGTTTATATAGCCGGGAATATTTTAATAAATTTGTACCATGCCTGCTGACAAAAAACCATCCATGCTTGCTGCAATGTTCACTATGAAGTGTCCCAGTTGCAGGAAAGGCCATGTGTTTGTTAATAAAAGTATGTTTCCCTTCGGTCAATTAGTTGAACTGAAAGACGAGTGCGAGGTCTGCGGAGAAAAACTAAAATCTGAAAAGAACAATGGTGGTGGTATCAACTACGCTCTTACCATGTTGCTTTTTTTCCTCAACTTACTTTGGTACTGGCCTATCTTCGGATTGTCGTATAAAGATGAGCCGGGCGTGCTTGGTGGTGCCAATAGTGTATTCTATTACCTCGCTTTCAGCACAATTGTAGTATTGCTTGCACAACCATTCCTCATGCGCCTGTCGCGCATGATCTATTTATACCTCTATATCGGTTTCGGACATTCACGCCGCGTAAAGACAGAGGAAATAAATGAGCTATAAAAAAAGCGGGAAACATCCCGCTTTCTGTTTTCATAGTGTTACGGTGATTTTTTATGCCAATTTGTTGGCAACAGTCTTCTTCAGGCCATTTGCGCTGTGCGCTGTTTTGTTAAGAATGTTTTCGATCCGGGTCCTTGCTTCACTGCTCAAACCTTCTATTTCATTGCCCAACAGCGTCCTCAGTTCTGCAAGCGTATGATTCGCACTGCCTGTAAGGCTGTAGATTTTCTCCCTCAGCAGGTCAGCATTTTCTTTGGCTTTATCTTCTAGCTCTATCCTCATCTTTCTTGCTCGATCAGAGGTCAGCAATACAACGGCGGCTACACCAAGAGCGCCAAATAACACAAATTTCATAGTTGTCATAATCACAAGTTTAAAAAGTTTACAGTTGAAGTAAGAGTATAATCGTGCCACGATCAGTTAAGAAGAATTAACAAAACCTTATTCACCGTTTAAAACCAGCTGTTTACCGAATCTGTATTTTTGGTAAATAGCTGGCACAATATTTTTACAGAAAATATAAAATGGATATTATGACTCGTGACGTAAAGGATACAACTAACAGCATTTTCAGTTATGCATTTACCGGCTCACTGCTTTTTGTGGCGGCTTTTGCATACACACTTCTGAATCTTACAAACATTGCTATGTTCGAATTCTCTTACACAGCAATGGCAACATTGTTGTGTATTTCGTCCATATCGCTTTTGCTAAAAGCAGCCATAGCAGACAAGAACAGGTTTAAAGAAATATAATACCGGCTTGCATACCCTACGGTTATTACCGCTATATTTGGGTATTGCAGCGCATGTACCATCAGCAGTTAAAAACAACAGTAGTCATTATAGGTGCCGGCCCGGCGGGTGCAGGCACCTCTTTTTTTCTTACAAAGTATGGCATACCGCATATTGTAATTGAAAAAGAAACCTTCCCTCGCGACAAAGTTTGCGGTGATGGCTGCAGCGGCAAAACAGCCCTCGTAATAAAAAGGGCAAACCCCGGTTGGCTGGACGAGATACTGGTTAACGAAAAGAGCTTTCTTCCATCATGGGGCATCACTTTCTCAGCTCCTAATGGCAAACCGTTGCATGTGCCGTTTGCACCAAACCGCACCCCCGAAATGAAAGCACCGGGCTTCACTTCCTCTCGCTTGGTGTTCGATAATTTCCTTTTTGGCAAAATGGCATCTCCTTACTGCACTATCTACCAACAGGCAACAGTTTCAGGCATAAACAGAAAAGACAACAGCGTGCAGGTGGAGATGGCACACAACAACACTAAATATCTTATCTCAGCTTCTGTAATAATTGGCGCTGATGGCGACAAAAGCCTGGTACGCAAAACATTTATGCCCGAAAATACTACAGCTAAAACCTCTGCCGTCGGGCTGCGCGCATATTATGAAGGCATTACGGGCATGCACGAAGAGCAATTCATAGAGCTGCACTTTCTTAAAGAGATGCTGCCCGGCTACTTCTGGATATTTCCCCTGCCAAATGGCATGGCCAATGTTGGCGTGGGCATATTGTCAGAACGCGTACGGGCGAAAAAAATAAACCTGCGCGAGCAGATGCTCACCATCATCAAAAACAACCCCATTATTGCTCCACGCTTTGCCAATGCAAAACTGGTGGGCAAGATAGATGGCTGGGGACTGCCACTGGCCGGCAGCAGGCAGCCACTATCTGGTGATAACTTTATGCTCACCGGCGATGCCGCCTGCCTCATAGACCCCTTTAGCGGCGAAGGCATAGGCAATGCACTCTACAGCGGCATGCTGGCAGCAGCAGCTATAAAAGATGCCACCGAAAGCAACAACTATTCAGCCGCCTTCCTGAAACAGGCGTATGACGATGTGGTATATAAAAGGCTGGGCGGCGAATTTAAGATAAGCAGCACCCTCCAGCGCCTGTCCAATTACCCATGGCTCTTCAACTTCGTAGTGAACAAGGCTTACAAAAGCCCGTCCCTGCGCAATACCATAAGCTGCATGTTCGCAGATATGGACCTGCGCGACCAATTGAGAAAGCCGTCTTTCTATTTGAAGATATTGTTCAATAAGTAGTAAAA
This sequence comes from Flavipsychrobacter sp., assembly GCA_044224775.1. Taxonomy (GTDB): domain Bacteria; phylum Bacteroidota; class Bacteroidia; order Chitinophagales; family Chitinophagaceae; genus Nemorincola. The sequence continues at coordinate 5,034 of JBGAJU010000117.1, forward strand.
CTCTTTTGGCTTTCTACTTTCTTGTCTCTACTTTTGGTGTATTCTAAAATTGCTATGGCCAATTACAGCAACGGGCGTGCCATGCGCGCTTTGATAAAAGCAAGTTTGCAAGGCATCTTCCGTACCCCGTCTGCTATTTTCTTCGGGTTTGCATTTCCGCTTATTTTCATATTCGTGTTTGGCACTATGGGCGGCGGCTCTTCTTTCCGTATTCGTGTGGCGCATGCACCCGGCAGCGATACAGTTACCGAGCTCAACGGCATACTGCACAAGGTAGAGGTGCTGCGGTGGATACACGAGGATACTGCCAAAGTGAATAAAATGCTGCACGAGGGCGATATCGTTGCCACACTGGATATTCAGAAACAACCAATTGACTCAGTGCCCGAATACAAAGTGTTCATCAATGCCGCTTCATCAGAAATGGACAAGGCTGAACAACTGAAGAGGATCGTCGAGGGCGTGGTCGCATCGCAGGATTGGAAGA
>JBGAJU010000043.1:0-38292 GCA_044224775.1 Flavipsychrobacter sp.
GAGTTAATAGAGCAGGTGCCCAGAGTCACCACCACGAAATAAGTACCTGCTGCCGCGCTCGATACCACATAGGTAGCATTAGTAGCACCAGCTATCACACCGGGGTTACGCCACTGATACCTGTAGCCGGCACCCGTGCTTGCAGTAAGCGTTACATTATCGCCGGGACAAAGGTTAAGGCTGCCCAGCGGTGTAATAAGCGAAGTAGGTATTGGATTGACGGTAACAGTGACCTGCGTTGAACAACCACCATAGTTATACGTTATGACTGATGTACCAGGAGCAACGCCGGTTACAATACCACTTGATGATCCTACTGTTGCCACGCCAGTACTGCTGCTGGTCCATGTGCCGGGCCCGGTTGCGTTAGATAATGTAGTTGTTGAACCCTGGCAAACCGTAAGCGTGCCCGTAATAGGTGTGCCCAGTACATTAATGGTAAGCACTGCAGACCTTGTGCAACCTGAATTGGTATAGTTCAAAGTAATTGTACCCGGCCCGGTTACAGTCGTGACCGTCAGCGTTGCCGACGTGACACCCGCCAGCGTTACGCCCGCGGTACCCGTAGAACAACAGGTATCCCAGCCATCGCTGAAGCTCGGCGGGCCACTGATAAGAGTAGTCGATTGGCCGAGGCAAATACTTAATGGCCCTGTTATCGGGTTGGGCGCCGCAATCACGGTCACTGTTTTGGAAACCATGCAGCCTGAACCTACAGTATATCTTATTGTGTCTACACCGGGTGTAGCACCTGTAGCAATACCCGTTGATGCACCGATGGACAGGTTTGTGTTTGTAGCCGTCCATGTGCCACCGGTAGGCGTTGTACTATATGTGGCAACTGCAAGTGCACAAAGCGTGTTAGGCCCTGATATTGGCGCGGGTGCCGGGTTAACTGTAAAGCTCTCGCACTTCACACATGCACCTACATCTGTAGTGTAACATATGTCTGCAACACCTGCAGCCACGCCACTTACATCTCCAAACGTAGAACCTATAGTAACTATCGATGTATTGCTACTGGACCAAATACCCGATCCCACACCCGTAACTATCAGCGTGAAAGATGGAGCACCTACACAAATATTCCGTGTTGACGGTGTAAAACTTGATGGCACGCCGTTAATTGTCATGGGGTAAGTGGTATAACAGCCTGTAGGTAGCGTATAACTAATTATTGGTGTACCGGCAAATACACCGCATACTAAACCTGTAGATGCATCCACGCTGCCAGATGCGCTTAAGCTGCTACTCCAGGTACCACCGCCATCCACGTCTTCCAGGTCAGTACATTCTCCTGCACAAAGGGCATTCACGCTGCCGGTTATTGCAGCCGGGTTTGGATTTACTGTAACATAAGCAAGGGAATAACAAGCCCCTGCAGATGGCATGGTATAACTGATAGTTGCCACGCCGGCACTATTGCCGGTTACTGTTGCAGAAGTGCCTGCTCCAGCCACAGTTACCAAAGTTGGATCGTCAGGGCTACTCCATGTGCCGCCGGCTAGCGTATTCGTTAATGTTACTGAGCGGCCAACACATACTTGCATTGTACCGCCAATTGCAGATGGCTGTGGATGAACAACAACGGATAACGCCCTGAAGCAACCTGTGCCGGGCATCGTGTACCTCAACGTTGCAGTACCTGTTGCTGAGGCCGTATAATCGCCCGTACTGGTAATCGAACCCGGACCTGAAAATACAGACCATGTGCCGCCTGTAGGCGTGGTGCTGTAAGTAGTTACAGAACCCATACACACATCTACCGGGCCGGAAATAGCGGCCGGTGTAACGTTCACGGTAACATCGCGTGTTGCAATACAAGTGGTTGTGCTGTGCGTATACGTAATCGTTGCAACTCCCGTGCTGGCACCACCGGTTATTGTCGCCACAGTTGTTGTGCCTCCTGATACAGTTGCTATTGCGGTAGAACTGGATGTCCATACACCCCCCACCGGCTCAGACCATGAAATAGTTGACCCCTGGCACACAGATGTAGCTGCACCGGTTATGGCAGGTGGTGCAGCATTAATGGTAACGGTTGCTGTACGCGAGCATGACGTTGGTAACGTGTAAACTACTGTAACCAAGCCTGGAGTTCCCGGGGTTATCACGCCTGTTGAGGGATCGATAGTGGCACTACCCGTACCTGCTGATACGGTCCACGTACCACCGGTTGGTGTAGCAGTAACTGTTGACGTAGATCCTACACATGCCAAAAGTGCCCCACCGCCGACCATAGTTATCGGAGATGGCAGAGGATCAACAGTGGCTTCTATCGTGCGTGGGCAAACACCCACTAAATAACTTATCGTCGCTGTTCCGGCACCCATACCGGTCATCAGGCCGGTTGTAGGGTTGATCGTAGCAACTGCACCATCAGAACTGCTCCAGCCCCCGCCAGTAACCGCATCACTAAGCGTTGTAGTGCCAAGCACACACACACGCGGCACACCCAATATAGGTGGCGGTGTTGCGTTAACAATAAATGTACGCGTGATCGAACAACTGGTTGTTGGATCTGTGTAAGAAATATCTACCGAACCGGCAGCAACACCACACATAACCCCTGTTGCAGAACCGATTGTACCTACGCTAACATCAGCAGAACTCCAGAAACCACCGGCAGTTGCGTCAGTAAGTGTTATACAGTATTCAGAACAAACAGATGGCGGCCCCGATATCGGGGCAGGTAAAGGTTTTACAAGAACAGCTTTAGTTGTTCTGCAACCCGGTGTTCCGGGTGTGATCTCATAAACTACATTTACCCACGTACCACCCGGAAGTGCACCTATACCACGAAGCACACCGGTTGCGGGATCAATGGTACCTACAGCAATGTTATCTGTAGACCATGTACCACCTGCCACACTTTCGGTCATTGTGATAGTCTGTCCCACACATACATTGTCAGAGCCACTGATAACACCGGCCCTGCACGAAACGGTAATAGCCACCAAACCATTACAGGTTGTTTTGCAACCACGTGTATTAGAAATTGAATAAACACCTAATCCGGGGCTTGCAATAAAGTTAGAACCGCCGCCGCCGCCGCTCCAATGGCCACCGCCACCGCCATAGTAGCCACCGCCACCGCCGCCACCGGCCCAGCCAGCATCTCCACCGGTACTGATCGTTCCAATGTTTCCGCCAGGACCAGAGCAAGTGGGACATAGCGCACCAGAACCTCCACCTAAAGTAGTGGCACCACCACCACCTGGAGCCGAGCCGCAACCGGCACCATCCTCACCGGTGCCTGCACCGCCATCGCCGCCACGGTCAGCATCAAATCCGCAGTTAATACCTGCACCACCGCCGCCTGCACCAACAACAATAGCTGCACCCGAATAATACACATCAGAAGCACCACCGCCACCACCGCCTGCAAGTGTACCTGTGCCAAGAGCACCGGCACCACCACCATTCCATCCGCCTGCACCGCCTGCACTTGTTGTGGCATCCCGTCCGCACTGCCCGACCCTTATGTCCAGCACCTGGCCTGGGGTAACCACCATCTCAGCACGCGCACAACCACCGCGACCCGGCCTGTTCGGCGTAAAGATGGGGTCTGAGTTCTGCCCACCGGGCGCACCCTGTGCATCGATAATGATGCCGGTTACACCGGCAGGAACCGTATAATGCTGTACAGTAGGGGTGTACGTAAATACGGCGGTCTGTGCTTGGGCAGCAACGTTGCAACCAAGCGCAAGACCTAATAGCAGTCTAAGGGATTTGTACATTTTCTTCATTTTAAAACTTTTAAAAACTCAGGCATTAAGCTTCAATATTTTACAACTGCATAACGCACATAATAAAAGTAATAGCCTCCTTAATAGGCTACCTCTTTTACCGGTGGTAAGTATGTTCTAAAGGTAGGAAATTTTTTATAATAATTTCAGGCTTTTTTACATATTTTAATAAACCTAAATCATGCCGAATTCGACCCCCATAATTAATTAACTAACAGGCAAAACAGAGACCCGAAAATCAGAAAAAAACTACAGAAAATATACTAAAAAGGGGCTATTATCTAAGGCTCTGCCCGAAATATTTACAGTCGTAAGACTTAATACCCTCCTGCACATGGTAACCTAACCAAAGGCTATCGTTCCTTAGTTTGCCCCAGCCTGTGTAAGTAGTACTGTTGTTAGAACCAATGAAGGTGAATGAATCAGTAGTTTGGATAGTACATATCGCGCTGTCTTCAGGGTTTGCCAGCAAGTTATGCAGGGTCATTTCAACTGAATCGCGCAATACAGCCAACAATTGAATAGAATACAACTTAACTGTATCGTTGTATGAGGCGAAACCACAGCTGTCAAAACCATTGTAGTTGAAGATGAACTTATCCCTCATCAACGTTTGGCACCTGTTGCCCTCAAAGCCCCTCGGACACTCGCATTCGCCACCCAGGCACACGCCACGGTTAAGGCAGGTTACGTTGTGACATTTATTTTTGTTGCACGAAGAATATGCTACAGCCAACACAGCCGAAAGGGCAATAATAACGGTAATGACAACATTGCGTAATGCGCTCATAAACTAAATTTGGAACTGCTAAAATATCAAATGTTTTATCAAAGATAAATTTTGACGTGTTTTTTTTTGCTCTACTGGCGCTTTTGTCGGCGTTTATCACAGATTTACAAATACTCACCAACTCGCCCAATCCATAAACATAGGCAAAAAAAAGTCCCGCAGGTGGCGGGACTAAAGTTTTCACGGTGCCAGGAAAATATCTTTGAGTACATTGCTGTACAATGATTTCTGGCTTTGATAACCCAAAGTTAAGGAATACTTGTTATCAAAACACAATTTTTTTGTTAAGATTTATATTTTCGTTCGCTAAAACGGTAAACTATTTAAGACACACATACTGTATCTTCGCGTTTCACGTTAGTAGGAACACCAAACATTATTCATGCCCAGGTACCACTTATTAGTTATTATTATATTTTTACTTATAGGTCCTGCGCACGCACAGCGCAAAATGCTCAACATGGCTGAGCATGATAACAAACCATATTATTTCGGTATCACATTTGGAATGAACTATTCTGTATACCGTATTAATTATACCAAAACCTTTGCCTATACCGATACCTTCAAGCGCATACAGCCCAACTGGCAGCCGGGTTTTAACCTGGGCCTTATTGGCAACCTGAAGCTGAATAGATTTGTGGACCTCAGGTTCGTGCCCTGCATCGCTTTTGCAGAAAAAAATATCAAATATCAGTACGGGTACCCGTCCGATAGCTCGCTGAACCGCAATGTGGAAGCTATTTACATGCACCTGCCGTTGCAGCTGAAGTTCAAAAGCGACCGTATTCGCAACTTCCGTTTCTACGCGCTGCTTGGCGGCAAGTTCGACTACGACATGGCATCTAACGCCCGCTCTAAGCGTGCCGATGAATTCATTAAGGTTAGCCCTGTTGATTTTGGCTATGAATTGGGTGTAGGCTTCGAATTCTACAACCCAAATTTCATCTTCTCCCCAGAAATAAAGCTCAGCCAGGGCATGGTGAACCAATTGTACAAAGACGCCAAACTCCCGCTATCCAACGCTATAGAGACATTGTATACACGGATGATCGTGATCTCCATACATCTGGAAGGATAAGTTAACAGCCAAGAGGATAACCCAAAAGTAATTTACCTTTGCGCCCTCTATCCAATCTCTTTAAATTCTAATCAACGATCCAATGAAAGACGCATTTATAGTAGACGGAATACGCACACCAATAGGTAGCTTCAGGGGAGCATTATCAGCCGTAAGGGCCGATGACCTCGCCGCAATAGTTATGCGTAAACTGGTGGAACGCAACCCTTCTATTCCCGATGGCGTAATTGACGACGTTATTTTCGGCAACACCAACCAGGCAGGTGATGACAACCGCAACGTAGCGCGTATGTCGCTGCTGCTGGCAGGGATACCATGGAGCGTGCCTGGCGAAACAGTGAACAGGCTGTGCGCGTCCGGAATGAGTGCTGTAATCAACGCATCACGCGCCATAAAAGCAGGCGATGGCGATGTATTCATTGCTGGAGGCATGGAACATATGACACGTGGTCCATGGGTCATATCCAAAACATCACAACCATTCGGGCAGGATGCGCAGATGTTCGACTCCAGCTTTGGCTGGCGCTTCATCAACCCGCGCATGCACGAGTTGTATGGCACAGACCCTATGGGCGTAACAGCAGAGAACCTTGCAGAAATGTATAACATCAGCCGGGAGGACCAGGATAAATTCGCTTACAATTCGCAAATGAAGGCCGCAGCAGCACAACAATCGGGCAGGCTTGCTGAAGAGATAATACCGGTAGAGATACCGCAGAAGAAAGGCGACCCTGCGATCGTATCAAAAGACGAATTTTTAAAGCCTTCTACCACAATAGAAAAACTGGCGCAGCTAAAACCATCTTTCAAAAAAACAGGAACGGTAACTGCCGGTAATGCATCAGGGTTGAATGATGGCGCCGCTGCATTATACCTTTTATCTGGTGACGCTTTGAAGCAATACAATGTTACTCCCAAAGCACGTATTGTAAGCTCTGCGGTTGTTGGCGTCGAGCCGCGTGTCATGGGCATTGGCCCTGTGCTGGCATCAAAGAAAGCATTGACAAAAGCAGGCCTTACCTTGAATGATATTGATATAATAGAACTGAACGAGGCATTTGCAGCGCAAAGCCTTGCATGCATACGCCAATTAGGTCTTGCAGATGACGACCCGCGCATAAACCCCAATGGTGGCGCAATTGCAATAGGCCATCCTTTGGGCATGAGCGGAGCACGTATCACTTATTCTGCTGCAATAGAATTGCACAAGCAAAACAAACGCTATGCACTGGCAACAATGTGTATCGGGCTTGGACAGGGCTATGCAGTGATCATTGAACGAGTGTAAGCACTTATTATACAACAGGGCCGGAATTGTATTCCGGCCCTGTTTATTTTTAGAGTAGTGCATTTATTCTATCAAATATCCATCTCCTTCCGGCAATAAGTTCAGGTCCACATCCATGCCGGCAATACCTTCTATTGAACCACGGATGTGTGCCGCATTCAGCAGTACTTTTTCAAGTTCTTTCTCGCGCGCTTTCCATAGTTTTTCCATCTGGTCGCGCTCCCGTTGAATAGATGCCTGCATACGACTGAAGCTATCTCTTATCGCGCTCCACTGCGCAGCAAATTCATTACTCGTAAGGTAATTGTATAGCAAGGTCATTTTATCCCCCTTGTTCTCCTGGCTCTTTGCCGCATTGTATACTTTAATAACTATCTCACGCAACACGTGCACCAATGCCCGCGCTTCTCCAAAGTTGCATATCCATATTCCGTCCTTCTCACCAAAGCATTCCATATCCCTGGGCATTGCCTGTGTTACAATAACAGCAATATCTGCATTCAGCGTGCGTTTATCTGCCTTCAGTTTTTCTATCCAGTCTGCACTAAAGTCCTTGGTTCGCTTACTTTCAAAAATTATTTTACCGCACTCCTGCCCAAAGTTGTTGCGCACGGTCAGCACACAATCTGCGCCTTTTATACCCTTACCCACTTCCTGCACCACATCGAACGGAAAAGCATCCCGCAGCAATTGCTCCAACACAAGCTCCTGCACTTCGCCCTGCAACTGCATAGATCCCTGCTCGCTCTTGCGCTTCATTTCCTCTATCAGCTTGCGTTGGTCTTCCAATTGTTTGTCCCGCTCCTTCAGCTTCATTTCAAATTCCCAGTCGCGTTGTTTGTTACGCTCTTCCTCTTCTTTCTTGATCAACTCCGTTAGCCTGTTGCGCTCTTCTACCAGTTTGCGTTGCACCTCCAGCTCCAGTTCCTGCTGTTTGTGCATCAGGTCTTGCTCCTTCTTCAAAAAATCCAGTTCTTTCTGCCTCGATTCAGCAAGCTTTGCCTGGTTTGTCTTATTGGTGTCTTCCAGCAGCTTCAATTGTGTCTCAAAATCAGCTCTTGCTTTATTTATGGCCTCCTTCGTCAGGTTGTCCGCCAGTGTCTTTTTCTCCTCCAGCCACTGCTGCTCCTTCTGGCGTATCTGCTCATCCTTCTGTTTTGTCAGTTCTGCCCATTTCTGATTAAACTCCCTCCTTACCCTGTCTTCAACCGACTGCGCTATGGCCGCCTCCGGCTCAAACTGGCTCTTGCAACTCGGACATATTATTAGTGTCGACATAAATTACCCTTCTTCTTATAGTTTGGAAGATACGAAGTTCCGATTTATCCCTGAATCTGGCATCTTTATATATTTTTTTGAGTACTTTTCACGCCCCAATGCGGTTTAAGATATTTTTTTTCTTTTACTGTTTAGTAATAAGCAGCACTTTATTGGCGCAACAGTCCACTAAAGCAAATCGCTATTTTAATGATGCGCTAGTTTGCAAATCAAAAAAAGATGTCGCCAATGCCTGCAAGCAAATGGAGCTTGCTATTGAAGCTGACCCTACAGATGCTGATGCATACGGCCTACTAGGACAATGGTATTTTGAAGCGCACCGTTTTAAGGATGCAGTAGATGTGTTACGCAAAGGCTCTTCCCGGTGCCAGAACGGTGGCATGCGTTTTTCAAAAGCGCTCACCAAATGTTTATTATATGCCGGGCTTGGAGAAAGCGCCCTCATGGTCATCAACAATTATGCAACCATGAAGGACAGCGCCGATTGGAACAGGCTGCGTGCGCAAGCGGAGTTCATTAAGGCTGCTATTCCCAATACACCACCTCAGTGGCCAAGGAACCTGGGCATCCGCATCAATAGCCCCGACCCTGAACTGTTCCCATGTATGGCAGTGGATACGGAACGATTATACTTTACTCGGAGGGTTAACAACCAGGACGAAGATTTCTTTAGGGCGAAATGGGATACCTGCGGTGATTGGTTTTATGCCCGCCCTTTAGGAGTGCCGCCAAATTCGCCTAACCAGGAATCATCTATGTCCATCTCTGCAGACGGACATTACCTCTTCTTCAACAGATGCGAGAACCGCAGCCAGGATGGATGGGCAGAAGGTGGTTGCGACCTGCTGATGGCATACCGTGTGGCTAACGACAGCCCATGGACAATAGCGCAGCCTTTTGGTGGCACTATCAATACACCTTCATATGAGGGCATGCCCACCACATCACCCGATTGCCGCGAATTGTATTTTGTAAGCGACAGGCCGGGAGGATACGGAGGTTATGATATATGGATATCACGTTTTGAAAATGGCTTATGGCAACTTCCTGTTAATGCGGGACCCAACATCAACACCAGCGGCAACGAAACAGCACCGTATATGTATGCCGACAATGAGTCTTTATACTTCACCAGCGACGGCTGGCTGGGCATGGGCGGCACAGACATTTTTATGAGCCGCAAAATAAACGATGAGAAATATACCAGGGCAATTAATGTGGGCTACCCCATTAACACCGCATTTGATGAAAAAAGCGCCAGCGTAACTCTTGACGGCAAACGGTTGTATTTTTCATCAGACCGCAACGGCCCGCCTGGAAACTATGACATTTATGAAGCACCAATACGCTCAGGCAGCGTAAGGCCAATAGCGGTTAGCTATATGAAAGGAGTGGTGTATGACAGCCTATCTAAAGTTCGCCTCAACTACGCCACAATGTATGTGTGCAATGCAAAAACAGGAGACACCCTGTACCAATTCCAAAGCAACCGTGGCGATGCGAGCTTTATTATTACGCTACACCTGGATAATACTTATGCCATCCACACGTGGCGGGCGCTTTATACAGAAGTGCACGATACTATTGTGTTCGACCGGCAATACCTGCAAGACCCTCTGGTGCATAATGTAGCGCTGTTGCCATCCGACTATGTGAAACCGGTTAACGACAGCATGCTCGCCACGATACACTTTGATGTCAACCGTGTTGAGCTTTCTGATTCTGATAAGGCGACGATTTCAACCGCTATCCTGCCATGGATGAACAGCAAAGGTAGTTTTATGCTTTATGTAAATGCTTATACAGACAATACCGGCACTCCAATGATCAATGAAGCGCTTTCCTTCAAACGCGCAAACCAGGTAGCGCAATTCATACAAACACTTGGCGTGCACGAAACAATGATACAGGCAAAAGGTCTGGGCGAAGCACATATGATAGCTACTAACGAAACCCCTGAGGGACAACGAATGAACAGGAGGGTAGAAGTGATCATCAGGCGATGATAGAACTAAAATATTAAATTCACACAAAGTGAATAACTAAACCATTTATCACCAGACCAGCTTCATTATTTTTAACTACCGCTAATCTTATATCTTTCTGAAAAAAATAGGCCATATTACTCTTATCCTTTTACTCATCCTGCAGACAGGGGGCATGGTGCTTTACCACCAGCATCAGCAACATCAATGGCGCAGGCATATGCGTGAGATCTTATCCTATGAGACAACAAAATACCGGGAATTCACACTTACATTGCAAGAATACAATGCCCGCAAGGTGTCAGAAGATGAATTATATCTGGGTGGTAAATTATATGATGTAAAATCAGCGACCTTAAAAGATGGCGAGGTAATTGTTTTCGCCATGCAGGATGATGAAGAGGACAACATTGTTAGCAGGATAAAGAATCTACTCTCCGGTGATGGCGATGAAGATATTCCGGAAACGATCGTCAACCTACTGACAGTGGACTATATCATTCCCAATACACTAACTTTCCATTTCAGCACAGAAATAGCAGCTACATTTTTTTATTCCTTTGTCGATACGGTGTTTTCGCGTAGCGAAGACACCTTGATCCCACCACCGCGGCTAGCTTGATTTTTATTTGATACCTGTTCATTTCCTCTACATGGAAACCTAATTGCATGTGCCTGCTAACGGCGCAAATATTGTCACATAATTAAAAATCAAGACACATGAAATTGATACGATACAGCATATTTACAATACTATTAGCACAAGCGCACATTATGTTCGCTCAATCAGATTCTACAAAAGCCATTACACCACTGGACGAGTTTATATTTTCCGCAAATAAAATTCAGGAATCAAAAAAAGGGGTAGCACAACAAGTGATCAAAATAGACAAACAGCAGATCACAAATGCCAATGTTCAGAACACAGCAGACCTCATGACTTATACGGGCAACGTTTTCGTGCAAAAAAGTCAGATGGGAGGCGGAAGCCCTGTACTGAGAGGTTTCGAAGCAAGTCGTATATTGATGGTAGTAGATGGTATAAGAATGAATAACATCATTTATCGTGCCGGCCACTTGCAGAATATACTTACTATAGACAATAACATGCTCGACCGTGCTGAAGTGCTCTTTGGGCCTTCATCTACCATATACGGCAGTGACGCCCTTGGCGGTGTTATCCACTTCTACACCCGCAAGCCTGTATTTGCCGTCGGCAACAAATTGGCAAAAAGCACCAATGCATTCTTCCGTTACAGTAGCGTGAACAATGAAATGACCGGCCATGCCGATTTTGCAATTGGCGGCAAAAAAATGGCATCAATAACCTCTGTTACTTACTCTCAATTCGACGATCTGAAAGGCGGCGCATCTCAAAACCCATTCTATGATACATCTTATGGAGAACGGCCTTATTATGTTAAACGCATAAATGGCAAAGATTCGCTCGTTAAGAATGAGGACAAAAATAAACAGCTATACAGCGGTTATTCTCAATACGACATCCTGCAGAAATTCGCATTCAAGCAAAATGAGCACATGACGCATGGATTAAACCTCCAGTACTCAAACTCAACCGATATACCACGCTATGATCGCCTTACAGACCCGAAAGGCTCCGGCCTAAATAGTGCCGAATGGTATTATGGGCCACAACAAAGGATGCTTGCGGCTTACGACCTTAATGTAAATAACGACGCTTCTTTGTTTCAGCAGGTACATGCGGGGCTAAACTACCAGAATATAGAAGAAAGCCGCCACAACAGAAACTTTGGCAGTAGCAACCTGAACCATCGCGTTGAAAATGTAAGTGTCATTGGACTCAACATAGACGGACAGCGTGTTGCAGGAAAGCACAATATACGCGCAGGTATAGATGGCCAGTACAACATGTTGAAATCTACGGCAGAAAAAGAGAATATTTCCACCGGAGCTATTAGCAAACTGGATACACGCTACCCTGATGGTGATAACACCATGACGAATATGGCTGTATATGGGTCGCACACCATGAAGATCAGTGACAAATTCACTTTGGTCGATGGTCTGCGCCTGGGTTATATATCACTGCATTCCACATTTGCAGACACGTCTATACTCCACCTGCCGTTTACCGAAGTGACCCAGAATAACTTTGTTTATTCCGGTAGCCTTGGCCTTATCCATACCCCTACCGACGAATGGAAACTCTCACTGCTGGTATCTACTGGTTACAGGGCACCTAACGTAGATGACCTCGCAAAAATATTTGAGTCAGCCCCCGGCACCCTGATTGTCCCTAATAAAGATCTGAAACCGGAAAAAACAATAAATACGGAATTGGGTATCTCTAAAGTATTCGGGAAAAGCACAATTTGGGAGAATGCCCTTTACTATACTCAATTCTATGATGCCATCATTACTGATAAATTCCAATTCAACGGCATGGATTCGGTTGCCTTCAACGGCACCAACAGTCGCGTTTATGCTAACCAAAATAAGAAAACGGCATACTTGTACGGCTTTTCATCTAATATCAGGTCAAAAATAACAAACAACCTTATGCTCATGCTGGCATTCAACTATACTTATGGCAGAATAAATACTGACAGCAGCGCCTACCCACTTGACCATATACCGCCAATGATGCTTCGTCTTCAGTTCACCTATACATGGAAGAAACTGATTGCCGACTTCTTTATTAACTACAATGGAGAGAAAAATATCAAAGATTACTACATAGGCGGTGAAGACAACAACCAATATGCCACAAAAGATGGTATGCCTGGATGGTACACACTCAACCTGCGGGCAAGTTACAAAGTACATAAACTTGTCACCGTTCAGGCCGGAGTAGACAATATCATGGATACGCAGTACCGCACATTCGCAAGTGGAATTAATGCACCAGGTAGAAATATATTCGCAACAGTACGTTTTCATTACGAATAGGCTGAGTATTTAATAAAAACAAGAAGGGCTGCTATATGCAGCCCTTCTTGTTTACCCTACCATCTAAACTGCATTGCTAAACATCTTTTCTCGTTGTGCAGCTTTTTGCCGCGCCAAGTGCAGATCAAAAGCACTGCATATATTACGCACGTAACTCTTACCCGTTTGCGTAACCCGTATATGTCCGTCAGACAATATCACCAGTCCATCAATTTCAAACTCTCTTAGCACCGGCTTAACTATTTCCTCAACAAGATGCTCGTCTACTGGCGCTATCGTGGTTTTACCGTTACAGATCAGGTCTAGTATGTATTTGCCAAACCTTCTGTCCTCGTCGTTCAGGAACAATCCCTTGACAACTGCAGGTCGTGCATTTTCTATTTTTTGATAGTAATTGTGTAACGTCTTTTCGTTTTGCACAAATGCACCCGGTGTGGCGCTTATGGATGACACTCCAAGCCCCAATAAAACATCCGTGTTCTGGGTCGTATAGCCCATGAAATTCCGGTGCAGCCTACCCTGTGTATAGGCTATATACAGGTCATCAGTTGGGCGAGCAAAATGATCCATACCAATATCAGTATAGCCATTATTGACAAAAAGCTCCTTTGCCGCCGCATACATGCTTTGTTTTTCCTCGGCCCCGGGCAGATCATCCTCATCAAACAGCCTTTGTCCCCTGTTGGTCCATGGCACATGCGCATAGCTATAAAAAGCTATCCTGTCAGGCGCAAGCCCTATAACTTCCTGCGTGGTTTGCGTAATAGTTTGCACGGTCTGCCCTGGCAAACCATATATGAGGTCAAAATTCACAGATCTGTAACCGATCTCCCGCGCTGTTGCAATTGCCCTTTTAACGTTCTCGAAGGGTTGTATCCTGTTGATCAACCGCTGCACTTCAGGGTTATTATCCTGCACACCATAGCTTACCCTCCTGAATCCAAGATCATAAAGTGTCTGCAAATGTTCGCGCGTGGTATTGTTAGGATGTCCTTCAAAACTAAAATCGTATGCACCGTGAACAATAGCGCTATCCAACAACGGAGTAAGCAACCTGCGCAGATTATCAGGAGAAAAAAAAGTAGGTGTGCCGCCACCAAGGTGCAATTCACGAATCACATGCTTAGCCCCCATGCTCGAAAAATACATATTCCACTCTTTGTGAATCGCGCTTATGTAATCTGATTCTACATCATGGTTGGTGGTGATCTTCTTATTACACCCGCAATACGTACATAACGATTCGCAAAAGGGAAGATGTATATACAAACTGATACCCCGCTCATCTCCGGCTGAATTGAGATCATGCTGAAAAACTTCCAGCCACTTGCCCTCATCAATACCGTCCTGCCAATACGGAACAGTTGGATAACTTGTGTACCTGGGCACAGGTACATTATATTTCTTAAGCAGATAATTATTTGCGATCGTCACAGGACAAAACTATCCGTATCTCCCACCTCAATATATGACCAAAGTCACCCAATTGTCACAGTTATGCCATCTTCACATGGCAAAACAGTGATCGTACTACTTTCCGATACAGAACTTCGAAAAGATGTAATCCAGTTTATCTTCAGTTGTCACCTGTCCCGTTATTTCCCCAAGGTAATAGAGGCAAGTTCTTATGTCAAGAGAGATAAGGTCGCCTGGCAGGTTGTTGTCCATTCCCTTTTTAATATCTTGCAGCGACTTCGACACTTCCCGTAATGCACCGAAATGCCGCGCATTGGTAACAATAGTACCCTCCTGATTCACCTGTCCTTCAGCTACAAGATCAAATAAAGCCTCCTTCAAACTGTGGATGTTCTCCTTATTTTTTGCAGAGATAATCAGTGTATGCTCTGCTTTCCGTAGTTCATCAATAACACGCGCATCTGCAACATCGGCTTTATTCGCTACCAATAAATATTTGCCATCACCTGTAGGGTCAGGAAGTTCGAATTCGCTATACTCGTTAACATCGAATAGGTATATCACCACATCTGCTTTGCTCATCGCGTCCTTGCTTCGCTCTATACCTTGTTGTTCTATCGCATCCTGCGTATGCTCCCGTATACCTGCAGTATCAATAAGCCGAAAAATGATGCCGTTTATATTGAGTGTTTCCTCAATTGTATCGCGCGTAGTACCGGCTATATCACTTACAATTGCTCGCTCTTCATTCAGTAATGCATTTAGCAAAGTGCTTTTACCGGCATTCGGCTTACCAACTATCGCCACCTTCACACCATTCTTGATCACGTTACCCAACTTAAAAGAATCAAGCAACTGTTGCGTAGCATCTGTTAGCTTGTCTATCAGCTCATAGAATTTAGTTCGGTCAGCGAACTCCACATCCTCCTGGCTGAAGTCAAGTTCCAGCTCCATCAATGCGCTGAACTGTACCAGTTGCTCCCGCATGCCTTTCAGGTCGTCACTAAACCCACCTCGCAAGTTGTGTATCGCTGCCTTATGCGCAGAATCACTCTGACTGGCTATTAGGTCCGCCACAGCCTCTGCCTGTGTCAGATCCATCTTCCCTTTCAGAAATGCTCTCAGCGTAAACTCACCCGGCTTTGCCATACGCGCACCATGGCGCATACACAACTGTAGCACCTGTTTCAGCACATACACCGATCCATGGCAACTTATTTCCACCACATCCTCGCCGGTATAACTCTTCGGATTTTTATAAAGGCTTACCACTACCTCGTCTACAACTATCCCTCCATCCATTATCTTGCCAAAATGAAGTGTATGAGACGGTTGGGCAACAAGGTCCTTACCCGGAAATATTTTATTCACAATAGGCATTGCATCGCTCCCGCTCAGGCGTATCACACCTATTGCTCCTTCACCGGGTGGCGTAGCAATGGCTATTATGGTATCGTTCACATTCAGCATCGGTCAGCAAAAATAAACTAAAGTAGGTGGTAACCCCTAAACTTATTAGCTTAGCAAATAAAATACCTCTTTCGGGAGGGGTGAAGGGTTTATGAGAGCGGTTATACAAAGAGTAGCTTCAGCAAGTGTAAGTATTAATGGGCAGGTTACCTCGTCCATAGGTTTGGGCTTTATGGTTTTGCTGGGCATTGAGACCGAAGATACCAAAGAAGACGCTGAATGGTTATGTGGCAAAATTGCACTGCTGCGTGTCTTTAGCGATGAAGCCGGACTGATGAACAATGATATCAAACAGTCAAACGGAGATATACTCGTTGTTAGCCAGTTCACTTTGCATGCATCCTATAAAAAAGGTAACAGGCCATCGTTCATCAAAGCAGCCCGGCCGGAGCAGGCAATACCGCTCTACAATCATTTCATCTCCAGCCTGTCCGACAAACTAGGCAAGCCGGTAGCTACAGGCACCTTTGGCGCGGATATGAAAGTGACTCTTATTAACGACGGCCCGGTAACTATTTTGATGGACACAAACAATAAGGAGTAACCCCCAATGGAGTTTAACGACGAATATTACATGCGCGAGGCGCTCAGACAGGCAAGACTGGCATACGATGCCGGCGAAGTGCCGGTGGGCGCCTTAGTGGTTTGGAATAACAAGATAATAGGACGTGGTCATAACCAGGTAGAACAGCTAAACGACAGCACCGCCCATGCCGAGATGATAGCGTTAACTGCAGCATTTAATGGGTTGGGCAGCAAATATCTCCCCGAAGCAGTGCTGTACGTAACTATCGAGCCATGCCTTATGTGTTGTGGGGCTATATACTGGAGCAAGCTTGGCAGGATAGTGTATGGCGCAGAAGATGCAAAAAATGGTTACACGCGCATCACAGGCGCTAACTGGCCATTCCACCAAAAAGCAGAATTGACGGGCGGCATACTTGCAGATGAATGCGCTCAACTGATGAAAGATTTTTTTGCAGCTAAGCGAAAATGAAATTATATACCTGGCATAAAATAGAGAACGTTACCACTGGCAGCTTAACTGAAAACAAGCTTACCGAGGTGCTGGTCGGCGAAAAAAAGGTTGGGCTGCTGAAAAGAAATAATGTGATCATGGCTTTCACAGCACTCTGCCCCCACGCCGGCGCCAACCTTTGCAATGGTTGGCTGGACACAATGGGCCGCATTGTTTGCCCCGAACATAAATACCGTTTCGATCCTGTTAATGGGCGAAACACCACTGGCGAAGGATACAAATTGTTCACCTACCCCATTGAAATAAGAGAAGGTGAAGTTTATGTGGGCTTCTTATCTTAGCTTTATTGAACGTATGATACAACCTCCATTTTTAAAACCCGGATCCATAATAGGCATCACATGCCCGGCTAGCTATATTGCGCCGGAAAAGGTTGCCAATTGTATCGATGTGCTGAACCGTTGGGGCTTTATGGTAAAACAGGGCAATACCATTGGCACAAATCATCACTACTTCTCAGGCACCGATGAAGAACGCCTTTCAGATCTGCAGGCATTGTTAGACGATCCCGGGGTAGATGCCATCCTTATGGGGCGTGGTGGATACGGCATGGTACGCATTATCGACCGTCTTGACTTCACTCAATTCAAGAAGAAACCAAAATGGATTTGCGGCTTCAGTGATATAACCGTAATCCACAACCACATAGAACAGAACTTTGGCATCGCAACATTACACAGCCCCATGTGTGGCGCTTTCAGAACTGAGACCGAGAATGAGGCTTATCTGAAAACATTCTATGCGGCTATTACAGGCGAGTCTGTTTACTATCATACGCCACATTCACAATACAACCGTAAAGGCGAAGCTCATGCAACACTAACAGGCGGTAACCTTTCCCTGCTTGCACACATAGTTGGCTCTCCTTCAGAAATTGACACTGCAGGAAAGATCCTGTTTATAGAAGATATAGAGGAATACCTCTACAAAATGGACCGAATGCTATTGACGTTAAAGCGTGCAGGCAAATTCGATAACCTGAAAGGCCTTGTAGTTGGCTATATGACCAATATGCTGGATACCGACCGCCCTTTTGGCCAAACGATCGAAGAAATAATCTGGGATAAAGTGAACGAGTACGATTACCCTGTTTGCTTCAACTTCCCCTGCGGCCACGAGGAAATTAACCACACCCTCACTATGGGTGCACTGCATACGCTTAAGATTACTGATAACGGCGGAGTATTAGAGTTAAAACGGGTATTATAAAGATTCCTTCCACGCCTTCATACCACCTGAAAGATTGACCAGGTTATGAAACCCTGCCGTTTCAAGCCTTTGTATAGCTATTACTGTTCTTATACCTTTCTCGCAGTAAAGCACCACATCTTTGTCTTTCGGCAATTCATTTACC
Organism: Flavipsychrobacter sp.; assembly: GCA_044224775.1. GTDB lineage: Bacteria > Bacteroidota > Bacteroidia > Chitinophagales > Chitinophagaceae > Nemorincola. The sequence continues at coordinate 18,382 of JBGAJU010000043.1, forward strand.
CTGCTCATCAACTCTCCCATTGGCATGTGTACGCCCCCTATATCGTATGCTTCACGCTCCCAACCTTCGCGCACATCTACCAGCAGAAAATCCTTTCCAGATTCGATCCAGTGCTTGAGTTCTGACGGGGAAACCTGATTCATTAAGCTAATTTAGGTATTACGGAAACCATTCTAGGGGTTTGGTGTCGTCAATGCATTCCAAAGCATATCCTTCAATTGTACTATTCCCTGGTTAGCCATTGCCGATATGAAGATATGCGGCACGTTCTTGGGCAATGTCTTAGCGATCTCCTCTTTCAACTCATCATCCAGCATCTCGCTCTTGCTGATCGCGAGAATTATCTTCTTATGCAACAATTCCGGATTGTATTGCTCCAGCTCATTCAGCAAAATATCAAATTCCTTTGCGTGGTCATTGCTGTCTGCAGGTATAAGAAACAGCAAAACAGAATTGCGTTCTATATGTCTTAAGAAACGGTGTCCCAACCCCTTACCTTCCGCTGCCCCTTCAATTATACCGGGCAGGTCAGCCATGCAGAATGATTTATTATCACGGTAAGAAACTATGCCCAGTTGCGGTGTAAGTGTAGTAAAAGCATAGTTGGCTATCTTAGGTTTAGCTGCGCTCACTACCGATAGTAGTGTCGATTTGCCTGCGTTCGGAAAACCAACCAATCCCACATCTGCCAATACTTTCAGCTCCAGCACCTTCCAACCCTCACTGCCCATTTCGCCGGGCTGCGCATATTCGGGCGTCTGGTTGGTTGCTGTAGCAAAATTAGCGTTACCAAGTCCGCCCCTGCCACCTCTTATCCATATCACCTGCTGTCCGTCCTCAAGTATCTCCACCTCTGTTTCACCGGTTTCCTCATCAATAGCTACCGTGCCCAGTGGCACTTCCAATATCACATCTTCACCATCGTGTCCTGTAGAGTTATTCTTAAAACCGTTTGCGCCATCTTTTGCCAGAACGTTCTTGTAATAGCGCATATGCAGCAGCGTCCACAGCTGTGCATTGCCACGCAGAATGATATGACCTCCCCGGCCGCCATTGCCGCCGTCGGGGCCCGCCATAGAATCAAACTTGTTACGTTCAAAATGTGAGCTACCCGCCCCGCCTTTGCCCGAACGGCAGAAAATACGAATATGGTCAACAAAGTTTCCCCGCTCCACTATGCTACAGGTAAAAGGTACTTATTGATATGCCTTGAAAGTACTTTGAAAGTTTCATCTATGGTATGGTCGCCCTTAATACTCTCCAGTTTGCCCTGTTCACTATAATAGTTGGCAACAGGTTGTGTTTTAGCGTGATACTCTTTAATACGCTTTTGTATAACCTCTTCATTGTCATCACTCCTTCCCGATGTAGCACCACGGCCAAGCAAGCGCTTCACCAGTTCTGGCTCAGGCACATCAAGTGCAAGCACCAGGTTTATTTTAGTATTCTTGAATTCCAGCAACTTATCCAGCGCCTCAGCTTGATGGCGGGTGCGCGGAAACCCATCAAAAATAAATCCACGGGCATCAGTAGCATCATCAATTCTGCCACTTATCATGCCTATCACTACTTCATCAGGCACTAGCATTCCTTGGTCCATGAATTTTTTTGCTTCTGTACCCAATGGAGTTTGCCTGCTTACTTCATCACGCAACAGGTCACCTGTAGATATATGCTGTAACTGGTAGGTCTTAAGTATATTCTCAGATTGGGTTCCTTTTCCACTGCCGGGAGGTCCAAATAACACTAAATTGAACATGTATCGAAAAATTATTATTAAGCCACAAAAATAACTATAGTTACGATACAGGCACAAATATTTGGCCGAATAGGCCCATTTTTAACTATCGCTACCTTAAAAGCGGCGTATAGAGCTATTTACAGCCATAGTTACTTTTTAATTAATAACTCTTTTACATCACTGCCTACTTGCTTGTATTCACCAGGCTTGATCCCGTCCAGCGTTAAGTTACCAATAGAATACCGTATCAATCGCAAAGTTGGGAACCCGACAGCGGCGGTCATTCGTCTCACCTGCCTGTTTTTGCCTTCAGTTAGTGTCAGCGATAACCATGAAGTTGGTATCTCTTTCCTGAACCTAACAGGCGGATTTCGTTCACTTACACCTGGCTCATCGGCAAATATGCTAGCCTTTGCTTTTTGGGTTCGGTGTTGCTTACCATCTACGCTAATGTTCACTCCCTCCTCTAACTGTTTTATCGCTACTGCGGTTATGATACCTTCAACTTGTACCCAATACGTACGTGGGTGTGCGAACTTGGGATCAAGCAATTGATGCGTGAGCGGTTTATCATCGGTTAACAACAATAACCCTTCACTATCATAATCCAAACGACCAACTGGATAAATGTTTTTAGGCAATACTCGGTAAGGTTTATGAAAGATGTAATACTGCGGCATAAAAAAATTTCATGGCCTAAAACAGGCTGCAGGAGCGACATACAGGCCCTTAAAAGGAAAAAGCCCGGCAGGTTGTGGTCTGCCGGACTCTTATAAAGGATGGGTTAGTAAGCACAATCCTTACACAATATTAAAAAGAAAATTTACTATAAAAAAATTTTGACTTCTTTTTTTCGGGATGTATGGAAAAGATATTGACACATTATCCACATGAGTGTTTGTAGGCGTAATCGTACCGAAGAGCTGTACTGATGGAAGAGAACTATTACCAATCTCTTTCCATCTTCACGGGCACACCTTTTTCTTTCTTCATCTTATCCTGCAACTTCTTTTCCTGCTGTTGCAATGCATTCAGTAGTCGCTCAGCTTCTTGCTCAGATAGCTTGCTGGGCTGGCTTTGCGTTTGTTGTTGCTCTTTGTTCTCTTCCTTCTTGTCCTGTTCGTCTTGTTGCTGCTGTTGTTGGTCCTTCTTATTCTTATCCTGGTCTTTGTTCTGCTGTTGCTTCTGGTCTTGCTTATCCTGTTTGTCTTGTTTGTCCTTGTTATCCTTGTTCTGCTGCTGCTCTTTCTTCATCATCTGCCGCGCATAGGAAAGGTTGTATTTGGCATCAGCATCCTGCGGATTGTTCTTCAACGTTTGCTTGTAGGCATTAATTGCATCCTCCCATTTCTGCTGCGACATATACGTGTTGCCAATGTTATAGTTAGCCGCAGCCCTGCCACCTTTATCCTTCGCCATCTTAGCCGTATTTGCCATTACCTGCCTCGATTCGTCAAATTTCTTCTGCTGGTATAACGAATTCCCCAGGTTGAACATGCCCGGCACATTGGTTGGGTCTTTCTTCAGCGCCTTTGCATAGTCTTCCGTAGCCTCCTTATACTTGCCCTGCTCATATAATTTGTTGCCCTGCTGCAGATACCTGTTTATCTGCCCATAAGTACTTGTGTGCATAAACAACACAACAACCCATAACCCGGTCCATCGGGTCATCGGCCAGCCAAAACACTTGGTCATTATGTTAGGCAATTGCTTCATTTTCTTTCTTTTTTCTCCTGCTTGTTCCGGGCAATATCCATTCTATGAATAATGCCAAAAAGCCCGCAAACAGGAAGTATTGGAAATAGCTGGTAAAGTCGGTATAAACTACAGATCCCAGGCTTTTTTGTTCCATACCCTCCAGTTCAGTGATCAGTTTTGTTGCTACTTCATCTGTATTGCGCAAAAGGCTATAACTACCCCTGCCTGCGCTGGCTATCTGCTTTAAAGCATCTTCATTCAGCTTACTTACAACCGGCTGTCCGTTTTCATCCAGTTTCACCGACCGGGTTTCAGGATCATACAAAGTAGCTCCCTGTGGCGAACCTATACCAACAGTATGTACGATTACTCCGCTTTCTGCAGCCTGCTGGGTTTTAGCAACTGCCGCCTCATCGTGGTCTTCCCCATCCGATATAATAATGAGCGATTTATATTTACGCTCATTCTGCGAGAAGGATTGCATTGCCATATCCACCGCATCGCTGATCACTGTACCTTGCGTTGGCACCATATCTGGTGTAACGTTCTGCAGTAACATTTTAACAGCACTATAGTCAATAGTTAGTGGAACCTGCAGGTACGATTTACCCGCAAAAACAATAAGTGCCAACCGGTCATTCTTCATTTTGTCGGTCAGGCTCATGATAAGTTGCTTCGCCCGTGTTAGCCGGTCCGGCTGAATATCTGTTGCAAGCATACTCTTACTTACATCCAGTGCCACAACTACATCTATGCCTTTGCGTTCGATCTTCTCGCTCTTATCCCCCATCCGCAGATTAGCCCACCCTACGATAATTACAAATAAAGCTGCCAATAATAAAATGAACTTGGTAGTATGCCGCCCTGGTATAAAACCCAGTATCTGCTCCTTGACCAGCCGTTCATCCCCTAGCTTCTGTATCTTCTTTTTCCGCCAGAAGATCATACCTGAAAAAAGCAACGCCAGGAATGGCAACACCGCCAATGCATATAAATACTCTATGTGCTGAAACTGGAACATACCGGAACGCAAATTTAATCGGGAGAACCTTTATCCGGCACCCTTAAAATATGATTTTAATTTTCTTTAACAGAAACAGCTAATATGAAGATTTATACCACAAAACGTACTGGCTCTATTCCTTCGGTATACTTATCTTTTTCTTCCTCGTGGGCTTTACATGTTCTTCAACCCCAATAAGTATACCCCATGCCTCCATTCCCTCCACTCGCTCGCTCACCAATTTAATGATGCCGGTTATGGGAATGAACAAAAACATACCCGGTACCCCCCAAAGAAATTGCCCCACTATAACAGCAACTATGGTAATGAAAGGATTCATTTTCACTCTTCCACCAATTATACGCGGGAACAATACATTTGAATCCAGGAGGTGCACCACAAATAAGCCTATTCCAACTTGTGCAGCCATACCAGGAGAGCTATTGGCAAATGTCACAAGCATACTTATCACGATCGAAGCATAAATACCAAGGTAAGGTATGATATTCAGCACAGCGGCCATTACCCCTAACAGCAGTGCATATTTGATTCCCATTATAAGGAACATCCCGCTGTTCACCACACTCAGTATTACCATTTCTATCACCAGCCCCAACACATAGGCGTTGATCATACTCTTGGTCTCCATGATCACCTCCCTTACCTTCTCCCTATGCTGTATTTTAAAAAGGTGCAGCACGAACTTCATTAACAAACGGCGATGGTACAGAATAAAGAAGGTAAATATGATTACGAAAATGGTCAGTAATAATGTGCCGGTTATGGACACAAATAGATTGCTCAGCGAATCACCAATTGATGCCAAAAAACCATCGACCGATTTATTGGTGTATTCTGCCTGCTGCCTGCCCGTAATATGCAGCTTGTACGAAAACCAATGTTGCACGTCGGCAAACATTTCCTGGAATCTAACCTTCAGTTGTGGGAAATCGCTGGAAAAACCAATGATCTGTATCGCCAGGAAATATATAAACCCAACCAGCGAGGAAACAAACAAGATTACCGATGTAATAGCCGCGGTAGCCCTGCCCATCCGCATTCGCTTTTCTAAAAAATTATTTAAAGGAAAAAGCAGTATTGCTATAAGCAAACCAAAAACAAGAGGCACAAAGATATTCTTTGCTATCTCCAGTACGAAGCACACCAATACTATGGCCAACAGTGTAATGGCTAACCTTGCATAAAACGGTAATACAACGGTACGCATATATTACGGCGTGAATTTGTTACCAAACCTAATAGAATTGTGCCATAGGGCAAAACCTATATCGGTTTATTATTTGTGAATAACTATTTCCACACACATAGTAATGCTGTTGACCGTTTTTCTCTTATTTTGCTCATAATCAGGAGCCGGTGCTGAAACGTTTTTTTAAAAAGGGCCTTATTGAGGCAGGGTGCGACGAGGCAGGCAGGGGTTGCCTTGCCGGTCCCGTATTCGCCGCATCTGTCATCCTCCCTGCAAATTTTCGCCATCCGTTACTTAACGACAGTAAGCAGGTTACCGAAGAAGACCGCGATAAACTACGCCCAATAATAGAGCACAAAGCAGTCGCCTGGGCTGTTGCCATGGTAGATCATACCGAAATAGACCGCATCAATATCCTGAAAGCATCCTTTAAGGCCATGCACATGGCTATAGACCAGCTCACCACCCGCCCCGACCTCTTACTGATTGACGGACATATCTTTTCCCCTTATTTCGGCATTGTCCACCAATGCGTTGTTCAGGGCGATGCTACCTACGCATCCATTGCTGCCGCAAGTATCCTTGCAAAAACGCACCGTGACGAGTATATGCTTCGCCTGCATGATGAGTATCCACAATATGGCTGGAACGAGAACAAGGGCTACGGCACAGTTCACCATCGCAAAGCAATAAACGAAACAGGTATCTCCCCTTACCACCGCAAAACATTCGGTATCTGCAAGGAAGCAGCTGAAAACAGCAATTCGGTAGCCACGGTTTAAGACATAGCCCACGGTTTCAACCATGGGAACAATAATGAGCTACTCAATGTAATCGTTGTAGCGGTTTTCACCTTACACACTTTCCTACATAACCGGCGCAGGCGCATCAGCAAACTTCTTATGCTTGCCTTGTAGCTTACCAAAGAACAACGCTGCCGGGAAAATGATATTCTTTACAAAACCGGGAATACCATACATATCAAACTCGCTTTTATACCGGTTCAACAGGTAAGCGGAATCAAATGAACTGGGCCTGCCGCCATTTTCTTTTGTTGACCGGTATATCTCTGTAAGAAAATAAACAATGTTATCCGCCGGAGTAACATGGCCTTTGCATACCATCGGGGTATCACCTGCATTCCAGAAACGGTGCGGCACACCTGCATTGAAAGATGCCGTTTCACCAACACCATAATACTCCGGCTTCTTGCCCATTATCTCTACGCCAAGGCGTCCCTCCACTACGGTTAACGATTCAGCCTGCCTGTGGTGCACATGCATGGGAGGCCCACCACCTGGGTCCACATAGTTTTCTACTTCCAGGTATTCTCTATCACCATCTTTTACAAGCCTTAGGAAAGTGAGCTTTTCGCCCTGTCCGTTATCTATTGTGTGCGGATATGTGAATTGCATAATGCTATATTTTATGGTTATACAAAAAACAAGTAAATTTGGACAATGTCCAAAAATAATACGTTTTTTGGACATTGTCCAAATATTTTTAAAAGAAGATGAAAAACACCCGGGAAATTATAGTTGAGCGTGCTATTGAGTTGTTTAACGAAAAAGGCGTGGAATATGGCGGCATGCGTGAACTTGCTGCACTGCTGAGTATGCGGGTAAGCAATATTACCTACTACTTTGCCACTAAAGACGACCTGGTGAACGAGATAACATGCAGGCTCATAGCACTGAACAGCAGCACTTTGCAGGATGTAGATACAAGTTCACTAAAGAATTTTCTGTTCATGTACCAAAAGCTTTTCCGCAACCAATATGCATACAGGTGCCTGTTCATCAGCTTCGTACATCTTTTTACGCATCATACGCAACTTGCTGAACAGTACAAGCAGAACGAAAAAAAACGAAAGCAGCATATAACATCAATATACCGCACATTGATCACAAATGGCTACCTGAAAAAAGACACAGACGAAGAAACAATAAAAAAACTCGTAGCTCATCTTTCCCTGATCGCAAGGTTTTGGATATCTGAGGCCTTGATAAGCTACAGCGACAGGCCTGTTGAAGAAAACATAAGCCACTACCTTAAACTTGTTTCAGACATTTTCGTACCACATGTTACCACCAGGGGAAAAAAAGAAATTGATGCGTTCTTAAAAGAAATAGCCTGACTTACTTCTTCCCCACCCTTTTCACACTCAATATCTCATCCGATTCAATTTTAGCCCTTTCTATCAACACAGGCGTATGCTTACTTGCCGATTCTTTCAATAGAGTAACGTAGCTAGCATTTGCCTTTGCCGATAGCTTATAACGCCGCGCAGAACGCCTGAAAGTTATTTCCCGGTAAGATTCACCCTTTACCTGCGGAGCAACTTCAATGACTATCATCGTATCCACCAACGTCTTCTTCTTTTTCACCACAGGCGACGCTGTAGCATGCATGGCAAATGCTATAAACAACAAACTCAAGGGGTAAATGGCCCTTGAGTTTATCAATACTTTTTTAAGTGACCTTTTTATGGACATGTTTTCAAAGGAGCGTAGCTGGTAAGCGTACTGTTGGTGTAGTAATAAGTTGGATCCGGGTCGAATGTTGACGTGTCATTAGGCCAGAACGAAGAAGTTGGTTGAATTTTGAATGAAGTAACCTTGGGTATCTTCGATCCCGCACAAACAGGGTTCTCTTGAGCGTGCAGCCACGTAGCCAGTAGTACCGGTTGGTTGAACATTGCTGGGTCAAACACGTAAGCCCTTACGCCTGCAGGGGTTTTAATGTTCACAAGCGGTGCTACGTGATACCACCACCTGATGCAGCAGCCACCCCATTTCTGCGCCTGCACAGAAAGTGTGTACATGCTTGGGTATGCAAAGCTGAATATTTTATGTGTTTCGTAATGATATTTGTTATTAAGTATCCATGCCATTTTATGTGCACGAGCGTAGCAGCCATCCTGGCAATACTGGAAAGATATGCAGTAGTCAATATCATAGGGACCCGGCAATGCGCAGCATTGGTGAGTGATGTAATCAAATATCAGCTGTGCAGTTGCCATATCAGGTATCACATTAGTAAGGCCTGTAGTGGTCGTGTTCAATACACCAAGCGCTTGCGGATCATTATAGATATCAATGTTCTCTTTACTCATATCTATCCGGCGTGAAAATCCCCCGCTAACCGGCGTACCCCGCCTCTGTATATACTGCTTCAGCTCATTGTCAGACACTGCAGATGCACGCCTGATAACACCCGCCCACGGGTCAAACGTTACACTAACCGGTTTTCTCTGCTCAAAAGCATTACGCAATACTGCAATAGTACCTGCATCACTTACTGTAAAAGGTTCAGCCAGTTCTTTAAAGATAACATCCGTTTCACCCGTCGCAGATGTGCTGATGTCTACAATGGTTGCTACTTTGCTTTGCGGCGCGTTCTGTTGCAAAGGTTGTGCTACAACCTGCTCATTCGCCTTAAGCTCAGCAGTCTGCTCCTTATCACCGCACGATCTCTTTTTGCATGAATCAATAATGGCCACTGTTCCTGCAAGGGCAACTACAGATAGGATAAAGCCCAGCTTCATGCCTTTGAATGTATATTTTTTCATTCCTGGTTATTTAAAATATTAGGGGTTTCCCGCCATAATGATTCGCCGGCGATACTAAGCAAAGTACATACTTTTTTGCTATTTATCAAAATAAATCATACATATATGGTTTATCCTTCTATAACGGTTCAAATCCAATAATGTCCTAACTTTCCATGTTATAATAAATATATAATGACACGTTTTATTACTTTATTGATTGCAGTGCTGATGACCAACAGTGTTTTTGCCCAATCAGCTTATAAACAGTCCCTTACCGGCAGGCATAACCAAATGGTAAATACCCTGTTGCAAATGCAACAGAATAACAAAGTTGCCGCAAAAACTACAGCCACAACCAAATACAGGTTGAAAGCACGCAGTATACGTGACAATACACTGAATACACTGATAGACTCGGTTGATCTTGTATATGGTGGTTTCAGGGGATCAGCTTATGATTACAACACTATGTTGTTCCCTTTTAATTATCCTTACCTCACCACCCCAATGTGGAACAATTCAGGGGGCATTTTCACAAAACCGCAAGTATTGTTCGATACCCTGCGCCGTTGGCTGGTAAATCCTAACACATTATGGTACGGTTATTACCAAACAGATATTGCCACTTACGACACTGGCAGCAAACTCACTAACTACATGGCATTGTATGCAGACTCTGCTATCTACCCCAATACTATTCACGCAAACACATTCACAAGTGCTAAGAATATCTCTATGGGCATTTCCTCAAACTGGGTTGGCGGTGTTGCTGATAGTGCATTCAAACAATACTTTTCCTACAACTCATCTAACAGGATATCCAAAGACAGCACTTACGAGCTGCACCTGGGTGTGTGGCGCATAGCATCGCGCACTACCTACACTTATGACGCCTCCAACAACCTTACACAGATTGAAACTTACGCCAACATGACCGATACTTCATTCCTTTTGCCACTGGTAAGGCAATTGAAGTATGTTAATACTTACGACGGCAGTAACAGGCTGCTCACCATAAACGACAGTTTTTATAACGGCACATCAGCTTTGGAAGCTTACATAAAAGATACTTTTGCTTATACAGGTGCTTATACATTCCACACATCTTGGAAACAACACCAGTTCGATCCAATTGACGGTACATGGAACCCACAGTTCTATATGAGCAAACACCTCAACAGCATCAACCTACCCGATACTGTGAACATTCGTGGCTGGGATAGCATCCTGAATAGCTGGGTTCCTTCTGCCATGTACATCGTTCATTACAACTCAAATAGCGACCCTGATACACTGAAGGATTATCAATATAACTTCACATCATTCCCGGGCACGCCTAACTTTACAACTAAGTATTACTACCAGACATTCATTGACAATACCGGCGTGGAACAAATGTCGGTGGCAAACAACGCAAAAGTATTTCCTAATCCAACTACAAATGCATTTAGCGTAACAGGCCTTAACGTTACCCAAAATGCTATGGTGAATTATTCACTATTGAATGTCAACGGTCAGGTAATGTATAAAGAATGTAGTCCCTGGCGGGGTGAGGCACAGATAAACGTCGAAAGCTTCACACCCGGCATGTATTGGATCGTTATTCAAAACAATGCAGGACAGATCATCCATCAGCAGTCTATACTAAAACCCTAAACGGGTTATGCAGCAGGTTGTACGCACAACTATCAAAAAAGTAAACAACGGCAATATCACCGATGCTGGTGATTTATTAGCAACCGAGGAGCCCCTCGAGATACGATTGGAATTCAATGAAGCCGGTAGACGCGTACAGAAAAATCTATCTGTCACCATGCGCACCCCCGGCCATGATTTTGAGCTAGCTGCCGGCTTCTTCTATACTGAAGGCATCATCACTTCAACTACTGATATCGCTTCAATTACCTATTGTAAAGCCGATAACGGGAATATTGTTTGCATATCTTTGAACGATAACGTTAAACCAAACATTAGCAACCTTGAGCGCAACTTCTACACAACCTCCAGTTGTGGTGTTTGTGGCAAAGCATCTATCGAATCTGTAAAAACAGTTTGCCCCATTCCCGACTCTATTGATTCATTGCGTGTGCCGCACACCCTCATTTGCCAACTGCCCGACAAACTCCGTGCCCAACAAGATGTATTCGAGAATACCGGTGGCCTGCATGCCTGTGCCCTGTTCGATATGAATGGTAACCTTTTGCTAAGCCGAGAGGATGTTGGCAGGCATAATGCACTCGATAAATTAATTGGCGCAGCTTTGAATGACAATATGTTACCGTTGGATAAACACGTCCTAATGCTTAGTGGCAGGGCAAGCTTCGAGCTGGTGCAGAAAGCAATAATGGCAGGCGTCAAAATTATTGCTGCTGTTGGTGCCCCATCAAGCCTCGCCGCCGACATGGCCGAAGAGCGCGGCATCACACTTATCGGCTTCCTGCGTGGCCAACGCTTCAATATTTATTCCGGTGCAGAAAGGATATTGATGTAAATTTGAAAGAACTTTTAGGTTATCACTTTTAATTTCAAATGAAACTTAGAATAAAAGGCAACTCCATCCGCATACGCCTCTCACGCACAGAGGTTGAGAACTTGGCAAAAGACGGCTACATCTATGAGCAAACGGATTTTGGCAGCAATACGCTCACTTATGCTTTGCAAAGCAAGGAGAGCATTCATACTCTCGAAGCTGCTTTTGAGAATGGAAAGGTAACCATGTATGTTCCCGCAAATGTAGTACCAACATGGCCTGCGAACGATACCGTTGGTTTCGAGAACACGGTGTCGCTGCCAAACGGCAAACAATTATATCTTCTCCTCGAAAAAGATTTTAAGTGTATCGATAACTCAATGGAAGACCAATCGGACAACTACGAGAACCCAAACCCTGTTTGCTAATTTGAAAATCTGACGTTTTGAAAATGTGTTCCATTTTCAAATTTTCAAATTACCCACATTTTCAAATTAATGCTCTATCGCCGCAACTATTTCCGGATCTGTTGGCTTCATCTTGTGCGGGAACACAGCAACCAGTTCTCCTTTTTCATTGATAAGGTACTTCTGGAAATTCCATTTCACTTCGCTGTCCTTTAGCTTGTTATATTTCTGCTCGGTCAGCCACACATAAATAGGGGCTTTTTCATCACCTTTCACAGATATTTTTGCAGCCATCGGGAAGGTTACACCATAGTTCTTTTTGCAGAAAGCTTGTATCTCCTGGTTGGTGCCCGGCTCCTGCTTCCCGAAATCATTGGCAGGAAAACCTACGATCACCAGTTTGTCCTTATACTTTTCATAAGTAGCCTGCAGGTCGGCATATTGCGGGGTATACCCACACTCCGATGCCGTATTCACGATCATTATCTTCTTCCCTTTGAATTTTGCAAAATCAATGGTACCGCCGGTCAATCCCTCTACCTTAAAATCGTAGATACTCATAGGTATATCTGCCGGAGCTGGTACAAAAAAGAAGAAAATATTTAATAAGAATGCAGATAAAAATGTCATTGGTTCAGATTTTTACCAAAGGTAAGAAAACGACATTCTATTTAAACCGGGATGCACTCAGATGGTAAATCTGCTCGCTGAACGGGAAAATCCGCTCTTTGTCATCTACCACTGGCTTTAAAATTGCTGCTAGCCTGTCATTTTGTCAAATTTTCACCTCTGGAATACAAATTGTACATCATCATACCTACACGTTAATAAAACATATTTTATGCAAGAAAAAGGCAATATATCCATCCACACCGAGAACATATTCCCAATTATCAAAAAATTCCTCTACTCCGACCACGAGATATTCCTCCGCGAGCTGGTATCCAACGCAGTGGATGCCGTACAGAAAGTTAAACGCCTTTCATCTATGGGGCAGTACGATGGCGAGTTGGGTAACCTTATGGTTGATGTGGCATTTGATGCAGACAAAAAGACCATCACCATCTCCGATAACGGTATTGGTATGACCGCCGAGGAAATAAAAAAATACATCAACCAGATAGCCTTCTCCGGCGCCGAGGAATTCGTAGAGAAATTCAAAGACTCAAAAGATGCCAACGAGCTTATCGGCAAGTTCGGCCTTGGCTTCTATTCAGCATTCATGGTGTCTGATAAGGTAGAGATACAAACCCTCAGCTATCAGGATGGCGCTGAGCCTGCCCGCTGGATATGTGATGGCAGCACCGAGTTTGAGATTACAGAAGGTAGCCGCACAACTCGCGGCACAGATATCATCCTGCACGTCAACAACGACTCAGAAGAGTTCCTGGATAAATACAGGCTCGAAAGCATATTGGAAAAATACTGCCGCTTCCTGCCTATACCTGTTCGCTTCGGCACAAAAAAAGAATATGTGGATGATGGCGTTGATGCCGAAGGTAAAGCGCAGCGTAAAGAGATCGATGTTGACAACTTCATCAATAACACCGCACCTATCTGGACAAAAACGCCAACCGATCTTACAGACGAAGACTATCTCTCTTTCTACCGCGAGCTGTATCCAATGAGCGAGGATCCCCTCTTCTGGATACACCTGAATGTTGACTATCCCTTCAACCTTACAGGAGTACTCTACTTCCCAAAGGTGAAGAACGACATGGAGTTCCAGCGCAACAAAATAAAGCTCTTCAGCCGCCAGGTATTCATTACCGATGAGGTGAAAGACATTGTACCGGAGTTCCTCATGCTGTTGCATGGTGTTATCGATTCTCCCGATATTCCCCTCAACGTTTCGCGTAGCTTCCTGCAGGCCGATAGCAATGTAAAAAAGATAAACAGCTACATCACCCGCAAAGTAGCCGACAAGCTGGCCGAATTGTTCAAAGCAGATCGCAAAGCATTCGAAGAAAAGTGGAACGATATCGGCATCTTCGTGAAATATGGCATGATTAGCGAAGAAAAATTTTACGAGAAAGCAAAAGACTTCGCTCTGCTGGTAAATACCAAAACAGAATACCACACATTCGGTGAGTACAAAGACAAAGTAGCACCTGTACAAACAGATAAGAACGGCACTGTTGTATATCTCTACACCAACGACCCCGCAAAACAGGACTCATTCATCCAAAGCGCTAACAAAAAGAGTTATGATGTATTGTTGATGAACTCTCCGCTCGATGGCCACTTTATCAGCAACCTTGAGCGCAAGCTGGAGAAAACATCCCTCAAACGCGTGGATGCAGATGTGATAGACAAGCTCATAGAAAAAGAAGAGCAGATAGAATCTGTTTTAACAGAAGATGAGAAAGGTAAAGTAAAGACCATCTTCGAAGGTGCCATCAGCCGTGCCGATATGAAAGTTGAAATAGATAGCATGAGCCCTGATGAACTCCCCGTTACGGTAACCATGGATGAATTCACCCGCCGCATGAAAGATATGGCTGCGCTTGGTGGCGGCATGAGCTTCTATGGTTCATTGCCAAACAACTACAAGGTAGCCATCAACGGCAACCACAAACTGGTAAGCCGTATACTTAAAGCAGGCGATGAAACACAACAAAAGCAATTGGCAAAACAGGCGTTCGACCTCGCCATGCTCTCACAAGGCATGCTCACCGGCGCTGAATTGACTGACTTTGTCAACCGCTCAATAGAGTTGATTTAAATTTCTGTAATGAACCATTTTTAATAGAGCAGGCTTTTTGCCTGCTCTATTTCGTTTCATATATTTCTAAAACCCTATCTTTAACTGCTCATGGCAGGCATTCTGAGCAGCTTAAAAACAAACATCATGCGCATCCGCTCGTGCATATTGTGTTCAGTAATAGTCATCTGCTCCATACCATCGTTTGCACAAACAGATACCCTCCGTAAGCAACTGGATAGCATGCGCAAGGAGGAGAAAGGCCATGAGCCCCCTTTTGTAGACGTAGATAAAGACGAATACACCAGCCAAACCAATATAACTCCAAAGGCATACTTCATTCTCCTTGCCACAGACTTTAAACATATAGGCACCTCACCATTCCACGCCACAAAAAAAACCTGGATAAAAGTTGGTGAGCTGGTCCTTCTCGAAGGTGCCATGTTCTTTGCCGACAAGCCCATTCAAAAATACTCCCGGGAATTTGTCGCGAACAATCCTGGTGTCAGGCAAACCAGCGAGTATATCACCAACTTGGGCGGCATGTGGGGAGTATATACCCTTGCTGCATTCGGTGCCGTTGGTATTATTTTCAAAAGCAACAAACTAAAGACTACTACTCTGCTGGCAACGCAAGCATGCATCACAGCCGGCGCAGTATCATCCGCCGTCAAATATGCCACAGGCCGTGTGCGCCCGAATTTTTATGACCCAAACGACCCACGCGATCCCGACAACGCCATATTCTACGGTCCTACGGTATTCAACTCCCGCTCCGCAGGCTTCAGCGGTTCATTCCCTTCTGGCCACACAACGGCTGCATTTGCAGCAGCTACAGTATTTGCTTATGAATACAAAGACCAGGTACTCATTCCGGTAATAGCCTATACTGCCGCAGGCTTGGTAGGCGTTAGCCGCATAACCGAAAATGCACACTGGGCCACCGATGTTATCGCCGGCTTTGCCCTTGGCTACATTTGCGGCAAGCAGGTAGTGAATAACTACCACCGTTATGCCCGCCTCATGTCTTCAAAAAAGATGTCCTTCAACTGGAGCCTCAACTACAGCCAGGGTGTTATCATGCCCGGACTCGTTTGCCATTTCTGATACTAATACTTCTCCACTTTGAGAAGGGTTAGGGCAGTGTCATTTAGTTAAGGAGTTTTATACAGCAGAATAATGTGGTCAGTACCGCTTTTCAGCGGTCAGACCACATTATTTCACTCCCGATTAGGCTTAACTAAATGACATTGGGTTTAGGGGTGTGTGATTCGCGCGTTACGTGCAAATCACCCTGTCCATATTAACCCACAATTACAACCCACTCTTTTCAACCAAAAACAGGTATCTATGCCTATTCCTCACAGGAAAGTTCGGCACTATATTTGCAGCTATAGCATAAATATCCACCTTTTATGAAAAATACTTTACTCCTTTGCACGGGCATTATTATGCTCATAGCATCCTGCCAAAAACCGGATTCAACGCCTTCAACTGTTGTCACTTATGGCACCTATTCTTCAATGGATACCATTTACAAGATGCTGGAAGTAAAGCCAAAGTACGTCACCGTTAATGGTGCTGCAGGCGGCACGTTCTATGGCTCCAGCGGCACACGTTATATTATCCCACCCAACTGCCTTCAGGATGCCTCGGGGAATCCTGTTACAACCAACGTTCAGTTCGAAGTAGCAGAATACCTGTATAAAGGCGACATGGTCTTTTCCAAAATGTTGCCGCTAAGCGATGGGCAAGCCCTCATCTCTGGCGGGGAAATATCGGTGAATGCATCATTAGGCGGTGCAAAAATATATTTAAAACCGGGCTGCTTATGTATGGCAAATGTGCCACAGCCCGGTGTTGCGCCATCAGGAATGAGCATTTTTTCGGGTTTGCCTGCAACAGACCCTACGGAGAGCGTTGTAAATTGGCAGCGTTTTGATTCCATTCCCGGCAGAACAGCGGCTATTATAAAAGATACTACTAAAACAGGAAGAGATACACTTACAATTGTGACCGATAGCCTGAAATGGATGAATCTGGATAAGTTCGCATCTTTTCCGGATATTCAAAAATTCGACGTTACACTTTCGGCTGTAGGAAACTCAATAAACACCTCTTCCGATATTCGATGTCTTATTTTCGTAGATACATTGCGCTGTATATCCAGTTTAGGACATTATAAAAAAACCATCGATCACTATACTGATATTTCCTGCGCTAAAATACCCGTCCATATCGTAGCGTTCGGTTTGATTAACAAGAAATTCTATGGCGCTGTGTTAGGAATTACACCGACCACCGGCAACACCTACAATTTGTCTCTCTCTGAAGTAGATCCCATGGATTTCAAAGGACAGTTAAATCTTCTTGTAAAGTAAGGTTGTCCGTTGCCACACGTACACACAGCTAGGCTCTTTTAGGGCCTGGCAGTGTGCATTTGCTCACCATAAAACCCCATAAATTCCACCTTTCAAAAAACCACCTCATATTAGCGGGTAGGCAACCGCTAAAACCCGCTACCAAAAAGCATTTCAGGTATAAATTTTTTTCCCGTCATGGTACTGTTACGGTACCATCATAGTACTGTTACGGTACCATCATGGAAAATAAATTTTTCCACCCCCAAATCCTTGCAGAACTTTACACGCTAAATACCCGGTAATAAAAAGCATTGGGCCATTTTGTGGTTATTACTAAAAAACGGAGTGCAGATTGAGTGAGCAGGAAATGAGCAAGAAATGAGCAACGTTTTTAATACAAATAGCTTTAAACCAATGAATTATGAAAAATGATAGATTTTTGCGACAAAGTGAGCAAAAACACGCTTTGCAGGTGAATAACAGTCCGCAAAAATGTATTATTTTACCGCTAAAGAAAATTTAAATGAAGAAAATAACTGGCTTACTGCTCATAGCATGTGCTTTTGTATTTGTTGCCTTCAAAGGCGATAATGACGACAAAGCCGACCTGCATACCATCATGCTCATCAAAAATGAGGGCTTTAGCAACTCCAAAGTAATGCAAACACTTTTTGAGCTTTGCGATGTGAATGGTCCGCGCCTCACCGGCTCCCCGGGAATGAAGAACGCAGAAAAATGGTGCAAGGAAAAACTGCAAAGCTGGGGGCTGGAGAATGCAGCCATAGAGCCCTGGGGCGGTTTTGGCAAAGGTTGGGAAATAAACAAGTGCTATGTGGCTATGACCGCACCCTACTACCAGCACCTCATAGCTGTGCCTCGCGCCTGGACACCGGGAACTAACCGCCTCGTAAGCGGCAGTGCAATAATGGTGAAGATAGAGACCATGGCAGATATGACACAATATGCTGGCAGGTTGCGTGGCAAGATTATAGTGATGCCCGGCAATATAAGCGATACAAGGCCAAACTTCACCGCCGATGCCAGCCGGGTTAGCGAAGCCGACCTTGCCAAAATGAGTATGGACCCGCACAACGACGAATCGCCCGCACCAACCAGCACACGCAACCAGCAACGCGGCAACCCAAGGGCCGCAGCTATGGCGCTGCGCTCTTCCATCGATTCATTCTTTATGGCAGAGGGCGCTATCGCGGTTCTTAGCGGCGGGCGTGGCACTATGGGTACAGTGTTTACTTCAAATGGTTCACCCCGTGCGTGGGATGCAAAACCGGTATTGCCTGAGCTCGAAATGGGCGCAGAACATATAGCCCGCATACAGCGCCTGCTGGATGCAGATAAAGAAGTGACTCTTGAGCTGGATACAAAAACTGCTTTCTTCACTACAGACTCTGTAGAGTACAACGTAGTAGCAGAAATACCCGGCACCGATCCAAAACTGAAAGAAGAATTGGTGATGCTCGGTGGTCACATGGATAGTTGGCATGGTTCAACCGGCACCACAGATAACGGTACGGGCGTTGCTGTAGCCATGGAGGCAGTGCGCATACTGAAGGCTCTGGGCATAAAACCACGCCGCACTATACGCGTTATACTTTGGAGTGGTGAAGAGCAAGGTTTGCTTGGCTCACGTGGCTATGTCAAGAACCACTACGGCGACAGGCTCACCATGGCGCTGAAACCGGACCATGGTAAAGTATCTGCCTACTACAACCTCGATAACGGAGGTGGTAAGATCCGCGGCATTTACCTGCAGGGCAACGATGAACTGAAGCCCGTATTTGAAGAGTGGTTGGCTCCTTTTCATGATCTTGGTGCAAGCACCGTTACCTACCGCAATACCGGATCTACTGACCACATTGCTTTTGATGAGGTAGGTATACCCGGCTTCCAGTTCATCCAGGATGGCCTGGAATATGGCACCCGCACCCACCATACCAACATGGACAGCTACGACCGCGCCAGCCCCAACGATCTCATGCAGGCTTCGGTTATTATGGCATCGTTCGTTTACCACACCGCCATGCGCAACGAAAAATTACCTCGCAAGGCGCTGCCAAAACCAAATACCGAACCTAATAGCTGGAGAAGATAAAGAACTGAAAATATGAAAAGAGGGTTATGCATTACACTGCTATTCTTGTCCCATTGTGTTTGCATAGCACAGTCAGATCTACTCATTAAATACGTAAACCCCTTCATTGGCACAGACCGCATGGGGCATACCTATCCCGGTGCTACGGTGCCGTTCGGTTCTGTGCAGCTAAGCCCGGAAACAGATACTATCCCATACGAGGTTGATGGCAAGTATAATAAAGATGTGTACAAATACTGCGCGGGCTACCAATACCGGGATAATACTATAGTAGGATTTTCGCATACACACTTCAGCGGCACCGGTCACTCCGACCTCGGCGACTTTTTGATAATGCCAACAGTTGGACAATTAAGATTAAACCCCGGCACAGCAGCAGATCCCGAAAGTGGCTTCAGGTCCCAATTCTCTCATGTCAACGAGTTAGCAGAACCCGGCTATTATAGGGTAAAGCTCGACAAATACAATATACTTGCAGAACTTACAGCAACAACACGCGTTGGCGTGCATCAATACACTTTCCCTAGGTCAGACAATGCACATATTATACTGGACGCTGTGTATGGCATCTACAACTACCCGGATAAAAATGTATGGACATTCATGCGTGTGGAGAATGACTCAGTTGTAACCGGGTACAGGCAGACCAATG
>JBGAJU010000044.1:0-38195 GCA_044224775.1 Flavipsychrobacter sp.
ATTCGACATTAATTACTGCCTTCAGAGCAGCATATTCCAACCCGTTGTCTGTGGCGAGCTTTTTGATGTCATCATTGGTGATCGCATTTGTATCAGGCATAAATAATAAAATTTGAGTGAGCGACAAACCTACAAAATGTATTGAAAAAAGCAAATAGCTATAATGCTCATTATCAATCAAGTACTGCACAAAAATGTCCGCGGCTTTCCATGTGTGCAATAATATGCGATGCATGGAATGAGTTGCCTTTGATACGGAGGATGTTATCGCAATCATCAAGGTCGAAGTTGATGGCGGTGTGTGGATAAAGTTGCTGCAACTCGGCAATGAGCGAGTTGGCAATGTCTTCATTGGTGATATTGGTTTTGAATACTTCTACCATAACGGTCATTTCTTCTTTGATGGTATTGCAAGCTTTTTCATCATTGCTTTCTCTTCATTTTCTTTCATACGGAACTTGACAATCTTTGTTATCAGTGCCACGGGCATAGGCTTGTCCAGCGGAAATTGCACTGAGCCTTTAGCACCTTTGTATGCAGACAGCTCCTCCTTGAAGGCTGCGTGAGCGGATGGTACGGCATAGAAGCCAATGTGGTTCTTCCAGGCGGCGAAGTAGACCAACATGCCATGATATTTGTAGCCGGGCATACCGTAGCTGATCACCTCTTGGGCCATGGGGGCAGCCTTGCGGATGGTGTTGCGTACCTGCTGCAGTTTTTTCTGCACTTCTGCAGGATAGGCAGCTATGTAGGCATCCACCTGGTTGTTTGTTGTTGCGATGCTCATGGTGTTGTTTTTTATTGTGTTGGTTGTGTATAATTAAGCAGCCAGTGGTTGCCGTATTTGTCGGTGAGATCGCCAAAGAGTGCACCCCAGAATGTTGCCTCAACAGGGTGGTTGGCACGCCCGCCTTTGGCCAGTGCTGCATAGGTGTTTCTGACCTCCTCTTCGCTGCCGCATTGCAAAAGCATGGAAACTGCATTGCCCCTGACCAAACCATCATCCATTACCATGTCTGAACCCATAAGGACGAGTTGTCCTTTGGTGAGCGTGGCGTGCATGACGCAGTCTTTCATTTTTTCAGGCAGTTTACCGGCCATAGGTGATTCGCCTACGGTTTGGACATAGAGTTCGCCGCCCAGACATTCTTTATAGAATGCCATTGCCTCCCGGCAGTTGCCGCTGAATGTAAGGTATGTGTTGATCGTAGTCATTTATTGCTAATCAGGCATCTAATAGTTTCCGAATATCGAACTTCTTCATTTGGAGGAATGCATTCATTACGCGTTGTCCTCTTTCAGGGTCACTCATCAGCTTTCCGAGGATAGAAGGCACAACCTGCCAAGAAAGGCCGAACTTGTCTTTCAGCCAACCGCACATACTTTCTTCACCACCATCGGCGGTCAATGCGTTCCAGTAGTAGTCGATCTCTTCCTGCGTGTCGCAGCTAATCGAGAACGAGAATGCCTCGTCTAACTTGAATTTAGGGCCGCCATTGAGCGCGCAGATCTGTAATCCTTCCAGCTCGAATTGGGTAACCCAAGGATTTGATGCGGTGATGCGGGCATTTTTGAATACAGTAGTATAGAATTTTGCAGCGTCAGCGGCATTATTATCGAACCAGAGGAACGGTGTTATTTTTTGAATAGCCATTGTTTTATGTTTAGTGAGTTGGAAATTAGTTTGCTTCAGTATATTTTTTGAAGTTATCCAGGATAGCCTGCCAGCCGCCACGTTGCATTTCTACAGGATTCTGGCTTTCGGCATCAAACACTGTTGTTACCTTAGTTGTATCGCCAACCGGCTCGAATGTGGTACGTGCCTGCCTGCCGTCGCCCATAGTGTAGGCAATAGCCTTATGGGTCGTAACTTCATCGTAAACGCCGCCGAAGTCGAAACTGAAGCTGCCATCTTTTGCTGCCATAGTTGAGCAAAATGTGCCACCCGGGCGCAGGTCGTTCTCAGATCTGGTAGTATGCCAGTCGTCTGATGCTGTGTTCCAGACCATGATGTCTGCCGGTGTGGTGAAGAGTGTCCATACTTTTTCTACCGGTGCGTTCACGGTGTTTTGTACGGTTACTTTCTCTGCGTTTGCCATTGTTTTTTGTTTTAGTTTTTATGAATAGTTGCTGATGCAAAGATGCAACACAAATGCCGAGTGCGTGATACACGGTAATGACAATAATGAGGTATTTTACGACAAGACGTATTTGCCGAGGTGGCAAAAATGTCATATTGGGGGTATTTTGCGACAAATTGTATTTTTGCTGATATTGGCTTAATACCTTTGAGTTGAAAAACTTTACCGAGATGAAAAATGTAGCAATACTTGTACCGGAATGTTCGGTGATGCAGGCGATAGCCGATCCGCAATACCTGTTCAGTGCTGTGAACCAATTTATGGCTGTGAGCGGCAAACCGCCACTATTTAATGTTCAATTGGTGGGTGCAAAAAAAGAGGTGAAGTTGAATGGAGGTATGTATTCTGTGCATACAGATAAGTTGCTAAAAGATGTGAAGGAGGCAGACCTGGTATTGGTACCGGCATTGTTTGGCGATATGCAGGTGGCTATTGCGCAGAACAAGACTTTGATACCATGGATAAAACAACAATATGCCGGCGGGGCAGAGGTGGCATCACTATGTGTGGGTGCGTTCCTGTTAGCATCAACAGGATTGCTGAATGGCAAGAAATGTTCTACCCATTGGGGTTTCCAGAATGAATTCAGGGAGCTGTTCCCTGAGGTAGAAGTGATAGACGGCAGTGTTATAACAGAGGAGCACCGTATCTATTCAAGCGGGGGCGCTAACTCTTATTGGAATTTGCTGCTGCATCTGGTGGAAAAGTACACCGACAGGCCAACTGCTATATTAGCTTCTAAATATTTTGCAGTTGATATTGACCGTGAAAGCCAGAATGCGTTTGCTATGTTCAAAGGCCAGAAGAACCATGCAGACGATGCCATAAGGAAAGCGCAGGATCATATTGAAAAGAATTTGGGGGATAAGATATCGGTAGATGAGCTGGCAGATATGGTGGCCATAGGCAGGCGCAGTTTTGAACGCCGTTTCAAGAATGCCACCAACAATTCTGTGCTGGAATATGTGCACCGCATTAAAATCGAGGCAGCCAAGCGTAGCTTTGAGAACAGCCGGAAGAATATAAATGAAGTAATGATGGACGTGGGTTATACTGATACCAAGGCATTCCGTATCATCTTTAAAAAGCTTACTGGACTTACGCCCATAGCGTATCGCAATAAGTATAACAAACAGGCTGCGGCAATGTAATGTTAGCTACGGTAAACATCGTAGTCTGCCGAATAGTTGGTGAACCACCAGCATATGAGGAATAATATAGCCGGGACCCCGAGAATCCATATATTCCAAAGTATTGCTCCCTTAAGCACATAATAGAAAATTGAAAAACCCGTGAGGCCGGCAATTGTCAGGAAGCCACCGAAGCCTTCGAAAGTGAAGGCGATAATAAGACCGGCCAAGGCAGTATAAAAAGAAAGAACCAACAACGACTCGTAAGCAGCCAAACCAAAAGGATTCAGGTTTCGTTGGCTTGCAGGTTCAGTGATGAACAGCGTAATGAACACGATAAACAAAGCTACAACCATAAGCCTCGCAATGAAGCGGATACCCACCAGGATGTTTGTAGAATTGAAAAAATATGGCTTCTTCATTTGTTACAATTTTTTCAGTAAATGGCTCAGGGTAATATAAAGATAGGACATATAGCGGAGATACTGAAGACGCTCATTTCGATCTTTGTATAAAATGAAGTTTTTTTTATAGATGTGGGTATATTGGCAAATTATGAAATAGGATAAACTATTGCACGCTCCATACGAGTTGCTCCATTTGTTTGGCCGTAACAATACTGGCCCGGTACTGCGTGGACGGCAGCCACTGTTTGTGGTCATCGGTTGATTTTTCCGGCACAGCGTTCCATACTATTTTTTTGTTGGCATCGATAATGAAGAGGTTCACATAACGGTTGCACATAGAGATAAACATAGAACCATCAGGCAGCTCGATGGCATTGCCGCCGCTGGTATAATAAATGTCACGGCCTTGTTCCATTACTTGTGTCACTTCAGCAGGTGCCTCATATTCCCATACCTTCGCGAGTTTATTATTATCGGTAGCCGGCTCTTTGAACATCATTACTTTGGGTTTTTCTGCGGCATTGCACATATTGTTATTGAAGAGCATGAGGTGCCCCTTGCTGCTAAGCTTAACGCTGTGCTGATCGCAGAACAAATGATTTTCTTCATCATGCGGATCGTAAGGCTTACCGTAGGTATTCAGTATTTTTCCATCGGGATATTTGATCTTAACAACCTGGTTAGTATTTTTAAAGCTTACGTAGACGATCTTTTTCTTTTCATCGAAGTAGAATGAATTCTGGTGCATGGTCTTCTCCTGCCTGCCGTTTGGCCATTTGGGGTAGATGTATGGAATATCTTTGAAGTATTTAGAAGACTTCCACGACCAGATCACGTTGCCCTGTTTATCGTATTCAATCACAGTGCCGAACTGCACCATTTTTACCATGTTGCTTTGGCCTGTGCCTTCTCCTGACGGCACAAACTCGTTGCCAAGGATCATGTAATGCCCGTTGGAAAGCTTCGTTAGCTCGTGATGGTAAAATTCAGACTTGTCATTGTTCACTTTGCCTTTGTAGTTAGCTTCCCATAAAATATCGCCACCATAGTTGATCTCGTAGCCTACTTCTGAATTGATGAATGTGATGGTACCTGTAGGTGTGAGCTTAATATCGCGCAGATCGGCATGTTCGGTTACACGATTGGCTACGTTGGGGAGGAACCAAACAGGTTCTCCCTTCATATTATACATGGTGCGGTTGTTATCTGTAAAAATGTAGGCATCCTTGTATTTTTCTGCTTCATGTACCACCCTTAGGCGCATTACGGTAGTATCTGCACAGGGCCTTAGATAGGTACTGAAGTGGTGTAGTTCGGCAGACGTTTGGCCTGCAGCTTTATAGCGCCATGTATAATCCTGTGCAAATGACGGAACCTCGATAATAGTTTTGTTTATTTTGGAATTTACCGTGTTGATAATGTTGCTTTTGAAAGAGTCTTCTGAATTATAGTTGCCCTTTGCTATCTCGATAGTATACGGACCACTACTCTGGGTGGCGGGGAAAGTGAAACCAATTATCCTGTAATTGAGTTTGCTACCTTCTTTAGGCAATATTTGCGCCTTGATAATTGAAGGTGCTATTAATAAAATAAATAGAATAAACCGGTACATAGACTAGTACAAATATAATAACAGTCGCTTAACTTCGGCGTGCCTGCCAACTATAATATTTGCTAATTATGTAACAGGGCGTATGTGGAAATTTCTATGGCACAACTGACCTATTTGCATTGCCAAAGTCATGGGGCTTGCCTTGCTGCAATGGTTTCCGTAATCAATTTTCCCATCCTTCTGCGATCATAATTGCACGCTCCAGCACTTCGTCTTTTCCCTGCCGTATGCCTTCTACTGTGGGTTCTACATTTACATCCGGCTTTATGCCTATGCGCTGTGTTTCCCTGCCGTCGGGATAATATACTCCCAGCCCGGTCATTAAAACCTGGTAGTTACCTGGCAATACAATTTGTGATACATTGCCATCCGCTCCAGCTGTTTGGCTACCAATGCAAATGGAATTGGGCAGTGCGCGAAGTGCCATAGTAGTAAATTCTGCCTGGCTTTGCGTTGTTTCATTGACGAGTATGATGATCTTGCCTTTGAATGGAGCTTCTTTTTTATCGCCAAAGGTTGTCAGCGGCATACATTTGTATTTTCCGGGATAGTTAAGGTCAGGGGCTATGAATTTTACAAAAGCAGTCTTCTCCGAGGCCAGGTAATTGCATAGGTCATATATTGTCCAGTTAGGATAATTGCGCAGGTCGAAAATTATGGCCTGCATATCGCTAAAACTGTTCAGGACTTTTTTTACTTCCTTAGCACGCAGTGCGCCCATATTGATGTATCCTATTATTGGCGTGAGTATTTTATACGATGGCTCCTCAACCTTTTTTTGGACTTTGTAGTTGATCTCTCCAAAAGTATAGCGCTTTATTGTTCTAACAGTGGTTACCCCATCCCGCTCAATAGCTACTGTTATTTGTCTTGCCTTTCCATTCAGCAGAATCGACGCCAGGCTCCGCCGAATCACTGCATCGTTTGAGGCGCCTATAAACGTGCCTTTATATTTTATCTGATCTGCAATTGGTGTGTCGTTTACGGACAGGATCACATCTCCTATCCTCAGGTCGTTTGCTTCGGCGAGCGTTTCATTAAGCAATTCGGTGATAATGGCCCTATCTGGGAATACTTTGAATCTCACAGGCATTCGGTACAGCTTGAAGACGCCAACGCCGATACCATCGGGATTTGATATATTGGCATGGCTGTCATTCACTTTAGATATTAACTGTGTTAGGGCGTAAGCATAGGATTCGGTATCACTGGCATGCATAAATACAGGTATCATTTCCGTAAGCACCGAATCCCATGGCTGATCGGTTTTGTACTTATAGGGAAAGAAATACTCTATCATATTCCAGTACCGTGCCAATGCAAGCAACCGATAGTCTTTCTCGGGGTCTTTCATGTCCCGGTAGGTCTTTTCGTTGGTAAATTCCGCTGGACCATTATTGGGTTGTGGTTTCACGTACACTTTTTTACCTGTGGCACGGTGCACGACTATATTGTTGAGTGCCGTCGCCAGTTCGGGCAATAATGTGCTATCCGCTAACCATGATAACGTAGTATTGAAGTTGCAGGACGTGTCATAATCAGCGGGCTGTGCGTGAAAGGCATTAACGTCACCCAGGCTGTTGATCCATTGCAGAAAATGACTTTCCAGCTCTTCCTTTGTATTAATGCTGTCTGTGGCTTTATATAGAGTTGTAAAATCCTGGTCCCAATTATTACTGCTGCGTGCTACCACCGGATGATAGTATTTAAGGAAACCCCATATACGGCATAGGGATGCTATTTTCTCTGTTTCACTTATAGGTTGTGAATAGGTGGGTGCGTTGCCGTAAAGGCAAAAAGTTATGACTATAAGCAACTGGGGTAATAACGGATACATTGAATACCTAAATGATAAAGGTATAAAATGTTGAAAAAGTAGATCAGGTTGTTTTTGATATGCCATACCGCTGCCTTGCTATCCTGCATATAAGTAGTATTGTAGTGGGGATCAGCGTATAAAAAATGTTGAAAATATCATGTTCATTCTTTATCAGCATAAGAACAATTATCCCTGCTATGCCGATATAAGACATGATAATTCCCGGTAGTTCCCATGGCCAGGAGAGAAATAACCCGACAACCATAGTAACCATAAAGAAAAAGCCGATAAGGTCTGTTAGCGAAGTACTCTTACCACCGCCCAGCACTGTGAAGCTTACCAGCATGATAAATACACCCAGCAATACAGATGTTATGCGCCCTATCCAAGTGCAAATGGTTATCAACTTGTTCATAGTATCAATTCAGGAGATGAATATCTTCATTCAAAGGTTGACAGGCAATACCACTTTCGTGTAATTTATCGGATACCAGTCTTTTTCTACTTATTCAATAAGATAGTACTTTTATTACTCCTTTTTATCTTGTGCCTGCGGCATTGCCACCCAGCTGAAGAAGGAGAAGGAAATGTTGAATGAGATCACAGTTTCTGTTTCATGAGTTCGTGTACGGCAATCTCCAGGTCAGCAACCCGGTTATACAATTCTGATGGCTCTGACAAGTCTCCGGATATCTTCAGCCGCACGTACCATATTTCCAATATTTCAGAAGGATCCAGTTCTACAATTGGGTAGTCTGCGCGGTAAGTTATGGTATCAGATTTAAGGTATAATTTGCCGCGTTCTTTTATCCTGTTGAGGACACGTTTGATCACTACGCCTTTGTTGTGTACTACTATATGCACACGTCCATCTCGTATCTCGTTCAGGTTTGGCACCCATTCACCGATCACTTTATCACCCTCGCTTAAAGTCGGTGCCATTGACACACCTTTCACCTCAAACATGCGGAAGGTAGCATTCCGCAACCCCGGCATATTGAATGACGGCAGGGTCTCTATAAATTCCTGATCGCCATGCCCAACCAGGTAACCTGCTTGTGCACGCACCGGGACAAAGATGATATTATCTATGCCCGACTGGTTTACGGTAACAATGCGCGGCATATGCCCTGTAGCATATTGTGTTTTAGGCTCGTTGATGTTATAAATGACCTCCGTTTTGTTGGAAGGTTGGGCCGGTTGGTTTTGAGTGCGCTGCAAATCAGGTGGTGTTGGCAATGCATGCCCTGTTTGCTGAACCGTGTTATTAACAATAGGCATTGTGCCGCTGAAGATAAACTCCTTACTTACATTATAAATTTCAAATAATCGTTCAAGAATTTTCAGGGTTGGCCCCTGCTTATTCTTCAATATTCCCGAAATAGTGGAAGGCAAAACATCCAGATTTTTGGCCAATTCGCCCTTTGTCAGCTCAGGATTAGTATCGAGCAGGTAGTTTACCGCGTTAATAAAGTGCGAGTTTACGTTATTATCAGCCATATTTAATATATTTTTTCAAAAATTCTGAATAAATAATTCCAAATTTTCAGAAAATATGTATTTTTGTCTTGAAAAAGCTCAACTAAAGGGCAAAAAAGAAATAGTTAGCACAAAATTATAAAGAAAAATTGAAAAATAAAATATAATTCAGAAAAAACAAAAAATATAAACACTAAAACAAATTACGATGGGAAAGGCAATTGATTTTTTGATCGAATTCAGGCTGCACGAGAGCGTGGCCACGGAGCTGAGGGACGTTTACGAATATCACCTCGATACCTATGACGCAGCGGATCCGTACGAACAATTACTGGCGCAGCACATTAAGGGCACACTGCTTAAACTGAACCACATGCTAAAGACAATGCAGAAGACAGCAAAGCTGCGTATGAGCAACAGTGAGGCTATGGCGTTCTACCAGATCTGGAACACAACAGACACCACACCATGGCCGATAGCTAATGTGATCCTCACAGACATGATAAAAAAAGTGGACAAACGCATACATGCACCAAACAAACACGCAGCATAAGCAATTCTGAAAATTCTAAATCCTGATCTATGATAAAGACATTAGCGAAGAACAATGTTACCCGCGCGGCATACGAAGCCGCCCTTGCCGGGTATGTAAGTAACGACAACAAAGCGTGCCTGCTTGCAGCAGAACGCGATAAAGAGGTTGAGGAGCTTGACAGTAAATACAATCCGCAATTTGAGGCCCTGCGGAAAGAAATGGAAGAGCAGTATGCCACAGTGCAACAATATTGCAGCAGGCACCGCGATGAACTGTTCTCAACAACAAAGAGTATTGATGATCATGGTGCCACGTTAGGCTTCAGGGATGGTAAAGACAAAGTGGTGATACTTGACGGCTGTAAAGAAAAAGACATCATCACCGTAATGGCACGCCGCACTGCAATGACACCATATCTGCGCACTACGCTGACGCTTGATAAATTAAAGATCATTCGTGAGCGGCCCAAAAGCCTGGAAAAACTTGGTGTTAAGGTGGTGCAGGAAGAAGCATTTTTCCTGGAGCCAATAAAGAGCAATCCCTGATATTGTGCCGGCTGCCGGTAAGCATTTGCCGGCAGCCTTATTCTATTGATAGTTGATGAGTTAAAAGATGATAAAAAACAAAAACCATGAGAGGAATAAGAGGATTCAATGAAACCCATGCAGGAAAACCTTCGGGAAAGCGCAAAGAAAAACGCCCTGCTCACCGCGCAGGCCGGAGTGCAGGCCTGATAGAAAAGCGGAATGAACTGATCATGTACCGTTACTACTTTTACGGCGTGCACAACGGCATGCGATGGGAAGAAGTATCAAAAATACTTGGCAGGGAGTTCTTTCTTTCTGCCATAACAGTTATTAAAATAATTGAAAGCCACGGGGAGATGAGCCGTCGGATAATTGAGGAAGAGCCTTCTATTACCAAACTGAAGAGAAAATATGATTTTTTAAGGTGGGAGCTTTATACTATAGTTGAGCAGCCATAGATATTTAGTAACTTTCGGCAAATCCTCGTACCATGAAACAAACACAACTATTTACTTCGATTGCCGTATTGGCATTAAGTTGCGCCCTGCAGGCAAACGGAAGGGGCATGAAAGGTATTAAATACACTGCCGACACTTTTCAATTCAACGGACAATCTACTGTTGTGCAACGATATGATGCAAAATTGCTCAGTAGGCTAACGAGGGGAAGCGATCCGATAGAAGGAACCCTAGCACTACACATTGGCAAGCTGCAGCTATTGCTGGATAGTATGAAAACATACGTACTTGCAAATAAAGAGATCAAATTCATTGAAAACGCAGAGCAGGAGCTATCTACGTTGAAAACAACAAGCAATGATTTCGATCCCGCCAATTATGCAAACGAACTTAACTTCTATACCAGGATCAATAAAGTACATGCTGATAACAGGTATGCAGCAGAGCGCAAACAGCGGCAAGAAACAGAGGACTCTATCAGAAGGCGCAATGAAGAGGTGTCGAAGCTACTTGTAAATAATGAGGAAGTGGAAAAGTCAGGGCCGGGGGCCATGATCATTGCAAGCCCTAAGGACCTTGGCATTTCAGAAAGCGCATTTAAAACTGCGTTCGGATCGGTGACTGCCTATAACTTCCAGGTGAACTGCAAACTAACAAGCAGCCACGGTTTCCTTGTTCCGTTCATAGGGGCAAAGGCCTTCTGGGCAGATGTGATACCCGCATACATGGCCAGCAATCTCAGGTGCTCGGGCAAAATAGCAGCAGATAACGGCCTGTTCGCAACATTCTTTGTCGTAAATCCGGGCATTACATGGGGAGACATGGATACTTCAAGTATATTCATCAGCTTCACCACAGATAAGGACTTACACATTACCAAGGGAACTATTAGAGGAAATGCCAATCTAGTAGAAAGGTTGTTCATCAGGTACTGGGAAAAGTCGGAAACTGTATGGAATGGGAGGGACGTTCGTAAAGGTGTTGTTCTGCAGAAGGACTACCTGTCAGACCGAATTACATTTGACTGGAAAGGTGCAAAACCGGTTATCATTATCACAAAGAATCCTGCACATGATGTGCCGGTGCCATTGCAAATGGAAGGCAAGCAGTAAAAAAATGGCGCAGGATATCCCGCGCCATTTTTGCTTCAACTATACTCCCATCGTATCTATGTGAGCTCAACTTCAATATCGGGCCCTGCCTCTACCATGGTAATTACAGGCCTTGTGCTGTAATCCTGCATGCTGATAGTATAGGTAAGATGCCGTATGCGCAATGTATCTACGCGGCGTTGGCTGTGTGTATGTATGCGTATAAAGTGCCCGAAGGTATCAGATAAGTCTGCTGTTGCCAGGGGCTCTTCAGTTACAGTCACTTCGCCCGGGTTCCATCCTTGCAGCGCAAGATGTAGTGCCTGCTCCTGTTCGTAAAAGGCAAGTGCCCGAAGTTTCCATTCATCTGGTGTCAGCTCGCTGGTGCTGCTGTAGGGTGCAAACCCAAGCCGCAGGCTTATCTTCAGAGTTGCTGTTTGAGTGTTGTCGGCAGTATTGTCAAAATCTACCTCTTCTATATCTATCAACACACAGGGAAAAGAAACCGCAGGCAAGCCGCTTATGCTATGCTCAAGCTGTCCGTAGTCCTGGTCTATGAATGCAAACATGGGATCGCTTGTTTCGGGGTCGATAATGGCGCCGATGCGTTGTTGGATGGCAAGGAATAATAGTGCAAATGGACTGTTCATAATAATAGTTATTCGGTTTTACTTGTTAAATCAATTGTTTTATCACGCTGCCGGGTTGATAATGGTTTCTTTAGCTTCCGGTTTGGGCAGATTGTAGGTCTCCCTGAAATATTCCTGGGTAAGCTGCACACCTGCATTAAGCAGGGCAGTATCTATTTGCACCCGTTGTGCAAGAAAGTCGATATCAATATCCTTGTTGATCTCGAAGTATCCGCCTTCAACAACCGGCAGCCCGTAAGAGCGCAGTATCTTCTGGAAATGAGGTGCGTTCAATTGTGCGCATAAGTAGATGATATCATTCTTTGCTATCTCGTTTTGCTGCTCCAGGTGTACTTTCGACTTTGCCAGCGATGCCCCTGATACCTTTCAACCGATGATGGAAATACATTATGATCCATTAATACTGAACACCTCAGGCCAAAGACTCGATGGTACTTCAATGGAACCAGTGAAGGATGCTGTAAATGCTTTCCTGGCAAGCATTCCTTTTAACGGGCGCTTTATCCTGGATGATTTTATTGCTGCGATGATGGCTGTTGATGGGGTGAAAGTAGCAGAGGTGACAAGTGTGCAGGCGTTTTATGGGGCGTACTCACCTTTTACGATAACAAACTGGTACACACCAGATGCGGGATACCTTGCACTGGACAACATATTTTTCGGAACAAACGTGCATTATCATGCATACAGCTAAAAGAAAACGGATTTGATAACGAGTGTTTTAAATAAGGACCTCTATGGGATTTTATGATATTAACTACAATGCAAAAGCATGGCAGAGTTTGCCTGTCAGGTTAAGGCAGGCCGTACATTATGCCTGGATCAAGGTGCTGATAAGCCCTGTTGTATACCTTGCCGCCTTGTTCAAAACGAACAGGGATGCAAATGTGTTTGAGCTGGCGCATAACGGACAGGTCTGTTACCTGGAAGCGATATTGAATGATACCTTCGATCCGTTTACGCGCAGCATATACATAGATGACCCTGCATATATTGATCCGTTATTCCTGTTTCCATCGCCCGATGAAAAACCCGTATACCTGGGAACGACATCGGAAGCTGGTTCAACTGTGTACCCTGATCCACAGTGGTTTTATCTTCAAACCGAGCTTTATTCAGGCGGTGGTGTGCAATTTATTGTACACGACTCCGGTGTTATATATGATACGCACAGGATGAGAGCACTCATAGATAAATACCGTTTGGTGAGCAAGACCAACTACCTGGTTTTACCCTGATAACGACTTTTAAAAAAATACTTTTAAATATACAACCATGAAAAAAACAGATCTGACACAACCTGGTGGGTTCCCACTTGACCAAAATCAATTGAACCACCTTCAGCAAGGATATATTGCATGCCTAAATGAACTGGCATTAGTTTTCGGGAGTAGTCCTACTCCATTTGCTATCAGAGGTTGCGCCATTACACGCACACCGACCGGTGGTAGCTTAGCGGACTACAGTATGACAGCCGGAAGTATTTTCTGGAATGGAGAAATTGTGATCAATCCATCCACGATCACTTTCACAGGCGTAGATGAGAGTGTGGATGGTTTGTATGTAGAGATAGTGCCAAACAATACTGCACTGACCTATTTTGACGGTGTTTCCCGGACTGTGGTGCTGGATAACAATGTTGTACTGAGCACATATTCAATTGGTACTGCAGATGATGCAAGCAAATTCCTGTGGTCGCACATAAAGCCAATGGGTGTCGGGTTGATGGAAAACATAATGGACAATATATACACTCCTTACCTTGCACCTACCTACAGCGGCGGCTATATAGATGATGTTGCTTCTCCGATAAGGTACAGAAAGCCGGTTGGTAGCAAAACGGTAACGATCAAAGGCGTGACAAACAGTAGTTTGGGCATGTCGGTTGGAACCGATAGTGTCGTTTTTGTGCTGCCAGTTGGGTATAGACCATTAGCAGAAATAATATTTCCTTGTAGTTGTTTTACTGATGTTCGCTTTATACGTATTAAGAGTAACGGAGAAGTTTCAATTGCGGGAGACATCCTCCCAACCAGCAATATTGGTTGTTTTCTGAATTTTAGTTTTGATATTGACTAAAACAAGTTAAGCGCGGGTTTTTCTGCGCGCTTAACCTGTCTACAAATAATTTTGCTGCGTTTTGTAAATAGTTTGCTACCTATGCTGTGGTTCAAAATACGCCCCCGGACATTCAGTTACTTCCAGGCCACGTTTGTTTATATATTTATAGCATGGTGGGGTGTGGACGGCTGTATATGTAGTAGTTGGCCATGCTGCAACCGCATTTGGGGGAGCCTGGGGGTATATGTTATGCAGACCCGGATAATAGCCCGAATAGCTGCCCTCGCTGCCAATAGTATTGCCATTTGCTTTTATTTCGTTTAGTGCCGTAACCGTATTGTTACATTGCGGTGGTGTGAATCTTGCACCGGGACACTCCATTACTTCGCGACCCCGGCTATTTTTATATTTGTAGCAAGGAGGTTCCTGCAGTGCAATATAGTTGCCAGATGGTGTAGCCGGAACTGCATTTGCAGGCGCATCGGGGTATGCTGCGTGAACTATTGAATAGTTGGTTTTGTAGTGCATGTGTGTAGCCGGCCCCATATTTCCATTGGTTTCGCAATAAATTGCAATGGCTCTGTCATGTATTTGTTGGCGTTTTGTGGCTTCGTCACCACGATATTGCTGGGCAAAGCCTGCAGCCGAAACGCAAAGCAATGATGTTATCAGTATCGTTTTCATACAAATCAATTTTATAGTTTAACACATTACACAATTGAAAACCATGCCATGAAGTGTTAATGAAAACGTACATCCTGATAACCAAGTGGTTATTTAGAGGATAAAAAAAGTCCCTGCGTGTTGTGCAGGGACTTTTTTTAAAAATGATTTGCAGGATTATTTAGACACTACAAACTTTTTAGTGATCTTTTCGCCATTAACCTCAAAGTTCATGAGGTACATACCATTAGGTACTTGTGCAAGCGAAATGCTCTCGGAGAACATTGTACCATTTGCAGGATATACGTTCTGAGCTACAACCTGGCCGATAGTATTAAATATAGTTATCTTCACATCAGACGGAGTTGTAAGTGTGGTTGACACATTGATGTTGCTGTTAGCCGGGTTAGGGTAAATTTCAACACCCTCAACAGTGTTGCCCAAATTACCAACACCTGCTACACTCTTCCACATATACCTTACCCTTGCGCGTGCTGCGTTCTGGATAGCCCTGTCGGTAGTTGTGGTGCCATATTTCTGTACGATACCGACAACTTTTACATATTTAGACGGAGTAGTAGTAGGAATAGTGTATGTATATGTTTTGCTTGCAGAAACACCTGATGCAGGGTTAGTGAAAGCATTTACAGTATCGCCCCATATGCTGCCGCTTGCTGCAAGCACGTCAGTTACCACATTCATATGTGAGTAAATTGAATCAGGCAGATTAGCACAAGATGAACAAGAACTTGTACATGGAGACTGACATTGGTTAAAGTACCAAGAACCTGAAGTTGCATACATATAACTATGTTGTACGTTAGAGCCCGTTGCAGCAATACTATCAACAACAACATATGCATTGATGCGGTAGCTACCTGTAAGCGCTGCCAAGGTTTTAGCTGTAACCTTAAGTGTAATTTTACGTGTAGCGCTATCGTAGAGACCAAGCAGGTCGATCTGGAATTTAGCAGTTGTTGCGTCCTGAACACCAACGTCTGTAGACCAGTAGCCCCTATTCACGTTCTGAGATGTAGTAGAGCCATGTGTCCACACTAACCTGTCAACGGTAGCGCCGGGAAAACCAGTGATGAAAGCATTGTTGAAAGGGTCTCCTGAAAGCTCCATTGGGTCGCCGTTGTGGAAAGAAACACATATGGCTTTAGGAAAACTTGGCTCAATAGTTTCCTCAATCCTTTGAGCGCCATCGGGGCAATAACCACACCATGTACCGGTTCCTTCTTCCAGTAAAGTGTATTTTTGCGTACCGGTGGAAACGTGAGTCTGCGCAAATGACGTTCCCGCAATTAACACAGATGCTGATGCTAAGAGAATAGATTTCAGTTTCATTTTTATCTATATTTTGGTTTTAAAAAATAGTTAAGAATGTAGCAAGTTAAGGAAATTGTTGCTAAACGCAAATTTTTTATAATTTATTTAAAATTAATATTATTTTATACATATACAAATAGGTGTACATTAATCTGTGGGCGGGGAATGAGGTATAATTTATGCTGATGACAGTCAGGGAACAAATACATCCAATTAAGCTATCTTTGCGCCTCATTTTTATAAATAAAAAACACTACGAATAGCATATGAATTTGTTTTCCATTCAGAGCGAGGAATTTATAGGCCGCCATATAGGGCCAAACGAAACTGACACGCAGGAAATGCTTAAAGTGATAGGTGTGAAGGATATGGATGAGCTGATAAGCCGTACCGTGCCCCAATCAATCCGTATGGATCATAAGCTGCGGATACCGGAAGCACAAAGCGAGGCTGAGTATCTGCATATGCTTAAAGAGATATCGCAGAAAAATAAAGTTTGCCGTAATTATATAGGACAAGGTTATTACGATACGCACACACCCAGCGTAATATTGAGGAACATCTTTGAGAACCCGGGATGGTATACCCAGTATACTCCATACCAGGCTGAGATCAGCCAGGGTCGTTTGGAGAGCCTGCTTAACTTCCAGACTATGGTGAGCGATATGACAGGCTTTGCAATAACCAACGCATCGCTGCTGGATGAGGGTACGGCTGCTGCAGAGGCAATGAACATGTTCTTTCACACACTGAACAAAGACCTGAAACATCTGACGCGCCCACGTTTCTTTGTTGACCAGTATGTGTTTGCACAAACAAGAGATCTTATATTAACCAGGGCGGTGCCGTTGGGTATTGAAATAGTTACCGGGGATTACCGCACAGCAGATATTGACAATACCTATTTTGGTGCGCTTGTACAGTATCCTGATTGCAGAGGAAGTATTGAAGATCATCGTGGCTTCATCAACAAAGTGCATGCTGAAGGCGGTTATGTAGTAATGGCAACCGATCTGCTTGCGTTGACCTTGCTTACACCGCCCGGAGAGCTTGGCGCTGATGCAGCAATTGGGTGTGCACAGCGGTTTGGCGTGCCGTTAGGATTCGGTGGCCCCCATGCCGCATTTTTTGCCACAAAGGATGACTTCAAACGTATGATACCCGGCCGTATAATTGGTGTGAGTATTGATGCACACGGTAATCGTGCGTTACGTATGGCATTGGGAACACGTGAACAGCACATCAAACGTGAGAAAGCAACATCAAACATTTGTACGGCACAGGCATTACTGGCAAATATAGCTGCAATGTACGCAGTGTATCATGGCCCATCAGGATTGAAGAATATTGCGAAGCGTGTAGCTGCATTATCGCAGGCTTTGGGTGAAGCGCTTGTAAATGCCGGATTGAAATTGCACAGCAAAACACATTTTGATACAGTAACTGTAACAGGTGCTGATGCTAAAGCAATTCGCAGTGCTGCTGAAGCAAGTTCGATCAACTTTCAATATAATGCTGATGGCAGCATCGGCGTATCGCTGGATGAAACAACTACAGCGCGTGATGTGCTGGATATCATTGGTGTATTCACCAGTGCCGA
Organism: Flavipsychrobacter sp.; assembly: GCA_044224775.1. Taxonomy (GTDB): domain Bacteria; phylum Bacteroidota; class Bacteroidia; order Chitinophagales; family Chitinophagaceae; genus Nemorincola. The sequence continues at coordinate 17,506 of JBGAJU010000044.1, forward strand.
TTCGGCATCAGGTTTCAGTATTGATGAGGATATGGCGTTGACACATATCCCAACGTCACTTACGCGTACCAGTGCGTTCCTTACTCACCAGGTATTTAACAGCCACCATAGTGAAACGCAGATGATGCGTTATATAAAAATGTTGGAGAACAAGGACCTGAGCCTTAATACCAGCATGATATCGTTGGGCAGCTGTACGATGAAGTTGAATGCTGCAAGCGAAATGATGCCATTAAGCTGGACGCATTGGAGCAAGATGCACCCCTTCCAGCCGCAGAGCCAGGCTGAAGGTTACCTGCAAATCGTAAAGGAGCTTTCAGCATACCTGTGCGAAATAACCGCATTTGATGCCTGCAGCCTGCAACCAAACAGTGGTGCTAATGGCGAATATGCCGGCCTACTGGCAATACGCCGTTACCATGAAAGCCGCGGTGAAGGACACCGTGATGCAATACTTATCCCGATATCAGCACATGGCACTAACCCTGCAAGTGCAGTAATGGCTGGTTATAAGGTGGTTGTGGTTAAGGCGTTGGAGAATGGCTATATAGATGTGGAAGACCTTAAAGAAAAAGCTGCACTTCATGCGAAACATCTTGCAGGTATCATGATCACATATCCATCTACCTACGGGATATTTGAAGAATCGGTAAAAGATATAACCAAGATAGTACATGAATATGGTGGGCAGGTGTACATGGATGGCGCGAATATGAATGCACAGGTTGGCTTAACTGCTCCTGGCCTGATAGGCGCGGATGTTTGCCACCTTAACCTGCACAAAACCTTTGCAATACCACACGGTGGTGGTGGCCCCGGCATGGGTCCGATCTGTGTGAAAGCGCATCTTGCGCCTTTTCTGCCATCACATGTGGCGTTAACTGAAGGAGTAGCACATTCTGTAAGCGCAGCACCATATGGCTCTGCGAGCATATTGCTTATATCTTACGGGTACATTCGCATGTTGGGGTCAAAAGGTGTGCGCATGTCAACGGAATATGCGATACTGAATGCTAACTATATGCGTGCGCGCCTGGCGAAGGATTATGAAATATTGTACACTGGTCCCGGTGGCACTTGTGCGCATGAGTTCATTGTTGACCTTCGTCCGTTCAAAAAGACTGCAGATATAGAAGCTGAAGATGTGGCAAAACGCCTGATAGATTATGGTTTCCATGCCCCTACTATGAGTTTCCCCGTCGCCGGTACAATAATGATAGAACCTACTGAGAGTGAAGATAAGGCTGAGCTTGACCGTTTCTGCGATGCTTTGCTAAGCATACGCAAAGAGATACATGATGTGGAAACCGGTAAGGCGCAAAAAGCAGATAACATGCTGAAGCATGCTCCACATACGCAGTTCAAGATCACTGCTGATGCATGGCATCATTCATATAGCCGTCAGCATGCTGCTTATCCATTGCCATGGGTGAAGCACAATAAATTCTGGCCAAGTGTTGCCCGTGTAAACAACACGCATGGCGACCGGAACCTGGTTTGTACTTGTGAGCCTACCGAAGCTTACGCATAAATTGAAAATGTTGTTTAATAATGCAGAACCCGCTCTGTGAGCGGGTTCTGCATTTGATTTGGATAGATAATTTCACCTATTTTTGGATAAATTAGTTTCCATGAACAGTGCTAAAGTTCCTGCGTTTGACCAGAAGGAATGTTACGATGAATGCCTTGTTGGCGATAGCCTCAAAAAGCTATTCGCAAAGATTCATAGTAAAAAACGCACTCCCAATATTGTGCTCAGCAACCGTATAGCAGAAATGAAGAACGAGTTGGAACGCCTGAACAAAGAGGAAATACTTGAATTGAGCTATGCGTATCTGGCTACCATGGAGCAATCAATGCCGGATACAGAGTTCAGATATGCCTGTATCATAGAAGAGAATGAACCGGTATTATTTGTTTACTTTCAGCTATGTACGCTTACATCGAAGAACTTCAGGTTTGACAAGAGCAAAGGATTTGCAAAAGGCTTGTTCCGCTTCTTCCTTACACTGCATAAACTAAAAGTGTTATTCTCAGGGAATGTTGTGCGAAGCGAAACGGCTTTTTACTGTTATAGTGACCACCATTTTAACAACACTAAAGCACTGGAACTTGTGGCTGCTATTGGCGAGAAAATTGCATCGGAAGAATGTGTTGCAGGTGTAATTCTAGAGAGTACCAGCGATTCTGTGAGTGTTAAAAAGTGGCTAGCCAGTAAGGGGTACAACAGGCCGTGGCAGGATAATGTTATGGTAATGAATATAGATGCCAGGTGGAATAGCCTTGATCATTATGTTGGTGACCTTAGCAGGAAATACAAGACACGGGCAAATAAAATACTTGCTTCTGGAAGTGAACTTGAGGTGAGGAAAATATCAACAAAGGAATTAACTGAACGAAAGGACGAGATGTACCGGCTTTTTAAGAACGTTGTTGATAACCAATCGTTCGTGTTGGCTCGTCTGGGTGTTGATCATTTTATAAAGCTGAAAAAGGTATATGGTGCTGATTTTGAGGTGAACGGATTCTTTCTTGAGGGTAAGCTTGTTGCATTCTATAGTGCCTTTCTTACTGATGATGCCTATGATGTCTATTATGTTGGGCTGGATTATGAGCTGAACAGCAAGTACCAGTTATATTTCAATCTGCTGTATACATGCCTTGCGCGTGCAATAGACCTAAAGAAGCCGCAATTGAAGTTGGGCAGAACCTCTTTTGACGCAAAGGCTACCCTTGGGGCAAAGCCTAAAGAAATGAACTACTTTATCAAAACAGCTAATATACCTGACGTTATCATTGGCTGGCTTGCTAATTACTTCTCCTCGATGGAAGATGGACAATGGAAATTAAGGAATCCACTTAAGATGGCGGTGTGATCGAGTAGCCAGATTAAACTAAATTTCTGCACTAACCTTTATCCCTGCCATTTCTCTCACGGCATCAGCTATTGCCCTGGTGTCGTAGCCACATTCGCGGTGTAGTTCTTCCGGTTTGCCATGCTCTACTATGCGATCAGGTATACCCAGCATTTTTACCTCGGGCGTATAATTGTTAGCCGCCATAAATTCCAGCACGGCGCTACCAAAGCCACCTACGACAGTACCGTCTTCCACGGTTATGATCTTATTGTATCGTTGAGCCACTTCATGCAACATAACTTCATCAAGCGGTTTTACAAAGCGCATATCATAGTGGGCTGGGTAGAAGTCTTCAGTTGCCAAAGTCTTACAAGCAGATATCGCGAAGTTGCCCGGGTGGCCGATAGTCAGGATCGCTATCTCATTACCATCGCATATTTTGCGCCCGGTTCCGGTATGTATTTTTTCGAACTGTGTGCGCCACTGCGGCATTACACCTTGTCCGCGTGGGTAGCGGATAACGTAAGGTGCATTTGTTTCAGGCAGTTGTGCTGTGTACATCATGTTGCGCAATTCTGCTTCGTTCATTGGTGCCGCAACAATCATGTTGGGTATGCAACGCATGTATGCGAGGTCGTAGGCTCCATGGTGTGTTGGCCCATCATCACCTACGAGCCCTGCGCGGTCGAGACAGAAGATAACCGGAAGCTTTTGTATGGCTACATCGTGTATCACCATATCGTATGCTCGCTGCATGAATGAGCTGTAGATATTGCAGAACACCTTCAATCCCTGTGTTGCCATTCCAGCACTTAGTGTAACAGCATGCTGCTCGGCGATACCCACATCTATTGCCCTATCGGGCATAGCATCCATCATGAATTTTAATGAACAGCCTGATGGCATGGCAGGAGTAATACCCATGATAAGTGGATTCTTCTCTGCGAGCTCGATTATTGTATGGCCGAAAACATCCTGATATTTAGGAGGCTCAGGAACAGCGGATACTTTCTTGTTGATCTTCCCCGTTATTTTATCAAAAGTGCCGGGTGCATGCCAAAGCGTCTGGTCTTGTTCAGCAAGATCGTAGCCTTTACCTTTTATAGTTTTTATATGTAGCAACTTAGGGCCGGGAATATCGTGTAAGCCTTTAAGTGTTTCTGTAAGCTTCAATATATTATGCCCATCTATTGGTCCGAAGTAGCGAAGGCCCAATGCTTCAAACAGGTTGCTACTTTTAGAAACCATGCCCTTGAGGCTGGCTTCCATTTTAGAGGCAAGTTTCTGGAATTCTTTCGTGGGAAGTTTTCCTAAAAGATTCCATATGTCATCCCTGAACTTGTTGTAGGTGTGTGATGTGGTAATATCAGTTAGATACTCCTTGAGTGCACCGACGTTAGGGTCGATAGACATATTGTTATCATTGAGGATGATCAAAACGTCCGCCCCACTGACGCCGGCATGGTTCAGTGCCTCGAAGGGTAGACCTGCTGTCATGGCACCATCGCCAATTACTGCTATATGTTTACGATGAGTTTCGCCTTTATATTTAGAAGCAACTGCCATACCTAGTGCGGCTGATATGGAAGTGGACGAATGCCCTACACCAAAGGCATCGTAGGGGCTTTCGCTGCGTTTTGGGAAGCCGCTAAGCCCACCGTATTTACGATTGGTATGAAAAACACTGCGGCGGCCTGTAAGTATTTTATGTCCGTATGCCTGGTGGCCAACATCCCATACCAGCTGGTCATCGGGGGTATTAAATACATAGTGTAGCGCTACGGTCAACTCCACTACACCCAGACTTGCACCAAAATGGCCGCCATGTACGCTCACACAGTCGATAATGAACTGTCTCAACTCATCACAAACCTGTTTCAGCTGTGTTTTATTCAGCTTCTTCAGGTCTTCCGGTGTATTTATCTGGCTGAGCAATGGCCCTGCAGCAATTTCTCCCATCCTGGTTTAAAAATAATAGCCTGCAAAATTAATTAAAATAACAACGTTCTGCTATATATGCGTAAAAAAACATGCCTGCTAATTGTATTATGGAAAGGCAAAAAGTACGCCAATATGGGTGCATACCTATACCTTTGCGGTTAATTTTAGTTAAAATGAGGAGGTACTTTCGGATATATCCATGGGGAATGCAGCTAGGCTTGTTTTTTCTTATGATAATGACCATGTTCGGTTTTGTTCGCTTCATGTTATTAAAATTTCTGCCAATAGTTTCTCCATATACACTCACACAGATAGAAAAAATTAATGAGAGTAGCTCCGGTCAATTAGTTGCAACTGCGCTGACCGTGCAGGGTATATTGAGTGCATTCATTTTTTTAGTACCTGCCTGGGTGTATGCTTATCTGGCTCATCCTGAGCCAAAGGAATATCTGGGGTTGAGGAAGCCCCGGAAGACCCTACATTTATTTCTTTCCATATTGCTCATGCTGGGTGCATTACCAGTTCTGGAGGCGTTGCAGAGCCTTATCAGCCAGATAGACTTTGGTGCTAAAGTGAAGGAAGCACAAGCTGTGAATAAAAGTATGTACTCGGCTTTTTTGAATTTGCCCACTTTTGGAGCATTCGCAAGAGCTTTTGTGGTATTGGCTATGATACCGGCTCTGGGGGAGGAGTTGTTTTTCAGGGGCATATTACTGCGCTTTGTAAGACAAAAAAGCCGCACAATAACTATTCCGATCATCTTCACTGCGGTAATATTTGCATATACTCATGCCAATATTTATGGGCTCCTTTCCATTATGCTTGCCGGAGTACTACTGGCAGTAATCTATTACCTGACAGGATCTTTATGGTGCAGCATACTAGCTCATATGTGTTTTAACGGGTTACAAGTTGTTTTATCATACTTGAGTAATAGTAGCGCGGCTATTAAAACGTTTTTAAACAGCGATAGCACCTCATGGTATTTTGTGATTTCGGGCGTTGTGTTGTTTAGCGTGTCGTTGTATTTGCTGCTGAAAAATAAAACTCCATTGGCCGAGGGTTGGGCACATGATTTTCGCCCCGGTGAGCTGAGGGATGAGTGGAACATAGTGCAGAAGGACGATAACTAAAAATAACTTTCATGGCATTAAACGTACCTGTATTTTTTACGCGCCTGGGAAGCTCAGTTGTTTTTGTAGCTATCATGCTTACGGGCTTGCTGTGGAATGAATGGTCTTTCCTGGGGTGAATGAATGGTCTTTCCTGGGGTTGGTATGCCTCATTAATTTTTTGTGCCTGCGTGATTATTTTTCTTTGATGCAGAAGATGTACCCTGATGATCACTGGCCCTCGATCGTGCCGGTTATTTTTCATTTAATAGGATTTCTTTTTGTGGCGGCTGCGGGTGGAATATTGTTTCAGCATAATGAAAACGCCAATGGCTATAGGCGGGTTGCACCTGTAGTAAGAGCTTGTGGATTTTTACTGCCCGCTGTGCCGGTTTTGTTGATACTTGTGGGCGTGCTATCTAAAAAAGTATTTATTCAACCTATATTCCAGTCGATAACGGGTTTATTTTATATAACGCTGCCAATGACCATGTTGCTTTCTATTAAAGCGAACGGCACATATCTGCCATTGGTGCTCATTGTTATGATCTGGTCGAACGATACGATGGCATATCTTGTTGGATCGTTCTTTGGTAAAACGCCTTTTTCGCCAATATCGCCTAAAAAAACCTGGGAGGGTACTGCAGGTGGGGCGATTATTACAATGATAGCTGCCGGATTAGTTGGTTATTTTACGCATACTTTGAGGATAGTGGATTGGGTAATGTTGGCCCTATGCGCCACAGTTGCGGGAACGTTGGGCGACTTATTGGAATCGAAGCTAAAACGGATGGCCAATGTTAAGGATTCAGGTACCCTTATGCCGGGACATGGAGGTGCGCTGGATAGGTTTGATTCTTTACTTGTGGCTGCGCCTTTTGCGTTTGCATATGTAGTGTTTTTAATGAGCTGATTTTAAGCCTGCGTTTTTTAAACTAACTTTACATTTCAATTGTAAGCAATGAGAATTCACCGCGAAGGTTATGTACACATTTTAATAGCTACCATTTTGTGGATAGTTCTTGCATGGACAGCTAACCATTTTATACCACCTTCTTATTTCATTATTACTGCGATCATCACATTTGTACTGTTCCTGGTCTGGTTCTGGGTGGTGGCGTTCTTCCGTATCCCATCGAGAAATTTTGTGCATGGTGAGCAGAAAATAATAGCGCCGGCAGACGGCAAGGTTGTGGTAATTGAGGAAACCTATGAGTCGGAGTATTTTAACGATAACAGATTGCAAGTATCAATTTTTATGTCGCCTGTAAACGTGCATGTGAACAGAAATCCCGTGAGTGGAGTTATAAAGTATATGAAGTACCATAAGGGTAAATACCTTGTGGCCTGGCACCCAAAGTCGTCTACCGAGAATGAGCGTACCACATTGGTGATAGGTAACGACCGGGGAGATATATTATTGAGGCAGATAGCAGGGGCAATGGCCCGCCGTATTAAGTTTTATGTGGAGGAAAATGATATTGTGAAGCAAAATGAGGAATTCGGTTTTATACGCTTCGGATCGAGGGTGGATGTTTTTTTGCCATTAGGCACCAAAGTAAATGTGAACATTGGCGACAATGTGAAAGGAGGAGTGACAGTATTAGCTCATTACGAATAACGTATTTTATATTATTTCATGCCTGTATTTATTCATTTTTAACAATTACGGTCTGTTATTTGTGCTGTTTATAATACATATTTTGCTATCTTTACGCCCTAAATCTCAAAAAATGAAAAAGCTCACTTTATTATTGGTTGCTGCAGTTATGCTGTCTGGTGGCGCGTTTGCTAAAGAAAAATCGTGCTGCAAGAAAAATAGCGCACATTGCACTAAAGAATCTGCTTGCTGCAAAGACAAAAAAAATTGCAAAAAAGAGTGCAAAGACCACAAAGACGAGAAGCAAGAAGCTCCAAAATCAAATTCTTAAGCAAATATTATCATTGCAATAAAAATGCCCCGAACATCCGGGGCTTTTTTATTGCACAAAAATAGCCCCCGGAAGACTCGCACTTACCGGGGGCATGCTGTAGCAGATACAGCGTTCATTTGCTAATAGGGCGGGAAAATCTTTAGGCACCTTGTCCTCCCACACGTCTTTTTTCATCCTCGGCTCCGCCATTGTGCCTTTGTGACTGTGGTACTGAGCGCTTGCCAAAGCGATAAGTGAATGACAGGGATACCTGCCTCGTGTCTCGTTTGGCCACAAAGAATTCGGTATAGTTGTTGTAATTTGATGTGGCGCTTGGGTAGCCATGCCAGAAAATGTCTGATGCATTGATGCGCACTGTTGCGCGTTTCTCGAACAGGTTCTTCTGGATACCTATGTTGATCATCCACTGCTGGCGAACAACCATGTAGCCATATAACTGCGGGGCCTGGTAGTAGCCGCTTAGCTCGGCAGAAAAATTCTTCGGCAATATGAAGCTGTTGTTGGTATAGATATCGAATGTGCCCGCGCCTTTGTTGAGGTTGGATCCGGAAATATCTCCCTGATACTGCGAATAGTAGATGTTGACATTGGTAGTGTTGTTCCACCACTTGGTGAACCTGAACTGGTATGAGCCATTGAGGCCATAGTAGGCCATACTGATCAGGTTTTTATCGGTTTGTATGGTTACTTTATTTTCATTAATTGTATCCGGGCTGGGTTGTATCACTTCGATTATGGGTGACTTAGTGATAGTATAGTTGAAAGTGGTGATGAGTTTTTGCTTGTACACATAAGAAAGCTCTATAGCATATGACAAGGCCGGATTAAGGTAGGGATAACCTGCCTTATAGGTAGTGGGATCGAGATAGAATTTGAAGGGGTTTAGCTGCTCGTAATTTGGCCGCTGGATGCGTCGGCTTAGTGTTATTCCAAGATCATTATTCGCATCGAGGTGCCTTTGAACGGCAAGGCTCGGAAAAGGCTGCATGTAGTTGCGGGAGAAAGAGGAATCGATTGTGATATCATCTCCGCTTGCTATAGTCTGTTCAACCCGGAGGCCGATCTGAGTGCTCCATTTGGTCCAGTCTTTGCTATAGTTGATATAGGCGGCGTTGATGTTCTCGTTGTAGATGAAGGAGTCTGACTTAGTGCTGTCAATAACATAGATGCTGTTTGTATGATCGTAGTTGGAGAAGCGTAGTTTGTTATCAGCAGTGACATAACTTATTTTAATGCCACCTTCAATTTTCGCGCTGTTCTTTAGCGGGTTAGAATAGTCAGCTTTGAACGACCGTATCTGTGTATTACCTGCCTGCTGGCCGTAAAGAATAAAAGGTTTGGGTGAAGTAAGGTCTCCGGCTGCGTTGTACAGGTTGGTAGTATAGATCTGGGTGCCGTTGCTGGGGTAACGAGCATAATCAGCATCTGCAGCGATATTTCTACCTGTAGAGTCAAAAGTGTGACGTAGATTGAGGTTTGCGGCATAATTGTACCATCGGTTAGGGGATGCATTGTCTGTTGAGAACCGGGAAGCAATGTTTTGTTCTGAATCAAGCACAAAGGAGTAGTTGGCCCCATCGCGCCTGAAGTCGGTGTTGCTACCGCTCAGAGCCATACCAACAATAGTTTTTGACGATAGGTTATAATCCATACCTATACCGCCGTAATGATTGGTGATATGGTAGAGATAATTGTTATCTTGCCGGTAGGCGCTTTCAAAAACACCATTTTTATAGAACTTTCTTTCCAGTATAAGGTGATTAAAACCTACTCTGTATGAATAGTTGTAATTGGCAAAAAGGTTGAAGCGTTTGTTTCGGTAATTGACGTTAAATCCCCCGGTAGTTTTTCCGTACACCCCTTGTATGTAGTTCGCATTCACACTACCGTTCAATCCCATTTTTTTGTCTTTCTTCATTTTAATATTGATGATACCAGCGGTGCCAGCGGCATCATATTTTGATGAAGGGTTGGAAATGATCTCAATGCTCTCTACGGAATTTGATGGCATGCTCTTCAGTAAATTGCCCAGTTCCTGTGCCGATATGGGTTGTATCTTTCCATTGATCATCACATTTACACCCTGCTTTCCTTTCAGGCTGATGTTGTCATTTTGGTCTACGGTGACACCAGGAGAACGGGCTATTACATCAAGTATTGATGTGCCTGCGTTCACAATACTATTCTCTACATTCACAACCAGTTTATCCGCGTGTATCTCCACGAAGGGCTTTTGACTGCGAATGCCTACCTCGTTCAATTCTGTGCCCTTAGAAGTGAGCGTTATGTCGGGCAATTTGATGTCGTTCCCGGTTATTGTCAGTTTCTCAGATATGTAATTGCCGTAGTTAAGAGAAGATACTTTTATGTAGTAGCTGCCATTGGCAACAGGGGTGAGATCGTACTCACCCTTTTCGTTGGTGATCTCTGTTTTAACCAGCGAGGAATCGTCATCGTGAAGGAGCAGGACGCTTGCAAAGACAACGGGCCTGCCCAGGTCATCAAACACCTTGCCTGTTATGTTTCCCGGCCTGCCCATAGCAGTAAGACCCGACAGGATGGGGAGTATAATAAGTGCTGTTTTCAGGTACCTGTTCATGGCTCACTTTTGATATGTCAAATGTATCTGCAAGCATAATGGTCGCGTTCACCCGTAGTGGGTGATTTGCATAATGCTAACAGAAAAATGAAGCAACGAATTTTCATTTGAGCCCTATATGGGTTAATTTCACAGGAGCAATATGGAATTCATGTGCATAAGACGTTCATTATCATTATATAAGAAGATCTGGGTTATTTTGTTCCCCCTTCTTATGATAGTAACGGATGGCTATGCGCAACGTTATCCCTTCCATAATCTGAACGTAGATGATGGTTTGATACAGTCGCAGGCCACCTGTCTTACCCAGGATAAGATGGGTAACCTTTGGATTGGTACTTTGGGTGGGTTATCCCGCTATGACGGGAGTAATTTTACCGGCTATACCATACGTAACGGGCTGCAGAATAATACAATTTGGTCTGTGGCTGCAGACAGTACGGGCAACATATGGATAGGTAGCGAAAAAACCATATCGAGGTTTGACGGCAAAACATTTACACATTTTTCGAGGCAACAGGAGCAGACACGGGTACTCAATCATACACAACAGATATATGTGGTAGGTGACACAACCTGGTGGCGGGTTGCAGGAGATGTATATTATGTTGCCAATGGCAAGATTAAGTACTTTGTTACGCCCGGCGATACGGGTTATGTGTCTACAATATTTGCAGAAAAAAACCATTTATGGATCGCAAAGGAAGGTGCTTTATATCACCTGTATCCGGACAAAGTAGATACTATAATGCTTCCGTTGAGGGATGGAGGTGCCCCTATAAGTATTTACGATATTTACAGAGATAGAAGTGGAGCCATATGGATAGGTGCCAATACGGGTTTGCATAAGATGGTGCAGAATAAACTTGTGGCGGTGATGGTGAAAACGGATTCTGCGGCCGCGGCGCCCGTTGTGACTGCCATAACGCAGGATAGATCGGGTGCGCTGTGGCTGGCGATCAATAACGGTGTGATCAGGGTTGAAGACAAATCGTCACAACATTATAACAAACGAAATGGCCTGAGCGACAATAATATCTTTGAAGTGTTCACCGATATTGAAGGCAATATATGGATGGCATCTGATGGGCAAGGTATATTCAGGTATTCGGGAACACAGTTTACCAGCCTGAATGAAACAATGGGTATGCCCAGTGCACAGATAATTGGTATTGCAAGTAACAACAAAGACTCACTTTTCCTGGGGACATATGATGCAGGATTGTTTATTTTTAAAGATGGCAAAATAAGCCCGTTGTCATTCCCGTCTAATCCTGTGCCATCAATTACTTCGTTATGCTATACCAACAAATCAAAGTTGTGGATAGGTACACGAGGCCGGGGGTTATGGTCTTACGAGAAGAACATTTTCCGGCAATATGTTGCCCCCGATAGAAATTTTCCCTCCAACTTTGTGAACTGTGTTTATGAAGATCCTGAAGAACGCCTGTGGGTAGGATTTGCCAACGGTGCATTGTTGTTTGAGCATGACAGCTTTAAAACTGTACAGACCAAGAATACGAGGGTAGAATCGTTTCTTGCAATAGGCAAAGATAGTGTGCTTATTGGTGAGGAGAGCGGGCTGCTGCTGTATCATAACGGCGAGATGAGCGAATTTAAGACAAATACCGGTGCAGATAGCTTTGTGTTGCAATGTTTTACTATGCAGGGAAGAAACCTGTGGATGGGTAGTCCGGATAATGGTGTGGTACGCTACAACCTCGACACACGTAAGGTGCTTATTATCAATAAAAATGACGGGCTGCGATCTGATTTTATTTACAACATTATTGCTGATGATGATGGGAATATTTGGGTAGGAACCGGGTTTGGCATTCACAAAATAAGCATGAATGCACAGGATGAGCCGGAGATCACTTTTTATGGCAAGTCGCAGGGTATTAATGGCATGGAAAGTAATATTAACTCTGTGCTGAAGCTGCCGGATGGTAGTATATGGTTTGGTACCACCAATGGGGCAGTGCATTACCAGCCGCGTAGTGTAGTAGTATCATCTGCGCCGGTGAGTATTGTGCTGCAATCGGTTAAACTCACCGGGGAAAACACTATTGATAAGACCTATTACGACAGTACGGATAATTGGTATGGTATACCTTATAATCTTCAACTGCCCTACAAAAAGAACAATATAGCGTTTACGTTTCATGCCGTATCCTTAAGTGGGTCGCAGATCTTGTACAGGTATCGGATAGAAGGACTAGAAACACCCTGGTCTGAGTGGAGCACTACCAACTCTGTAACCTATTCAGCGTTGCCGCCCGGGAAATATGTTTTTGTTGTACAATGCCAGTACCCGGGCCAAACAACTCCGGAGCTGCGTTATCCATTCGAGATCATTGCGCCGTTTCAGAAAACAGCCTGGTTTCGGCTTTCGGTGCTTATCGCCTGCTTGCTTACCGGTATTTTGTTGCAATATCTTGTAACCAGCCGGAAACAGCGTCGGCAAAGACTATTGGAGAAGCTGCGTTCTGAGGAGCAGGCTAAAATAAGACTGCGCACGGCAGAGGATTTTCATGATGAAATTGGCAATAAGTTGACGCGGATCAATGTATTGACCAATGTACTGAAGAATAAAACACAACTCAACCCTGAATCGCTGAGGATACTGGGGCAGATAGAAGATAATACCGCACAATTGTATGGCGGCACGCGCGATATCCTTTGGTCATTAAAGCCGTCTAATGATAACCTTTACGAGATACTGCACCGCATCCGCGACTTCGGTACTGAATTATTTGAGGATACTGATGTTGTGTTTACGTTTGAGGGTACGGACGAGAAATGGAAACACTTCCGCCTGCCAATGGATATGAGCAGAAACCTTATCATGATATTTAAAGAAGCACTAAATAACAGCCTTAAATATTCCCGTGCCCAAAATGTATTGTTGGAAGTGCAGTTGAAAGGCAAAAATACGCTGCAAATGATAGTGAAGGATGATGGGCAAGGTTTTGATATACATACTGCGGCAAAAGGAAATGGTATTAATAACATGCATATACGTGCGGAGCGCTTACATGGAAAATTGTATGTGGATTCGCGTCCTGGTAAGGGTACGATCATCAACCTTACCTTCAAAATACCTCAAAACAGGTGATGTTGAATAAAATTTAATTAGAGAACTTTACATAAACACATTATTATGAAACGTGATTTGGATATACGTGTCGCTATAATTGAGGATGATGAGACCATACGTGAAGGATATGCTTTCCTGATAGGGAACACTAATGGGTATAAAGTAGTTGGTGCTTATCGTTCGTGCGAAGAAGCGTTGAAAAAAATTGCGAATGATGATCCCGATGTAATATTGCTGGATGTTGAGCTGCCGGGAATATCTGGGGTAGAAGCATTGCCCAAGCTCAAGAAATTGTTGCCTGAAACACATATCCTTATACTTACAGTGTATGAGCAGGAGATGCTCATATTCCGGGCACTAGGGAATGGAGCCGCAGGTTATCTTACGAAGAACACTCCGCCAGAAAAGATTGTAGCCGCAATTCATGAAGTAATGGAAGGTGGTGGACCAATGAGTGCGCACATAGCGCGCATGGTGATCTCTTCATTTAAGCGTAATGAATCAACCCCGCTTACGCGAAGGGAGACTGAAATACTGGAGCAGATAGCAACTGGTAAGAGCCGCAAACGCATTGCTGAGGAACTATTCATAGACCTGGAGACTGTGAAATCGCACATCAAGAACATTTATCACAAACTGGATGTGCATTCCAAAGCGGATGCTATAAAAGCAGCCAAGGACAACAAGTTTATTTAACTGGTTTGATGCAGGTATAGTTTTGCGTAGCGACCATTTAACGCAAGCAATTCTTCATGTGTTCCCTGCTCTGCAATTGTACCATGGTCGAGAATAATTATTTTGTCGAAAGTCCAACTCGTAAATATGCGATGGGTGATGACAAGTGTTGTTTTGTTTTCAAGATAATCCTTCAGGTTAGCCAGTATAGTTTTTTCAGTTTGTGTATCTACCGCTGAAAGGCACTCATCCATAATGAGGATATTACTGTTCTTTAATAATGCCCTCGCGAGCACCATTCGTTGCTTTTGTCCACCGGATAGCATTACACCTCGTTCGCCAATCATCGTTTCATAGCCCTTAGCAAAGGTGGCAATATCCTTATCAAGGTCTGCCATATGAGCTGCAGCTTTTACTTCAGCTTCTGTGGCATCGTCCTTTCCAAATTTTATATTGTTGTAAATGGTGTCTGAGAAAAGGTAAGCATCCTGTGGGGCGTAGGCGATATTCCTGCGCAGATATTGTAAATCGTATCGGGTGATATTATTGTTATCAAATGTAATCGTTCCTGATATTGTGTCATACATTCGTAGCAGCATGTGTGCTATGGTAGTTTTGCCGGAACCTGTTTTGCCAATGATAGCTATTTTTTGCCGGGGCTTGATGTCAAGGGTCAAATGTTGTAATGCCGTAATGCCTGTATGGGGATAAGTGAAGGTTACATCGTTGAAGCTGACTGCGCCGCCCAAAGGTTGATTTATACTGCTGACCGGCGAAACTATTTCAGGTTTTGTGAGTAGAAATTCATCGATCCTTTTCTGAGAGGCACCAGCGCGTTGTGTCATGCTCGCCACCATACCTATGCTTGAGATGGGGAACATCAGGATATTGATGTAGATAACGAACTGTGCAATATTGCCGGTGGTTATTAGCCCGTTTATGGCGAAGTATCCGCCAATTAACACGGTACATAACATGCTCAGACCAATGAACAGGTTCATGAACGGGAAATAAACAGCTTCAGTGAGGGACAAATTGATGGAACTCTTCTTATATTCTTCAGAATTGATAAAGAAGAAGCGCATCATATTCTTTTCCTGTACAAAAGATTTTATTACCCGTATGCCCGAATAGGATTCCTGTGCTGTTGTTGTGAGTGCCGACAGTTGTGCTTGTATCTTACTGCTCTTCCTGAAAATTACTTTATTGACCGTATAAATAGAAAATGCCAACACAGGTAAGGGTGCAATCACGCACATAGTGAGCAAAACATTCACCTGCAGCATATCCCATATGCAAAAAATAGCAAGAAATACAACGGATGTGAAATACATTATAGAGGGTCCGGTGTACATGCGCACCCGCGACACATCCTCTGAGATCCGGTTCATCAGGTCGCCCGTAAAGTTGGTTTTGTAAAAGTGTGTATTCAATTGCTGATAGTGACTGTAGATCTCGTTCTTTTGGTCATACTCAATATGCCGCGACATAACGATGATAGTTTGCCGCATCATGAACATGAATAAACCTCGTAACAATGCAAGGCCTAATAAGATAATACCGCCTTTAATAACGAACGAAATGATTGCAGAACGTTCTGTCTTCGTCGCTATCATTTTTACTACCTCATCCAGGATGTCCCTGATCACATAACCTGGCATTACAGCAAACTTGCTTGAGATAGCAACAAACAAAAGACCCAGCAATAAGCGCCACTTGTACTTGATAAAATATTTATTGAGCGAAGCCAGATTCTTCATAAGGCAAATGTCGGGAATTGGCTGTACATACATATTATGGAGTTATAAAAAATAGTTTTGTTCGTCATATTTATTTCTTTGAACGCATTAAAGTACTTTTGCCTTTCAATTAGAAGATAATGAAAGTAGCGGTTGTAGGGGCCACCGGCCTTGTAGGTGGAACTATGTTAAGAATACTTGAGGAAAGGAATTTCCCGGTTACAGAATTGATACCAGTAGCATCTGAAAAATCTGTAGGGCAGAAGGTTTCTTTTAAAGGTAAAGAGTATAGTGTTGTGTCGGCTGATACAGCAATTACTATGAAGCCTGCGCTTGCATTATTCTCTGCCGGAGGTAGCATATCGCTGGAATTGGCGCCGAAGTTTGCTGCTATTGGTTGTTATGTGGTTGATAATTCATCAGCATGGCGCATGAAGGAGGATAAAAAACTTGTGGTACCGGAAGTGAATGGACATGTGCTGACAAAGGATGATTACATCATAGCGAACCCTAACTGCTCTACCATTCAAATGGTCATGGTGCTCGATCCGATACATCGTGCATATGGTATTAAGCGCGTAGTTGTGAGCACGTATCAATCTGTAAGCGGCACGGGTCAAAAAGCCGTTAAAGAGCTAATGGAACAGCGTGCCGGTAGCAAAGAGAGTATTGTGTATCCCCACACTATAGATCTGAATGTGTTGCCTCATATTGATGTTTTCCAGGACAATGGCTACACAAAGGAAGAAATGAAGATGGTGCACGAGACCTGCAAGATAATGGGTGATAACAGTATTAAGGTGACAGCTACAACCGTGCGCGTACCGGTGGTTGGGGGCCATAGCGAGAGCGTGAACATAGAGTTGCATAAAGATTTTGATGAAAACGATATTCGCGAGATGCTATCAAACCAGCCAGGGGTTGTTGTTATAGATAATCCTTCTATGAACGGTTACCCGATGCCAATTGATGCAGAAGGCAAAGACGAAGTATTTGTGGGCAGGATAAGGAGGGATTACTCACAGCCAAGTACACTCAATTGCTGGATAGTGGCTGACAACCTACGTAAGGGAGCGGCAACTAACGCGGTACAAATAGCCAAATACCTGCACAACCAGGGATGGATTTAATAAAAATTTGAAAAGTTAGTTCTTGTCTTTTTGCATTTTCTTTGCTACTGCGTCTAGTGCTTCATAGAACTGGTCACCGTATTTGCGAATGATAGCTTCTTTAAGGAAAACGTACACTGGTACTTTTAATGCTTTACCCTGTTTGCATGCAGGTTTGCACAGGGTTTCACGCGGTTCGTAATTTACGGCTTCATAACCCGGATGTGAGATGATACGTATCGGGAATAAATGACAGGAAATAGGTTTGCGGAATTTTATTTTCCCTTCTTTCCATGCTTTTTCTATGCCGCATTTCACAACCCCAAGCTCATCGGTATAGCCATATACACAAATGCCTCCGTTTACTGTGGGGGTTACATAGCCATATTCATTGTCAATGGTATGCGTGCCTTGTTTTTCTATTTCAGCAACATACTCAGGAAGCAGAGTGGACTTTATTTTGGGATAGATGCGCGCTATGATCTTTGTTTCTTCCTCCGTAAGAGGGGCACCGCAGTCTCCGTCAACGCAGCAGCCACCTTTACATTTGTTCAGGTCGCATACAAAATGCTCTTCCACTACTTCGTCGCTCAGCAATACATTATCGATAGCAATCATATTCCTTGATTTAAATAATAAGGACGGATATCATCCGTCCATTGCAAAAATACTTGTTTTAACGCTTATAATAACATTTACATATTGATGTAGTTCATCAGCAGGTTATATTTGTCTGCGATATCATCATTATTGCTATGCTCACCATACACCGCCTTTACGTGGTATTTATGGCGTTCAAAAGACGAAACGACAGCATCCAATGCCGAGCGGTTTACTTTAAGTGTTATTTCAAGCATACCTCGTTCGTTCACATTTGCCAGCATATTCATGATCAATACGTCTTCATTTTCACAGATACGCGCAATTTCAGGCAGGGTATAGTTTCTCGGAGCTATTTCCAATACTATAATACCTCCGGGGGCATCTATGCCACTGTTTTCGGTTATGTACTTTAATAGTGTATCCTTTGTTACCGAACCAATATATCTGTGATCATTATCTACTACCGGGAGCACAGATAAATTCATCTGGTTCATAAGCCTCATAGCTTCGAACGGGTGCCCTGAACCATGTACAGCAGGTTTATAAGCCAATGAATCGCTGCTGCTTATTTTATCACCGGTGTTTTTCCAGTTCAGTATATCATCCTCGGTTATCAATGCCATATAATGGTCATCGGCATCAACGACGGGGAGTTCAGGCAGGTTATTTTCAGCCATGATGTCTATAGCTTTATCCCCTGTGTCTTCCGGTGTTAGGGTGGGTACTGGTGCTATTAACTGGTCTATATTCATTTTTCGCCTCTCTATCTACTCTAATGCAAAACGTGTACCAAAAACATCTGGTATCTGAATTATAATAAAATTGCAATTATTTGACAATACTACTCAGGCTTTATGCTTGTTCAGGAATGTAGTAAGTATGGCATTGAATTCCATAGGAACTTCCATCATTGGCGCGTGGCCGCACTTGTCAATCCAATGTAACTCAGAGGTTGGCAGCAACTTATGAAACTCTTCAGCAACCATTGGTGGTGTAATAGTGTCATTTTTTCCCCATATCAGGCAAACGGGCACTTTTATTTCCTGAAGCTCATCGCCAAGATTATGTTTAATTGCCGAGCGTGCAAGCGCTATTATTTTAAGCGCCTTCATGCGATTGTTGATAATATGGAATACTTCATCTACCAGTTCCTTAGTAGCCACTTTAGGATCATAGAAGGTGAGCTCGGTCTTCTTCTGCACGTAATTATAATCGCCCCGTTTTGGATAAGTTTCGCCCATCCCATTCTCAAATAATCCCGAGCTGCCGGTAAGTGTAATAGATTTTACCAGATTCTGGTGTTTAAGTGTATAAACAAGCCCTATATGCCCGCCAAGGGAATTGCCCAGCAGGTGGAAATTAGTTAATTTTTCGTGCTCTATGAACTTGGTTACGTGGCGTGCAAGGCCCGATACGCTGGTTTCAATCAACGTAAGGTCGTACAAAGGTAGCAGGGGGATAATAACCCTGTAAGAATGCTTAAAATGATCAACGAGGTCTTTAAAATTGCTTAGTGCACCAAAGAGGCCATGCAATAGAATTAATGGCTCCCCGGTCCCTTCGGCTACGAATTTAAATTTGCCCGAATGTTTTATCTCGTACTCCATGTATTGTGCTAAAATACTATTGTTTGACTTAAAAATGCAAACTTAAGGCAGATTGTGTTGCGGAAATTTACCTTTTTATTATAGTTAAGGGTTAATAGTCACACGATAATTGCTTCATATTTCGATTAACTTTGCCCGTTATTTTTACCATATGTTACAGCAGTATTGCTCGTCGCTCACAGAATATAAACGTTTACGTACCCGCGAAGTAAAGATCGGTGATCTTGTAATTGGTAATGGCCACCCGATTGCTATACAGACCATGACCACCACCGATACTATGGACACTGCTGCAACGGTAGCTCAAACTATTCGCTGTATAGAGGCAGGTGCTGAGATGGTGCGTATAACTGCACCCAGTAAAAATGAGGCTGAGAACCTCCTGAATATAAAAAACCAACTGCGCGCGGCCGGTTATAATACACCTCTAGTAGCAGATATACATTTTACACCAAATGCTGCCGAAATCGCAGCCCGCATTGTGGAGAAAGTACGGGTTAACCCCGGTAATTATATAGACAAAAAGAAGTTTGACTTTATTGAGTATACCGATGCGGAGTACATTGCAGAAGTAGATCGTATACGAGACAGGTTCACGCCGTTGGTTCGTATATGCAGGGAGCATGGCACTGCTATGCGCATAGGTACTAATCATGGTTCGCTGAGTGACCGTATTATGAGCCGGTATGGCGACACACCTATTGGCATGGTTGAGAGCGCGATGGAGTTTCTGCGTATTGCACGCGATGAAAGTTATCACCAGATAGTGTTGAGTATGAAAAGCAGCAACCCACTGGTGATGGTGCAGGCATATAGATTACTGGTGCAAAAGATGGATGAGGAGTTTGGTGAATGTTATCCTTTGCACCTTGGTGTGACTGAAGCCGGAGATGGAGAGGACGGACGTATAAAGAGCGCTATTGGAATAGGTACGTTGCTTGAAGATGGTATTGGAGATACGATACGTGTTTCGCTTACAGAAGACCCGGAGTTTGAGATACCTGTTTGTTGTGATATTGTTGACCGATATAAGAATAGGAGCGGGCATCAGCCAATTGCGGAGTTTAAAGATTCCAATTCACAAATTCCAAATTCCAAATCCCTGGTCTTACCATACAATCCATTTACATATAGCCGCCGTGAAACAGTTAATGTTCATAACATTGGTTCTGCTCATGTTCCCGTTGTTGTAGCTGATCTCAGTAAGGTTAACCAACGGGACTTAAAGTGCCTGGAGCCGATAGGTTATACCTATAATGCGTCGAGTGATAAATGGAGAATCAGCGACTCTGCTGCTGATTATGTATATACAGGCCAGCGGGTTTTTGACTTTGCGTTGCCGGGCACGTTACAGATCATTTGTGACTATGAAGTATGGCAAAATGTACCTGATAAAGCAAAGTACCATCCTAT
>JBGAJU010000118.1:0-5091 GCA_044224775.1 Flavipsychrobacter sp.
CCAGTGCCACTGGCACATTGCTTTTATGGCCTGTTTCAGAATTACTACAGGCCGCTAAAAATAAAAGCGATATAACTACGTAGCGTTTCATTTTCTGTCTGTTTTCTTTATTTTATTCTCTTTCAGCAGGTCTTTCAGGATGTTATCAAGCACACCATTCACAAATTGACCGCTTTGAGGGGTGCTGTATTGTTTCGCTAGTTCTATATATTCGTTGATGGTTACTTTGGTAGGTATGGTTGGGAAGTACAGGAATTCGCATATGCCCATACGTAAAAGAAGCAGGTCGATCAGGGCTACACGGTCTTTATCCCAGTTATTAAGCTTTGGCCCGATAAGTTCCATGCAGTACGCTTCTTTTTCCTGCACAGCAGTAAGTAGCTCATGGGCATATTCTTTCTTCTCACCCGACAATAAGTTCAGGTAATTGACTTTAGAATTGCCATTGAAAAAGTTCTGCATCAGCATTATGATCAGTTCGCTATCGTCCTCCCATCCCGGCAGTTCATCATTAAAGTGGCTTACCAGGCCTTCATTCTTCAAAATTTCTTCTTCCCAGATGTGGCGGATGATGTCTTTGTCCTCGGCAGCAGTATGTTCTTTTTTGGCGGTATAGCGCAAATATGCTTCACTCCTGGCAAGTTGCAGGTATGTTTTCTTCACCCATTCGTCGTCAATAAACCGCTCCAGCTTGTCTTTCTTTATCTTTTCATTGAAAGACTCATTTTTAAGCATTTTTACAACAAAAGTGTTCTCAGCTATACTGGTATTAACATTCAGGTCATCGTTGCTGCGCAGGTATTTTGATGATCTGTTCGCGGCATCAGTTTCGGCATATTGGGCAACACGCAGAGTGTACAGTACTGCTACGGTAAAAATGTCCAGTACATGCTCCAGTTTGTCATCAAGCATCTTGGTAGCGTTGCTGGTACCTTTTTGCCCTTCTTGCTCCAGTGAGGCAAGTGTATAAAGCGTTTGCATCACCTTCACCCGGATATTCCTGCGGCTTATCATATTAGTAAAAGAGCCTGTTTGTGAGGCGCAAAGGTAGTTAAAATAGGACGAAAGTCTGTTAAGGATTTGGGAATTTAGGCTATAACCGCCTATTGTAAATTGTGTGCTATTTTTACCCCATGCAGCAAAAAACGGTAAGAAGTTGGGTTTTGTATGTGATACTGGCGGTCGTATCGTTTGGTATATATGCCAATACGCTGCAAAATGGCTATGTGCTGGATGATGGTATGGTGCTGAAGGATAATGTGTTGGTCAAAAAAGGAATCGAGGGTATTCCTAAAATATTATTTTCCCCTCGCTCTGAAGGTACGCAGTTGAATAACGCAGGCGACTTTTACCGGCCGTTGTCCATGGTGATGTTTGCGATAGAGGTAGAGCTATTCGGGATGAACCCCGCTGCCAACCATTTTTTTAATATTCTGGCCTTTATTGGTTGTGTATTAATGCTTTTTCGTTTCCTGGATGCCCTGATGGAGCATAAAAGAACGGCAATAGCCTTTATAGCCGCCTTTCTGTTTGCGGTACATCCCATTCATACAGAAGTGGTAGCCAACATAAAAAGCAGGGATGAGTTGTTGTGTTACTTCTTTGCCTTCTGGTCTTTGAATTTGTTTATGGGCTACATAAAGACCGAAAAGGTGGCGCAACTATTGTTGGGGGCTTTAACCCTGTTCCTGGCATATCTATCAAAGGAAACAGTGATCGCATTTGTGATAATAGTACCACTATTGTTTTTCTTTTTTCATAGCAGCGATGACAGGCGGCCGGTCGTATCCGTTATGCTTGTTACAGCTGTGGTTACTGGGCTGTTTCTTGTACTTAGGCCTGCAATTCTAAGTTCGGAAGGGCAGGGTGATGTAACCGTCAGCTTTATAGAGAATGCTTTGGTTAATGCACCCGATGCCGCAACCCGGTTGGCGACAGAGATACTCATACTAGGCAAATACCTTAAACTGTTGTTCATTCCCTATCCGCTCCTGAGTAATTATTCATACAACAGCATACCGTTTGCCGGCTTTGGAGATCCGGGCGTATTGGCGTCTCTGCTGGTGTATGCAGCGCTTATCGGCTTTGGCATTTACCGGCTGGTGAAGAAAAAAAATGACATGTGGGCGTTCGCTATTTTGTTTTACGTGGTTACACTCGCCCTGTTTTCAAACATAGTTTTCCTGGTTGGGGCTGAGATGGCAGAGCGCTTTTTGTTTTTTGCATCAACCGGGTTTTGCCTGGCACTGGCGCTGGCAGTAGAGTATTTGTTGTTCAAAAAAATGGCCGCAGAACTGACCAGCCCGAAGCTATTAGTAGTTCTTGCCGTCTTCCTGCTTGGTTTTGGTGGATTGACAATTGCCAGGAATTCAGACTGGAAGAATAACTATACGCTATACACTACAGATATTGAGAAGTCACCCGAAGATAGCCGGTTATATTACTGGTTGGCGGCAGAACTGTCTCAAAACATGTACACCGGGGAGGCAGATACGCTTAAGCAAAAAGAACTGGACAGGCAGAGTATTGGCTATCTGCGGGAAGCACTGGGAATATATCCCGAATTTAGCGATGCACTTGCCGAACTGGGGTGGATATACCAACGAAATTATATGCCCGATTCTGCCCGCTATTTTAATAACAGGGCATTGCAATTGAATCCCGATAATAGCGAAGCTAACCTTAACCTGGGCAACCTGTATTATGCTGAAGGAAAATTCCCGGACGCAATTGAACAACTGAAAAAGGCAATTGCAATTAATCCAAAGCTGAAGATGGCATATATGACGCTTGCCAACTGTAACCTCCAGCTCAGGCAATATGATGACGCGATCGCTAACGCAAATAAAGTGCTTGAATTTGATCCGGACTATACAGACGCACACCAGTGTCTTGGCAATGTGTATATGCGCAAACAAGACCTTAAACTTGCTGAAGAGCATTTCAATATAGTAGTAAAGGCAAAACCAGGCTATGTGCAGGCTATAAATAATCTTGGGGTAATATACCTGGATGCCAAAAAATACGCGGAAGCAATTGAGCAATTCAATAAAGTGCTCTCGTTGAACAAAGGCTATCTGAATGCCTATTCCAATCTCGGCAGGGCTTACTTTTTTACCGGGCAATTCAATAAGGCTATCAATATTATCGGGCAAAAAATGAAGCTCGACCCCGCCGGCATCGCAGATATGCCCATACTGGCATTATGCTATCAAAAGACCGGGAATATGGAACTCGCAAAGAAGTATGAAGCTGTGGCGCAGGAAAAATATCCCGATTTCAAACTTGAATAGTGATTTATTTTATAAGTAACTCCTTTTTTACCCATTACTTTATATTTTTGAATCTATGGCTAAGACCCAACAAAACAAACCAACTCCCAAATCGGCGCCCGCCAGGCAACAGGCTCAACCTAAGTCTGCAAATAACGAGATTCCTAAATGGTTTTCTGTAAAATACCTTTGTATTATTCTGGCTGTAGTATCATTTGCGCTGTATGTCAATACGCTGCAAAATGGTTTTGTTCTTGATGACAAAATGGTCCTCAGGGATAACGTTTATGTGCAGCAGGGTTTTGGTGGGGTGGTAGACCTGCTTACAACGCCCCACATGCGCGGCTACCTGGTTATACCTAACGACCTGTACAGGCCGCTATCGTTGGTGATGTTTGCCATCGAGTATCA
The DNA here is from genome assembly GCA_044224775.1 of Flavipsychrobacter sp. GTDB lineage: Bacteria > Bacteroidota > Bacteroidia > Chitinophagales > Chitinophagaceae > Nemorincola. The sequence goes on from JBGAJU010000118.1 coordinate 3,684, forward strand.
GTTCTTCGGGGCAAGCCCGATGGGCTATCACTTTTTTAATATTCTCACGTTTATCGGCTGCGTTATAATGCTGTTCCTGTTTCTGGATAAGTTCTTTGGTGGTAAGAAAACAACTATTGCATTTATTGGTGCGTTAGTTTTTGCGGTACATCCCATACATACCGAGGTTGTCGCCAACATCAAAAGCCGCGATGAGCTCATGAGCTATTTCTTCGGTTTCTGGTCGCTGAACCTTTTTATGAATTATATGAAGCAGGGAAAGATGGCACAGTTGCTGCTGGGCATATTCACCCTATACCTCGCTTACATCTCAAAAGAAACGGTCATTGCCTTCGTAGCAATAATACCGCTGCTGTTCTTCTTTTATGCCAACGAAGACAAAAAACGGGCAGTTTATATCACTGCCGGCATGGTGGTGGCAACCGGTATTTTTCTGGCCATACGGGCTGCTGTCCTGGATAAATATGATGCTAACCAGCCGGGTACTGCCATCGACTTCATCGATAACGCATTGAGCGCGGCGCCATCAATGGCGTCAAAGATCGCCACAGAGTTCTACATCATAGGTAAATACTTGTGGCTGATGTTTATTCCGTATCCGCTATTGGCAAACTACTCTTATAACGCCATTCCATTTGTTGGCTTTGGCGACATAAAAGCGATAGTGTCTGTATTGGCATATGGTGCACTGGTATATCTGGCTGTCACCCGTTTCATTAAGGATAAGAAAGACCCATGGGTTTTTGCCATCGTGTTTTACCTGGGCACACTGTTCCTGTTCTCTAATTTCCCCTTCCTTATGGGTGCTGAAATGGCAGAACGTTTTGCATTCTTTGCATCCACAGGCATGTGCATGGCAGTTGCGCTGGCAATTGAAAAATGGATATTGAAAGAACAGGCAACCAACATCCTCAGTCTCAAAAGTTCAAAGGTGCTCACCATTCTTCTCCCGTTGTGTCTGGTATATAGTGTCATGACCATTGCCCGTAACTTCGACTGGAAGGATGAATATACCCTCTATAAAGCCGACCATGAGAAGTCGCCAAATGATGCACGTATCAGCCAGTTCCTGGCTACTGCTATTTCAGAGAACCTGTATCCTGAGGAAACAGATAGCATGAAACGCAGGGAAATGGATATAGAGAGTATCAATCTACTCCGGTCATCACTATCTACATACGATAGTTTTGCAGAGGCCTATGTGCAGATGGGCCGCATCATGGAGCGGCTGCATATGTACGATTCTGCCATTATCGTTAACCTGAAAGCGATTTCCATAAAGCCGATGAACAGCATTGCCAATAATAACCTGGGCAGTGTGTACATAAATCTGGGTAAATTCAGGGAGGCGATACCATACCTGCTTAGGTCGGTAGAAGCTAATCCAAACTTTAAATTCGTTTACCTG
>JBGAJU010000119.1:0-5066 GCA_044224775.1 Flavipsychrobacter sp.
GCCTGTGTTGCAAAACGAGGAAAAGGCGCTGGCAGATGTTTGCGGAGATGACATTCTGGAAGTGTTTACCAATAAGAACAGTGCATACAAATACGTAGAAGGAATGCGATTATAAGATGGGCATATTTTACCTGGTTGCTACTATTATTCTGAATGTTATTATTTCAGCCATATTTAAGGTCTTCCCTAAGTATAAGATAGATACGCTGCAGGCTATTGTGGTGAACTATTGTGTATGCGTTACTACAGGATCTGTATTTATAGGTCATGTGCCGTTTACTGCGACCGCGTTTCAATCCACCTGGTTCCCGTGGGCGTTATTAATGGGCATAGGCTTTATAAGTATTTTTAACCTGCTTGCATATAGTACCCGTGTGGATGGTATCACTACTACTATTATTGCCAACAAGCTATCGCTGGTGATACCTGTTCTTTTCTCGATAGTGTTGTATAGTGAAAAGGTGGGTGTTGGGAAGATAGCCGGCATTGTATTGGCTTTTCCGGCAGTTTACCTGACCACACGCGTGACCGGTGACGACAATAAACCACAAAACCTGCTTTTGCCTGCATTGATATTTGTTGGCGGTGGTATGCTTGATACACTTATGAAGTATGTGCAAACCAATTTCCTTTCCACCAATGAAGACCAGGCCCTGTATGCAATCTTCTGTTTTGCGACGGCCGCGACAATAGGCGTTTTGCTGATCACTAGTCTTCTGCTGATGGGTAAAACAAAGATCCGTATGCGAAATATTATTGCGGGAATATGTATAGGTGTGCCTAATTATTTCTCTATTTACTTTCTTATCCGAATGCTTAACAGTGATTTTCTGCAAAGTTCTGCAGCAATTCCCGTTCTGAATATAGGCATACTGGTAGCATCTACGGCTACCGCTATTTTCTTTTTTAAGGAAAAGACCAACCTGCTGCGTGATATTGGAATGGCGCTGTCGATCATAGCAATATTGCTGATCGCCTTTGGAGATAAATGAGATTTCGCATGTGCGATGTGTAAATTTTGTTATCTTCAATTTTTCTATTTCGTATGAGCTTAGTCCGCCAATTAATATCTATTGCGTTAGGAATTGCGCTGTTCTTGTTCTTCCTTTTCGTGAACCCTTTCCATTTGACGCCGCAGGCGACTAAAGTTGCGTCGGTGGCAGCGCTGATGATCACGTGGTGGGTATCTGAAGCTATGCCGATGCCGGTTGTGGCGTTGCTGCCATTGATACTTTTTCCCTCCATGGGAATATCTAAAATAGACGAAGGGGCAGCACCGTATGCCAACCCAATCATATTCCTTTTCCTTGGTGGCTTTTTGATAGGCCTGGCAATTGAGAAATGGAATCTGCATAAGCGCATAGCGATGAGCATAGTGCGTATAACCGGCACGAGTGGCGACAGGATAGTACTTGGGTTTATTATAGCGACAGGTTTTTTAAGCATGTGGCTGAGCAATACGGCCACTACTATGATGATGTTTCCCATTGCTATGAGTGTGATCAAGGTGATGGAGGACAATCACAAGGGGCCCGGTAATTTGCACAACCTGAGTATATGCCTGATGATGGCAATAGCTTACGCCAGTAATCTTGGTGGCATGTCTACCATAATAGGAACACCGCCTAACGTGGCTTTTGTTGCTTTCATGGAGAAGAATAACCATTATACATTTGATTTCAGGGAGTGGATGATGCTATGTGCTCCACTGGCGTGGATATTGCTCTTCTGCCTGTATTTCGTGATGGTGAAAGTGTTATACCCAAACAATATTCCTTTTGACGGGTTGGCGAAAAAGATCATTAAGGGAGAATTACAGAAGATGGGTAAGCTATCGGCGCCGGAGAAGAGAGTGTTGTTTGTATTTATTCTTACGGCTACGCTATGGATAACACGGGACCTGATCAATAATATGCAGGCAGTTGTAAAACTGGATGATACTATGATAGCAATCTTTGGCGCAGTGCTGTTGTTCATTCTCCCGTCTCATTCTCATGAGGGCGAGACCAAACAATTGCTGGAATGGAGTGATACGAATCATATGGCGTGGGGGATATTGCTGTTGTTTGGCGGCGGAATATCGTTAGCTACACAATTAGAAAAGGCAGGTTTGATCCAGTTGTTGGGGCATTGGATAGCGGGCTTTGCAACGGGAGGATTTTGGCTTGTGTTTATAGTTGCTATTGCTTCAATTTTCATTAGTGAGGTAATGAGTAATGTTGCGCAGGTGATCGTATTTGCGCCGGTAGTAGCCGGCATAGCTGAGGCGCTGCATATGAACCCAATACAACTAGGTTTAGCTATGACTTTGGGTGCAAGTTGCGCGGGTATGCTGCCAATGGGTACGCCACCTAATGCAATAGTGTTTGCGAGCCACAGACTGAAGTTGAAGCACATGCTGACTACTGGTTTTGTGATGAATATGCTGTCAGCAGTGCTGATATCGTTGTTCTGCTGGTATTTGCTGCCGGTATTTGTAAAGGGGATGTGATCTACAGATCTTTCCACCATTCTGTGTGTGTAGGAGTTGCATGCAGGTGAACGGCTTCACCGATCATAGGGTGTATTGTTGGTACGCCTTTACTTTTTGCTTCGGATAGAACGCTGATAACGGGTGCATCCCAATCGTGTAATGAGAGTGAAAATTTGCCCCAGTGGACAGGGAATAGCTTATTTGCTTTCAAATCGATTGCAGCCTGCACCACTTCTTGCGGTAGCATGTGAATGTGTTTCCAGCTTTTATTGTATTGGCCGTTTTCAAGAATGGCAAGATCGAAAGGGCCGTACTGAGCGCCTATTTCGGCGAAGTGGGTGTCATAGCCTGAGTCTCCGCCAAGATATAGTTTCATTGTTGGTGTAGTAAGCACAAATGATACCCATAATGCCTGGTTGCGTTTAAAACCCCTGCCAGAGAAGTGCCGTGCGGGTGCAACGTTTATTTTGAAGCCGTTATCGAGGTTAATTTCATCGTGCCAATCTCCTTCTGTTATTTTTTTAGGATCAAAACCCCAACGCTCGAGATGTGCGCCTACGCCTAATGCTGTGATTGTCCTGCCTGCTTTGGGTTTTAGCTGTTTTATGGTGGGATAGTCAAGATGGTCCCAATGGTCGTGGGTAATGAAGAGATAGTCTATTAATGGGATATCATCCACGGTGTAAGTATCGCTACCTGTAAAGCTGCGGGTGGTGCCTTTTATGGGGGATGCATTACCGCTGAAAACGGGATCGACCAGTATTTTTTTGCCATCTACCTGTATGAAGTATGATGAATGGCCGAACCAAACGATGATATTTTCATTTGGTTTCAGTGTGTGCAGGTCTGTTTTTTTTGAGGGTAGGGTAGTAAGGGGTTTTCTGCGCTCTTTACTGCTGAAAAGGAATTCTTTTAGAACAGAGAAAAATGTTGCGCCTTCTGTGAGTTGAGGTGTGATGCTGAGGTTCTGGAATTGACCATTGTGATAGTTTGGGGATCTTTGTATTTGCTGTAGTCTTGCGCCTTGGGGTGCAGCACCGAATTGTGCTTGCTTCATGAATAGATACACGGTCAGAGCGAATAATGCCGCAATTGCTAAAACGATAAGTAATAATTGCATTGGGTAAAAATACAATTAGCAATAGGAGTAGAAGATTGAAAATAGGTGAATACAGAAAAAATGTCGGTGTGTTAAGCGATTTGCGGTTCTGATTGGAATACTAGTCAATTACAGGTGGTATATGCATTTGCGCATTGCATATCCGGAGGCAGCCAGCCTGATAATTTGTTTGGTAGGGTTGTATACACCCACTTCCTGTTGCATTTAGTTACGGGACAAAAAGTGACTTCTGTTGCGGCCTGCGTAACTTTTGATTCTTTATCGGGAGAGGCGTATAGGGATAATTTTGTTTTGGGGTTGTAATTGCGGGAATAAGTACCCAGGTATCTTTCCTTCTTTATCCATCCTGTGTATGATTTCCTGGCCATACTGTAGGTTAATTTGGCATGGTAATACCCCAAGGAGTCGCCGTCGATAGTAACTGAAAGAAAATCTTCTTGCAGGGAATCGTTTTTTACTGATCGGAATGCAGCACCACCGGGTTTTTTGTACAGGGCGACTTTGCCGAAGTAGACAGGATTAACAAGCAGGTCGCAATTGCATTGCTGAGCCTTTACGCTTATATAAAATACTGACAATAAAGCTATTGCGATGAATTTAGTCATGCGCAAATATAAAAACTATTGTGCCTGACTGCTCTACAAAATAAAAACGCCTCAACAAAAGTTGAGGCGTTTTAAAAGAATATGGCAGCTACCTACTCTCCCGCATTGTGGTGCAGTACCATCGGCCATGGCGGGCTTAACTTCTCTGTTCGGAATGGGAAGAGGTGAACACCGTACAAAATAAAAACGCCTCAACAAAAGTTGAGGCGTTTTAAAAGAATATGGCAGCTACCTACTCTCCCGCATTGTGGTGCAGTACCATCGGCCATGGCGGGCTTAACTTCTCTGTTCGGAATGGGAAGAGGTGAACACCGCCGGCAATACCACCATAAGATGGTCGATAAGTTATCCTTCGACAAGCTCAGGATGACAAATCAATATCGAGACATATTGGGTCAGCAATTTTTTGTTGTAAGGTAAAATACCTGTTCCCCAAGGGGAGAGGTAAAAAAAAGATTAAAGCTTACGTGCAATTAGTACTACTCGGCTTTGATGTTACCACCTTTACACCTGTAGCCTATCAACGTCATAGTCTTTGACGGCACTTAAAAGTAAACTCATCTTGAGGAAGGTTTCGCGCTTAGATGCTTTCAGCGCTTATCCTGGCTGTACATAGCTACTCTGCACTGCACCTGGCGGTACAACAGATACACCAGCGGTACATACGCTCCGGTCCTCTCGTACTAAGAGCATGTCCTCGCAATTTACTAACGCCCACCACAGATAGAGACCGAACTGTCTTGCGACGTTCTGAACCCAGTTCACGTGCCACTTTAATCGGCGAACAGCCGAACCCTTGGGACCTTCTCCAGCCCCAGGATGTGACGAACCGACATCGAGGTGCCAAACCTCCCCGTCGATATGAGCT
>JBGAJU010000045.1:0-36210 GCA_044224775.1 Flavipsychrobacter sp.
TTTGTAGGCTTTAACCACTAAATAAAAGTACCTGTCAAAAAGATGGTGATGAAACACATTCTTGCCCGTATCCGGGAACTTTTGCAAATAACCCTCATCAGGTATCAACACTATCGGAGTTCCGGCACGCGCATAATTAGTACTGCCGGCATAGCGTGGCTGCTCAAAGTCTTCCAGGTACTTCCGAACCTGCTTATACACAACCTTGCCCAGGAACTTTTCGTATTTACGTTGTGCCTTGCGGGTAAGTCTGTCCATCTTGCGGTAAATGTGATTTATATAGTACCGCACTATAAAATTCTGCTTTTTCAGGCTCTGCTTTGCCTGGCTGGACGGGTTCTTATTGATATCATACTGCGTCTGGATCGTTATCGGCATTTCAGGCACCCAATCTGCAGAATTCACCACATTATACGCCCATCCAGCACGATTGAAATTATCGTAGTCGTAAGCATAATAAAGGTTGCCCGGTTTCGGTGCGGCACTGCAATAGGTTTTTATTACAAGGTCCTTGGGCAGCTTGCCTTCAGCAATTTGGTAGTGCATGTAAGAAGTTAGCAGGTACGATAGTGCACCACCCTGGCTATGCCCTTCTATCATCAGTTGCTTTACTCCTTTTCCATACCAGAGCTTCACCTTGTCTAAAATATCAGGCAACATACTGCAAATGCCAACCGTCCAGCCCACATGCACCTTCGCCTTTGGATCATTCGCAAATTTGTATTCAAACGCATTAATGCCATCCAGTTTCAGGCTACCTGCAGCAGGTATCATAGCCGAATAAAAATTTTCCAGCCAGCTATCAAGGTCCGATGTCGTGCCTCTTAGATTCACAGCCATTATAGTCTTTTCCTTATTCACCCACAGGTCCCATTTATTATGCAAACCTGCAACCGGCGACTGGTACACCTTTTCAAAATTCGTTTCCTTAGGCATATCCCCACGCAGGTTTTTAGTGTATTGCATAGCACACCGCTGCAACACACCAATATACTCGTCAACTTCAAACCCGGGCTTCAGCACCTGTGCACATACAGGCAACGATAGAAACAATAAAATAACAAGAAGATGGATAACTGTTTTCATATATATCCCCGGTAAAATTAGGGATTAAAAGAAATATACCATGAATGCTGGATAAGATTACTGGTATAATTCTTTTATCTTTTTCTGCCCCTCTTTCAGCATTTCCGGGTCCGTTTCCTCCTCAACTATTCGCAGCAGGTACGAACGCATCAGTTCAAGGCGTTTTTTAGCGGGTTCAGCTTCCTCGGGCTTTTCAGATCCGCTATCACCCTTATACTGTGTAGCCAACTGAAACAAATACCCCCGGTACATAGATTTGTAACTCCTCAACGCCTCACTTACTACAAGCGCAGTAAAAACCTCAGTGCACCTCTTGAAAGCCTCATCACTCTTCACGCTCTTCATGTAGCTGTTCATTGCAGCCGCATACCAGAACCTCTTGCCCCCAAATGCATAAGGCACATACTTTTCAAATAGAACTATATCGTCATCTGCAGCCTTTTTCCCAAGAATTGTCCATATTGACGCCTCAAGGCTTGCTTTGGGGTCTGTATGAACAAGCTCTTTGGCAATCACATACGCCGTATCCATATCGATCTTCGAAAGCGCTTCAAGTGCAGCCCCTGCAATAGCATAAGAGCTATAGCGCACAGCCTTCAGCATCAGTTCCCTCCCCTCTGCTACTTTCCAATCACCAAGGGTATAAAAAGCTTCTGCCCTCACAAGTTTATCGCTATCATACTTCGCAACAGAAATAACGTACTCTGACCATCGCTTCTGGTACTTTTCATTGGTCGTATTGCGCAACTGGCTCAGCGCATGCTTGCGTATAGGATGAATATTATCCTTAAGTGCAATGTCAATTATCGCCTGCGAATTACCATCAGATAAAAGCTTGCTCGCCGCATTAACCGCCAACCGCTTGCTGATATAGTCGTCCGTATTCGCCATTTGCACCTTCCATTGCTGCATTTTCTTACCATCTTTTATTTCACCCGGTAATACATGCGCATGATCAGGTACGATCACAGGTGGCACACCATTTTTGTATGGAAAGGTAAATATGTGTTTCTTCTTTGCTATCTCCCAGTCCACCACTGTTTTTTCATTGTCATAAAATATCGCTGCTTTCAATGGCAGGCGGTACATAAAGCTGCTATCATCCTGGTTTTGTTTCACTGTAACGGTTAATTTCTGTAAAGAGTCATTGTAGTCATAGCTCACCTTCAAAATCGGGTGCCCGCCCCTGTAATACCACTGGTTAAAGAACCAGCTCCAGTCCTGTCCTGTTGCCTCTTCCACGGCCAAACGCCAGTGGTCCGCCTCCGTTGCTTTCAGCGCATTCCTGGTCAGGTAAATGTTCATGGCTTTGTCAAAAGCAGCATCACCCATAAGAAAGTTCAGATAACGCAGGATAGCGCCACCTTTATTATATGATATGGCGTCAAAAACATCTTCGCGGCTATCGTAATTAAATCGCACAAGCGGAGGATCCTTGAATGAGGACGTAGCTATATAACCCATCAGGTCATTGTATGCCAGTTCATCACACGATGCCTTACCATATCGGTAACTACGCCACATTTGTTCGCCATAATTCGCAAAAGATTCATTAACCGTAATATTCGACCACGATTCGCAGGTCACATAATCTCCAAACCACTGGTGAAACAGCTCATGGCATACCACATCTTCAGAATTTTTATCTGCCACCTCACGTGCATTCTGGTTCATGAACTCCCCAAACAGCGTCGCAGATGTGTTCTCCATAGCTCCCGAAACATAATCACGCACAACCACAGAGCTGTATTTGTTCCATGGATAAGGCACCCCGGTGCGTTGAGAAAAATATTCCATCATATCCCGCGTATGGTTGAACATCAGGTAGGCCACCTGCTCATACTCGGGTTCTACATAGTAGCTAACCTCTTTCCCTCTCCAGTTATTTACATCCACCTTAAATTTCCCTATCGCAAACATCGCTGTATAAACCGATAGCGGCATATCCATTTTCCAAATATCGGTGCGCATGCCTTTACCTGAAGGTATTTTCTTTATTAATGCACCATTACTCAATGTGGTAAAACTATCCGGCACGGTCAATTCTATCTGCGATGTAAAACGGGTATTAGGTTTGTCTATGGTTATCATCCAGTGCGAATTGGATTCCGTTTCCCCCTGGGTCCATATCTGTGCAGGTTTATGTGGCACTTTGTAGTCGGTGTTGATAAAATACAATCCCCGGTCATCTCTTATAGCGCCGCTGCCTCCGGCTGATTTAGCGTACGGCATTGCAGTGTATTTCAGGTACAGCTCAACATTGAACCCCATCCTGAATACCTGCCCGAAACGAATAGTGAGTTGATCATTTTCGTAAGTATAGTTCAGTTTCGTCTTCCCTTTAGGTGTTACCATTAGCACGCTGTCTATCCGCATACCTTTAGCATCAAGTACCAGCGTATCAACCTGGTAAAAATATGGGGTCAGTGATATCCATTCCTTTACGTCTGCGGTCTTTTCCTTAAAGTTGAAGGAAAGCGCAACGCGTGTATGCTTTACCTCCCACACCTTGGTTGCCGCAGCACGGTAAGGCACCGGCCCTGCAGCCGCACTCACTTCCATAGTGTCCATTGTCACATACTGTACCGTGTCTTTGGCAATACTATCGCGCGACAAAGTTTGTGCAAAACATAGGCAGGTGGCAAACAACAATACCATTAAAAGGGGTATTCGCTTCATTAGCTCAGAATAAGTTATAAAAGTAAGATTAATGGCGCACACCTCTCTACCCTTGAAGACGGGATGCCGCTAATAAAAGGCCTCTTCAAAATGGATTATTTCTTTCACATCCTCACCTTGCATAAGCACACTAATAATATCAAATCTAATATTAATGTATTGAGGATTCAACGCTGCAAAATCAATTGCTGCCGACTTTAAAAATTGTTGTTTGTGACGCGTAACTGCTTCTTCCGGAAAGCTTATGTCATTCCTGCTGCGTGTCTTTATCTCAATAATAGCTAATATATCGTCCTTTGTGGCTATTATGTCCACTTCTTTTTTGCCACTGCGCCAGTTGCGGTATAGTATTTTATAACCTTTATTTAGCAAAAAGTCTGCGGCTATTTGTTCGCCCTTTATACCAATTTTACTATGTTTGGACATTAAACTTTACAAAAAACAATGAAAAAGTTAGTACTGGATTTTCCAATACAGTTACAAGAAGCAATAATAATAGGAAAAAACCACCGATATATAGCACACCCGAAAGATTTTAGCAACGTGGTTGTTACCGGTTTGGGCGGTAGCGGCATTGGTGGCTCTATTGTGCAAAACTATGTATACGATAAACTGAAGATACCTTTTATAGTTAACAAAGACTACTCCCTTCCTGCATTTGTTACCCGCAGATCGCTGGTCATTGTCTGTTCATACTCCGGCAATACCGAAGAAACATTGGTTGCTATGAAACAGGCTATCAGGAAAAGGGCAACCATCATATGCATCACTTCAGGTGGCGAAATTGCAGACATAGCCAATAGCAGGCGTATGGATTGCATACTCGTTCCCGCTGGCATGCCACCTCGCTCATGTTTGGGTTATTCATTGGTGCAGATATTGTATGTGCTCGCTCATTACGGCCTGATCGGCTACCAGTTCGAGAAAGAGATCAGGCGCGCCATAAAGACCATGAAGGATAACGAGAACGATACACAGAAGAAAGCACAGGCACTGGCTAAGAAGATATTTGGCAAGCTCCCAATCATCTATTCGTCAGGCAACCTCGAAGGTGTTGCCGTTCGCTTCCGTCAGCAGTTGAACGAGAATGGCAAAATGCTCGCATGGCATCATGTTATACCCGAGATGAATCACAACGAGCTGGTGGGCTGGCGCGATGACGCACAGGATAAAGCGGTCGTCATTCTCCGCAGCAACGACGACTACAGCCGCGTACAACTGCGAATGGAGATCAACAAGAAGGTGATCAAAAAATATACTTCTTCGATCATAGAAATTTACGCAGAGGGCAAAAGCTACTGGGAGCAGGTATTTTACCTCGTCCATCTCACCGACTGGGTATCTGTAATTCTCGCCGATATGCGCGAGTTGGATGCCACAGAGGTAAAAGTGATAGACTTCCTGAAAAAGTCCCTGGCCAAGGTGGAAATATAACCACCTTCAACTTTTTGAATTATAAAACCCACAGCTGGTCACTGTGGGTTTCTTATTCTAAATTACTTGATCAGTTTAGCCTAATCATCAAGCCTGTTCCTGTGCGTAGGATGCACATGTCCAACAGCGCTATGGCCTAAACTCCCCGAAAGGACCGCGTCATTATGCTTGTGCTTATGGTGCGTCTCGCCATGTTCGGTATTTTGCTCCGTAGTTTCAGAGGTCTTGTTTTCTGCTTCATTAGCCTCCTGGTTCTGAGTATTCTTTAGGTCTTTATTTTCCATAAATTGATTTTAAGTGATTAGTAAAGGATACATAAAGTTACCACATTGTACTGAACAAAAAAGGGGGATTTTATGACAAATCCCCCTTTTTCAACTAAAAAATTCAACTTATTCATCTAAAGCAAGGCCAAACTCTCTTCCAGCGTCTTTATTTTAGCTTCTGCATCAGCCCTTTTCTTGCGCTCATTATCAATCACCTCTGGCTTTGCGTTATTCACAAATTTTTCGTTCTCCAGCTTCTTGTTCACGCTCACAATAAAGCCCTTCAGGTAGTCTATATCCTTCTGCATTTGCTGCTTCTGGGCAGTGTTGTCCACCGCGCCCGCATTAGCTTCAATATACAGCTTATCCGTTTGCACTACGGCTGATATGCAGCCTTGCTTGGGCTCCTTGGTAAACCCTATATTCTCTGCATTCACCTGCCGACGAAGAATATCCTGCACACCTTCGTAAAATGCATGATGTGCCGTATCTATCCACAGCTTTATCTTATCCTTTGGCTTCAGGTTATTTTTATTACGGGTATCACGCACCGCAGTTATCAGGTCCTGCAGCATCTGCCCGCCTTTCAGTGCTTCAGCATTTGGTGCGCCGTAAACAGGCAATTGTTTAACAATAAGGTCATCGCCTGCATTGCGCGCTCGTAAAGTATGATAGATTTCCTCTGTAATGAATGGCAAATAAGGGTGTAGCATTTGCAGCAGTTGCTCATAAATGCTCACCGTGCGCTCATATACGCGGGTTGATATAGGCTGGTCCATACCCGGCTTCACCCACTCCAGGTACCACGAGCAGAAATCATTCCACACCAGCGAATAAATGGTCTTCAACGCCTCGCTCAGCCTGAATTCGGTCATCATCTCAGCCACTTCCTGTGCCACCTGTGCAAGCCTTGCATCCATCCAGTCCATCGCAAATTTCACCTGCGCATCATCCATACCATCCACGCACCTGCTCTCCCAGCTTTTCACCAGTTTCATGGCATTCCACATCTTGTTGCAGAAGTTGCGGCCCTGTTCCAGTTGTGCATCATCAAACAGCAGGTCATTACCCGCCGGCGATGTAATGATAACACTAAAGCGTACGGCATCCGCACCATTGTCTTCTATCATCTGCAACAGGTCAGGCGAGTTACCAAGCGACTTACTCATTTTCCTTCCCTGCTTATCGCGCACAATGCCTGTAAAGTAAACCTTGTCAAAAGGCTTCTGGCCCATAAACTCATATCCTGCCATGATCATACGCGCCACCCAGAAGAAGATGATCTCTGGTGCCGTAACAAGCGTACTGGTAGGATAATAATATTTCAGGTCCTTATTCTCTGGTGATTTGTTCCAGTTGAACACTTCCATCGGCCACAACCAGCTGCTGAACCACGTATCCAGCACATCGTCATCCTGCCGCAGGGTTGGGCTCTTTTCAGCTAGCGCAGGTTTCTTCGCAGCATATTGTTTGTGCGCTTCTTCACTCGTCTTTGCCACATATAGCCCGCCTTCGGCATCATACCATGCAGGTATGCGCTGCCCCCACCACAATTGCCGGCTGATACACCAATCCTTGATGTTGCCCATCCAGTGGCGATAAGTATTCTTGAACTTCTCCGGGTGAAATTCCACTTTGTTATCCATAACCGCATCCAGTGCCGGTGCGGCCATTTTTTGCATACTGCACCACCATTGCATGCTCAGGCGTGGCTCTATCACCACATCCGTACGCTCACTAAAGCCCACCTGGTTCACATAGTCCTCTTCTTTCACAACCGCACCTATAACCTTCAGGTCCTCTATTATTTGTTTCCGCACGGCAAAGCGGTCTTGCCCAACGTATAGCTGCGCAGCCTCGCTCATTGTGCCATCCTCGTTCAGCGTATCAACTACCTGCAGGTTGTGTTTAATACCCAGGTTATAGTCGTTGATATCATGCGCAGGTGTCACCTTCAGTGCACCCGTACCAAATTCCTTATCAATGTAATCGTCAAAAATTATTGGTACCCGCCTGTTAATGAGCGGTATAAAGCAGTACTTACCTTTCAAATCGGCATATCGCTCATCTTCAGGATGCACACATACAGCAGTATCACCCAAAATTGTTTCGGGACGCACCGTAGCAATGGTAACATACTCATCCCCATCGCCTTCTATCTTATATCGTACATAGTACAACTTTGAGTTCGTCTGGCGATGTATCACCTCCTCATCACTCAGCGCCGTTTTCGCCTTCGGGTCCCAATTGATCATTTTCACCCCGCGGTAGATATGCCCTTTCTCATACAGCTCCACAAATACCCTTATCACCGCTGCATAGTAATCATCGTCCATGGTAAAAGCAGTACGGTCCCAGTCTATGGTACAACCCAGCTTTTCCAATTGCTTCAGTATTATGCCACCATATTTATCCTTCCACTCCATGGCATACTTCAGGAATTCTTCGCGCGGCATTTTGTTTTTATCAAGCCCACGCTCCTTTAGCATGTTCACCACCTTAGCTTCCGTGGCTATAGAGGCATGGTCTGTACCCGGCACCCAGCAGGTGTTATACCCCATCATCTTAGCACGGCGTATTAATATATCCTGTACGGTATTGTTCAGCGCATGGCCCATGTGCAGTACACCAGTCACATTGGGTGGAGGTATTACTATTGTATACGGCGGGCGCTCATCAGGCGTACTCTTAAAGTACCCGTTATCCCGCCAGTGGTTATACCACTTCTTGTCGGCTTCGTTATGTTGAAAATTCTTAGCTAATTCCATTGTTGTATTAGTTGTTGTGGTGGGCGCAATAGCTCTTTATCAGTTCAATGCCCCTATGCCCCCAAATAGGATGTGGTTCCTTGCCCCACTCCGTCGCCCATTGAATAGCAACTTCGTGTGGCGTCTTTTGCTGAGCTTCGCTCGCTTTCAGTAAGGCTAATGTACCATTGTTGGGGTCATCATATATTTTCCTGCATTCGCTTTGCAGCGTTTCTTCCACACGGCCATATTGCTCATTGGCACAATTGATGATACCCATCCTGTTGATGTAGAAATCAGGCAGGTAAACAATTCCTCTGTCCCTCAGCAGCTTATAATCCTCATCGAAGTTCCCCAATTGGTTATTAGCCGCACCGACGACATACTTACACTTCAGGTTAGGTATGGTTGTCGGGTTCAGTATACCACCTATCGCACATGGCGCAAAAACATCACACTGCGCCACATATACCTCTTCCGGGCTGTTCACTATAGTTACCTTATCAGCATACTTATTGTCTTTGTATGCTTTTATTGCCTTGCACGATTCCGTATCAAAGTCAAATATCACCAGGCTGCCACCTTTGTCCAGTACCATCTGCGCCAGCGGGCCACCCACATTGCCCACGCCCTGCACAGCTACTGTTTTGCCGGTAAGGTCGTCCTTGTTTTCATAATGCTTCACCGTAGCCATAAGGGCATTGAAAACGCCTTCTGCGGTCCACCTGCTGGGGTTGCTGCTTCCGCCCACTTTCGTTGGCAGGCAGGTCACATAACGGCATACCGAAAGTATGTTCAGCATATCCTCAGGCACAGTATTCATATCCTCTGCTGCTATGTAAGGTCCACCAAGGCTCGCAACATATTCTCCGTAGTTCTTGAACAGCTTTGTCCTCAACTCAAGATTGGTATATGTCTTGTTGCCTTTTGCATCACGGCTATGGTCATTGATCACGTTGAACTGCTCCATGGTCACCGGGCATATTATCGCCTTGCCGCCACCCCACCATATGCGCGATATAGAGTTCTTATCGGTCATGCCTTTGCTCAGGCGCAGGCCATCCTTTATGGCACCGCCTATCATTTCATAATCACGGTACTTCAGGCGGGTACCGCCCTGCCCTTGGCCGCGCACTGTTTTGTGCACAAACACCATGAACAGGCATTTCGTTTCCGCATCATGTTTTATAAAAACGCCTTCATGGCCTTTATAATCCTCCATTTTTGCCATTTCTGTGGCAAGCTGGGTAAATACACTATCTGCCGAACTCTTTACTTCGTTATTTATGTTTACCACATAACCGCTGGTAATGCCGGCTTGCTGCATTTGGGCGGCAAAATTTTCGGGAGTTATATTCAATACGTTTTGGGCACTCATTATTTTAAAAATTAGGTCGCAAAAGTAACGATTTTAACGTGTATCATTTCGTCAGCGAATTATTCATCAATTGCCACAAAATTGTAAAATAACTTATTTGTTTTTATACACAACAATTATTTAACAATATCTTTGTGTGCTAAATCAATAGGTCTCCCACATGACGCCAGCTTCAAAACCAGCAAATGAGTCTCAACGATTATCAGCGGTTTACGAATACAATATCCTGGACAGTCTGCCCGAAAAAGAGTACGACGATATTACCAAAATAGCTGCATCTATAAGTGGCATGCCTATAGCGCTCATTACTATCATAGATAACGACCGGCAGTGGTTCAAATCTAAAATTGGCATCGATGGGATGGACACACATCGCGATCATGCATTTTGTGCGCATGCTATTTTGAAACCGGAAGACATGTTTATTGTCCCCGACACCTCAAAAGATGATCGCTTCTACGATAACCCATACGTTACGGGCGACCCCTATATAGGCTTCTATGCCGGTGTACCATTGGTAAATGATGGTGGACTCCCATTAGGAACACTATGCGTATTAGACAGCAATCCTAAAGAAATATCCGTTGAGCAGAAAGAGACACTAAAGGCACTCGCGCGCCAGGTAATGTGCTACTTCGAGATACGTAAGAAGAACGCACAGCTTGCCAGACAAAAGCTCGAGATGGAGGAGCTAAACAATGACCTCTCTCGCTTTGCACACGTAGTGGCGCACGATGTAAAATCCCCGTGCTCTAGCATTGCAATGTCTGCCGCATTGATAAAAGAAATGTTCAGCGGAAAAGTAGATAAGGAACTGGGACAATTCCTCGATATGATGGAAGATACTGCTCATGCAGCCATCCGCATGGTTGATGGCATTCTCCATCACACACATACGGTCAACAATGCCGAAATAGAAAAGGTGTATTTTACGTTCGGAGACCTTACCAACGAACTAAAAAAACTCGTAACCATAACAGACGATTTCTCGTTGCATACAATAAACCCAGACTTAAAGCTGTTCACCGCCCGCTACATGCTGCAGCAGATACTGGTCAATCTCATCAACAATGCCATCAAGTACAACGATAAGCCCAAAGGCACTGTTATAGTATCCGCTACAGATGATGGCTCCCACTACACCTTCACCGTACAGGACAACGGCCCGGGCATTAAAAAAGAACATCAGGAAAAGATATTTGAAATGTTCAGCACCTTCGGCAAAACCGACCGTTTCAACAAAAAGGGCACCGGTATCGGCCTATCAACAGTAAAAAAACTGGTAGAAAAACTGAACGGCACTATTTCAGTTACTTCCGAACTTGGCAAAGGCTCCTGTTTCGAATTCACCATTGGTAAATAAGCCTTTCTTTGCTACATTTACTTTAATGGAAAAGAAATATCCCCTGCCGCCCTTTACGCAGGAAACCGCACTCGAAAAAGTACAAATGGCAGAGAACGCCTGGAACACAAAAGACCCTGAAAAGGTATGCATGGCATACACTACCGATACAGAATGGCGCAACCGCTCAGATTTCATCAACGGCCGCGAACAGGTCAAAGCCTTCCTCAAACGCAAATGGGAGAAGGAGCTGGACTACCGCCTCAAAAAAGAGCTATGGGCCTTCCGAGACAACCGCATCGCCGTTCGCTTCGAATACGAATGGCATGATACCGACAATAATTGGTTTCGCAGCTACGGCAACGAAAATTGGGAGTTTGACGAAAATGGCCTCATGCAAAAACGCTTCGCCAGCATCAACGATGTTCCAATCACCGAAGCAGACCGCAAATTCAGGTAAAAAAAACAGCCGCTCAAAAAGAGCGGCCGTTTCTCAAAAATGCAAGATTGTTGATTATCCGTTATTTTCTTCTGTGCTTTCTGTTGCTGTATCAGCTGCTGGAGTTTCTGTAGCTGCTGGTGCATTTGTTGCTTTCTTAGCACCACCACTCCTGCGGCTGCGGCGGGTTTTCTTAGCGCCTGCTGCTTCAGCATCTTTACCGTAGATCTCGTTAAAGTCAACAAGCTCTATCATTGCCATATCTGCAGCATCACCCATACGCTGTTGCAGCTTGATGATACGTGTGTAACCACCTGGGCGGCCGGCTACTTTATCGCCTATCACACCAAACAACTCGTTGATAGCATCTTTATCCTGCAGTTTCGCAAATACCGTACGGCGATTGTGCATGCTGTCCGTTTTGCTGCGGGTAATGATGGGTTCTGCATACACACGCAAAGCCTTAGCTTTTGCCAGTGTAGTAGTGATACGTTTGTGCTCAATAAGCTGGCAGGTAAGGTTTGCCATAAGGGCTGCACGATGTGTATATGTGCGGCCTAAATTTTTGATCTTGTCTCCGTGACGCATGACATTTGTGTTTTAAATTCCCTCACACCGGGTCAGGAATTGTGAGGTACTGTTATAAAAAAATAAAGTCGAAATCCCTTGGTATCCGGAATTTCGACTTTGTAATTTACTATTAATCTTCTCCCCTGCGGAATTTGTTGATATCCATTCCGAAGTGCAGGCCGCGCTCGTGCAGCACTTGCTCTATTTCAGACAATGATTTCTGTCCGAAGTTGCGGAACTTCATCAGTTCTTCCTGGGTGTATTGTACCAGCTCGCTAAGTGAGTTGATCTTAGCCGCTTTCAGGCAGTTGAATGCACGAACAGAAAGTTCGAGGTCTTCAAGCGGAGTGTTCAATACTTTGCGAACAAGCAGTGTTTCTTCGTCAACAATAGTTTCTTTCTCCTCGCGCTTGCTGTCCAGCGATATGTTCTCATCAGTGATGATCATCAGGTGCTGGATAAGTATGCGTGATGCTTCCTTAACAGCCTCTTCTGGGTGGATAGTACCATCGGTAACTACTTCCATGATCAGCTTTTCGAAGTCCGTGCGCTGCTCAACGCGGGTATTCTCTATCGTGTATTTTACGTTCTTGATCGGAGTGTAGATAGAATCGATAGCTATCAAACCAACCGGTGCCTCTTCTGGGCGGTTCTCCTCAGCAGGAACATAGCCGCGGCCTTTGCCTATGTGCAGCTCCATCTGGAAGCTTGCACCTGGGTGCAGGTTGCAGATAACAAGGTTCGGGTTCATCACCTGGAAGTTAGGCAACGACTCGCCTATCATTCCTGCAGTGAATACTTCTTTACCCTTAATGTTCAGGTCTATCTTTTCATTGCTGAAGTCATTGATATCTCCTACCGCTTTCAGTCGAACTTGCTTCAGGTTAAGGATGATCTCAGTAACGTCTTCCAGCACACCTTTCAGTGTTGCAAACTCATGGTCTGCACCTGGTATACGGATAGCTGTGATCGCAAAACCTTCCAAAGAAGACAGCAATACACGGCGAAGCGCGTTACCTATAGTTACGCCGTAGCCCGGCTCCAGTGGACGGAATTCAAACTGCGCTTCAAAATCAGTTGTCTTCTGAAGTGCTATCTTATCCGGTTTTTGGAAATTCAATATGGCCATGGATATTTTTATTTAAAGTTGTTATTGACTATGATTGATCTGAAAACTAAAACTATTACTTAGAGTACAACTCCACTATCAGCTGCTCCTTAATATTCTCAGGAACACTCTCGCGCTCAGGATGTGCAAGGTAAGTACCCTTCATATCCTTTTCATTCCACTCAACCCAGTTGATCTTTTGGTTCTTACCGCGGATCATGCCGGTAACGGTAACGTTAGCTTTGCTCTTTGGTTTCAGTTCTATCACATCACCTGGCCTCAGGCTGTATGATGGGATGTTCACCACCTCACCGTTCACCATCAGGTGTTTGTGAGATACCAGCTGGCGTGCAGCCGGGCGTGTAGGAGCAATACCCAAACGGTAAACCGTGTTGTCAAGGCGTGCTTCAAGCAGCTTTATCAGGTTCTCACCCGTAGCGCCCTTCAGCCTTGCAGCCTCAACATAAGTGTTAGCGAATTGTTTCTCAAGCAAGCCGTAAGTGTACTTTGCTTTTTGTTTTTCTTTCAATTGGATAGCATACTCGCTCGCCGCTTTACGCTTGCGCGTAGGGCCGTGCTGGCCGGGAGGGTTGCTGTTCTTACCAAGGCTTTTGCCTGATCCGAGGATCGGTTCGCCGAAGATGCGGCAGATCCTGTTTTTGGGTCCTGTGTAACGTGCCATTTTGTTTCGATCTTTGTTTTTAGCCGTTCCGTCTCATTTAAAGATCGTGAAACCCGATCCGGAACAGCATTGTTATTGTTTATTGATTAATTATTTACCATTGATAGCGAAACATAAGCGCTCTCCGCCCTGTTTCTCCGCTCTCATTTTTATACCCTACGTTTCTTAGGAGGGCGGCAGCCATTGTGTGGCATAGGCGTAACGTCCTTGATAGAAGTTATCTCGATACCATTTTGGCTCAGCGAGCGGATGGCGCCTTCACGGCCCGATCCTGGTCCTTTCACAAAAACATCAGCACGCTTCATACCTGCGTCTGCTGCTACCTTAGCACAATCCTGTGCTGCAACCTGTGCTGCATAAGGAGTGTTCTTCTTAGAACCACGGAAGCCCATCTTACCGGCTGATGACCAAGATATAACCTGTCCGCTTTTGTTAGTAATACTGATGATGATGTTGTTGAAATTTGCATTGATATGCACATCACCATGTGTGTCCACTTTTACAACCCGTTTTTTAGCAACGGTCTTTGCACTTGCTTGTTGCGCTTTTGCCATTTTTTCTTTTTAAAAAGGTAATCTGTTACAAAATCTAAAGATCAGTCAACCTGTTAACCTATCAACAAATCAACCCATCCCAACGCTGCCCCTCCCCTATGCACCCCGCGGATCCGGCGGCAGCGTTATTTATTATTTCTTAGGTGCTTTCTTCTTACCTGCTACTGTCTTACGCTTACCTTTACGTGTACGGCTGTTAGTACGTGTACGTTGTCCACGCAAAGGCAATCCCTTACGATGACGAACACCACGGTAACAAGCAATATCCATAAGACGTTTGATGTTCAGCTGCACTTCAGAGCGCAACTGGCCTTCTACCTTGAACTCAGCGTTGATGATGTTACGGATGTTGGTCTGCTCATCGTCATTCCAGTCCACTGCTTTCTTATCGTAACCTATACCCGCTTTGTCGAGTATATAACGGGCAGTGCTGTTACCAATGCCGTAAATGTAAGTGAGCGCGATCTCACCGCGCTTGTTCTTTGGAAGGTCAATACCAGCTATACGAGCCATATCTGAATTTTAAACCCCGCCTCTCTGCGGGTTATTTTTGTTTTTTTAAATAATTACGGCACTGCATCTCGTCAACTGTAAACTGTCAACTACACACTGCCAACTCTTCTTATCCTTGCCTTTGCTTAAAGCGTGGGTTCTTTTTGTTAATGATGAACAGTCTTCCTTTACGGCGTACGATCTTACAATCTGCGCTACGCTTTTTTATTGATGCTCTTACTTTCATGACTTGTTTTTGCTTTATTCTTTATTGTTACTATATACTAATTACTATCTACCCTAACCCTCCATGTGGAAGTCCCTTTAGGGATCTAGGATTTTACTTATACCTGTATATTATCCTTCCCCTGCTCAGGTCATATGGGCTCATCTCCACACCAACCTTATCTCCCGGCAAAATACGTATGTAGTGCATCCGCATCTTACCCGAAATAGTGGCAAGAATTTCATGGCCATTCTCCAACCTTACCCGGAACATCGCATTAGACAACGCTTCCACTATAGTTCCGTCTTGTTTGATCAGTGACTGTTTAGCCATATTTTTTTAAGGACTGCAAAGGTAGGAAAAACTTTTTATTTAAAAAATTCTATCGCGAAATAAAGTTTTAACCCGCGAAAGGGCAAATATACAACAATTCCGCCATGCATTCACCATGCACCGCAGCTAACGTTGTGGATAATAAATAGATATATGTCTTTTTTGGTAATGATATACGAGATTAACCCATGAATGCAAAAATGATATATTTTATTGGGCTACTTCTTTGCTGGACTATCGGCTTTTGGGTTGGCATTTGGAAGGGGAGAAAAAGTAGTAGGTGATTGTTCTTTTTTATCTAAGTCATGAGAGCCAAACCAGAAACCCGCATAAAAAATAGCTGAAGATATAATAGTTATCAAAGTCCATAGAGCGGTATCGCTTAATCTGCTAAAAGAATTAGTTTTAGGTTTCTTATACAATCCAGATGCCTGTATCTTTTTAATACAATTTTCTAGAAATGCTAAAATAAGTTCAGTGTTTTTTTCAGTTTTATTTATTATCGTCTGTGTATTATAATCTAATTCCCTGTCAATTACTCTTGCATATGCTAATAACTTTGCAGCCTCGTATTCTGGAGAATTTTCCCCAAAGAAGTCTTTAATTAAAGATATTGTATGATTTTTCCATGCCGCAAATGTATTTCCATAAGTGCTTTTTAGAGATTCTTGCTGTTCCCTCAATAAGCCTATTGCAGTCGATTTACGCATTTGGTAAACCTACAAAATATATTGAAATAAAAAAGGAGCTATTCGCTCCCCTTGCCCTGCGTTGTTCCGGATGTTCCCCCACGCCACGTTGTTCCATATATATCTGGAACCATAAATAAAAACCCCCACTGGTCGAAGCGTCTCCCACTGGTCGAAGCATCTCGCTTCGTCCTTTACCAATGCAAGCGTCTCGCTTGCGAAAGAAATCACCCCCTGGCGCGGGAGTTACGAAGGGCTCTCGTCTTACGAATTAGGCCGGTTTGCAGCAGGCATTCATAGAACCGCGGCCGGAAACTATACCCCAACTACTACAACTCAGAAAACACCCGAGTAAACCTTTATCCGTTTGGGGAGTCGAATCTGATTGAACTTTCAACACTCCCTTTACGGCCGTTATGCGGCTAATGTTTTACTGCTTTACTTCTGGACACTCGTGCTCATATTGCTATACATACCGTATAGCATAAAAATGAGTTGCCAATATTGCCGCCGCCACTATGCGGGTTTTAAAGAAACAAACTGGAATCAGTGAAATTCTCACCACTGGTCGAACGTGCATTTCCGCCGTTGTATTGACCAACAACACATCAGGGTACCGAAGAGGACATAAGGAACATAAAGTCCCTCCCCCACTGGTCGAAGCGTCTCGCTTCGTCCTAAACCAATGCAAGCGTCTCGCTTGCGAAAGAAATCACCCCCAGGCGCGGGAGTTACGAAGGGCTCCACGTTGTTCCAGATATATATCTGGAACCATAAATGAAAACCCCTTCTGCGAAGGGTATTCATTGAACTATAGCTGATCACCCTCACGTTGTTTCAGATATTTATCTGGAACCATAAATAAAAACCCCTTCTGCGAAGGGTATTCATTGAACTTTAGCTGATCACCCACTTGCAGTTCATACAACAATAGTGTATCTTACAGTGTTCAGGTCGTGTGCGCAACTGCCCTGAGCCGCACAGTAATAAATGTCTGAAGGATGGATATATTCGTTATGCCGGTAGTATGGTTGCTTATGCATCTGCAGAAACTATCCCTATAGCTTTTGTAATTAAATCTTTTTTTCATTTGGTGAAGGCTTACTATTATGGTAAGTGTGATGTTTAAACTCCTGTATTATGAAACAATTAAAGCCGATCGTCTTTGTACTTATTGTGGTTTTCTCTCTTTTTGCCTGCAAAAAAAACCGCAGCGGCACCCCAAAAAAATTATGCTATGGGTCGTTTATCGCAGTAAAACCATTGTCATGGGATTCCGGAGTAGTTACTAAAATTGACGAGAATGGGGTACCCGAAATACATAATGAATTCCCAATTGTCAGGACATACGACTATACATATCAATGTATGTGCTACAACAAAAAAGATAGTTGCCTGTACTACTTGGGTGGAGATGATATAACTGAGGACATCTATTTATACAAATGCAACCTCACAACAAAACAAACAGAGAAGTTTACATGTTCTAATTCATCTAACGTAGACTATGTTCCGAACATTTGGAATTTATACTATAACAGTTTTACCAATAAATTCTACCTCATCTATTCTTATCCTGGTATCCCTGGATATGTAAGGGATATATTTGAGCTTACCATTACTGACACTACCTTTTCCGCTGACAGGGTTTCGATTCCTGGTGTTTACCCTAGTAGGATTACCCCCCATTTTATTGACGACCAGACAGGCGATATGTATTTTAGCGCTACCTGCTCTGATTGCTTTTTACGATACTCACCCATTACAGGAGACACTGCGACAATGTTTGTTTCGGGCAACATTTCTATTTATGATCCTGTGCTAAATCCAAACGATGGAAAAGTTTATGGTCATAACTCTACTCAACTCGTACGTCTTGATCTAAAAACTGGTACGTTAGCTGCATTCGGTTCTTTTAATGTTAATACAGATACCATTACCGGAAGAACGTTTGATGAATGCAATAACCAATATATCGTATATACCAACTCCAATAGCGTTAATATCTATTGGTTCGATGCTGAGAGTGGTGCACTAGTAAAAAAAGTGGCTACACAAAATAAATATTACTCATTGATCCACATTCCACAAACACAATAAATATGGCAAGAGAATCCCTATGATGTCCGTAGTGTTCCATTAAAAAACTAAATTAAACTAAAAATCAAAATGATGGTAGTAGACTTTATCTACGACTAAACACGGAGGCAAGTCTCCCGACTTGCGAATCATATTTGCTCGCTCCTCACCAACAAGCAGGATACATCAACCTAAAAACCTACACTCCGTTAATGCGTTAAAAAAATAAATCTTCTTCACTCAAACCCACTCACACAGCAGCTTTCAAAACGCAGCAGCACCATCATGGTACTGTTACTGTACCATCATGCAAAATAGATTTGGATACCCCTACCCTCATTTCGTAACTTTACTTAGTTCCGGCATTTTTCCGGCGCACAAGCTCTTTGAAATATTATTTTGTGGTTAACTCACTTTTAGGTTTTCACTTTTACCTTTTAACTTTAAAAATTATACCCAAAACCACGTTTTTTATACCTTTTACCCCGTATCTTATACCCTTTTATACCCTTTTGTACCTTATGATAAAACACATAAAACAGGCCCACAGCGCACCCTGGCCACATATAAAAAACCAAATGTGCCAAAACAAGCCTATCCCCCAAATTATACCCACACCTATCAACCCATCAACCCCACTGAGCAACAAACGAACCGAAAATGAGCAACAATGAGCACGAAGTGAGCAACACAAAAAAATACATACTGCTGTTAGCCAGCAACTTGCAAAAGATAAATGCAGCAACAGCATATTTTTCACAAAAGTGAGCAATACCCGCAAAAAAAAGATCCCGCTCACAAAAGCGGGAAAATAACTTATAAACCGATCAACATGGTAACTAACTACCCTACCATTTCAGCAGGTATAAGGCGCGTGGCCCACGCATACAACGAGCTGAACTGCTCATCTATCAGGTCATGCGGCAAAGAGAAGGGCTCATGCTTCGTCGTCAGGAAAATGGTATACATATTCAGCCGCTTGCCAAACTCCATATCACTCATGCTGTTGCCTATCATCACACTCTTCTTAAAATCAATACCCGGAAAATCCTCCTGCGCCTGCATACCCATCCCCACATTAGGCTTGCGGTTGTGGTCATCATCCGTTACAGCAGTCGCCGCATATATCTTATCTATGCGGCCGCCGTGCTCAGCTATTACCGCGCGCATGTTCTTGTTAATATCACGCAGCGCCTCAAGCGTCATTATACCACGGCCCACTCCCCTTTGGTTGGTAACCACCACAATATTGCCAAACACACGGTTCAGCGAGCTCAGCGCATCAAGCACACCATCATGGAAAGCAAATTCATCCCACGAAGTGATATAAGACCCCACCGATTCTATATTGATAACACCATCCCTGTCCAGGAACAGTGTCCACTCTTTGTTGAATTCGGGTTTATTATTCAGGATATTCATAGTTAGCTCTTTTTATTGAACAATTTCTCTTCTACAAGCTGGCAAATTATGTGGCCTATTGTTATGTGCGACTCCTGTATTCGTGGCGTATCAGTGCTCGGTACATTGATCACATGGTCGGCAAGAGGTTTCATTTTACCACCGCTCTCTCCTGTGAGTACTACATTAATCATACCAATTTTTTTTGCCACCTCCATCGCCTTGATAATATTAACAGAATTCCCGGACGTGCTCAACCCCACCAAAACATCTCCCGGCTGACCCATTCCTTTAACTATCCTGCTATATACCACATCATAACCATAATCGTTAGCCACTGCGGTCATATACGAAGAGTTGCAGTGCAGCGCCTCCGATGGCAGCGGGTCCCGGTCAGTATAAAACCTCCCGCTGAACTCTGCCGCAAGGTGTTGTGCGTCAGCGGCGCTGCCGCCATTGCCGCAAAAAAGCACCTTATTGCCATTGGCAAAAGCCTCAGCAATAATGTTCGTAACCTGTTCAATAGTAGCGGTCAGCGTGGCATCAGAAAGGACTTTCTGTTTTACATCAATGGACGCCTGTATGATGTCTTTTATCTGTTTTTGCATCGTGATTTTGCCAAAAATACGTGCTATCACTCAATATCAAAACAAAATTGGGGTGGTTGTAAGGAGTAATGCACACTTATTTAACAAAGTAGAAAAAATTGGCAAGATTGTTGATATGATAAGTTATAATATCACCTCCTCAATATTAACTGATAGTTGCATGTGCTTATTGTGTGTGGTGTGGAAAAAGAAATGTTAAATACCCTGATTTTCTTATGAAAAGAAAGAAAATAAACATACTCTTATTAGTTCTGTTATTGCCATATTTCGCTTTTAGCCAAAACAGACAAACATCTGAAGAAGGTCATGCAGAAATGACTATCGGTGCAGGTGCGTGGTCAGGCAATTATTTGTTTGATGGTTATTCTCCGTTAAATAAAGGGAAGAGAGAGCATATCAATCAAATGTATTCGGGCACCTATCACATAAACATACGTGCTTTTCTTGCAAAAAGACTGTCGATTGGTATAACTGCGATATATGAGAATAAAAGCGGTTCCTGGCAAGCAAACTACAATCCCGACCACTTTGGCTACCGCCACACAATAATAGGCACTTTCAGGCAACAGAATTTCACATTATCGCCCGAGATAAATATCTACTACATGATTCAAAAACACTATAGGTTATATTGCTCTTTCGGTATGGGACTTACCTTCAGGAGTGAATATAATGAATACAGTAAAGAGTATCTGGCCAGTGGACCACCATGGTATACGGTACCTGAGGACTATCCAGCCGGCGACAACAGTAAAATGCAGGGAAATATATATTTATCTCCTATAGGAATATCTGGCGGCAATACGTTATGCTGGTTTGCAGAAATAGGGTTGGGATATAAGGGCATAATCAATACCGGACTGCGCTTCAGTTTGTAAACAAAAAGCGCACTGATGAGTGCGCTTTAAATATTAATTTGATCAGTTATTTAGTCTACGATCAGCATTGCATCTCCATAACTGAAGAAGCGGTACTTTTCTTTAATAGCTGTCTCGTATGCGGTCATCATCAGGTCATATCCGGCAAAGGCGCAAGCCATGATCATGAGGCTGGTCTTAGGCAAGTGGAAGTTGGTGATGAGTGAATCGGCAATAGAGAAATTATATGGTGGGTGAACGAAGATATTCGTCCAACCCTCTTCAGGCTTCAAAAGGCCCTGCGCAGTTACCGAACTCTCCAATGCACGCATGGTAGTAGTGCCTATAGAGCAAATATGCCTTTTCTCGATCTTAGCCCTATTCACAATATTAGCAGCATAGTCATCAACCCTGAAGTACTCAGCATCCATCTTATGCTTCGACAGGTCTTCCACCTCTATCGGACGGAAAGTACCCAACCCGGTATGCAATGTAACCTCTGCAAACTTCACCCCTATTATCTCCAGCCTCTTTATCAACTCTCGGCTGAAGTGCATACCTGCAGTCGGTGCGGCAACAGCGCCCTCGTATTTTGCATAAACTGTCTGATAACGCTCTTTATCTTCCTCTTCCGGCTTGCGCTTGATGTATTTTGGCAATGGTGTCTCACCCAAAATATCTAACATCTTCCTGAACTCTACCTCATTACCATCAAACAGAAAACGTATAGTGCGGCCGCGAGAAGTAGTGTTGTCTATCACCTCTGCAACCAGTTCATCATTGTCACCAAAATAAAGCTTGTTGCCCACGCGGATTTTACGTGCCGGATCAACGATAACATCCCACAGGTGGTTTGGCTTATTCAATTCACGCAGCAAGAAAACTTCGATCTTCGCCCCCGTCTTCTCCTTGCGCCCATAAAGACGTGCAGGAAAAACCTTGGTGTTATTAACAACCATTACATCCTTGTCATGAAAGAAACCAAGAACGTCTTTAAAAACTTTATGTTCTATTTTGCCCGTCTTACGATGGATAACCATAAGGCGACTATCTTCACGTTTTTTGGCCGGATGTTGCGCTATGAGATTTAGTGGTAAGTCAAACTTAAATTGCGACAACTTCATATTGAGGAGCGGAATGTTTTAAAAGGGTGCGAAGATACAAAATGTAATTAATAGGTTTGTATTTAAATATTCCCCATACTTTAAATGTCTTTGATAATAATATGTCAACCAAATATTAAAATTTCTATATAGTCAAATCGAACGCCAGTTACTAATCGGGTATTTGGAAAATTTCAGTAATTTTAGGGCAAATCGATATAAATATGAAAGTATTAAAACTTACACTTTTGTTAGTGGGGTCTGCAATATGTGCACAAGCTCAGATGCAGGCAATGGAGAGCGGCAGCATGAAAAAAAGTGATGCGGAGAAGGAAATGTTGCGCGGAAGTGTAAAATCGATTGCCGTAACCGGTTTTACTGTAGAGAGACGAGAGGGTAAACTAAAAAAAGGTCGAGAAATACATACTACCACTAAACGGTTTAACCAAAAAGGCAACCTGCTGGAATCGACATCAACAGAGGGGTATGACACCGTTCAAGACAACTACGTTCATATCAAAGCATTCCGGAACACTTTTAAATACGATAATAATGGCGTCCTGGTGGGCCATAACCAGTATAATGGCAACGGTAAATTGGAAGACTCAACACTATACCAGGTGGACATTAGAGGTAACAAAGAAGATTGGAACAGGTATAAAGCCGACGGCACACTTGAATGGAACCACAATACCGAATATGACAACTTGGGTAACCGCATTGAGTGGAGTGAATATTATCGTGGCAAGTTGAAAAACCGTCACACCTACAAATACGATGACAGGAAGAACATCATTGAAGAAAATTTCTATGATGGCGATGGAAGGATAAAACTAAAAGAAGTTTTCAGTTATGACGAGAAAGGTAATATGACCCAGGTTATTGACTACAACCAGAACGGCAATTACCAGTCGCGCTATACATACAAATACGATAGCAAAGGGAATGTAATAGAAGAAAAAGCTTATGACCACGAAAAATCGACCAAGTTCAAGATGTTGGTGACCAAGTACGATGCTGACGATAACCCGATTGAAGTTATTCAATATGCCGAGAATGGCAAGGTGGTTTACCAATGTAAACTCGACAGTCACGGTAACCATACGCTTGATGCTACTTATGACAAAAACGGCAAGCTTATTGAAAAAATAACTCAGAAATATACGTATGACGAGAAAGGAAATGAGATAGAAAATATACGGTATGATGCCAAGGGAAAACCGGTTGTAAAAAATAAATACATTTATTCCTACGACACTGAAAAGAACTGGTTCATAAAGTTCTGCTACGAGAATGATAAAGCAACCCGCATAACTGAACGCCTGATAGAATACTATTAATCGTTTGTTTTTCCCGGGATGAGATTCTGTTACAGCTTTTTTTTTCTTTTTGCACTATGCGCAGTTAATGCTCACGCACAGCCGGCATGGTCACCGGAAGTGCGCGCGGAAAATGAAGTAAAATGGATGAAAGACAGCTTAAAACTCTCTGTTATCCAACTCAAAAAGATCCATTACATATCACTGAAATACAACCGTAGCCGGGACAGCATTAATATTTCGGGAAACAAGAAAAAGGAGCAAATAAAACAGCAACTAGATCGAATGAAAGATGCCGAGATCAAATCGCTCATCAACAAAGGGCAATACCAAAAATATTACAGAAGGGAACAAGAAATGAGGAAAATAGAGGCCAGGCAAATTAAAGGCAGGCCGAAACCGTACTAGTAGCAACCACAAGTAGCTAGCCTATCCTTCAACTTCCTCTCCCATTGCAGTTCCTTATCTCGAATCGTTCCATGGTCAGTTTCACTGTCAAATAAAGCCTGTTCTTTCCGCACTGCTTCCATGCTCTCATACAACATGTCATCCAGTTGTTGCTCATAAGTGGCTTTTTGAAAAACGGTCTTCCTGATGCGCGCAGAAAGCTCACAGGCATTGAGTGCATTTATATCAAAATGTGCTTGCTCATGAGCAAGCACTTCTTTGGTATGGCCACCTTTTTTGAACCAGGAACCCGCCTTATCAAAATAGGGCGTGATAACTACACTCACTACCAACTGGCCATTCCTAACCTCCGCTCCAGTTGCAAAACCGGAACCACTTAATGTGGCCGCTTGCTCAATACCCCCGTTTTGCGGCGGGCCCTGAAAATCATCAACAGTTAACGGCCTGTCGGTCGAATAGACAATAGTATTAGGTTTGTCGAGCGTTTCGCCAATCTCCACATTCACTTTAGCAACTGGCGATGTAGGTATCTTATTCCTGCTTTGCCCCCACCAGGAATCAAATCTTTTAAGCTCACTTTCTACAGATTGTTTTATGAACTCATCGACATAGTCCAACGGATCACCGTCTGTTTGTTTTTGACCCTTGCTCGTCAGTTCAATTGTTTTTAAGTCATTCACATAAAAAGCAAAGGTCATCTCAGCATCAGCGTTCCATATAGCGCCATGTTTTTTTATTGCAAAATCGAGTCCCGATATGCGAACCGATACTGCTTGAGCTGACCTGTTCTGAATAACACTTTTTTCAATGAAGTTCTTTATTGCAGCCTCAGCACCTCCTAGTAAGTTAAGTCCGTCCTTGCCTATCGTGCCGATAGTGTTTTTGTCATTGCGATCATCTATAACTCCGTTTATATAGTAATTAACTGGAGCATATGCTACCCGCACTTGTTTGAGGGCTACGACCTTTACACCTTGACCTAATGCAATAAACGTAAAAAAACATGCTATTATAAAGAACATTAGGGCTTTCCGCATACGGTAAAATTTGATTTAGTAAAGATACGGCTATGAAATGAATAGAATTATGTGCACCAACTATCTTAACTTTATATTGCAACATTATCGAAAAAGATGCAAACAGCCTATATAGTAAGCGGGTATCGCACTGCAGTAACTAAGTCGAAAAAAGGAGGATTTAAATCGTATAGGCCTGATGATCTGGCGGTTGATGTAATAAAAGGTTTACTAGCAAGTATGCCCCAGCTTGACCCAAAGCTGGTGGATGATGTAATTGTAGGCAATGCTGTACCAGAAGCCGAGCAGGGATTGCAGGTGGCACGCATTATTGCCAACAAAGCCATAGGCGAATGGGCTGCTGGTTTGACGATAAACCGCTATTGCGGATCAGGCTTGGAAGCGATTGCAATAGCTACCACTAAAATACAAAATGGCATGGCTGATTGCATAATTGCAGGCGGCACAGAAAGCATGAGCCTTGTGCCTACTGCAGGCTGGCGCACAATGCCAAACTATGATTACGCGAAAACCAATGGCGACTATTATTTAAGCATGGGCCTTACCGCCGAGCAGGTCGCTAAAGATTTCAATGTATCCCGAGATGAGCAGGATGCCTTTGCCCTGCGCTCACACCAAAGAGCCTTAAACGCTATAAAAGAAGGTTATTTTAAAGAAGGTATATTACCTATAAAAGTAAAAGAGGTGTATCTGAATGAAAAGAATAAAAGAGCTGAACGGGAATATGTTGTAGATACCGACGAAGGGCCCCGAGCAGACACAACACCCGAAGCATTGGCAAAGCTACCTGCAGTATTTGCACAAGGTGGTAGCGTGACCGCGGGAAATTCTTCGCAAACATCGGACGGAGCTGCTTTTACATTGATGATGAGCGAACGGCTAATGAAGCAACTGGGACTGAACCCAATAGGGAGGCTGGTGAATTGCGCAAGTGCGGGTGTGGACCCAAGGGTGATGGGTATGGGGCCGGTAAAAGCAGTACCCAAAGTGCTGAAACAGGCAAACATGAACCTGAGTGATATTGACCTTATTGAACTAAATGAAGCTTTTGCATCACAATCGCTGGCGGTAATAAGCGAGTTGGGATTAAACCCGGATATTGTAAATATAAACGGTGGTGCTATCTCATTAGGCCATCCGCTTGGTTGCACAGGTGCAAAACTCACAATACAAATATTAAGCGACCTAAAAAGGTTAAATAAGAAATATGGCATGGTTACCGCATGCATCGGCGGCGGACAAGGAATAGCGGGGGTGGTAGAAAGACTTTAAGCTTAATAAATCCCCCCTTTTATACTTATTTAATTTCGGCGTAGGACATTATCTTTACGTCTTCACAATCAACATTTCATGCGTTTAAACCATATAGTAACGGGGCTGCTTTTATTGAGTATTCCGTGCCATTCCATAGCTAAAGAAGAAAAGAAAAAATGGGATGTGAATAATCCCGGCGGCCCGGGCAAGGATGTGACCTTTACCACAACCGAGGGCACATGGATATGCCTGGACGTATCACCTGATGGAAAAGAAATTGTATTCGATATACTGGGCGATATATACATTATGCCTGCAGTTGGTGGGGAAGCAAAAGCACTCCGCCAGGGACTGGCAATGGAAGTTCAGCCACGGTTTAGCCCTGATGGAAAAAGAATACTCTTTACATCGGATGCAGGGGGCGGAGACAACATATGGGTAATGAACCGCGATGGCAGCAATGCGCGACAAATAACCAAAGAAACCTTCCGTTTATTGAATAACCCTGCATGGGTAGATGCCAATTATATTTTAGCAAGAAAACACTTCACATCTACCCGTTCGGCCGGCGCCGGGGAATTATGGTTATACAACATAAATGGTGGCAACGGCTTGCAACTGACTGCGAGAAAAAATGACCAGCAGGACCTGAACGAGCCGTCGGTATCTGTAGACGGACGTTATATTTATTACAGCGAGGATATGTATCCCGGAGGTTTTTTCCAATATAATAAAGATCCAAATAACCAGATATTCGTCATCAAGCGTTTTGACAGAGAAAAAGGCACTACCGAGAATGTGACAGGAGGACCGGGCGGAGCAATGCGTCCACAAATATCACATAACGGTAAATTACTTGCTTTTATTAAGCGTGTACGCACAAAAACCGTTCTTTACCTGCGCGATATCGAAACGGGCGAAGAATGGCCGATCTATGATAACCTGAGCAAAGATCAATCGGAAGCCTGGACCATATTTGGTTCCTATACTGGTTACAACTGGACACCAGACGATAAGAATATCGTGATATGGGCAGGGGGTAAAATAATAAAGGTAGATGCAGGTAAACAGAACGCAGCAAGCGAAATACCATTCACCTGCAATGTAAAGCAGCATATAACCGATGCGTTGCATTTTAAACAAGACTTGAACCAGGATCAGTTCAACGTAAATGTGATCCGCCATGCAGTTACATCTCCTGATGGAAAATGGCTTGTATTTAGTGCCCTTGGCAACATATATAAAAAGAAACTGCCCGATGGCATACCAGAACGGATTACAAATAACAAAGAATTTGAGAAGGCGGCATTGTTGTAATGGGATTTGGGAGTAATCCGTCTATTTCGAAAATAACTTTGAATAAAGGCATTTATCGCACACCTTCATTCTCGCCTGATGGTAAATGGGTAGTATATAGCAAAGAGGGCAACGATAATGTTTTAGGCAATTCCTATACCCCAAAACCGGGTATATATATAATGCCGGCAACCGGCGGTAAAGAAGAATTCGTTACAGACAAAGGTGAATACCCAAGATTTGATAATACCGGTAAACGTATCTATTACCAGGTCGGAGGCAATACTATGGGCGCGCTTGACAAGACATTTCATAGCTGCAAACTTGATGGCAGCGATGACCGCACTATTTTCAAAGGCAAATACACGAACCAATTTACTATCTCACCTGACGGCAACTGGGTCTCATTTGTAGACCTGCACTCTGTATATGTCGCACCGTTTGCCCACACGGGTAAAGAATTCAATCTAAGTAGTGACTCAACTGATTTCCCGGTAAGAAAAGTTTCGCAGGATGCAGGTATAAACCTCCACTGGAGCAGCGACAACAAACAACTGCATTATACTTTGGGAGACCAGTATTACACAATAAACCTTGATGAACGTTTTGGCTTTATTAATGGTAAAACCGATTCATTGTTCAAAATACCCGAGCACGGTATCAGCGTCGGTCTTACTGCCAAAACTGATAAACCTAAAGGCTATATAGCGTTCACAAACGCACGTATCATTACGATGAATGGCGACGAAGTAATAGAGAATGGAACAATAGTAATTGAAGACAACATCATTAAATCGATAGGCAAAAGCAATGAAGTAACAGTTCCGCAGGGGATAAAAACGATGGATTGCAACGGCAAGACTATTATGCCTGGGTTCATTGATGCTCACGCACATGTCGGCCACTTCAGACAAGGTATAACACCGAATCAGCATTGGCCGTATTTTACGAACCTGGCTTATGGGGTAACTACCACGCACGACCCGTCTGCTAATAGTGAAATGGTGTTTGCTCAAAGTGAGCTTGTGAAAGCCGGAATGATGGTTGGGCCAAGAATATTCTCAACGGGCACCATTCTATACGGTGCAGACGGAGATTTTAAAGCGGTCATCAATTCGCTGGAAGATGCCAAAAGTGCCCTACGCCGCACTAAAGCATTTGGCGCATTCAGCGTAAAAAGCTACAACCAGCCACGCCGAGACCAACGCCAGATGGTGATAGAAGCCGCACGCGAGTTAAAGATGGAAGTAGTGCCGGAGGGTGGTTCGCACTTCCTGCACAATATGAGCATGGTGATGGATGGGCACACTACCGTCGAGCACAACATACCTGTAGCGCCTTTGTATGATGATGTGGTACAGCTCTGGAAAAATTCTCAAACGGCCAACACCCCTACCCTTATTGTTTGCTATGGCGCGCAAAGCGGGGAGAATTACTGGTATCAGCATAGCGATATATGGACAAAGGAGCGATTGCTAAAATATACTCCACGCGCTGTAATAGACCCACGTAGCCGACACCGTACCATGGCACCGGAAGAGGAATACGAAAACGGGCATATGCTGGTATCCCGCAGCCTGAAGAAGCTTTCGGATGTAGGGGTAAAGATAAATATGGGCGCGCATGGCCAGATACAAGGTATTGGCGCACATTGGGAAATATGGATGATGGCACAAGGCGGCATGACACCTATGGAAGCATTACGCACTGCAACCTACAATCCCGCGGTAAGCCTTGGTCTGGACAATTGGATAGGCACTTTGCAATCAGGCAAACTCGCCGACCTGTTAATAATGGACAAAAACCCACTTGACGACATTAAAAACACTGAAAGCATACGTTACACCATGGTCAACGGCAGGCTGTATGATTGTGAAACCATGAACGAGATAGGCAACTACGATGTAAAGAGGGGTAAATTCTACTGGGAACAAGGGAAGCATGGCGAATCGTTCGATTGGCATGAGGGCACTATGGAAGTTGGGGATTAATGGTGCATTACCCAGAAATGAACATTATAGAATCTTTGTAGCTAATACTATCTTTGGCTCGCGCTTCAATGGAGTGCCCAATAATAATGCGAACGCCTCTGCTTACTATTCCTGAAACTTACAGGCAGCTAATATTCCTGTTGTGTGTTATTGCATGTACCATATTCCTTGACCCACCATTTGCATTGCTAACCGGCCTCGTGATAGCTTTTGCTATAGGCAATCCCTTTATCAAAATAAACAAGAAGGCCACTACCCTGCTGTTGCAGGTGTCGGTTGTTTGTCTTGGTTTCAACATGAACTTTGAACATGCTCTCGAGGCAGGCAAAGAAGGTTTTCTATTCACCATAGGCACCATAGGTGTTACGCTATTGGCTGGTTGGATTATCGGAAAACAACTGAAGATAGATAAAAACACATCTCTTCTTATCTCTAATGGCACTGCAATTTGCGGCGGTAGTGCTATCGCCGCAGTAGCACCGGTAATAAAAGCCAATGACGAACAGATAAGTGTGTCATTGGGCACAGTATTCATCCTCAACTCTATTGCACTGTTCATATTCCCTGTTTTGGGACACTATTTAAATTTAACCGACCAGCAGTTCGGCACATGGTGTGCCATAGCCATACACGATACCAGTTCGGTTGTAGGTGCAGCAAGTAAGTATAGCGAGGACGCTCTGAAAATAGCCACAACCATTAAGCTGGAACGTGCGCTGTGGATCATTCCACTTACTTTGGCCACCGCTTATTTTCAGAAAAACACAGGCAAGATCAAGATACCATACTTCATTTTCTATTTTATAATTGCCATTCTTATTTCAACTTATTTGCCGGTGTACATACCCGTTTTAAAAAGTAACATTGGCGAACATTCTCTCTTTCATTGGGCATACATTTTCGGAAGAAAGGGATTGGTGGTAACG
Organism: Flavipsychrobacter sp.; assembly: GCA_044224775.1. Taxonomy (GTDB): domain Bacteria; phylum Bacteroidota; class Bacteroidia; order Chitinophagales; family Chitinophagaceae; genus Nemorincola. The sequence continues at coordinate 30,305 of JBGAJU010000045.1, forward strand.
CTCTTCTTAATCGGTTCCGGACTGTCGCTGAACACACTTAAACAAGTAGGATTGCGCCCCATACTACAAGGCGTTCTGCTTTGGATAATTATTGGTACAACTTCCCTGCTTGTAATTAAAGAGTTAGTGTAAACTAAAATGCGATAACGTTTTTCACATTACGCATACTATTCATTTTGTATTTTTTACCTGCGAGGCATCATTCCCGGCATCCCCATGCCCATTCCGCCACCTTTCATCTTGTTCATCATGCCCATCATTTGTTTCATCTGATCAAACTGCTTCATAAACGCGTTCACCTCGTTAATATCTTTGCCACAACCTTTTGCAATACGCTTCCGGCGGCTGCCATCAATAACATCCGGGTTACTGCGCTCATAAGGGGTCATAGAGTTGATAATTGCCTCTATCCCTTTAAAGGCATCGTCTGAAATATCAATGTCCTTTATAGCCTTGCCTACACCTGGTATCATTGCCAGCAGATCCTTGATGTTACCCATCTTTTTGATCTGCTGCAATTGCTCTTTAAAGTCTTCGAAATCGAATTTATTTGCGCGTATCTTCTTTTCCAGCTTCTTAGCCTGAGCCTCATCAAACTGAGCCTGTGCACGCTCCACCAGTGTGGTGATATCACCCATGCCCAGGATACGCTGTGCCATACGTTCGGGATAGAACACATCCAGCGCGTCCATCTTCTCACCCATGCTTACAAACTTGATGGGCTTGTCAACTGTATACCTCACTGTTAGTGCTGCACCTCCACGAGTGTCACCATCAAGCTTGGTAAGAACTACACCAGTAAAGTCAAGACGGTCATTAAATGCTTTGGCCGTATTCACTGCATCCTGTCCGGTCATGGAATCCACAACAAACAATATCTCATCAGGATTAACAGCCGCCTTAATATTCGCCACTTCCTGCATCATCACCTCATCTATAGCCAGGCGACCCGCAGTATCGATGATAACAACATTATGGTTATTCTGTTTTGCGTGTGCTATAGCATTATTGGCAATAGACACTGCATTTTTATTCTCAGGCTCTATAAAAACAGGCACCTTTATCTGTTCGCCCAATACGCGCAGTTGTTCCATAGCCGCAGGGCGGTATATATCAGCCGCTACTAGCAATGGGTGGCGGCCTTTCTTGGTCTTCAGGAAGTTAGCCAGCTTACCGGAAAATGTTGTTTTACCCGAACCTTGCAAGCCTGCGATAAGAATGACAGTAGGCTTACCTAACAGGCTCAGTTCTTCTTCCCTGCCGCCCATCAGTTCCGCCAGCTCATCTTTCACTATCTTCACCATTAACTGGCCGGGGCTTATGGAAGTAAGCACCTTTTCGCCCATAGCCTTTTCCTTTACCCTATCGGTAAGTTCTTTGGCTATTTTATAGTTTACATCCGCATCTACCAGTGCACGGCGTATCTCTTTTACCGTGGTAGCTACGTTTATCTCATTTATGCGGCCTTCACCTTTTAGTTGCTTGAATGCGGATTCTAACCGCTCACTTAAATTATCAAACATTTTAGTAACCTATATTTATTGCACACTTTTACAAAAAATATGCCCATTTCTAATAACAAATTGACTACCAGTATTTTACGCGATTTTTATTGCTCACTTCTTGCTCATTCGTTGCTCACTTATTTAGCTGAAGTCCACGATATTGTGAGTATTTTCTGTGAAAAACGCAAAAAAATCCCGTAACGTACAAAGGTCGCGAATTGGCGGCAGGGAACAAAATTTATTTGGTTTAGGTAGAATCAGATAGACAAAAACAAAATTTATCAAGCCGCCTAACATATTAGCTATCTCAAACGCCTATCTTATTGAGCCTTTTTAACTTAAACTTAAAACACACCTTATGAAACAGATCAACCTACTGGTTTTCGCCCTCTTGTTTTCATATTCCTCCTTTGCCATTGTTGATCCGATAACAGGTACTTTCCGTGTATGCTTTGGACAAACAATAAACTTATATGATCTGACACCGGGCGGCACATGGAGCAGCAGTAATATAGCAATTGGCACGGTAAGTACAACAGGGATAGTTACAGGCATTTCAACTGGCATTGTTGATATCACCTATACAGTTGGCATTGAGGACGCCGTAGCGACAATAACAGTAAATCCCTTACCAGCAGCACATAATGTTATCGGTGGTGGCAACTACTGCGCAGGCGGATCAGGCGTGCATATCGGGCTTGACATATGTGACCTAGGCGTAGATTATCAGCTATTTAACAGCTCCACCCCTGTAGGAGCCCCAATGGCTGGAGTGGGCTTCGCGCTTGATTTTGGAGCATATACAACACCAGGCTCCTATACGGTCGTGGGAACAGACGTCAGTACAGGCTGTACACGAACAATGACAGGCACAGCGAATGTCGCTGTCAACGCATTGCCCACGGCCTATACACTTAGCAGCAGTAGCGGCTCTTGCACCGGCGGGCATCTCATGTTGAGCGGATCAGACATAGGGACAAGCTACACTCTTTATAAAAATGGAGTGACTATAGCATTGGTGCCAGGTCACAGTGCAGCACTTGACTTTGGCGCCCAAACAACTGCAGGCATATATACCGCTACAGGTAGTGATGTAACAACCGGATGTACAAACACAATGCTGGGCAGCACTACATTAAACCTTACTCCGGCAATCACAGGTCCTTCCGCTGTGTGTGTTGGCTCCAGCGTTACCTTAGCCGGTAGTGGTACATGGAGTAGCAGCAATCCGGCAATAGGCACAGTAAGTTCAGCAGGCGTGGTAACAGGTATGTCATTGGGCATTACCAACATAACTTTAGCTTCAGGAAGCGGCTGCAATAGTGTAAAAACAGTAACGGTATCTACTATCCCGGGGGCTATTACCGGCCCATCCGGCATTTGCGTGGGCACAGCGGTCACTTATACAAACAGTGTGCCCGGAGGTGTATGGAGCAGCGGCACCGTTGCATTGGTATCGATAGGCAGTTTATCGGGCATTGCTGTGGGAGTCAGCCTTGGCGTGGCAACTATCAATTATTCTTTGGGTACAGGCTGCACGGTGTCTGCTAATGTGACCGTGAATGCCATACCGGGCGGCATAACAGGCTCATCTGCACTTTGTATAGGCTCTACAAGCACCCTATTATCTGCTCCGGCAGGAGGTACCTGGAGCAGTGGTAATGCATCAATTGCTACAGTTAATTCTACAACCGGTGATGTTACAGGAGTAAGCATGGGAACCGCAGCTATTTCTTACACCATAGGCAGTGGTTGTTATTTTGTAAGAACCGTAACGGTAAATACAACTTCAGGTCCTATAACAGGTGCTTCAACTGTGTGCAGTGGTTCAACACTTACACTGTATTCGTCAGTACCCGGTGGTGTATGGAGTGTCAGCAACCCTGCGATCCTTACAACTTCACCCACCGGTATGCTTACAGGGGTTGGTACGGGGGTAGCTACGGTAACTTATTCACTTGGCGCCGGCTGCTCTACTACAAAAACAGTTACTGTAATACCATCACCAACACGTTACACAGTTAGCGGGGGTGGCGTTTATTGCACTGGTTTCTCTGCCCCTCATATCACATTAAGCGGGTCAGATGCAGGTGTAATTTATCAATTATATGCCGGAACTTCAGCTGTAGGTACGCCAAGACCAGGCACAGGCAGTGCGCTCGACTTTGGCACTATTACAGTTGCGGGCACTTATACTGTAATGGGATCAAGTACATCCGGATGCTCCGTATCAATGAGTGGTAGTACAATAGTAAGTTTGATCCCAATACCAACTATTGCAGGCCCCACATCAGTGTGTGCAGGCAACACTATTAACCTTACAACATCACCTGCAGGAGGCATCTGGACTAGTGGTTCCTCCTCAATTGCAACAGTTGATGTAGTCACGGGTGTAGTTGCCGGTTTATTACCGGGAACAGCAAATATAAATTACTCTTTAGGCACCGGATGTGCTGCAACGCGCACCATTACCGTTACACCCGCTACCTGCTCAGGAACACCAACTGGCGGCATCGCTAACGTGAGCCTACCTGTTATCTGCTATGGCAATTACGATACCATTACGTTAGTAGGCGCTTCGTCTGGTTGCGGCATTAGTTACCAATGGCAAACTTCCGCAGATGGCACAACCTATTACGATGTTACAGGGCTTACATCCACCTCATTTACCTACAATGCAACAAGTAATATGTACTACCGTTGTAAAACAACATGCGCTACAACTGGGCTGTTCGCTTATTCCGCACCCGGGTCCATCACAGTCAGCACCACCTTTGCAGGACATTCTGTTACTTCAAGTATAGATACTGTATGTAATAACCTGGACTTTTATGTTTCTACCTGTGGCTCTTCCACCTCTTACAATGTCACCACCTGGTTTGGAGATGGCACTAATGTGAATACACCTTTCTCGTTTTCAGGTGTATATGGCGCTCACACATACCATGCTTACAATCTACCCGGCACATATAACATAATGCAGGTATTATACATAGGCTCTGTCCCGCAGGACACGATTTCTTATTCGTATGAATATCTCTACTGCCGTACCCTGCCAATTAAGTTCTATTTTGATGCAAATAGCAATTGCACTTTTGACGCGGGGGATAAAAGCCTGTTATTGCCTGTTCAGACGCGTGTAGATTCCAACGGCACAGCAATTGATACAATCAGTGCAACCAGCGGTTTTTATTATAGGGCATATGGCCCCGTGGGCACGATCTACAGGTTCACGCCAATATCAACACCAGCCGGCATACGTACTACATGCCCATCGGCAGGTTTTATACAGGACACTATTTACGCGACTGTGAATAACTACCGGCTCAAATACTTTGGCTTGCAATGCACCGCCGGATCATCTTTTGACCTGACGCAACATATAAGCACCCAAACCGGCAGGCACAGCCAAATGGGCACTATAGTAGTGAACAATACATTCTGTACGCCCATCGGTGCAGACGTTACGCTACATTTTGACTCCAGGTACAGATATTATCCATACATGACAAATCCTGCAGCTGCATCATATACAGACTCAACTGCCACATGGCACTTGTCAGCCGTATCTACGGGAACTGCTACCTACCCCCAAATCAACTATTGGCTTGAGGTACCCGGCGGCTACTCCAGTTGGCTATTACCGGGTACAAAGGTTATTTCAAATTATGTAACCATCGCTGCTTCTTCAGGCGACATTGACACATCGAACAATATATTCACAAAACAAGATACAGTTGTTTCTTCTTTCGACCCTAATGATATTGCGGTATCACCCGCCGGGCATGTACTACCCTGCACAAAGCTGCATTACACTATACGTTTTGAAAATGACGGCAACGACACCGCCGACAATATCTACATACTCGACACCTTATCCAATAACCTTGACCCACGCAGCCTGGAGGTTGAAATAGCTACCGCCGCGATGAACGTATGTATTATAAAAGACGGTCCATATACCATAGCCAAATTTGACCTGCCGAACATTAAACTGCTCGATAGCACACACCACGGACAATGCATGGGAATGATCATCTATAATATCAAAACAAAACCAGGCCTAGCAGATGGTACCGTAGTCCAAAACCGCGCAGGCATATACTTTGACGACAACCCCGTTGTATTGACCAATACTGTACAAAATGTAATAGGCATTGCACCTATTACCGGCCCCTCTAACCTTTGTCCGACCATAACATCTGTTCTTAGCAATCCCGCTACCGGCGGCTCATGGAGCAGCAGCAACCCCACTGTAGCAGCTATAGGCTCTGCTACCGGTGCAGTTAATGCGCTTATACCAGGCACAACTACTGTAACTTATTCCGTAAGCAATGCCTGCGGCAGCAGGAGCACAACAACCGTTGTAACAGTTAACCCTAACCCAACTGTTTCCGGCTC